>JAIMKV010000078.1 GCA_020692205.1 Myxosarcina sp. GA_180221_E-2-1-MAG-40_15
TAGAGGCTAAAGCAAAAGGGGTAAAGTTTGGCAGAAAGGAATCAATCGATCGCAAAGCGATCGTCAAACTTCAAAATGAAGGACTAGGAGCAACCGAGATAGCTAAAAAGTTAAAGATTGCTCGGTCGTCAGTTTACAGGGTACTTCAGGAAGTCTAGCGTTTTTAATTCGAGGATAGAATAAACCGATGACAATCTGGAAAGCATAGAGCAATCTTGCTCTATGCAATAAGTTACAACCTTCTTAGTCAGACGTAATGTCGGTATCAATGAGTATTTGAGCTACAACCCGATGAAGCGTGTTTAGTTCGTCTGAATTTATTAACGCCCACACGAGATTAAGCTCAACTTGGAAATATTGGTGAATTAGAACATTTCGGAATGCGATAATTTGTCCCCAGGGAACATCAGGATATTGATCTAGCAGTTCTTTGGGTAGCCTGTTACTTGCTTCGCCTATGATTTCAAGTTGCCTGATTATAGAATCTTGTAAGTTATCGTCTTCAAAGAATGCTTCCTTTCCTCCTAAAGCCTTCACTTGAATTTTCTCAATAGACCCTACAATATCTCTTAAATAAAGCCTAAAAGAACGTTTTTCTTTTGACATAAAAAAGCATCCCCTTTCTACAATTCTTCAATTGGAATTGCACTACTTAATACGTTTTCTCGTATTTCTTCCCTTAAGGTAGTGCTAGGAGCTAAATCAACCTCACAATCTAGTAAACTAGCAAGTTCTTGTTGAAGTCGTATAAAGTCGATTAGATTCTGATCTTCACCTGTATCAACTACAAAATCTACATCACTATCAGCGTTTGCTTTTCCTGTCGATACTGAGCCGAAAACTCTTATATTGAGAGCTTTATTCTTTTTTGTAATCTGAAGAATTTCTTTTTTGTATTTTTTTAGCTCATTAATGTCCATGACTGGTAAAACCCTTTAATTTTATTACTACAGTTGAAGTAGTTTTTTACCAATGTATATCAACAGCTTTTGTAAGTATAGAAGCATTGTGATTGTAAGACTTAAACAAAGTGGGTAATTAGAAATATGTAGTTGCCCTCTATAGAGATGGACGTGGAAAAGAAGCATCTTCCAAACTGGGAACTGTCGGAACGAGATCTATTTTCACCTCACGGTCGAGAGCTTGGGCAACACGATTTAACATTGAAAGCGAATGTCCATCGTAGTCAGCATCCTCTAAACGAGAAATCACTGATTGACTAGTCCCAATCATTCGAGCAAGTTCTGTCTGGCTCAATCCTGCTTCGGCGCGAGCATCATAAATTAACTGGGCAACATGGACGTTGACTTTGGCTTGTTCATACAAATCTCTCGTTTCGGCATCATCACCAATCATACGATCTATAATTTCCATTGCATCAAAAGTAGTTTTTTTTGACATCATTGTTTATTCCTCCACGTATGTATGCTGTGTGGGTTGAAGCTCAAACTTCTCTTTTCTCTTTAGTGCTAACTCAACATCCTTCTTCGGAACAGCCGAAGTTTTCTTTACTATCGCATGACTCGAGAACAACAACATTTTGACCATCGAAGTGATAAAAAATCCTGTACTGTACGTTAATATGTTTGGTTCTGTAGTTCATAAATATCATCTCGCAGGTAATCAGCGACAGGTCTTCGTAACTCATGCCCATAGGTAGCAAGTCGATCTATACGAGCAGCACAGCTAAGAAAACCTTTCATTTTTTTGCGCTTTAGCTCGTTTAACCAATCAAGCACAGGCACATCCCCTGCTTTGACTTGATAAAACAGTATCGAAAGGGCAATCCGAGAACACCTTTATCATTTTCCCCAATGAGCAGTTGCCTTATCGCATGGATTACGAGGGGCGTACCCTACCCACTCTGACCCATCGTAGACCACAGGAAAGTACACAAACGTATTTCCCCAAGCTGTAAACGGAACACCTTCTATTGTCCCGTACCCGTAGAAAAAGTTTCTATGTAGCTCTTTGTTAGAAAGAGTAGTCACCAGACTATCCACGTCTTCGTCTGTTTTTTGGCAGGCTTCACTTAAAAGGGCGTACCAGCAAGTTGTTTCCCGCTCGATATCTTTGTCTGAAACATCATGTCTACTCTTCCAACCCGCATTCATGTAGCCACCCCGTACTATTTGAATTACTAAAACTTCAAAGTTTTCAAGATCCCTCTATTCAAAACATATGATATTACCATACGCTTTCTTATAATATTTAGTTATTCTTTCTTCTAAATATCAACTTCTCATACATCAAACTATTGTTGAGAGTTTATTTAAACGTCCGTATGATTGAACTTTGTACCTATTTAAGTAGTACAACTACCTCGACTCAATTTTCTTTCTCAAAATCCAGTCAGATTGCTTCCTGATCAAAAATTCCTATTTTTGCACATTGTTTACTATTGCGGTTTAATTAAACACTGTTTATTATACTCTTGATTAATGAGTTTATTAAACAGTGAGCGATGTAATGTTATTAGGTTACGCTCGTGTGAGCACCAAAGATCAGAAACTGACCCTCCAGAAGGATGCGCTGCATTCGCATGGATGCAATAAAATTTACACCGATAAAGTGAGTGGTGCAAAGTCAGAGCGTCCAGGCTTGGATCGAATGCTGAAAAATGCTCGTGAGGGAGATACGATTGTGGTGTGGAAATTAGATCGTTTAGGGCGATCGCTCAAGCACTTAGTTGAGCTCGCTGAAGAATTAAGTCAGCGCGGGATTGGCTTAAAGAGCCTCAACGATCCGATCGACACTACTACCGCACAGGGGAAGCTGGTATTTAACATTTTTGCAGCTCTGGCTGAATTTGAGCGAGGGGTTATTAGCGAACGTACCAATGCAGGGCTCTCTGCTGCTAGAGCCAGGGGCAGAATGGGAGGGAGAAGACCAGGGCTATCTGAAGCTGCCCAGAAGAAAGCAAGAGTAGCTGAAAGCTTTTATAAAGAGGGGATGCCTGTCAATCAGATTGCTGAAAATTTAAATATCTCTAAAGCCACACTCTACAAGTATCTGCGGTTTCGTCAGGTGGAGATTGGTAAGTACGAAAAGCAGTCATCTTAAATTGTGCAGCAATCGGCTACGCCGATTCCAGAATCTTCGATTCTGGGATGCCTCCAGGCATCGGCTGCACAATTACAAAATAAATAAAAAATGTAATAAATTTAAGGCTATAGAAAAATACTTAATTGTCCAACAGCTTGTTGGACAATTGCACTTTGTTCACAACTCCTCTAGTAATAACAGCCTTTGAGCAAGCAAAGTAATTTCCTGCTTAAATTTTTCCTTTTTTTCTCTTCTGCCGTGACAATCTCCAAAACATCGAGTAGGCTTTAAATCTCCTAAAATTGTTTACCGTTTTGGTAAATAAAAATGATACAATAGGTATGGAAATTACTTTCAAGGGCAAAAAACTAAGGAAGTTATGCCAAGAACAACGGGAGGCTCAGAAGCAACTAGGCGAAAAATGCGCTCGTAAATTAAGGACGAGATTAGCTGACCTTATGGCAGCCGAAGCCGTCACTGACTTAATTACAGGACGACCGCACCCCCTCAAAGGAGATCGCGCTGGAGAATTCGCCCTCGATCTAGACGGGGGAAAACGACTGGTATTTGAGTCAGCCAACGAGCCTGTTCCACTGAATGAGGATAACAGCATTGACTGGTCGAAAGTGACTTCCATACGCATTGTATTTATCGGAGATTATCATGACTGAAGTAACGACACTATCATTTACATCTGATTGGGTTTCTCCTCCTGGTGATACTATTGCCGATATCCTGGAAGAGAAAGACTGGACACAGGTAGAGTTTGCAGAGCGACTACAGAACACTACTAAGTTCGTTAGCCAGTTAATCAATGGCAAAGCTCCTATCACTGAAGATACGGCAGTTCGGTTAGCGAGAGTATTGGGCAGCACCGAAAAGTTTTGGCTAAACCGAGAAGCTGACTATCGCGCCCAGCTTGCTCAAATTGAAGAAAAAACTCGTCTTAAATCCTGGGTTGACTGGCTAGAACAGTTGCCAGTCAAGGAATTGATGAATCAAAGGCAGATTACTAAACGTCGTTTGGATTCTAAGAATAAGCCTTTGGTTGTCAGAGATATGTTGTCATTTTTTGGTGTTTCTTCTCCTGAAGGCTGGAGTGCGTGTTATGTCGGAAAAGAAGTAGCATATCGTCGAACCAAAGAAGAGCAAAGCGACCTTGGGGCAATCACTTCCTGGTTGCGAATCGGTGAGGTTGAAGCTGAAAAACAAGTTTGCCCTCACTATCACAAAGGAAAATTCCAAAAGGCTATTAAGGAAATGCGTAGTTTCACCGTGCTGCCAGCAGCGGAGTTTCTACCAAAGTTACAGCAACTGTGCAGAGAGTCGGGTGTGGTATTTGTTTTAGTGCCTTCGGTATCCAGAGCGCACGTAAGCGGAGTAGCTCGTTGGTTAAACCCTCATAAAGCGTTGATTCAACTTTCCCTCTATGGTAAGAGCAACGATCGATTTTGGTTTACCTTCTTTCATGAAGTGGCACATATTTTACTGCATGGAAAAGACGATATTTTCCTGGATGAATGGAGTAAGGGTAAAGATGTACCATCCTTGCAGGAAGAAGAAGCAAACCAGTGGGCGAAAGAGTTCCTAATTCCCTCGAAATATAATCCAGAATTAGCACAGTTGCTTTCAAAGGAACAGGTGAAAGTCTTTGCAGATCGCTTAGGGATACATCCTGGTATTGTAGTGGGGAGACTTCAATACGATAGAACTATCAGCTACGGCTGGATGAATGAGTTAAAGGAAACTGTCGATCCTGCGGGATAAAGGTTATGTTTCTCTATGAAACGCAAGGCATCGTAGCCTTACTGTCAAATCAAAGGCTAAAATAGCGCAACGGGGGTATCCCTGACACTTAAATAGGAGTTTACATGACGATCACAGGTGAGATTAAATCCAAGGTAGATAAGCTTTGGACGACTTTTTGGAATAATGGTATCAGCAACCCACTCTCTGTGATCGAACAAATATCCTATTTGCTGTTTATTAAAAGGCTCGACGATCTTGAGTTAGCCAAGGAACGTAAAGCACAACGCTTGGGGCAGCCAGTTAAAAATCCAATTTTCTCCGAAGAACAACAGCGATCGCGCTGGTCGCATTTTAAGAACCTGACCGATGCCGAGGAGATGCTCAAGATCGTTCGCGATGAGGCTTTTCCTTTTATTAAAAACCTCGGTGGTACGGCAGTAGAAACTGCTTACGCCCGTCACATGAAGGATGCGGTTTTTCTAATTGCCAACCCTGCTCTATTGACCAATGTGGTTACCCAAATCGAGCAGATTCCGATGGAAGATCGCGATACCAAAGGCGACCTTTACGAATATATGCTCTCCAAGCTCACTACCGCAGGAACTAACGGACAGTTTAGAACCCCCCGCCACATTATCAAGATGATTGTGGACTTGATGAACCCAGGAGCAAGGGAAATCATCTGTGACCCTGCCTGTGGGACGGGTGGTTTTTTGGTTGCTGCTGCTGAGTATTTACGGGACTTGAAAGACTCTGATGGTAATCTGGTTTTAAATGCCCCAGGCAACCGCGAGCATTTCAATCAAGAGATGTTTCACGGCTTTGATTTTGATGGGACGATGCTGCGAATTGGCAGTATGAACCTGATGCTGCATGGTATTGAAGACCCGAAGATTGAGGCACGAGATTCCTTAGCAGATGCTTATTCAGGCATTTCGGAAGCCTTTACGATGATTCTGGCGAACCCGCCTTTTAAGGGTTCGGTAGAAAAATCGACAATCGCCAAAGATTTAACCAAAGTTATCTCAACTACTAAAACCGAACTACTGTTTTTACCCTTATTCCTGCGACTGCTGAAAATTGGCGGACGAGCAGCCGTTATCGTTCCCGATGGGGTGCTGTTTGGGTCATCTAATGCACATAAATCCATCCGCAAAACCTTAATTGAGAATCACAAGCTCGATGGGGTAGTTTCTATGCCGTCGGGGGTGTTTAAGCCCTATGCAGGGGTTTCTACGGCAGTTATTATCTTTACCAAGGTGGGAGTAGAAAAAGACGGTACAGATTATGTGTGGTTTTATGACATGAATGCTGATGGCTTGTCCCTGGATGATAAACGACAGCCAGTAGAGGAAAATGACATTCCCGATCTGCTTGAGAAGTGGCACAACCGCGATCCTAAGAAGAAGTCAGACCGTAAATCTAAAGCCTTCTTTGTACCCAAAAAAGAGATTAAGGATAATGGGTATGACCTCTCAATCAACCGCTACAAAGAGATTGAGTATGAGGAAGTGGAGTACGAACCGCCAAAGGTAATTATCGGTAAACTAAAGCAGTTAGAAGCAGAAATTCAAGCAGATTTAGCCGAGTTAGAGGAGATGTTGGGTTGAGCGAATATTCTGAAGACAAACAAATTTTGTTTGTAGTCGATACTCCTATCGGCTTTCTAGTTCAAACAACTGCAAATTATTGGAATTTAATCACCACTGTCAAACATCCGATAATGAAAGGAAGGTTAGAAGATGTCAAACAAACTTTAATAAATCCCGATGTAATTCATTTAAGTCAAAGCGATGCACAAGTTTATTTATTTTATAAAACAGATGGTAATCAAAGATGGGTTTGTGCTGTGACCAAAAGATTAAATGGTAAGGGGTTTTTAATTACTGCTTATCGTACCAGTGCAATTAAAGAAGGAGAAATGATATGGCAAAAGTAAAAGTTTTTCATGACCGTGTGGGAAATACTCTAGTTGTCTGGTTTGGCGAACCACAAGATGAATATGAGGTAGAGGAAACAGGTGATGAGGTAATTCTGATGAAGGACAAAGATGGTCGAGTTATCGGTTTTGAAAAGTTGAATTTTGTCAACGATAATTCAGATACGACTCAAGTTAATTTTGAAACTATTACTGTTAATTAAATTGGCTCTTTTAGAAAAATGATAGTTCAAACTAAACAAGATGTAATTAAAGTATTGCAAACACATCGGGATAAATTAAAAGAATTTGGAGTAAGTAGTTTGGGTTTATTTGGTTCTTTTGTACGTAATGCAGCTAATAACGAAAGTGATATCGATATTCTCGTCGGGTTTGAAGCTGACCAAAAAAACTTTAATAATTTTATGAATTTATCATTTTTTCTAGAGGATTTATTAGAACGTAAAGTAGATTTAGTAACTATTGATTCTTTAAGCCCTTACCTTGGAGAAAATATTTTACAAGAGGTTGAATATGTCTAGAAGGTCGAGAGATTTTTTACGACATATTTTAGATGAAACTGAATATTTAATGTTAACTTGTGAAAACCTAACTAAAGAATCTTTTCTAGAAGACGAAACTCTCAAAAGGGCTTTTTGTCGGAGTCTAGAAATTATAGGAGAGGCAGTAAAACAATTACCCGACTCTTTTCGAGAACAATATCCAGAAATTGAATGGCGGAAAATAGCAGGGATGCGAGATAGATTAATTCACAACTATTTTGGAGTCGATCTCGATATTGTTTGGGATGCAGTAGTAACAGAAGTTCCTCATTTGAAGATTAAGATTGAGGAGATTTTAAAGAATGATTAAATACGAATCGATTATTTATGGTAGCCAATCAGATCGAGCTTTTATAGTAGAAGTGCCAGAATTACCTGGATGTATGGCAAATGGTCAAACCTATGTCGAAGCGGTAACTAATGCTAAGGTGGTAATCTCTGAATGGATCGAAACGGCTCAAGAATTAGGGCGCGATATTCCTACTCTTAAAGGGAGGTTGCTTTATGCTTAGTAGATCGCTGGAAGATGAGATTAGAGCCGATCTTGATGCTTTGGAGGGAATGTTGGGATGAATACGCATCCTCTAGTATCAGTTAAAGACATCGTAAAAATCCACTATGGAAAAGCTTTGAAGACTAAAGATAGAGTTGAGTCTGGTTCTATCCCCGTATTCGGTGCAAATGGTCAAATAGGTTTCCATGATGCTCCCTTGATAAGTTTTCCTACGCTGGTAATAGGAAGAAAAGGTTCTGCTGGGGAAGTAACTTATACTGACTGCGGTGGGTGGATCATCGACACAGCGTTCTACACTGAAATAAACAAGCCTGATGAAACAGACATTCGCTATCTTTTTTATGCTTTAAAGCAAGCTAATTTTGAAAACTTAACTATTACAACGGCTATTCCTGGAGTAAACAGGGACAGTCTATATAGCAAAAAGATTCCTCTCCCTCCTCTCGAAGAGCAGAAACGTATAGCTGCGATTCTGGATAAAGCTGATGCTATCCGACGGAAGCGAAAAGAAGCGATCGCCCTAACTGAAGAACTCTTGCGATCGACCTTTCTCGATATGTTCGGCGATCCTGTTACTAATCCGAAGGGGTGGAAAACTGGAAAATTAAACGAAGTATGCAATCGCGTAACAGATAGAACACATCAGTCTCCAAAATGGTCAACAGAAGGAGTTCCTTTTTTGTTTGTAAGTAATATTATTGATGGTGAAATAGATTTTCATGTTAGTAAATATATTACCGAAGAGTGTTGGGCATCATTGACAGAGAGATGTCCTATTGAGCTTGATGATATTTTGTACACAACCGTAGGAAGTTACGGCAACGCTGCATTAGTTCGTACTACCGAAAAGTTTTGTTTTCAAAGACATATAGCTCATATAAAACCGAATCCCGATCAGGTTAATCCAGAATTTTTATTAAGTCTTATGCAGTCGCCTGGAATTAAAAATCAGGCTGATAAACAGGCTAGGGGTGTTGCTCAAAAGACTCTTAATTTACGCGAATTAAAGGAATTTGAAATATTTGTTCCGCCTAGAAGCGAACAAGATAAATATGTATCTATTAGAAGAAAAATTGATAGTAGCTTAACTTCTTATCAAAAGTGTTGCGATACTCAAGACAATCTTTTCAACTCACTACTACAAAAAGCCTTTCGCGGGGAACTTTAACCATGCCAGCGAAAGACATTTATCACGATAATATCAAAAATGCCCTAATCAAAGACGATTGGACGATTACCCATGACCCTTATGTCATTCAATGGGGACGCAAGGACTTGTTTATCGATCTAGGAGCGAAAAAATTAATTGCAGCCTCTCAAGGCGATCGTAAAATAGCAGTAGAGGTTAAAAGTTTTATTAGTCCGTCTGCTGTATCCGACCTACAAAAAGCATTAGGTCAATACACTCTATATTTAGATGTTTTAGCTCGTTTAGAACCAGAACGCATTTTATACTTAGCTATTCGACAAGATACTTTTACAGAAGTTTTTCAAGACCCGATTGGTGAAATTCTCTTAGAAAACAAAAGACTAAAATTACTAGTTTTTGATGAAGTAAAGGAAGAAATACAACAATGGATAACTTAGATAAATATCGAGAAATTATTACTCAAGTTTTAACAGACTATGCTCAAATACCTTATGCTTATGGCGACCTCCAAAGACAATTAATCATAGATCGAGAACGGAACAACTTTTTACTTTTAACAATAGGTTGGCAAAACAAAACTAGAGTTCATGGGTGCTTAGTCCACATTGAAATTATCGATGACAAAGTTTGGATACAACGAGATGGCATTGAAGACGGCATTACCAATGATTTCTTAGCAGCAGGGATTCCCAAAGATAAAATCGTATTAGCCTTTCATCCGCCAAGTGTCCGCCCGTATACTGAATTTGCTGTTTCTTAATTTCCCCCTTTTTAAGGGTAGGGCTAGGGGAGATCGAAAAGATTAAACACTCACTTTAAAATATGCCACCTTCGATCAAAGCAATACAGGAGAAAATCAAACAAAATGACTTTGAACTTTCTAAACACGCCGTCGATCAATCCATTATTAGAGGTATTCGGATAGCGGAAATTAAAGAAAAGAATAAATCAATCATGAACTCAGAATATCAAGAAACACTAATTGAAACTAAGGTAACTTATTCATTAGAAATTAACGGTCAATTTTTCCTCATTGAAAACGTTCCCGCAAGAGTTAACCCAGAAACTGGCGAACAATTTTTTGCTCCTGCTACTGTGGAGCGCATTCAGAAAATTATTAGCGAACGGCAAAAACCCAGTCACTTTATAGAAACACCTGTTTATGATTTTGTAGCCTAGTTTCCCCTTTAATGTCGGTTGGCATAACAAAAAGCGCGTTTATCCTCCTAGGATTCGCCCCTATACTGAATTTGCCGTATCTTGAGTAGAAAAATTATATCGTGGAGAACTTTTGAAAATGACCAATAGCAATTATCCCTTTGCCCAAGAATTGATTACTGATACTCAAGGTAATATTCGCCAAGTTATTCTCAACTTTGAAGACTATCAACACTTGTTAGAAAGCTTAGAAGATGAGGCACTTTATCAAGCTATGAAAACCACTATTAGCGAAACACCAATGAGTCGAGAGGAAGCATTAAAAGTACTGGAAGAAGAATAAATTAAATTGTCGAACTTGACTAGAAAGTAATAATTATCATAAAACAGGGAACGATAAAGTTATTGACTGAAGATTGACTATGGCATCTAACTTTGACTTTTTAGGCGAGCAGTTTCCCGAACTATTTACCCATGCCACCCATACCGAAAGCATGGGAATTGCATCTCCCCGTGCCAGTTGCTTCTATGCACGCTTTACCTTAGAACAAGCGGTTCTTTGGCTCTACAATAACGATGCCTACCTGAAACTTCCCTACGATGATAATCTCGGTGCGTTAATCCACGAACAAACCTTCAAGGATAATCTCAAACCTGGACTATTCCCCAAGATTCGGACAATTCACAAAGTCGGTAATTTAGCAGCCCACAGTTCCAGTCAGATTACTACCAAAGACTCCCTCCGCATCGTTGAGGATTTATTTCACTTTCTCTATTGGCTCTGTCGCTACTACTCAATTCCCCCCTTAATAAGGGGGGCTAGGGGGGATCGAAACCTCACTTTTAACCCTAAACTTCTAAACTTATTCCCCACCCCGAAATACAAAAGGATATGTCCAGGGAACAGTTGGCAGAGTTAGAAGCCGAATTGTATCAAGCAGACGAGATGAAGCAAATTGCTTTGAATAGGCAGCAGCAGACGGAAGCCCAACTAAATGCCCTCAAACAAGAAATAGCAGCATTAAAACTGCAAAATGAGGCAGTAGCCGATACCCACGATTACCACGAAGCCGATACCCGCCGTTACCTACTCGATATTCTCATCCAAGAAGCTGGGTGGAATATAAAAGCTTCTGACACAAAGGAATACGAAGTTGAAGGGATGCCCAATAATGTGGGTAAGGGTTACGTTGATTACGTCCTCTGGGGTGATGATGGCAAACCTTTAGGGCTTATCGAAGCCAAACGTACCAGCAGCAGCCCCACTAAGGGCAAACAACAAGCAAAACTCTACGCCGATTGTTTGGAACAGAAATTCGGGCAGCGACCAGTTATTTTTTACTCCAACGGCTATAATCACTGGATTTGGGATGATGTCACCTATCCCCCAAGAGAAATTCATGGCTTCCTCCAAAAAGAAGAACTAGAACGCATCATCTTCCGCCGTAGTAACCGTAAAAGTCTCGATCTGGTACTTCCCAATCGAGACATCGCAGGAAGGACATACCAGTTAGAAGCCCTCAAAAGGATCACCGAAACTTTCGACCGAGAAAACGCTCGCAAAGCCCTGCTGGTGATGGCAACGGGAACGGGTAAAACCCGAACCGCGATCGCCCTGGTTGATCTCCTAATGAGGGCTAATTGGGTCAAACGAACTTTATTCCTCGCCGACCGTAACGCCCTGCTGACTCAAGCTTTTCGTAATTTCAAAGCCTATCTGCCTACCGTTACCCCCGTTAATTTAATCGACGATAAGAAGATTAAGGCAGTCAAAGACAAGAATGCTGGTAGTGCGAACGTGGTCTTGTCCACCTACCCCACTATGTTTAATCGCATCAACAATCAGGATGATGCAGAATTTTACCTTAGTCCTGGCTATTTCGATCTGGTCATTGTCGATGAGGCACACCGAGGCATTTACCAGAAATATCAGGCGTTATTTGAGTATTTTGACAGTTTACTAGTAGGTTTGACTGCTACCCCCCGTTCTGAAGTCCACCGCGATACCTATAAAATATTTGACCTAGAAGCTGGTGTACCCACTTTTGCCTACGAACTACAAGATGCGATCGCCGATGGTTATTTAGTCCCCTCTCAAGGTATTATCGTACCGTTTAAGTTCTTACGCCAGGGGGTTAAATATAGTCAGTTATCAGAAGCGGAGCGAGAAGAGTATGAAGAAAAGTTTAGGGATGAAGAAACAGGAGAACTTCCGGATGAAGTGAATGCAGCAGCGATTAATAAGTGGTTATTTAACGAAGATACGGTAGACCAAGCCTTGCGGTCACTGATGGAGAAAGGGCTAAAGGTAGAAGGCGGTGACAGACTAGGAAAAACCATTGTCTTTGCTCGCAACCACGCCCATGCCGAATTTATCGTCCAACGCTTCGATTTTAACTATCCCCACTATCAAGGTAAATTCGCCCAGGTAATAGACAGTCACAATAATTACTCTCAGAGTTTATTAGATGAATTTTCCGAACCCCACAAAGAGCCAACTATTGCCGTTTCAGTTGATATGCTGGATACGGGGGTTGATATTCCCGAAGTAGTCAATTTAGTATTTTTTAAGCCTGTATACTCCAGGGTTAAGTTTAACCAGATGATCGGCAGGGGAACTAGGCTTTGTCTCGATCTTTTTGGTATTGGTCAACATAAGGAGAAATTCTCGATCTTTGACCTCTGTAGTAATTTTGATTTCTTTAACCAAGAAATTGTCGAAAAAGACCCGAAACCAACCGAAAGCATCAGTGCCAAGTTGGTAAAAACTCGTCTCAGTTTGAGTCAGGTTATAGCAAATCAAGATTCCGCTTCAGACAAGCAAGATTCCAAGGCAGACAACCAGCAGTTACGAGCTTCATTACTCGACAACCTACACCAGCACGTAGCCACAATGGAGCAAAAGAACTTTCTAGTACGCAGACATCTCAAGCAGGTTGAAGAATTCTCAGAGCGCGATCGCTGGAATGAGTTGAGCGAATCAGATACCGAAGCGATCGCCGATTCTTTGGCACATTTACCTAACGGACTGCCCAAAGAAGATGAGCTAGCCAAACGCTTCGACCTACTTTGTCTCAGGCTTCAGTTATCGATCCTCAAAGGAACAAAAGACTTTGTGAGTTTGCGAGATAAGCTCAAGGATTTACTCGACCGTCTAGAGTCAAAACAAACCATACCGATGGTTAAAGAGCAGCTCCCCTTCATAGAAGCGGTACAGGATGAAAGCTGGTGGTTGGATGTAACCCCGATGATGGTTGAGTCGGTCAGGCTTAGGATACGCGACCTGGTGAAGTTTATCGATCGCACACAGCAAGCCATTGTCTATACCGATTTTGAGGATGAACTAGGAGAAGTAAGCGAGGTTGATGTTCCCATATATCAAACGGGTTTTAGCCCCTACCAGTATCGTAAAAAAGTTGAAAGCTTTATCAGAGAACATGAAGATCACATCGCTATTTATAAGCTTAAGCGCAATGTAGTCCTGACCGAGGGGGATTTAGCAGAACTGGAAGAAATGTTGTTTTCGGCTGAGGAAATAGAAAGTCGCGATCGCTTCGAGCAAGTTTACGGCAAAGACATGAGCCTCAAATTGTTTATTCGTCAAATAGTGGGACTCGATCGCAATGCTGCAAAGGCTGCTTTTGCTAACTATCTGGAAGCTGGTAACTTCAGTGGCAATCAAATTCGCTTTGTGGAAAATATTATCGATTACCTGACCCAGAATGGGGTGATGAATCCTGGGATGCTCTACGAATCACCTTTTACCGATGCTCATAGCAGTGGGCTGGATGGGGTCTTTAACGATGACGAGGCTGATGAAATTGTAGGTTTGGTGCGATCGTTTAATGAAACTGTTGATAGTCCTTTTAGAGGAGTGGCATAATAACTGCTTCTAAAGTTATTCTTGTTGGGGGTAAAACTAGCGAAGATACTGTTGGCGAAAGTAATCAGCATGGGTTTCAAGCGCGTTACAAAAGAGATTAGTTAGTACAAAGTTTCTAAAAAATCTAGTAAAGGAATTATCTCACATTTCCAAGTAATACAAGGAGCGAAGATAAGTGTTAAACTTTATCCATGTATTGCATGGATAAACGCCATGAAACGCAAACGAGATATCCAGGGGAAATTTACCCTGAAAAATCAGGATTATCGTCAAGTCCGCTCTATACGACTAACCGACAGCACATGGAAAGAATTAGGAATTGCCTCGCAATGCCTGGGTATAACTAGGGCTGACCTATTAGAAAATTTAGTTCAACACAATAGGTCGATTTTTTCGGATTCAGGAGAAACTGAGCAGTTAAATCCTGAAAAATCAGGCTCCAATGCCAAAAAATCTCTTAATAAAGATGAATTGAGTTCTTTAGCCGAAAAAGTTTTACAAGAATTGAGATTAGGTAAGCAAGCGTCATCTTACAAGCTCGTGCAAAAGAGCTTTAAACGATTGATTGAACTTATCTTATCTTCGTCCAAGTAATACATGGAGAGACGATTATTTTTATTTCAACAGGCACGAAAATTTAGCCAGTTTTTGGTTTAAGAGTCATAAATCTTGAATAACGGCTGGGTGCGAGGGGAACACCATTTAACCAAGCATCAAGACGACACAAATTCAGCCCTACAGCCATAAAAATATGTTGTAGATGAGTTTTAGCTAAACCAATATACCGAGATTGACGCAAACCCGAACGCCTGACACCTTGAGATATAGTACCTTCAATTCCTGCTCTCTGGTTATAAGTAGTAAGAAATTCAGGAGTATTTTGAGTTTGACGGCGATGGTGAAACGTAATGTATTCTTGTTTTGTATGAATAGTTAAACTTCTTGGTTCAGTTTTAGCACGCGTGCATCGGCTGCGAGAAGGACAGATCCCACAGTCATATTGAGAAAATCTAACATGAATTATTGATTGTCCCTTCTTATCGCTTTTGTTAATCCATCCTTTACTTTGATGTCCTCTAGGGCAAACAGCTACTTGCTTTGACCAATCAATCTGAAAATTAGAACTGGCGAATTTTGGATGATGTTTGGCTTGCCAGGACGGGTCAGACCAAACTGGACCAATTAATTCGACTCCATAGTTCTCCTGAGAAGAAACTAAATGTCCTGCGGTGACATAACCTAGATCCATCAAGTGTTCTTCTGGTTTTAGTGATTTCTCGGATAGGGAGAAATGAATCGGTTCAACTACTGCTTCATCAGTGACAGTGGATAGGGTCGTGTGAACATGAGTAATGAAGTGAGGCGACTCTTCATCGCAGATTTCAGTGATATGAGCTTTATAGCCAACCCAATTAACACTTCTTTTAGAACTGTAGTGAGCCTCTACATCATAAGGTGAATGAATCGCTATGGTCGAAGGAGGCATATCTTTGGGCGATCGCCATTTCACTTTTCCGTCAATGGGGGCATAAAATTGTTGAACCCAGACTATTCTTAGGATTTCTACAGCAGGAAGATAACGTAACCATTCTGGGGTATTCAAAGCATAGATTTTTTTCAATAACCTAAAACCATCTTCTCCCATTTGATTGCCTAAAGCTTCTCGTTCGGGATTTAGTTTAGGCAGGCGGTAGTTTTCAACTCTCCTTCCATAACGGTCAAACCAATCTTTCTTGAGGCGTTTAGCTAACCAATCAGGGGCAGCCACCGCCAAACTATTGAGGGCTGCCCGAAACGTCTCCCCCAAGGTTTCTAGTCGATTGAGGGGACGAATTGCCGCTAAAATATGTGTTGAATCGGTGCGTTGTCGCTTATGCCCTTTAATTAATTCTTTTTCTCGTAATTGTTCCAAGATTCGGTTCAGTAGCAGTTCTTCAGAGCCTCCTTCAATTAAACGTTTCCGAAACTCACTCAAGAGCGAAAAATCAAACCCAGAGTGTTCTAAAGGCAGAGAAAGTGCGTATTTCCAATCGATTCTTCCCCTGACGGCATCTGCTGCTTGACGATCTGACAAATTCTCTATGTATTGCATCACGCAGATTAAAGCTAATCGCCAAGGTGACTGGGCGGGTTGACCTTTTACTGAAAATAAATCGGCAAAATCCTCATCAACGTAAATACTGCCCAAGGTATCTCGAATCTTGAGGTAAATATTACCTTTAGGGAAAGCTGCACGGGCAACTCTTGAGGTTTCTTCTGGAACTGGCGGAATTGCTTTTGGATGTAATGACATTTGTTCAATTTATCCTTAAATCAATACCTTCAAGATATCGGTTCAAACCATGTAATACTTGGAAACCTTTCTGCTATCTTACAAAGTTAAAGTTTTTGTACTAATCATTTCAATTGATATTATGTTTGAAGCTTTTACTGATTACTTTCGCCAACAGTATCGGTGCAGCTTTTCCTCTGGCAACTAGCCATTCTGAGATGGCGATTGTCGTTTGAGAACTGAGGCTAATAATTTGTTTTTGGCTTCCTTGACCTTTACCCAGAATCAAAAGAGTTTGCTTATGCGCATCAAAATCACTGATGTTGGTCTGAGATACTTCTCCTCGACGCAGGGCATTACCCCAAAGCAATCGGAGTAGGGCATAATCCCTAACTGCCTTAATTTGGGAGCGTTGAGAGTAAATAGTATCGCTAAGAGCGTCTGGAATAGATAGTACGCGGATAAAAGCATCCTTATCTACTCCAGAAGTATCGCGATAAGGCTTAGTTTTTTCTCGTTTTATATCTTCTAAGGTGAAGTTACAAACGCCTATTTTACGACCTTGTGCGGTTAAAGCTTTGATAGCAGCCAGACGACGATTAACTGTGGCTTCAGCTAGTCCTTTTTCAATTAATTGGGCTTTGTAGTTCAGGACTAATTGAACTGCTTTTTGCTGCTCTAGGTGCAGAAATTCCCAAACTAAATCTCTGTTAGGCTGCTCGTTGGCGATCGCTTGAAAAAATTTATTAATGTCTTTTTTGTATTCTCGTCGAGTGTTGGGCGATCGCTTTTCTCTTAATAGTAAATCGACAACATCAGGTATTTCGTCAATGTCGAATGACGAACCTATCTTAGTAGATAATGACGCTTCTAAACGAGCTATGGGACTCGTTAGATCGGACATAAATTAATCCCAATAAGTCTTAACTTTTGATTATCCCATCAAACCTGTTAATAAAAGCGATTACTAGGTTACTTTAGCGGACGAAAGCTGGATCTAGTTTTTGCCCTGTCGATCTGACTCTTCATTACTAGCCATAAGGTTCAAAACAGTTCATATTATTTTCAGCAACAGCAGCATCAATAAGATGACGAATACTTCTGTCTTTTAGTGGTCTAGTTTGAATCTTGGCATTCGAGATAATCGGTTCGCTACGTTCGTAAAGGGCAATCGCTTTTTCTCCGTTGTGGGCATTGCTGTAGAGAATGCCATCAACTTTTTGGTAAATGTCAATTTGTTCGTAAAAATAGCGCGAAAAGCCGTTGCGGGGGCGACGCGAAGCTAGTACTTTAGTGTTACCCCCGTTGAGGCTATTGAGCAAGAAGCGCGACCAAGCCTGAGAAACAAACCTATCGGCGACCGAACCTAAAGCTGCCACTGAGCCAGCTGCCATTGCTCCTTGATCTCTAATATCTAGTAGTAGTAAAGGCTGTTCCAGAGTGGCGATCGCCACTTCGTAATCTTTAAACTCCACTATTTTAGTATCACCAAAAAGCTCTACCAGGCAGCAAGAAAGGGTAAATCCCCAGTAGGTAATACCCCGATTGGGATCTTCTTTCCCGTTAAGCTTCACTGCCTCTTCTTTAGTCAGAGGTTGATGATGATCGAAGCGTAATAGTGGTCCAAAATAACGATAAGTACTGGCTTGAGTTTTATAGCGACTAGCAGGATTGAATATCCTAACTAGTGTTGTTTGTGTTTCAACTGTTTCATGCTGGGGACGAGGAGTAACGGTAGGTGGTGGAGGTAGAATCAAAACCATGCTTCAATTATTAGAATACTACTCCTACAGATTGAGCAGACTCGACAACTCGTTCTACCTCGCCTGATTTCAGCACTTCTAAGGGTGTTTGACCCTCAAAATAGGGTGAGGGATTAACTAACCAACTGACTTTAGCTAGGTTCGAGCAATCTAGAGCCTTAAGAACTCTACTCAAGCCATCAATAATGCCATCGCTAGTATTGGCATCAAACTGCCAGAGGGGAAACCACCATTTCTGATTATCCTTGATGGCGATTAAACTATGGGCTTTGAGTCGATTTAGAGGAGCTTGTCTAGAGTCATAGTTCAAAATCTCCATGACTTGATTAACATTCACCGTGTCTTTAAGTAATTCTCTTCTGTAGTTAAAAGAATTAATCACATTTTGAATGTGAAGTCTTTTGCGCTCCTGCGGAGAATAGTCCTTGTCCGAAAGTAAGTTAACAAAATCATCGCTTTGAGGTTCGCTGTTTTGAATATAATTGAGACTATCGGCGATCGCTGTCAGGATTGCCGGAGATTCCTCATCAAGTAGAGTTTGGAAAACCAAGAGTAGTTTGTCCCCTGGGGAAATCTTTTGACGAGGCATATCCAATTTTCTGGTGATAGTTCCTGAAGCCATAACTTTTACATTTATGCAATTAATGTCCATTATATCAGGTAAACAGATGAGATTGAGCTAAAGAAAAGTCTTATTTTCGTGTTCTAGTTTTCTTTCTTTGTAAAAGTTTATTAATTCTCCTGGCTGTGTCTTGTTGTCTTGACTACCCTTGAGGCAATTACCAAAAATAAGTTTGATGAACGTTCCCCGTATTGCTGTAGCTGGAAGGAAGGGAGGAGTTGGTAAAACAACTATTTCCTGTGGCATTGCTTCGGTTTTGGCTAGCCAAAATAAACGAGTTTTAGTGATCGATTTAGATCCACAATCCAATGCTGCTTTTGCTTTAGGAGGAGATCCGACTAAACCTGGGACGGCTGAACTATTAATGGGAAAGAAACCTCATCCTTTGAGGATTAACGAATATTTGGATGTGCTGCCAGGAGGAGCTGAACTCGGTAATCACCACGTTCAAACAGCACATTCAGAAGATTTAGCTGATGCCCTCTGTGATTTTGAGTATGATGCAATGATCTTCGACTGTCCTCCTGGAAACGAGCATTTAGAGCGTTTAGCATTGTTTGCAGCATCTTCAACGTTGATTGTTGCTAATGCTCACCCAATGGCGATTATGGGTGCAGGACGAGTACATAATGAACTAGCTTCCTCTAAAGAAAAGGGGCGTAAAATTGCGGGTCGTTGGGCGATTGTACAATCGCTTATTGATAAACGGCGTAAGCTAGATAAAAATCTAGAGATGGTCTTAGCAGATTTATATCCAGAAGTAGAACATTTAGTAGTTCATCAAGATACGGAAATGGCGAACGCAACCGCCAATCAAACACCAATTATGGAGTATGCTCCTAACTGTCGAGGAGCTAAAGATTTACTCGAAATAGCCAACTGGGGATGTCATGGCGAAAAAAAATAATCCCAACTGGGGTGCTGTTAAAGCGACCACCAATGAGATGGCCGAAAAAGACCAGCAGCAGCTAGAAAAAAAAGAGCTAGACCGCCAACAAAAAATTACTCTAAAGCTCAATCAAATTAAAGATAGAGAAGCGGATACAAGACCAATTCATCTAACTCACGTTCAAGCATTAGCAGAGTCTATTGCTGTGTTGGGATTATTAGAACCTTTAGTAGTTGATGTCCGAAATCGGTTATTGGCAGGTGGTCATCGCTTGAGCGCTATTAAAGTTTTGAAAGAGGAAAACTTCAAAGCTTATCAATTACATTTTCCAGCTGACGAGGTTCAGGTTCGGGTGATGTCCTTCGATGCGGTCGAAGAGCCTGATTTGGCTCTTCAAGTAGAAGTAGCTGAGAATGAGCATCGTCGCGATTACACGCCTACAGAAGTTAAGACCTTAGCTGTTCGACTGCAAAAACAAGGATACAAGCGTTTAAAGGGACGACCAGGATTCGGGGATAAATCTTTAATGCAGGCGTTGGCGTTTGTAGTCAATAAAAGCAAACGTACCGTTGAACGATATTTACAAGAAGATAATAATGACGCAGAAAAAAGTGCGACAGCTGTCGCACTTTCTCAAGAGAGAGCAGCCTTAAAGAAAGCCTATCTTAATCTTCAATCTTGGCAAAAAGTTATGCCAGAAAAGCTGGAAACCTCAAAACGACAATCATTAGCCAAAAAACTGCCTGGAATAATGAAACTAATTGATGCTGCTCAAGCAGAAATTAAGGTTATTGAGGAGAAGGAAAAACAATAAGATTGTAAACAAAAAGAAATTTAGCGTTGCGACAGCAAACGCCCACTTGTTAAAGCTTTCAAGAAGAATTATACTGATAATCTTCTTGTAGTCACTCGCCTTTAGATAGATAAAGGTGAATGCGATCGCTTGTCCAAGTTGCTACTCCTGTGCCAAAAAAATCTGCATCTTCTGTCCAAATAGGACAA
Organism: Myxosarcina sp. GA_180221_E-2-1-MAG-40_15; assembly: GCA_020692205.1. Lineage (GTDB taxonomy): Bacteria > Cyanobacteriota > Cyanobacteriia > Cyanobacteriales > Xenococcaceae > Waterburya. Next base: position 20,529 of record JAIMKV010000078.1, read on the forward strand.
TCTAACATAAGCGATACTGCCACGATGGGCCAGTCATCTATATCTCGAACTGCAATCCTCTGCTTGGCTTCTACTTCGTAAATTTCGTATAAGTTGGCATCCACAGCAGCGATTAAGCTGGTCAAGCATTCTAGTACGGCGAGCGCTTCATCGGCGGGTAAATTACGTTTTTCAAACAAAGCTGGCAGATATTTCCTGGCATCGGCAAAACAAACTTCTGGAGTAAAGAATTGAGTGGAGTTGGCAAACTTTTGGATAGTGTTTCGCACCTTTTTACCGAGTACTGCCCGAATCAATATATTGGCATCGAGGACAATTTTGGTTTCTACTGCCATAAACTTTTCTAATTATGTCCTTGGCGTAGTTGACGAAATTCCTCTACGAGTTCGTCTTCTGCGATTCCCTTTTCTGCCAATAGCCGATCTAATTTCTCTGCTGCCACTTTCAAAGATTCTAATTCTGCTTGTTCTGGCTTTTTATGGGTAGGCAAAAAATAACCGACAGTTTCACCGTGACGCATGACAGCTACAGGTTCAGTAGCACTGAGATATTTTGCCAAGTTATTTCTGAATTCCCGTATGCCAATTTTTTGTAACACTGCGATCGCCTCCTAATTGTGTACCTCTGTGTACACAATTTAACATAACGCTCTTGAACTTTGGTTTCAAATTTAAAAACGTAATTACTTATTTCTGTAAATACAGAAATGCTGCTTTAAAGAATTGAACAGAGAAAAGCAATCTAATAGATCGATATCACACAAATATTAGTCAGTTAGAACGAAAATTGAAAAATATTGCATATTTATTTGTATTTAAAAGATTTTAACTTTGGCTAACTATAAGGAATGGAATCAAGCTTTAGCAAAATATTTCCTTAGTGGAGTTCCACTGGGGACAAAAATATATTTGAGCGTTGATCGAGATTCTTTAGAATTTATTGGTCAAACTTCGTTCTCTTCCCAGAACGCTACAAATTGGAGTGAAGATTTTCAAGCTGCTGTTATCAAACAGATTGTTTTTGATAATGAAGTTAACCTCAATAATTTACAAGACATAGCTGACGGGGGGACAACCAGGCTAAACAAGACTCTGTATAAGTTTCATCGCTTTAAGACCTTG
>JAIMKV010000079.1 GCA_020692205.1 Myxosarcina sp. GA_180221_E-2-1-MAG-40_15
ACTAGCTATTCCCCCCAAGGGTGCTATTTTGTTGTTGCTTTTTTCAGAGTTTGGTTTTATCATTTCGATTAGGTAAAGAAATGGGTTCTGCTTGTCAGGGCTTATTTTTTTTTGTCTCTAGAAGCCGAACTAGTATATCTGTACTGTTTTACCTTGAGCTTCAGAAATAGTCCAAGCGAAGTACTGCTAGTTACAGCTAGCTTACTGAATTAGTTTTTTTTTGGCTGTAGGGGTGGGTATCTGAAAAGTGTGTCACAAAGTGTGTCACACTTTCTAAAGACGACTCGATCGGTTTTTCCAAATGCCGATATTAAGTTAAAAACCTGTAGCCTTAGCTGTAGTGTGAAGGTAATTAGCTTAGGCTTAGTAGGTATTCCTAGAACGTATTACGTTGTATATTACTCATTTCAGATGCGCCCTCAGTGGCTACGATATTACTTGATGTCTGCGTCTATTAGCGGATGTAGTAGCTCTACTGTGGTAAATATCCTCTTGAGGCGTTGTTACCAGATTTTACGCTTTCACCTGCGAACGTCAACCGTTTTTCTGCTGCGAAAAAACCTGCGGTCAAGCGGTGGACATTCTTCGGCTTCAGCTAGCTTTTTTACTTGTTCCGCCTCGGAGGAATATTTTAACGGAGTTGATATGCACCCTATAGGATGTAACTTGAGTTAAGGGGTTGTAAGCCCCTTTGTTGTCAGTATCCAACCAGCGATCGCTTTTAGCCGATTTTAGGGGTCTGTTTCTGAAGATAGGTATAAGTTGCTATGATTTATAATTCGTTGGGTAATATTAGAAGAATACGATAGGGGTTAGTTAGGGCAAACAAAAAACGCCCCACGGGAGGCGTTATGTATAGGAACTATGAGTAAAAGATTCTAACCGAAACTTAACCTATAAGTTGGGTTAACGCTAACTATTTTTGATTCTTACTTTCGGCGATCGCTTCGTACATCTTCAGCTTGGTTTTCAATAGTTCAATCTCGTTTTCTTGAGCCTGTACCTGTGCTTTTAAGTCTTTAACTTTATTTTTTAACAATTCATTTTCAGAGTGTTTTTGTTGTTGTTTAGACACAGCTAGCTCTAAGTCCTGTAGTTTCACCTTTTTACTCTTGGAGTTCCTATAGGTAGTTAAGTTCATTTGCCTACCATGCCCCAGACTCTGACACAGGGCATCTGTATTAATCCCTTGCCTGTGTCCTCTATGGTTGTAAGCGTGGCGCAACTCGTGGGGGGTAAAGCCATATTTTTTCTTTTTAAACCACTTGGTAGTTTTGTCGCTGCACCTGAGCGCACCTAGTGCTTGCCCTCCTCTTTCTAAAGGTCGTTCAATATCAGGTATATTAAAAGGCTGTAAAAGGTCAAACTCTTCTATCCAATTATGACCTTCAGGGGACAGAGGGAAAACTTCTCTATAACCTGTTTTAGTATTGCGCTTGATGCAAAGAAAGTGTTTTGTATTACTAGGGTCAAGAATGGCTGCAATTATTGTTTCTCCAGCGTCACGCAGGGCTGAAATTGTAGCTTCGTCGGCTACATCCATTGTTACCCAGTCGCCATCTTTAAATATCGCTGGTTTGTCCCAGTTAGCTATGTTCCAAGCTTCATGTATGCGCAAGCCGTAGGTAGCTAATAAGCCGTATAAGAATTGCCATTGACCATAACGATGCCCATACTTTTTTCTATTCGTAGGGCAAGGAATGAACCCAGTTTTATAGATTTCAATTATCTTTTCGTCACTAGGAGGATCGCCTTCTCTAGGTTCAGGATTATTGTTCTTTTTGTACTCCTGAATAACTTTTTTATAGTCACTATTGTCATGGTATCTGAGAAATTCTACTACACCGCTAATAGTTCTTCCTCTGTTGGGAGTATTATTTTCAGTTAATTCTATTACGCTTCTTATCAATGCTAAAGATATCGGTTTATCCAAATTGCCTAAGACTTCTTCTAACCTCCTACAACGTTCGTACCAACTTTTCCCATTCGCCTTATTCCCCACTCTCTGCTTAAAGAAGTGTGGCTTAAACTGCTCAACCATCTGCTTACAGGTTAATACTTGAGTCTTCTCAGAGGTATCTTTGCCTATCAGAGCATTAAACCAGTCCCAGTTGAATGTACCTGCTACTAGCTGACCAGTTACTAGTTGGGCTATTTCCTCAGCTTTCGCTATCCCTTTCTGATTTAAGACGATAGCTCCTAAGCCTACTTGCTTTTGAGCTATCCCGTTTCCATCCTTAAAAGTGAACTGAAGAGCTAGAGAGGTCGTTTTAGCGACGATAGTTGCTCTCTTACCTTGTTTGCCTATCTGCTTGAGTCTAGCGTTAGCTTCGTTAACTAATCGTTTGACGTGGTATCCACCGTCGTTAAGCTTCTGCTCTGATACTCGGTTATTCATTCCTTACTCATTCCTTAAAACTAAGCCCGTATTATGTTTGTCGGAGGCTAAAAGCCTATGAATAAAAGGATAGCATAACGTGGGCTTCCCTTATGTGCGAGAAAGTCCACGTTTTTATGATGAAGGAACTTTTTCAATCTATCAGTTTCGTCAGACATTGCAACAGACTTCTCAAGGATATGATTGCGCCAGCATGGTAGAAGCTGAACCTGCGATTCGTCAACTATTAAAGTTAGATTTTGAACCAAAAGTTTCAACGACAATTCGCCGTAATTTCCGTCAGACAATTAATCAAACAATCAAGACACATTTGCTGCCGATGGCACAACAACAGGCAGACAAAATCTTACAGTATTATCCCCAAGCAAGAGCATTTTTAGAACAAACTTTAGAACAAGAAGCGATCGCTAAAATTGCTTTAAATCAAAAATTGCAGTTAGAAGTAGAACAAAATATCAAACAGTATAACCAGGCGGTAAATGGATTAAATGATTGCTGGCGATCGCTCAAATTATTCCAACATCAATTACCAGTTATCAATCGAGAAATGGCGATCAAGATTGAACCAAAAACTGAAATTTATAACAACACCAATGGAAATCATAGTAATTCTAATTGGTAACTACTACGACAAAAATATTGTTTTTTATAATCAAGATAAATTAGTTATGCCTGATATTTTCAAAGTAAATACTAATGAATACTTGGGTAAAACGTTACTTTAAAATTTATTCCTGATCAACCTGAAGAAACAAATTCACTTCTTGATAATGTTCGTCAAGAAATCAATAAAAGTGATTTATAACTACTGTGAGATTAATTATGAATAAAGATTTAGAAATTTTAAATAACGATGATGTCATTTCGGTATTTAAGCATGATGAAGGAAGATTTACTTCGGGTAATACCCTTAAAGTTCAACAGTTACTTGCAGAATATGAAGGATATATCAAAGTACAAACCAAAACTGCAAACAATGCTGAGATTTTTACCCAAGGCATTGAATGCCAAGTTCTAAGACAAGATAATAATTCAAAAGGATGGAGAAAAGGCAAGATTAAATTTGTGATTCAATTTGAATCTGATGAAATATCTAATAGCTCCAACTCTAATTCTCTAGATGATATTCGCCATCGTCTCAATAGTCCAGAATAGTATACACCAAAGGTTTGAAATAGTAATAAGTTAATTTAAATTATTGACAGGCAAATTATGGAAAACATAGAAAAAGTAGTTAATAGCGATGAAGTAATTTCAATAGACAACAAAGATGATAATGTTTTACTCAATCATCATACTTATAAAGCCGAAGAGTTTTTACATCGCTTAGGAGATCATATAGATCGCAACAAAAAAGACAAATGGATTAACGAAGGAGTTTCTTGTAAAGTCTTATCTCCTAATCAAAATTGGCAAAAAGGCAAAATTAAAATCTGTTTACAGTTTGTTCCAGAACGAGTGGAATCAGTGCTGGATGATATTAGACAAAATCAGTAGAAGTATAACTTAATCATCGATAAATTTATCGAAACTACAAATATGAACTCAAAAGCTAATTTTCAACAGATAGAACACGAAAACTCTAATGCAGTTGTTTCTTTTGACAACGGAACGACATTTAAAGTTAGCAAATTCATGGAACAGCTAAATAGCTTTTTTCAACAGTCAATACTCAATGACTTGTCAGCAAAACTACAACAAGTTGGTTTAGGAACTCCACCTCGTAGCACTTGGCATAAAGGTGTTGAAGCTGAAGTTTTAACACCCCGATCTGGAGAGTGGAAAAAAGGCAAGGTGAGAATGAGAGTAATCTTGGAGTTTTGTCCAGATAAACCAGAAGTAAAGAATGATAATGTGCCACAAAATGCTAATTCTTTAGATGATATTCGTCAAAGCATATTTTAGGTTTAAATAGATAAATCTCATAGGGGCGATCGCGCGATCGCCCTTACCTTAAATGTGATGTTCCAACGTATCTTTAACAATGTCTCAAACACCACGTATTAACCTACACCCAATCACCGCTCTTTAAACCTCGTATGATACCGCTGACGAACTTAACAAATACCAGTAGAGCGATCGCTGATTTTGAGTCCAGGTTTTCCAACCAGGATCAACTGCATTCAAACTAATTATCAATTAATCGTTGTAATTCAGCATCGGACAAAGATTCTCCGCCATAGTTTTTGTATTGCTGGATAGTAGCAGAAGCCAGAGGGGCATTGTAACCAATGCTTACTTCATTTGAAACCCAATCATCGCGACGATCATTATGGGGATGTTCTTCTGGTTTGGTTAAGCCACCAACTAAAGCGCCAATGAGTAGATGATCGTTAAACCTCGAACTACCATCTAATGCTGCGGAACCAGCAGCACTACGATGGTGAGCGCGTCGGGGAAAATTTTCGCCAAAGCCAATTACATAACTGTAATTGCGAGGATTATCTCCCAAAAGATAATTTAGCTGGCTAGTAGCAAAGTCAGAATAAGCTTGGTTAGGCTCGACAAAATCTGAATACCACTCAGCTATATATCCCGTAGCTAAACTCAAGGCAGCCGAACCCCATTCGGCACGATGGGCAAATCCGCCAGAACTATACTGCACAGGTGGAACACCTTCTAGCCAAGTGCCTAGCCAACGCTCAACTTCAGATTTGAAATAAGGGTCTGAGCTTTCTTTTGCCAACAGAGCATAGGCAGCATAAGAATGATCGTCCGTGGCATAACTCCAGTCTCCTAAAAATTTAACCTGATCGCGAAGATAATTTTCGGCTTTTGTCAAATAGGTGCTGTCTCCTGTAGCACGATATAGCCAAGCAGCTCCCAAAGCTAGCTCGTCCCAATAGCCCGACCAGCTGGTATAAAAAGGATTAGCAGCTACTACCGAATCAGAATATTTTCCCTGATGGGTTTCAGCAAAATCGTATAAAGTAATCGCATTTTGCAACAGTTTGTCAGAATAATCATCGTCAATTCCTCTAAATAGCATCGATGCAGAAGCTAACGCTGATGCTGTACCAGCTGCCACATCAGATCCAGGGTTTTCTGGGTCAATCGCAAAAGAAGGTCGCGCGGTTTTTGCTTCAATCTCCTCAGCGGGAACCCAATATTGATGGTCGCTGGCATCTCCTACCTGTACCCAAAGACGGGCAGTTTTGCCGTTACTATCTGTTTCGTGTGCTTTGAGAAACCAGTCTGTCCCCCATTTTACTGTTTTAAGCAATTCGTCTAATTGACCTGATTGTTGATATGCTTCGCGATAATCGACGCCACCCCATGACAGCATAGCGATACTAAAGGCAAAAGGTTGAGCGAAGATAATATGGTCTCCCGCATCATAATACCCTTGAGTTAAATCTCGACCAACATCAGCTCCATCGTTTAGGGTTGCACTACTGCGCCATTTGATTCTTTGGTCATCAGGTAAAGATCCAGAACGATTCGCTTCAAAAAAGAGCAGGCTTTTTTGTAGCACTTCACCATAGGCAAATCGGCCAGTTCCTGCTCTACGTGATTGACTGTTGAAGCTATGATCAGTTTCTCCGATATTTGCTCTTGCATCATGAGAGTTAGAAGCAAATTCAGCCACAGCTAAAAAAATTAACGTTGAACCCAACAGCCCGAAAGATATAAATAAAAGTAGTTTTTTAATCATCGTGTTAAATTTTTTGATTTATATTTGTAGGATTAATTAATACAAATTACTGGTAGTCTGTCAACTTAGGTTTGAGCAGTCGCTCCCTTGCCAAATTTTTGTCTGACTTAGACTTTAACTAAAGCTATTAGCTAAACGGGTTTAATTTAAGTTTTTTGTTCTTGATTAGTATAGTACTTTAAACTTTCTGGCAGCTTGGTTAACAAATTCATTAGGGTAATTCACAGTCCGACTTCTGTTTTTAGCCAATCTTATAATACTATTTCTGCACTATTGACTTTTGACAGCGCAGCACCAAGATCTTTTGACTTAACTATAAAGAGATCGCTATACGGAACTTTTAGGCAATAAATCTGGTTGGTTGGAAAAATAAAGAGCATTCTGACATCATTCTCAAGATTGACGAGTAGTTTAGTTTAGTTTGATAAAATTGTTTGCATGCACAACAATTTAATATTAAAGGGATAAATATGGAAAATAAAACCCCTAATGATGCCAATTATGATCGTGGGATAACTTCCGCTGAAACCGCAGCCAGAATGGAACGAGAGGGCGAAAATTTTAAGCAACAGCCCGATAAAGAGGGAGATCTTGATACTACTTCTGGTTATACAGTAGATCGTGAAGGCTTAGCTAATAACTATGCGATTGAGCCTGAAATGTATATTGAAGAACCAGGAGATTTAAGAGAAGAGCAAGAACAAGAAAAAGTTGAACGGGCTGAAGAACTCAAAGAAATTAACGAACCAGGCGGAAAAGGGCCAGGGATAATTTAAAATCCAGAAATAAAAGCTAATAGCTGCAATCGAGTTTTGCAGCTATTTTTCTTAGATATTGTATTTAGGATGTTGTTAACTATAACTAGCTTGATCACCGATAAGTTTTAAACAGCCTGATAGGGACTAGTTAGCTGCTCCAATTGATTAACCAACAGACTAAGGAATAAGCCGACATCTGTTACCACACCGACTGATTCGACTGAACCGCGATCGCTTAACTTAGTCACCACCGCAGGGTTAATATCGACACAGACCATTTTTACTCCCGCAGGGGTCATATTACCTACGCCGATCGAATGCAGCATGGTAGATAGCATCAAGATCATGTCTGTACCTTCGAGGAGTTGAGCATATTCCTCCTGGGCTTTAATTAAATCCATTTGGGTATCGGGTAAGGGACCATCATCCCGAATTGAACCAGCCAGGGCGAAAGGTACATTATGCTTGACGCATTCATACATGATCCCTTCAGTAATAACTCCTTGTTCTACTGCCTTGGCAATGCTGCCATAACGTCGTACTGTATTAATCACTTTTAAATGGTGACGGTGTCCACCGCGGACTGGAGTACCTTTTTGCATATCAACACCCAAGGAAGTACCCATCAGTGATTGTTCAATATCGTGTACGGCGATCGCATTTCCGCCAAGTAAGCCTTGAACATAACCTTCACGAACCAGGGTAGAAAGATGTTTTGCCCCGCCCGTATGGATGACCACTGGCCCTGCGGTAACGACTACTTTTCCGCCGCGATCGCGAATTTGACGTAATTCCCAGGCGATTTGTTCTACGACTAACTCAACTCGTCTTTCACTGGATACCCCCGCACCCATAAAGCTAAATTCTTCTTTGGCTTTGAGATCTAGGTTGGATTTTTTGCGGACGGTACGAATCCCTTCGATGCCGACGACAACGTGATCGCCTTGATCTAAATCTCGCAGTATTTTACATTCAGCAGTTATTCCACCAGAACCATCGCTAATTACAATTGCCCCATCCATACGCTGTTTTTGCACTCGGATCCACTGGTCATTTACCCTAACTTCAGTCGGATAGATATTGGTGACATAAAAGTCATCAGGGGCAACACCATCGAGATCGCAGATTTGCGTTACCGCATTGCTCAAATCATCGCTAGGGGTAACTGCACCCAGTTCAATTAACTGACTCATGATTTTTTCCATTACTTCATGGTCAGGGGCAGATATGCGTACGTCTGCATTGGAAGTGCTTTTTCTTTCTACACCCAGATTAAAGTTCAGCACCTTAAAGCTACCGCCGTTATCTACGACTAAATCTAAAGAACGGTTCATAATCCCCGCATCTAGTAAATGTCCCTCCATATGTAGGACACGACTTTCTACAGGGGTACTGGCATGAACATCTGGCAAGACAGGCTCGTTAATTCTTAGAGTCAGACATTTAGCCGCACCGCCAGCTTTGAGAAATTCTGTTAAGGGTGTTTCAATAACGCTAAAGCCTGCATCTGACAACCGCCGTTTCAGACTATCACTCGCCTTATTCATCACTACCGACTGCCCGACGTTAACGCTGTTGCAGGCAAAATTAACTGCATCGGCTTCAGCGATCACAATTCGCTTTTCTTCGGGTACGCGCCCTTCAATGATGTGGTTGGAATAAGAATCAAATGCCCCAGGATAGTAGAGTAAATAGCCTCCTGATAAGGGACAAAAACAGGTGTCTAAATGATAAAAGCGATCGTCAATTAAACGTAAAGACAATACCTCAATATCTAACCATTTAGCGATATAGGGGTGGGAATCTAATTCAGAACGAAAACCATAGCCAGCCCACAACCACCGCCCTTCACGGTCTAATAAAGCATCTCCTGCCCCTTCAAAAGGCAAGTCTTTGGGCAATTCAAATACATTAAAGCCGTTGTCTTCAAACCATTGCTTAAAGTATGGTTCTTCTCCCTGACGTTCGGGATGATAAAAACGACTAAGAACTGCATTATCTCCCAATACCAAACCTGCATTAGCCGTAAATACCATATCTGGTATGCCTGGCTGTCCTTGAACTAACTCTACCTTTGCCAGGTCATTCAGTACAAAATTTAGTTTTGACCACTGTTCCACGGCTTGATCGCGAGAGGATTTATGGATATTCCCCTCCATCCAAGGATTAATTACGTAGTCTACATCATAGTGATCGGGGGCGCACATTAAGATGCGAATTGGTTCAGTCATATCGGTGTATGGATGAGTAAGTAAACAAGATTGAGATGAAATAGTTAAAATTCAGCAATTAAGCACTGGCTACGAGTGTATTGAGCAATCCAACCCCCAAATAAAAAAGCATTATAAAACTTGTTAATCTGACTAAATCCAGCAGCCTCTAATAGTTCGATGATTCTGGCTTCAGTTACAAAGTAGATTGAATTGCTAACGGCAGGATTGACGCCCGTTAATAACCATTCTGGATTTAGCTTTGAGTAATTAACCAACTCCATCCCTGTACCCGAACCAACAATTAACAGTCTTGCAGATTTACTGAGGCTAGTCTGTAATAAACTCTGTGTCATGCCATGGAGAGACTCATAGCCTAGAATCGCTTTACGGATATCAAGATCGTATTGAGTAGCGCGATTACCCTTCGGGTACGCTTCGCGATCGCGATCAAATTCAATTTTTGCCTCTGCCATAGCTATATCTTAGCCAAAATCGATTGCACGTTGGACTCTATTAGACCTGAATTATCCTACTATGAAAAGCCTCTGCTTACGATATCTTAATTCCCAATCATGTCAAGTAATGCTGACATCTAGCCGATCTAAAATTAAGACTTTTGGCTCTTGTTTGTGGGTGCTGTGCGATGTTCACCAAAATATTTTTCACTGCGATAGCGTAGCCAGATTCTTAACTGTTGAGGAATTTGCTCTTTTTGTTCTTTGGTTAAGGTGTTGTAGAGTGCTAATGCTTTTTCTCTTTCTCCACGACAAGCAGCATTGTTATGAGCATCCCAATAACTGCGCGCCACTCGAATACGTCGACATACTTCCTTGACTAATTCTTTGCCCTGCAATTCTTGGGGTTTCTTTTTTTTTGCCACCATTTTTTAACCTTGATCTCTGTACGGGGGATTGGCAAATTGTCCCTATCTACCTGTTCAATAATGGATAATCAATAATTATCCATTGGTAACTTTAGCTAAAGCATTGCTAACAACCAAAGAATCTGCCCCTGGTAAACAGGCATTTTCAGTAATATAGCGTTTCCAAGCTTTGGTGCCTGGCTGTTCGGCAAATAACTGTAGCATATGGCGGCTAATAGAATTGAGCTTTGTTCCCTTGCTTACCCAATAGTCTATATAAGGCAGCATTGCCTCGACAATATCGTAACGCGATCGCGCTACTACAGATTCGCCAAAAATATCTCGGTCTACCGTAGCAAAAGTATAGGGGCGATCATATGCAGCACGCCCGATCATGACTGCATCGACAAATTCTAAATGAGTTTTAGTTTGTTCGAGGGTGGTAATACCGCCATTAATTTCGATAAACAGATGAGGAAAATCTTGCTTCAGACGATAAACATCTTCGTAACGTAAAGGAGGAACATCGCGATTTTCTTTGGGACTCAAACCCTGTAGCCAAGCTTTACGGGCATGAACGCTAAAGTGATTACAGCCAGACTGGGAGACGATACGAACGAAGTTAACCATATCTTCATAGCGATCGCAATTGTCTACCCCAATACGATGCTTGACCGTCACGGGAATCTTAACTGCCTGCTGCATTGCTTCCACTGCTTTGGCGACTAATTCTGGTTGCATCATCAAACAAGCCCCAAAATTACCGCTTTGTACCCTGGGACTGGGACAGCCAACGTTTAAATTAATAGCATCATAGCCCCAATCTGCGCCAATTTTGGCGCATTCAGCTATTTGCGTCGGATTATCTCCCCCTAGTTGCAGTACCAGCGGTTTTTCTTCAAGAGAAAAGTCTAACAGCTTAGAGCGATCGCCGTGAAGAATCGCCTGAGAAGTAATCATTTCTGTATATAGTAGAGTGCGACGGCTAATTTGACGCAGGAAGTAGCGATAATGGCGGTCGGTATGATCCATCATCGGCGCAATACTTAAGGGAAGATTAATATTTATAGTCATGCCAATTAATTTCCGCAGGTTTATCGCCACAGACTTGCAGCTTACCTAAAACCAATCTTGATGATCAGAAGAAGACGCAGCTTTTTTGATTTTAAAACCAAATTCCGCTTCGTTGCTAGAATTTGGCTGATTCTGATTGCTTTGGCTAGGTTTAGACCAATCAGTAAAGCTATTGATCAATTCTTGGCTAGCAGTGGCTACTTTAGCAGCTTGTTGTAAAGTAAGGTCGATATCTTCTTGGGCGCGGTGGGAAATTTTTTGGGAGAAAGACGAATTAATCTGAGCATCTGGGTCTGGGGATAGCTCGATTTGAGATTTTTTAGCGGCAATGATTCGATCTTGAATTTTAAATCGCTCTAGTTGCGTAATAGTTTGATTGAGGAAAGGACTATTAATTAATGCGTTTCCCTTGATGTTGAGACAAGTAGAAGTCGCTTTTAGACATTGAGCTGAGATTAACCACAATAGATTATTTTGTTGAGTGAAACTAGGCCAAAGATAAGTTTTTTGCGGATATTTAGAGCGATCGTTTAACTGAAGAATTTGAGCGTTGGTCGCCGAGAGATCAACCGCAAAGCTTAGAGGTTGATACTGGCTAAATAAAGGATTTCTGGTATCTTGCTCGTAATCTTTGACTAACCAGACCTTGGCAATTTCTTGATAGAGAATCTTGAAGCTGTCTAAACAGTTTTCTGTATAAGCAGGAAAATTTTGGATGTTTTGATCGTGAGTTAATTGAGTCACATAACCGACAAAAACGTACAGGGGTCTACCGCGATCGTCTTTTGCCATAACTTTGATCGAGTCCTCGCTTAACTGACCAATGAGATCCCGCACCATACAGGTAACGCCAACGATACAGTAGTCATCGTTTTTAAACATTGACCAGCGGGGAGAATTGGTTAAATTTCTCGCTTGCTGAGTGGTGGCAATAATGTATGGTGAGGCCCAGTTAAGATCTTGTTCAGTGAAGTTGTCTGGGACAGTAATAAAGCGAAAATCCAAATGATAACTTCGTCCATAGATAATTGCTGCCCACTCTCGCTTAGACATCAGCAGTTACCTCGCTGCCATTAAAATAAAGCGAAGCTTGCTGTAGTTCCCCAGAAAGCAACTTCATATTTTCTTCTACGGTCACAATTTCGGCCTCACAAGTCTGTAGCTGAGTGCTTTTTGCCTGTAGTTCTGAGTTTTTGAGCAGCTGTAGTAGAGGATTGGACTGCTTGATTGTTTCCAGGGCAAGGGTTTGGCGATCGCGTTGTGACTTTAATTTAAGACCATAAGCTCGCAACTGAGAATACACTGCAAAAACCACAGGTAGATGAACGTTAACTGGAATGATATTAGCATTGTCAGGATCATTACATAGTTCTTTGCCTAAACTGACAGGACAAATCATTACTAACCAACCTGAATTGGGAGTAAACAACGCCTGAAATAACTTTTTTACATCCGTAATAATTTCGTCTTTGTCTCGATGGTGGCACAGATCGTATTTGGTAATCACAATTGCCACAGGAAAAGGATTTTTAGGATTGGGGTTTTTATTTACGCTAATGTACTGCTGAATAAATTGATTCATGCGATCGCTTTTAATTTCTCGCACCGTAGTCGGCGCAATGGGACTAGTTAAATACTCCCCAGAAATACCCAAAAATAGGCATTGAGATTCAGTCAAATATTGAACTAAATCTGCTACGTCTTGTTCGGTAGAGCGATCGCTTAAAGCTAAACCACGATAGTCTAGCCACTCAAACCCCATCAAGGGTCGAAAACCATAGCTAAAGTCAAAACCGTAGTATTCCATAGTAGCCGCGTTAGGAGTTGGCCAACGATCTTCACCTTTGAGGGAGATTAATTTTTCCCATCTTTGAGTCAGTTCTAAATCCAAATCCATTTCCTTGGCAGCCAGGGTAAATCCTTTAATTCCCGTTTGCATTACTGCATACATCCCCAGTAAATAACTGGTTTTACCAGCACCAGTAGTGCCTAACATGGTAATTTTAATTTCTTCAAGTTTCATGTTTTTTAAAACCACTTGTTTTGATTAGGGGGAGATTTCTGAAGGGAATTAGCTTGACCTTGATCAAGTGAACCCCAGCGGTTCTGCTTTTTGGCTGGGGTAGGTTCATCAAAAACGCTCCAGACATTAGAGGCTGAACTATAAAAGCTATCTAATTTGACTTTAGACGGCAGTTTACTAGAATCTAAATGGAGTAGATCGAGAAATTGGCGAACTGACTGCAATCGCTCCGTAACATCCATAATCATAGCCTTTGCGATCGCGTTACTGACGTGAGAGCTAATCTCTGGGGCAATCTGCTGAACGGTTTTTAATTCAACCCCTGCTGCTCTTTCGATCGCTGATACGGGAGCTTCTCCAGTTAATAAATGATAAAGCGTCGAACCCAAAGCATAAATATCGGTAAATGCGCCATGCTTTAAAGCTCGTCCATATTGTTCTAATGGAGCATAGCCAGGAGTTAGCATGGTGGTATATCTGGTGGTACAGTTAGCGGTAAAGTCTCTGGCTGCACCAAAGTCGATCAAGACTACTCTGCCATCATCTGCCAACATAATGTTGTCTGGTTTGATATCTCGATGTAAGAACTGAGCCTGATGCAAAATTTCTAGAGACTCACCCACTTTGGCAATCTGTTCTAGGGCCTTAGCTTCGCTTAATTTACCCTGAAGCTGTTTGAGCAGTTCCGCTAGGGTTTTACCCCGAAGATACTCCATCACCATATAGGCAGTGTTGTTTTCCTCAAAATAATAGAAAACCTGAACAATTCCAGGATGATTAAACTGACCTAAAGTCTGACCTTCTAGTAGAAATTTTTGTTTAGCGTTGCTATAAGTGTCTGAATTCCAGCGACCTGCGGAAACCACCGTTGCACCTTCTCGCCAACACCCTTCTGGAAAGAATTCTTTGACTGCTACGGCACGATTTAATCTAGTGTCGATGCCTTGGTAGGTAATGCCAAAACCGCCCTGACCAAGTGGCTGTTTGATTCTATATTCGCCATTTGCGAGACAGGCACCAGGACTCAGCACACCGTTAACCCTGGTAAATACACCCATGAATTACAACTCCGCAACGACACTTGCCCGACTTTTCATGCATACTCTAAGATTTATTTTAGGCTTAGCCTTTCCATCATAAACTGGATCTAGTTAGTTTTTTGATTAGCTTACTTTAGATATAAATACCCAAAATCATTCTTTATGAGCTTTTAGCTTCTTTAAAGTTAAACTCATGTATTCTACTCAACCTAAAAGCGCAGTAAAATGTTCTAATTGTCAGACAGACGCGGACTTGTGAAACGACGGGGCTTCCTCTGACTTCGTTAATGAGCTGTCCCCGCCTTGAAGAGCGGAGCTTGTACGCTCTGTGGAAGGCATCTTATAGCAGCAGTTGCACCTAAATCTTGGGGAGGATATGACAGATAAGCCTGGGACAATTAATCAAACTTTTAATCAGCTAATCGAAATTGCTAATCAATTTAAACTAAATGGTCAAGTTGTTAATGTTCAACAATACGGTAGTGGTAACATCAACAGCACTTTTTTAGTTACTTTAGACACTCAACCACCATTTATTTTGCAACGCCTCAACACTAAGGTATTCTGCCAGCCAGAGTTGGTCATGAGCAACATCTGCATTTTATCTGACTATGTTTGCCAAAGGTTAAAGCAATTCGAGCTACCGACAAATCGCCGTTGGTTGATCCCTCAAGTTTTATTTACTTCCGCTAAGCAAAATCATTGGATAGCTCAAGACAATTCCTTTTGGCGTGCCATGAGCTTTATCGATCATTCCCAATCCTTTGATACGATTCAAAATATTCAGCACGGAACGGAAATTGGCTATGGCTTAGGGATTTTTCATAGTTTAATCAATAACCTACCAGCAACACAGTTAGCAGATACTTTAAAAGGATTCCATATTACCTCTGGATATCTCCAGCATTATAATCAAGTAATAGCCGCCAACAAAATCAAACCGTCTCCTGAGATCAGCTATTGTCGTAAATTTATCAGCGATCGCCTCAATTTAACCAAGGTTCTGGAAAAAGCCCAAGCATCAGGCAAGCTTGAACTGAGAATAATTCACGGCGATCCCAAAATCAATAACATTATGATTGACTGTTTTACTCAGCAGGCTGTAGCGATGATCGATCTTGATACGGTTAAACCTGGTTTAATTCATTATGATATCGGAGATTGTTTGCGATCTGGCTGTAATTCTTTGGGAGAGGAAACCGCTGCCTGGGAAGAAGTGACTTTTGAGCCAGAACTCGCTCAAGCTATCTTACGAGGTTATTTAGCAGTTGCGCAATTTTTGACCAAGCATGACTATGAATACATCTACGACTCGATTCGATTGCTAGCTTTTGAATTAGGACTGAGATTTTTTACTGATTATTTAGAAGGCAATGTTTACTTTAACGCCAATCATGCTGAACATAACTTAGCTAGAGCTTTGGTGCAATTTAAACTAACCGAAAGTATCGAAAAACAGGAAGCAGAAATTAGCTTAATAATTGATAATTTAAGATGAAATCAACTTTTTATCTCTCTCCTTTCGCCAGGAATACTGCACCAACGGTAAAAATTTCTGGCAATATTGAGCGTCAAAATAATCAACTCAAAATTTTATATAGACTTGAGAAATCATCGCCAATAATTATTCCTCAAATAGTCAATTCTCCCACTCGTCAAGACAACCTTTGGGAACATACCTGTTGTGAATTTTTTATCGGCTTGAAAAATTCAACTAAATACTGGGAATTCAATCTCTCTCCCGCAGGAAATTGGAATGTCTTTCGCTTTCCCAACTATCGACAGTATCTAGCCGAAGAGATGGCTTTTGATTCTTTACCTTTTAATGTGTTGCAGCAGGCTGATTGGTTACAGCTTCAGTTAGAAGTTAACTTGAATAAAATTATTTCCCCTGAACAAAGCTTAGAAGTTGGCGTTACAACTGTAATCGAAGATCAAGATCGGCAGCTTAGCTATTGGGCATTAAGTCATCCGGCATCAGAAGCAAATTTTCACCATCGAGATAGCTGGATGATTGATTTGTAGTTAGCGTTGCTGATTTTGATACTGTTAACAGCAATAGCATTTTTCAGGAGATGAATATGGTTTCAATTCAAGATCGCATTGTCGTAATTACAGGAGCGAGTAGTGGTATCGGTGCATCTTGTGCCAAAATGTTTGCCCAAGAAGGTGCATCGTTGATTTTAGCTGCAAGACGAAAAGAGAAGCTCGAAGCAGTCGCAGCAGAACTACGAGCGGCTTATGACAGCAAAGTTTATCTATTAGAGATGGATGTTAGCGATCGCAACCTAGTAGCAAGTTCATTTGCCTCTTTGCCCAAATTTTGGCGTGAGGTGGATATCTTGGTCAATAATGCAGGATTAAGTCGTGGTATGGATAAGCTTCAGTCGGGAGACATCCAGAATTGGGAAGAGATGATTGATACTAATGTTAAAGGTTTATTATACGTAACGCGATCGCTGCTACCAGGAATGGTGGAGCGCAACCAAGGACATATTATTAATATTGGCTCAATCGCTGGACATCAAACCTATCCTGGAGGCAATGTCTATTGTGCTACCAAAGCAGCAGTCAGAGCCTTGACAGAAGGCTTAAAACTAGATTTGTTTGGTACTCCAATTCGGGTAACCTCCGTCGATCCTGGTACGGTAGAAACTGATTTTAGTCAGGTGCGGTTTCGGGGAGATACAGAGAAAGCTAAACAGGTATACCAAGGAATGAATCCCTTAACTCCTGATGATATTGCGGAGATCGTGGTTTTTTGCGCTACACGTCCTGCCAACGTTAATCTGAGCGAGATCTTGGTGTTAGCCACAGATCAATCTAGCGCAACGATGATTAATCGACGAAGTTAGATGAAATAAAAATCAATCTCCCTAATTCCCCTATGTATACGTACCCACATTAGTCTTGATTAAAAAAGGACTTGACGTAATTACATCAAGTCTTAACTTTTTTAAAACTATTAATTTTTAGTTATTCATGATTAATTAACGTTAGCTGTTAGGTACAGTCTTAACCGCAGTTGCACCGTCTACTCCCTTAGCAACTTGTTCTGCTCTAGAGATAATGCTTTGCGCATCAGAATTGTATTTTAAAACTACAGTGCTGCCTGTTTGAGCAACCCAAAGTCCAACATTGTCAGAGATATTAGCCTCATCAAGTGCTTGAGCAACACGCTTGGCTAAACCGCTTTCGTCAAACTGACCGTCTAAACCAACTTTTTCAGGAGGAATCTGATTACTTTTTGCTGCCGCCGCTACAGCAACTTTGCCTGACTTTTTTGCTTTGTCTTCTTCTTTTTTACCAAAAAGCTTGCCTAGAAAACCCATAATTTTATTTCCTCTTATCGATTATTCGTATTAGAGCGCAGGATATTTCTGCACCTGCTGGCAGTATAGAATCAGCAAGTAAAAACAGAGTCAAGAACTAATAAAGACTTTAGATTTCTGGTTTCTAGGGTTTTTGACTCATCTCACCAAGATATTTCTGAAGATAGGGAGAAAATACTTCATAGATTAAGGTTAAAGGGTGGCGATCATGCCAAAATAGGTAATGACGACCCCAAAATGGTCCTTTTTGACCAAATGCCGCTTCTAGTTCGGGGCAATGACCATAATAAACGCCTCGCACATCTCGATATAGTTCGGTATGCAAGTTAGAAAGACTCCGCCATACAGGTAAAGAGCGATTTTGTAGATAATCATTGACGTTAGTTCCATTCCACCATGAAGCAGCATAAGCTAGTCTTTGACCTGATGCAGTTCGCAACCATACCTGTCTTCTTAATCGGGGTTCAATAATGGCTTCAATTTCCTCTGGTGCGCCATCATCTCGCTTACCAATCAAAGACATATCAATCACGTCTACCTCAGTTGCTTCTCCCGTAAGCAACTGCAATAAATGAGTCGGTGAACCATCTCCTAGCAACAGCATTTGCCAAGTAGGTGCTAGTTGTTTGTGGGGTAATCCGCGTTGCACGGTTTCTTTGTCTCCCGACCAAATTGGCTTGAGAGAATACCAGCTATCAGGGGTAGTCGAAAGATTATATGGTTGAGTTGCAGTCACGTTCAGTTACAAAACTTTATTCTTGTTAATAAAGATCGTAACGTTCTTTGTTAACAATTTTTGGTTTTTCGTCAAATTAATTAGAATTAGTCTAATTTATTAGCTGTTCGTCCATGCCTTTGCTGCTCATAAATTACTCTCATCCCCCAAAAAATTAGATTTTGATCAATTATTGTCTGTTGAGCAAGTTCGGCAAACTGTAGATGTAGATATTTACAGAGCAATTCGGCATCTCCTCCCGTGAAAATCACTGCGCCGTCAGGAAACTGACTTAGCCAATCAACAATATAACTATGAATACCTGCGATCGCTGTATAAATAATACCACTTGCAATCGCTTGGTCAGTATTTAAAGCCCAGCGTGGTGGTAACGTATCAGGAAGTTCTATTTCTGGTAAGGCTGCGGTTTTTCGCTTGAGGATAGTTAGTTGCGATCGCAAACCAGGTAAAATTGCGCCTCCGATGAGTTGCCCTGGTTCGTCTATTCCTGTAAAGGTTAAAGCTGTTCCCCCGTCAATTACCAAACAAGGTTGATGATAAGTGGTCAGGGCGCCCCAAGCTGCCAAAGCGCGATCAATTCCCAACGTGGGATAGGTATTAGACAACTTAAGATCTTTTAAACTGATTAGATTTAATTGACGATAACTTTGCCAAAGTTCCGTTTGCCGAGACACCACCGAAGCTAGATAGACGGGAATATTAGCTACACTTTGCTTTTGCTTAATTAAATTGCTGGACAAAAAAAGCTGTGGTAGTCGTTCTGGTTTGACGACATTGGCTAGATGCGGAGTATTCCAAGTCTCAATTAAGGTGTGATGCTTAAACCATGCCCAGTGTAGTCTGGAATTACCAATCGCTAATGCTAACCAAGTATATTGATTTTCCACTTAACTATTTAGATTAGATTATCTCTTAAGATTTCTCCAAAAACATTAGCAGACATAAAAAATGACACTTACAAAAAGCATTAGCAGACGTAAAGAGTATATGAGAGAGCCTGATTTTGAAACCCATATATATCAATGGTTTGAATAAGATGTGGCACGTTTCAACATGTATCTCGGCTCAATGCCATATTGACGAGCCATTCTATATCAGTATGGAAACCATGTATGAAAAGGCGATCAAAGAAATTATCAAACACGGACAGAAAGACACTTTTCAAAAACGCTGTCTCAAAATAGTCTTAGACACTTTAGACATAGGCTGGGGATTTCACGATACTCTGAGCGAGATATATGAAGATGCTTTTCAATAATATTTTGTAGGGTGAGTTAAATGGCGATCGCCCGATACTTAACCCTTCATCTCTCAATAAGCGCGTAATCCACCAACATTTATTAGCCGGGAAAGTCCCGTAAAAATCTATCGTGAGCTTTACCTTGATCGCCATCTAATCCGACTAAGGAGAAAAATTTTTCTCGTACTTTAGTTGTGTCCTCTTCATTAAGAAGCGCTATAAATTTGTCCATTTCTTTCATCCACTCGTCTGTAGAGTATTTTTTGAAGCTTCCAAGACCATACCTCATTGTTTTGTACTTCGCTAAAGTAATTGATTACTTCCATGCGGCTAAGGCAGGAGTTTCGGCTAAAGCTTTGCTTAGAGCATCATGAATTAAACTATTTGTTGCCAAGATGCGTCCTGAAGGAATATCCAAAGAACTACCATCATATGCAGTTACTTTACCCCCAGCTTCTCGCAGAATCACAATTCCTGCTGCCATATCCCACGGCTGAATTCCTCTTTCCCAATAGCCGTCTAATCTACCGCAGGCAACTCCAGCTAGATCCATTGAAGCACAACCAAGGCGACGAACTCCTTGGGTTAAATGAGTCAGATGACAAAATTCGGCATAATTATTGTCTGTAGTTTCTCGGCGATCATAGGCAAAACCAGTAATTAACAAGCTTTTACTTAATTCTTTAGTCTGAGAAACTTGAATTGGACGGCGATTACAGGTTGCCCCCAATCCTGTTGCGGCGCGAAATAGCTCATCACTAAAAGGATTATACACAGCCCCCACGGCAGGAATTCCATCAATCATCAAGCCAACTGAGGTTGCGGCTAAAGGTAAACCGTGGGCGTAGTTGGTCGTACCATCCAAAGGGTCGATCGCCCAAAGATATTGACTATCAGTATTACCTAATGCCCCCGACTCTTCCGCCAGGATTTGATGCTTTGGCAAATGACGCTTGAGTACTTTTAACACCTCTGCTTCTGCTAGCTTATCAGCTTCGGTTACCAAATCTCCTGGGCGACCTTTTTCTTGAATATCGTTTAATTTACCCCAACGTTCTTTTAATACTGCCCCAGCAGCCAAGACTGATTCGGTAGCGATATCGAGAAAGGTTTGTAATTGTTCAGCAGCAGGTTGAGTCATTGTTTATTCATTGAACGAAATTGACTAGGAGTGTAGCGCATTGCCAACTTAGGGTTCCAGATTCCGTAACCCATCAGGCGAGCGTATTCTTGAGACTCCATAAGCAGCTTACTATAGGAATGGTCATATCTATCATTTGCTAGTACACATCCTGATTGAATTAATTGCTGACTAATTAAGGTTTGATTTTGCCAAATGTGAGCATTAAGACGGTTAAAGCGATCGCGTTGGGCATCTTCTTGCTCGATCTCAATCGGCAACCCCATAACTAACTCAACCAATTTTTTTTTCGCAGCTTCTCCCCACGGAGACTGGCGCAGATCGGGTGCATCAATTCCCGTAATGCGAACTTGAGCCACCTCAGATGTTGCTGTTAATGCAACTTCAATAGTTTGACCGCTCAATACTCGCGTTACCTTCCCTGAAAGTAAATTTTTGGCTTGCTCAGGTTGAGAACTACAGCCAAAAAGCAACATTAAATAACAGCAAGCAGAAAATAGTTTGAGCTGATTCATTTTTTCTTTAAAATAAG
>JAIMKV010000080.1 GCA_020692205.1 Myxosarcina sp. GA_180221_E-2-1-MAG-40_15
CCTTTCATTCTGTCCTAACCTTTATACGTAATGCTATAAGAGAGAACCGCGATCGCCAAATCTCGAACTCAGATTACCCGCGCATGATGTTATCTGCTTTAGCACTAGCTTCGCGTCGCGTAGTGAAGCTTAACAAATCGGTAATGGCTGGAATTTTAGACAGCTTTTCTGGATAATATTTAGCTGGGTGGGCATTGACCACTTCACTTTCTTTACTCGCTAACTATTGTAGCCTGCCCTTTAACTGCTGTAGGCAAAATAGTTAAAATCTTTGGTGCTAAAGGCTTTAGATCTGCTATACGGTTTGATGGTGACTGTAAAACAATAACCGCAAAGTTGAACTGCGGCAGGTTTTGTTGAAACGACAAGTTGCGATCTACAGTAATGAATACATCAAACTCTGATTCTGCAAGGGCAAGAAGTTGTACATTCTTAATCCCTGCCCATCCCATCTGTGGAACCGTTTTTACCTCATGACCAGAAAACTCTCTGGCAAGTCTACGATCAATACACTCGTCCAAAAGGAGCTTCATACTATGCCATTATACTAACAAGCTTTTTTCCTGCCTCTTCCAGGAAGGCAACAACCTGCTCTCTTGTCACAGTTGGAAATCCATCCAAGAAATCGTCAATTGATTCCCCTGCTTTGAGATAGTCTAAAAGTGTCTGTACAGGAACCCTAGTACCAGCAAAAACTGGAGTACCGCCCATAACTTCGAGAGATGCGCTAATGATTGGGGAGTTCTTAAGCATATGTCTTTGACCTCCAGACTCTATAATTCTAGTTTACCAATTTTATGAGGTAGAGTTCCCTGGAGTGGCTCCAAGTCAAGCAAAAGGACTAGCCCTAAAGGATTCCCTAAAGGGTATATGCGAAGCGGTATCCGTGATAGACACCTGCGGACGATGCGAAGCGAGTGCTTTAGTCTAAGGTTCGCGTCCGTCCTTCGCGTCGCGCATAGCATAAGCGATCGCATCTTGATAAAGGCACTTAATCTGGCGGCCTTATTGAGAATTTTGGAGAGCTTGTTGAGCTTTATTAAGACCATCAATCGCTATATTGTAGCTTTCGGTGTCCCCTTCCTGCATAAAAATTTCTGAGGCTTTTTTAAAATCGGCACTTGCTGCCTCAAAGTCTCGACGGGAATATAAAATTGCGCCACGGTTATGATACGGCTTGCCGTAGTCTGGAGCAATGCGAATAGCACGATTATAATCTGCCAATGCTCCTGCCAAATCATTTAGCTCCTCTTTGAGCAGCCCGCGATTTAAATATGACCAGGGATCGGTAGGATTGATTTGAATCGAGCTATTGTAATCTGATAAAGCCTGGGGTTTATTTCCCTGACGGTAGTAAGCTAATCCGCGACTAAAATATGCCAAAGCGAAATTAGGATTATTCTGAATTGCCCGATCGTAATTAGCGATCGCTGCGTTTATGTCTCGTTCGGTATAATCAATTAAGCCCTGATAATATACTGCGGCTACGTTGTTCGGATTTTGGTCAGCTGCTTCAATTAGATAATCATTTGCTCTGGTAATATCTCCTTTGGCAAGTAGTTCAATCCCCTCGACGTAGTTCTTGGTTGCCTCAACATCTATATTGCTATCTTCTTGATCTGGCTGAGCGCGATCAACAATTAAAGCCTGTTCACTCAAACCAGTATCCGCTAAAGATTCAGTAAAGTTCTGAATCGGTATTGCGGCATTAAACCCTGTTTTAAGAGATTCAGGAATACTAGAAGATTCATTTTTAACGCTGCCAATTGCGTCCCCTTGACCATGAATTCCCACCAGACGACCGCTGGTGTCAAACACGGCACCACCACTCATGCCCCGACGAGTTAGAGCTTGATAGCGCATCGAATAGCCTTCAGAAGCAGTTTCACGAATGCTGGTAATTGTCCCAGTGGTAAACTCCCAGTGACGCTCTTGGTTAACTTCGGCAGTTAAAGGATAACCAGAGACAAAAATAGCAGCTCCTGGGGTGGCATATTCAGAATTGCCGATGGTTACAACCGAATAGGGATTAGTACTTTTAAAAGTAATGTAAGCCAAATCCAAGCCTTTTTGCGTCAGGGGTTTGACGTTAATGACCTGATGCTGTTGATTGTCAGGAGTATTGACCAAATAGCCAATATTGACGTTTTTGACTACATGATTTGCCGTTAAAACTGTATAAAGATTATTTTCGCGGGCAATAATTACGCCTGAACCGCCTGGAATACCGAGATTATTGTCAATTTTAACCGTAACGGCTTCAGCGATCGCAGCTATCTCCGTTGGACTTTTGGCGATCGCTTTAGTAGGAGCAATAACCAAAGCTACTGCGACTGTACCCGTAATCGCAGTAGCGAGATAAGCATTAAGTAATCGATGATTAATCAGCATTTTATCAGTGAGATTTGGTATAAGGTAATTTACGTGATGTTTGAAATGGTTTTTAGCTCTTAGCTCTTAGCTCTTAGCTCTTAGCTTTTAGCTTTAAATAACTAATTAAATAACTCAGAATAATTGCCAATCGGAATTCCCCAGCTAGATTTAATCATTTGTTCAAGCTGTTCTGGAGAGGGTTCAGTGCCGTCGGCAAAAAGATAAACTCCAAAACCAGGATCCCGATACTTGCCTCGTCCATGAATTGCCACCAATAATCCCTCGGCATTAAAAATTGGACTACCACTCATGCCCATTTCTGTATCATTGGTATAACCAAGCTGATAGCCTTGGGGTAAAGGCTTAACAGGAACTATGGATACTTCCCCCTGGGTGAAACGAAATGCTTGATTGTCAAAATCCAGACTATTGGACTCATTAATTTCCAAAGGAAATCCCGCAGCATAAACCGTATCTCCAATCTGCGGCAGGGATGTTTCTAGTTGGGCAGCGAGATATTCAATTTCGCTATAAAATTGCAGCAAAGCCAAATCTGCATTTCCTAGTTGTTGAGGTGCTGCGACTAATTGATGTTGTTCATCATCGACGGTCAGAATTATCGGATTACTCGAATCTACTACGTGCCAATTGGTTAAAACCGAATAAATATTACCATTGCGATTGATAATTACTCCCGATCCCGCAGAATCGGCTTTAATCACCCGAACCGTAGCTGATTGACATCGTAAATAAATTTCGCGATCGCGACTGGCTTCAGGCAAAATATTACTAGTCGGTATTAATTGCGCTATAGCTGAATCTAGATCGAGATTCCAGCTAAGAGTTTGAGCATAAATGGCGATCGCAATGATCAAAAACACGGCAAGTTTAAGTAATAATGAGCCAAAATTGCTCTGTTTCATCGGCAAGAACCAGAAAAAATTAATTATTCAAAAATAGCGGTCTAGAATAATTAATTCAATTACTTTCTGCCTGCATTAACCTTTTTTCAACATTGATATAGGGAACTTCCGTAGAAGACTCGTAATTAGAGTCTAAGTTTTGTTGTCCACTACCCCAAGCAAACAAATTATTAAGCGCGGCAACTGCATCTTGTCCTGGCCTCAAGGTATAGACAACACCTTCACATGGACCATTATCACGACTGGCAACGCAAATTACCTGCTGGTTGTTTTGTGTTCCCAAGGTAACGTATTTTAATTTGCCATTGAGTCTATATTCTTCTAGACGTTTACTGACTGCCTGACAGCGAGATAGAGGAGTCCAACTAGAGTTAGAAAAATGTTCAGAAATCCATTTGATCCAAGGTTCTTTACCGCCTTGAGAATTATGATACATAGTGGTGGGAATAGTCGCACTATCATCGCACCTAAAACCTTTTTGGATCTGAGCCTGAGCCGAATTAGAAGAGGGAAATGCGATGATACTACTAGCGATTGCCAAAGCAACTAAGCTCAATGAGGATTTTAAAGTTGGTATTTTCATATAAAACTCAACTGAAAACAGTAAGTTATGTGATTAGATATTACATTTGTCTATTAATACTATGCAAAAATAGGTAAATTTTTAGTCAGACCTAATATTTAATCAAATTAAGCAGCGATCGCTCTTTAATCAAAAAGCGATCGCTGCTTAATTAAACTTAAATTCTGAATCTATCTCATGGTGACAAATTCTTCAGCCGAACTAGGATGAATCCCAACGGTGGCATCGAAATCAGCTTTGGTTGCACCCATCTTCACGGCAATTGCCACTCCTTGAACAATTTCAGCAGCACTATCTCCTACCATGTGCGCGCCTACTACCTTGTCGGTATTAGTATCGACAATCAGCTTCATCAAGGTTTTTTCCTGTTTGTCGGGTAGGGTGTAGTACATGGAACGAAACTTACTACGATAAACCTTGATCGCATCACCGAATTTTTCCTTGGCTTCGGCTTCAGTTAAACCTACCGTGGCAGCTTCGGGAGTGCTAAATACAGCCGTAGGAATGTTTTCATAGCTCATTTGTCGAGATTGCCCACCAAAATGAGTATCAGCAAAAGCTCTACCCTCGTTAATCGCTACAGGAGTTAGATTAATGCGATCGGTACAGTCGCCGACAGCATAGATATGATCTTCGGCGGTTTGATTATATTCATCTACTGCTACCGCACCGTTGACTATTTCCACCTTAGTATTTTCTAACCCCAGGTTGGCTAAATCTGGTTTTCTGCCTGTAGCTGCCAAAGAAGCAGCATCAGCTACGATAATTTCTTTTCCCCCATCATTAGTCGGTATAGTAATTTCTAGACCACTATCTTGTTTAACGATCGCCAGTTTGGGCTTATTAGTCAGAATACGAATACCGTGCCTTTCCATACCCTCTTGAATTTCACTACGTAAATCATCGTCAAAACCGCGCAAAATCTTCTCCCCGCGAATCACCATGGTTACTTCTGTGCCTAAACCATTGAGAATACAGGCAAACTCAACGCCAATATAACCCCCACCAATAATCACAATGCGCTTTGGTTGCTCTTTGACGTGAAATATTTCTCTAGAAGTAATCGCATGTTCGACTCCAGGAATATCGTCGGGCTTAACTGGTTTCCCACCCACCGCAATCAAAATCTTTTCGGCAGTAACTTTGCGAGTCAATACATTGCGCGAATTTTTCTCTTGGAAGGGATTATCGGAGCCGCGATCGCCAATTTCAATTGTATGGGAGTCAATAAATTTACCGTATCCTTCGTATAGCGTTACTCCAGAATTATCTAACATTCGTTGATAAATACCGTTGAGGCGATCGACTTCATTGTTTACGGCGGTGATCATCTTTAACCAGTCAAAGCTGGTTTCTCCTACAGTCCAACCATAACCTGCCGACTCTTCAAATCCAGCTGGAAAATGAGAAGCATAGACCATTAGTTTTTTAGGAACACAACCTCGGTTGACGCAAGTTCCGCCCAGGCGATCGCTTTCTACTATCCCTACTTTGGCTCCATATTGTGCAGCGCGTCTAGCTGTAGCAATTCCCCCCGAACCTGCACCAATGACAAATAAATCGAAATCATAACTCATGTTTGTATATCTCCTTAAGTAATAATATGCAGCTTAATTAATAAATTGTTTCAAGTTCAAAGGATTTTTTCAAAGTAATACCCCTGGTGCTTTGGGTACGGGAATCGTCGCTAATTACATATTAAACAACTGGCAAGTAATAATCACACGATAGTGAACTTTATCACTTGCCAGTGATTCGCTGTCTACTAGCCAACCAAGTGTGCTTCCAAGAACCAGAGACGTTTATCGATGGTGCGCGAAATTTCAGTGTAGAGATCTGCTGTATCGGCATCCCCCAGCTCATCAGTTGAGTCAATTGACTCGCGCAGATGTTGAGCATAGATAGCATAGCGATCGGCTAAAGCGGTTACATGATCTGTACCCGAAACAGCATCTAAAGCATATTCAGGCAAGATAGACGATTCAGCAGCAAGACGGGCAGTTCCCATCGCTATACCAGCCAAAGCAGTAACACGCTCCGCAACCATATCAGTATACTCTTCTAATTCGGTTGCCATCTCATCAAATAGTTCATGTAGCTGATAAAAGTCCATACCTTTAACATTCCAATGAGCCTGTTTGGTCTGAGTTTTTAGATCTAGTGTTGCTGCCAGGGTTTGATTCAAAATTCCGACTACCTTTGCTCGTATATCTTCAGCAAGATCGATCCGAGTTTGATAAAGTTTTTGCTTAGAAACAGTAGAAACCATAATTTAGTTCTCCTTAGTGTTGATTAAGTTTAAAAAATTTAGTCTTCAAAATTCAACTGATAATTATTAATTCCTGTAGAGATGCATGAGTCAGACCTTCGTGCTGATCGCTGATTACTCAATTAACCAAAGGCAATATCTAAAAACATCATGGCAACAAAGCCAGTCATGATACCCAAAGTGCCTTCTTGGGCAACGCTTTCTCGGTCAATTTCGGGAATAATTTCATCGACGATAATAAACAACATTGAGCCTGCGGCGATCGCCATTCCCCAGGGCAGAAAAGACTGACCAAAATTGACGATACTCGCCCCAACAAATCCACCGATTGGTTCAACTAAACCTGTTAGTAAAGAGATTCCTAGGGCAGATTTGAGCGAATACTCTAACTCTCTTAATGCAAGTGCTACTACCAAACCTTCAGGGATATTTTGCAAGCTAATGCCCAGTGCTAGCGGTAACCCCTGGCTGATGCTGCCATCGCCAAAACCTACCCCTACTGCTAAACCTTCAGGAAAGTTGTGAATTGTAATCGCAATAATAAATAACCACAGACGCTCAAAGTTTTCGGTAATCTTACCTTCTTTCCCTTTTTGGAAATGTTCGTGGGGAAAATAATTGTGCATCAAACATAATATACTTGCCCCTACAATCATCCCGATACTAACTATTAAAGCAGATTCAGCCTGAGAATAACCCAATTCACCTGCTGCTTCTTTTCCAGGAATAATCAAGGAAAATGCGGTTGCCGCTAACATTACGCCGCCACCTAAGCCCAAAAGAATACCCTGCCATTTCTGACTTAAATTGTCGATAAACAGGATCGGTAGCGCGCCTACTACGGTGGCTAAACCTGCACCCAAACTTGCTAGAGTACCGAGATAGATTGTTCCCATAGTTTTTGGTTGGTTAGGAACATTTTTTGCCTGTTCCCAAGTAATTAAGGCGGTTATTTCGATCCTTTTAAATATGCCAGCATAGTATCGGCATCAGAAACTTCAAAGGGATCGGTAGGACAATTATCGCCAAAATCTGATTCGATAAACATTTTTTCGATCTTCATGTCGTTAACCAACATCGAGTAACGCCAAGAACGCATCCCAAAGCCTAGGTTGCTTTTATCCACCAACATTCCCATTTTGCGGGTAAATTCGCCACTGCCGTCAGGAAGCAAGAAGACGTTTTTAACTCCCTGCTGTTTGCCCCATTGGAACATGACAAAGGCATCGTTAACAGACACGCAAACAATTTGGTCAACTCCCAATGATTTAAACTCTTCGTAGTACTTCTCATATCCAGGTAAATGAGTGGAAGAACAAGTAGGAGTAAATGCACCAGGCAGGGAAAATACAATTACTTTTTTGCCTTTAAAAATTTCTTCCGTAGTTCTGTCTTGCCAGCGAAATGGATTGGGCCCTTCGACAGATTCATCACGTACTCTAGTTTTGAATACTACGTTTGGTACTGTATCTCTCATGTGAATATTAATTCCTTACTTAACTATTTTGTACTCATGCTGAGTTCTATAAATAAATCATACTCATAACGACTATGAGTTGTCAAGGAAACCAAGAAATAAAATGTGTCACGCTAAAGCGATCGCCTAATTGCTCTATCTATTGCTTGAATAAATTAAAGCTGAGTTAAAAACCTCATTGGCAAATAGCGTTTAGTCTAATCATAGAGTGCATAAAAAGATTAACGGCAAACAACTTGATTAGTCTCTTTTAGTAACTTAGCATGATGCTCTATATAGTCATTTGCCCAAGTACAGCCGTATTGTAATGGATCCAACGCGAGAATTTGCTCTAAATCCCAAAGTTTGACCAGCTTATCTTCGGATACACTAACCAACTGCTTACTATTTGGGCTAAAGGCGACATTCCAGACGCGACCATCATGGCCCTGAAGGGTAGTCAATAATTGACCCTGCCGATTCCAGATTTTAATCGTATTGTCGGCACTAGCCGAAGCTATCTTAGTGCCATCAGGACTAAATTCGAGATCTAAAATAACTGCTTCATGACCTTCGAGAGTTTGAATCAGTTCGCCCTCAAGATTCCATAACTCGATCTGCTGCTCTTTGCCCCCAGTGGCAATGGTTTGGTTGTCAGGAGCGATCGCTACGGTTCTTAAGCCTGGATCATCTATGGGTATAGCCTTGATTAATTTACCGTTGGCGTGCCATAGTTTGAGATAGCGATCGTGACTGACCGAGGCGAGCAAACTGCCGTCTAAACTAGCGGCAACATCAGTAATTGTCGCTTGATGAGCAAAAATAGTTTTTCGAGGCAGAGTTTTGCTCTCGGCAGCGGTTGATTGTAAGTCCCAAAAGCGGATAGTTTGATCAAATCCTGCCGAAATAAATGATTTATTACCAGATAAAAACTCTACATCAATAACTGGAGCATTATGACCCCAGAAAGTATTAACTAAGCTACCGTCGGTATGCCAAAGTTTGATCGTGCGATCAAGGCTAGTAGAAGCAACCAATTCTCCATCATTACTGAAGGATACCGCGTAAGTTTCGGCATCATGAGCAGTAAAATTAGTTTTGAGAGTGCCATCAAGCCGCCATAATTTTATAGTGCGATCGTCAGATGCCGTAGCAATTAGTTGACCTTGAGGCTGGAAAGCAACGCCGAGAACACTTGCTTCGTGTCCATAAAAAGTTTTGACCAGAGGAGCTTTGATCTGCCATAGTTTTGCCACATTATCCCAGCCAGCGGTCACAATATTCGTGCCATCAGGCGACCAAGACAATCCCCAAACTCGCCCTTGATGCCCTGCTAAATTAGCGTGTAAAGTGCCGTTAGGATACCAAAGCTTGACGGTTTTATCCCAGCTAGTAGTGCCAATAATACTGCCATCAGGAGAAAATTCAACCCCTGTAACAGGCGCATCATATCCCCTGAAAACTTGGCGTAATTGACCATCCCGCTGCCAAAGCTTAGCTAAATTATCGTCACCGCCAGAAACCAATTGTTGACCATCGGGACTAAAATCGATACTGCGAATCGGCAGACTATGAGCTGAAAAAGTAAGCAAAACCTGCCCTAAACGATTCCAAAGTCGAAGAGTACCAGAGCGATCGCCTGTAGCAATTGTCTGACCATCGGGAGAAAAAGCAACGGCTAACACTTCCTTTTCGTGTAATGCTAGAACGTTAATTAATTTACCTTGAAGATCCCAAAGCCTGACGGTTTTATCTTCCCCTGCTGAGGCAATAATATCTCCTTGAGGACTAAAAACAACTTGATGTATGCTGCCTCGATGTCCATTGAGAGTATCCTTTAACTCACCTTCAATGCTCCATAGATTGACTGCACTGTCTTCTCCTGCTGAAGCGATGACATTGCCCAAAGGACTGAAAGCTATACTAGTTAACGAATCTTGGTGTCCTTCAAGAGTATGAAGCAGTTTGCCGTCTCGCTGCCAAATTTTGACGCTGGTGTCGCTACTTGCCGAGGCAATAAGCTGACCGTCGGGACTATAGCTCACGCTGTTGACTACATCTTGATGTCCATTCAGGGTATTTTTTTCCACAACGTTATAAACTGCCTGCTGTAGTGCCAAATTTACGTCTAACCTAGTGGCTCGATCTACTCCTCCTGTAATCTCAGACATTTCTTCTTTGGCTTTGATCGCATGGATTAAAGAGGCAAAATGTTGTTTTGAATCAAACAAACTTTTGGCAGAGACAATATGGGCGGTGAGACTATTCTTTTCGGCTCTAATTTCATTGCTTTTTGCCTGCTCATAGTTATGGTAAGCAATGATGCTGGAAACAGAGGTAATCACAAAAGCCGCGCCAACAGTACCTAATAAAAATCTTTGAATTTTGGCTAGTTTTTGCTCTTGAATTAAACGAGTTTCTAACTCCTGAAGCCTTTGCAATTCAAGCCCTTGGCGAATTACTGATTGTTCTTGTTCCTGAGAAGCATTTAAAAACTGATATTCCTCCTGGCTAATATTATGATTATTTGCCCATGTCTGAGCATCTTGTAAAGCTCGACCACGAAGCAAACGAGAATTATCTTGACCTTTAGACGCAAACCATAATTTTACTTCTCGACTGTAGGGACATAACTTATCTGATTGCTGATAAATCCAATCTAAATTAAAAATCTGTTGGTAGATTGGATTGCGAATAACTAGCCGATCGCCTTGTTTAATGACTAGATTAGTTAACAATAGCTGCCTTTGCTCCAAACTGTCATCGGCAGGAATTGAACCATAGCTGAGAATTTGTTCGCTTAGCTCTAATAGACGGCTAACGTTTGGTTCATTGCTTAAAAGGCGATCGCGTATTGTCTTGAGATGTTCTGGTTCGTCTTGAGATTCCCAATTGTTAATGATTTTTGCTTGAGCTAGTTTTTTG
Source organism: Myxosarcina sp. GA_180221_E-2-1-MAG-40_15 (assembly GCA_020692205.1). Classification (GTDB taxonomy): domain Bacteria; phylum Cyanobacteriota; class Cyanobacteriia; order Cyanobacteriales; family Xenococcaceae; genus Waterburya. The sequence goes on from JAIMKV010000080.1 coordinate 10,530, forward strand.
ACCCACTCCGCTTCTTGACCAGATAAAACGCAGTCAACAGCTTTTTGAGACTCTGCTTTAGCTAGCTGACAGAGCTTTTGCGTGAGAAATGGTTGCCCACCTGTCCAGTTTAAAATTTCTGCTAAAACTAGTTCGGGACTTTCAAATCGATCATTTAAACCACTGATCAAAGGTTTGGCTTCATCTAGCTTAAACCCTGTCAATTCGATCGCTTTACCGACATTAAACGGAGTCCGACTAAAATCTCTAATTAACTCGCTAGGGGTAGCTACTCCAAATAAGGCAAAACAAAGACGATTAAAATCGGGTTTTTCAGCTCGATAATTGTAAAAATAGCGAATTAGGGCAAAAAAGTCATCAGTAGCGAAATCTAAACTTAGAACACTATCAATTTCATCGATAAAGATAAATATTTTTTCGGCTGCCATCGTTGGCAAAACCACGTCGCTAATAAATAAATTAAGCTGTTGAAGAGGTGATAGTTCTGGGTATTGCTGCCACCATTTTTTGAGCGAGACTTGTCCCATCAAATTCAAACCACGCCAAATTTCTGAAGCAATACTTTTATACCATTGCAAGGGAGAGATCGCTTGACTACCAATGTTGGTCATATCTAAAGAAGCACAGGCATATCCTTGCTGTTCTAAACGATTTTTGACCTGGACTCGGAGACTAGATTTACCCATCTGACGACAGTTAAATACATAGCAAAACTCTCCTTGGCATAATGCTTGATAAAGCTGAGTATCCGCCTTTCTGGTTACGTAAGTAGCAGCATCTACCTGAAGACTGCCTCCGACTTGATATTCCGACATTTAAATCGTGACCAATTCGCAATAATCAATTTTAATTGTTTTCTAACTTGAAAACTGCATTAAATCAATCATTTTAAGCGATCAGTAGCAAGTAACCAGCACAGAAGAGTTAACCAGTAATAAATAGTCTCCTAGTCTTTTAGTCAGCTTTGGCAATCTCACTAGCGGACGCACAACGCCCTAAAATTTATCTATGCTGCTGCCATTTGACGGCAAGACTCAGCACAGCGACGGCAAGATTCGGCACAGCGTTTACAGTGGTCATGGTCATGATTGCTACACTCTTCAGCACAGCGATCGCAAGCTTGGGCGCAAACACCGCACATCTGAGCGTGAATACCAGAGGAACGCATCATTAAACGGGCGCACAGATCGCAAGTATCGGAACAGTCACGGCATAATTGAATACATTGGGACATCATTTGCACCATATCGCTGTTGAGACAAGCCGTGGCGCAATTTTCACAGTCTTTCAGGCAATCCAAACAAGCCTGAATACAAGATTCTAAGTTAGATGATTGAGTTTGAGTAGCTGTCATAATTTTGATTCTCCTAATTATTTAATTCAACGTGATCTAGTTTGTAGTTACCGACAATATTTAAGCTATAAGGCTTGAATATTCATCACATCTTGCTAATGAATGAACCGTAATTTATAACTAAAGCAGCAAAGCAATTTCATCCTGATTTCAGGTTTAGACTGTAAACTAGTTAATTTTTTTAATCGGCAAAAAAATCAATACACTGCCTAAAAAGTTTAAAATCAATCTTGTTGATTAACGCTCATTAATTATTGACATCTGTTTATGCTTGCTCCCTGGCGATCGCTTTTATCCAGTGCCATACACCGCAACCGTTCTAAACCTCATTCGCGTTATTTTCAATTGGCTACCGTTACCCCTGAAGGCTACCCTGCCAACCGTACCGTAGTTTTTCGCGGATTTTTGGATGATGAGCAAAATCGCCTCAAAACAATTACCGATTCTCGCAGCACGAAAATTCAAGACATCGAGTATCAGTCATTAGCCGAAGTCTGTTGGTACTTTACCAAAACTCGCGAACAGTTTCGGATTACAGGCAGTCTTCAGTTAGTCACCGTTACAGATGCAGATGACAGCCTACAGCAAGCACGTAAAACTACTTGGCAAAATCTTTCCGATTCAGCGCGATCGCAATTTGCTTGGCCCAATCCCGCCCAACCCGCAGCAGATAAGTCTGCTTTTGAGATAGATCCGCCCGATGCTGATACTCCTTTGGACAATTTTTGCCTATTATTATTAACACCCAAAAAAATCGATCATCTACAGCTAAGAAGCAACCCTCAGCAACGCTGCTGGTATATTTTACCAAGCGATCAAACTTGGATAACTCAGCAAGTAAATCCCTAATTCAGTAGTCAATTAAGCCTTTGCGTTAATAATTGCCGAAGTTCCTCTTGTTGCTCAATTGAACCAGCCAAAAGAACCCCTAGCTTACCTACCAATACACTACCCCAGTTAACGATAATCACTCCTGTTCCTGTAGTGGGAGTATATTCCAAATCCCCTAGCTCTATCTCAGCTAAAGAGTGATACTTAGTACTAAAGTTGTCGCTACACCAACTATTAATGTTTAGCTTTTGAGCTATGCCCGTAGGATATGAAGCTCCATTAAATCTAGGATTACATTCGATCGCAAAATAATCCATGCCAGTTTCTGTTTCTACCGTAGCTACATCAAAGGCAAAAATTCCTTTCATCCCTTTGTTAGTCATCCACTGTGCCATCGGCTGAACTAATTCCCAAGGTTGATCGGCTGTTGGATAACGATTACCTTGATGGGCAAAGCCATCTAAAATTTGCTCTGTCGCAGCTAAGGGTTCAGCTTTTTCTGCCTCTGCCTGATATTGTAGGTTGAGAAATTTGCTAGCCGTCACTTCTTGCTGTAACTGTAGGGGAATATGTTCATCTAAGTTAGCCAGTGCTTTGTCCAACTCCTCTGAATTAGCGCAACGATAGATTCCCACACCATCTACCGATACGGCAGGCTTAAGATAACAAGGATAAGGAATATCGAGATGATTTTTAAGTTGTGTTTGATTTTCTGCACAAAGAGTTCGAGGGACATTAATGCCTAACTCTTCTGCTAAGCGGATAAAATTATTTTTGGAATTGATAAATTCAACTACATCCTGCCAATCTTGATTGTGATCGCGAAACCAGTGGTCATCTTGGCTGGATTTATCAAGCTCGCTGCAAAGAATAAACACTGATGGCTCATAGTCTCGATGTTGCCTCAATTGCTCAAAAGAAACGTCCCAAATCGGATTTTGGCTATGACTGAGACCTATATTATGATAATGAGCTGTAATTGCTGACCATTGAGATTGGAGATCAGGATGTAATTGGATCGAGTCATCAGGCTCAGTCATACCTAATACTCTGCCAGAATACAGATAGTTACCGACTACTGCATCATGGGTACAGTGCATGATATCGTGATTGAAAATTCTCTTCCCAGTCATGTTTGGTTCGCACTCAAAACTGTTGAACTACTCTTTCAACTTCTCTTAAATGGGTATTCTTCACTGTAGCCAAACAGACAATGTTTCAAGTCGCCATTCGGCGATTTTTTAGCTAAAAATTATTGCATTTAATGAAAGAGATTGGTACTTTAGGCGAACAGCTAATTGGGCGATGGTTACAGCTACAAAACTACGAATTATTACAGCAAAACTGGCGATGCCGTTGGGGAGAAATCGATTTGATAGCTCAAGATCGAGTAAACAGCGCGATCGCTTTTGTTGAAGTGAAAACTCGCAGTCAAAATAATTGGGACGAAGATGGTTTACTCGCGATCGATTCGCTCAAGCAGCACAAAATTTTGCAAACAGCTGCTTTGTATCTGGCTAAATATCCTCGTCTTGCAGATTTGCCCTGTCGCTTTGATGTTGCTTTGGTTAGTTACCAAACTTATTATGGTGCGAATCGTAGTCTAGAAATTGAACAGCTCAATCAGCTCAAAATTGGTCAGCCAGTCTGGCTTGAAGGTTACGAATTTACTATCAAAAGTTACTTGCAGTCTGCTTTTGATTAGCTAAATATTCTGAGAACTACCTCCTCGCTACGGATTGATGCCGTTAACCAACAAATTATTTAGCTTTGGATTCTTCTGCGTAATTGTTCCAACGTAAAAATACGCGATCGCCAATTCTTGTTTTAGCAGACTTGCCATATTTAAGTTAGTTTTCTTAAAAGCTAAAATAGCCAGATTTTGTGTTTAATCTAAATATTTACTTCTGTGTTCTCACCTTATATTTTATTATTTTATGCTCTTAGCTGTACTTTTGATTTACGCTAAACAATGTTATTCTAAAAATTAATTTGAGTATGCTCTATTACCGCCAATGTATTTAGATCAAGCCATATTCTTAGTTTATTTAGACCACCATCGCTAAAGTTTAGCTATTTTAATCGAAATAAAATTAGGCTATTTTCCTTAGATCTTAATTCAGCAAAATTCAGTTTGCACACACAAATTAAAGCTTTAATTTCTTAGCTCAAGTATGCCAACATTTTGCTTAAATCCAATTTAAAATCAGTACAAATACGGATGAGTAAAATTGCGCAGATGAATACAATAGACAAGTCAATACTTCTTTTGTGTCAAAGAGTTTATACTTATAAAGTTCGTAATCAAGCGATTGTATAGAAATCAGGAAAATTGCTAGAGATCTTAACAAACTATTAAATTATTTGAAATTCTTTGATCGCTACAAATCTTATCGAAAATTCATATCGTAGTAGCTTCAAAGAAAATTTTTCCTGAAAGTAACACCAGTCGCTTGATCAATGATACTTCTAGACAATGTTCTTCTAGCTAATAGTGACAGAGCTTAATTTAACTATGAAAAAGATTACCTATCAAGCTGCCCTAAAAGACCTGACTCTTCTCGTTCCCACGGAGAATTATCACAACCCAGAATTAGCTAATAGTCTTTTAGAATGTGGGGTAAGAGACCCGATTATCTTTTCTACAGATGGTACAAAAAGTAGATTTGGCATGAAAAAGCTTAATGTCAAGGATGGGATGAAGAGATTGAATTTGGCAGCTACTAATCAAGAAATAGGTGAGCTGGTGGCTCAAGTAGTTTTAGTAGAAGATTCAGCTACCGAATTAATTCCTATAGTGAAAGCTTCCTCTGCCGCCAAACAGACCAACTTACATCTCGATCAAAACACCTACAGTTGGAAAAACGAGAAGAGAAATATTTCCGAACATTGCACGGCAAAAGAGCTAGGTAATAAGTATGGCATTAGACTGCAGTACCTTAATACCGTTATTCAAGGTAAAGTCAAATGTAGCAGGGGATGGAGCTTAGTTCAATCTTAAACCTTTTTTGCTGTTTACTATCTTGTAGTTGTTTGTCGATTGGCAGGGTAGCAAGATAGCGAATTAAAGCAATACGTAATATTTTTACTCTACGTGGTTTTATGTGATCAGCCAACATTTACATAAGCCACGTTTATCTTTTAAAGATTTATAAGTCTAATTTCTAGTATTGCTTTTACACTAAAGAAAGTTGCGATCTACTCAATGCTTGCTCCCGAAAATGCTTTTCAAATCAACTGATTTTGTTAATCAGTTAGAGAACGGTTAGTTAAATGATAATCTAATTATATTTTCAGACCACAGCTAAGTACCCTCAAAGCAGATTAATCACTGAGATTTTTAAATAATTTTTCTGGATTGCGAAAATTACTTACTCAATTTTTCCTGAGAAACGTTAACATAAGTTAACAAGGTTAAAATGAAAAAGCGATAAATACTGGTATTCCTTTGTCTTTACATATCTTAAACTGTACTTAATCGGACTATTCATGTGAACAGTACCTTTTCGTTTAAAGATTAGGGCCTGCATTCACCAGGGGCAGTATTCTGAAACTAAATTCAGAATTTTATGCGACCTGTACCATTTTCATTAGTGCAACCAGCCAAATGTAACTCCGCTAATCCTTGGAGTTCGACAAGGTGACACTCGTTAAAATAAAAATAGAGATTCTTATATCTTCAGCTAAGGGAGGCTGTCAGAGTGAGCAAAGATAATAATAAAAAGTGGCGTAACGCAGGACTGTATGTTCTGTTAGCCATAGTGGTAGTTGCTTTGGGTACTGCCTTTTTAGATAAACAACCCCAAGCGAGTCAAACATGGCCTTACAGCAGGTTGATTGATGAAGTCCAAAACAACAAAGTAGAAACCGTCAAAATTAGTGCAGACCGTACCAGAGCGCAGGTGATAGATCGAGAAGGCACACCGATTTTGGTTAACCTCCCCAACGATCCTCAGTTAATTGACATTTTGAGCGACAACGGCGTAGATATCGCTGTTTTACCTCAAGGGGATGAAGGATGGTTATTTAGAGCTTTGAGCAGCCTCTTATTCCCAATCCTGTTACTAGTCGGCTTGTTCTTCTTGCTCAGAAGAGCGCAAAGCGGTCCTGGATCTCAGGCAATGAACTTTGGTAAATCCAAGGCAAGAGTACAGATGGAACCAAAAACCCAAGTAACTTTTAGTGATGTAGCTGGTATTGAACAAGCTAAGCTAGAGCTTACTGAAGTAGTAGACTTTCTTAAAAATGCAGATCGCTTTACGGCTATTGGCGCGAAAATTCCCAAAGGTGTATTGTTAGTTGGTCCTCCAGGGACAGGCAAAACTTTATTAGCCAAAGCAGTGGCTGGTGAGGCAGGTGTACCCTTCTTCAGCATTTCTGGTTCTGAGTTTGTCGAAATGTTTGTTGGTGTGGGTGCTTCTCGCGTCCGTGACCTATTTGAACAAGCCAAAGCAAACGCACCCTGTATCGTCTTTATCGATGAGATTGACGCAGTTGGTCGCCAACGTGGTGCAGGTCTTGGTGGTGGTAACGATGAACGCGAACAAACTCTCAACCAACTACTTACCGAAATGGATGGTTTTGAAGGCAATACAGGTATTATTCTAATTGCTGCTACCAACCGTCCTGATGTATTGGATTCCGCTTTGATGCGTCCTGGTCGTTTTGATCGCCAGGTAGTAGTAGACCGCCCAGACTACTCAGGTCGCCAAGAAATTCTTAATGTTCATGCTCGTGGTAAGACCCTTGCTAAAGATGTAGACCTGAACAAGATTGCTCGTCGTACTCCAGGGTTTACAGGTGCAGATTTAGCTAACTTACTCAATGAAGCGGCAATCTTAGCTGCTCGTCGCAGCTTGACTGAAATCTCGATGGATGAGGTTAATGACGCAATTGATCGCGTCATGGCTGGGCCTGAGAAGAAAAACCGCGTGATGAGTGAAAAACGCAAGGAGTTAGTAGCGTATCATGAAGCTGGTCATGCTCTAGTTGGTGCATTAATGCCTGACTATGACCCCGTACAGAAAATTAGCATTATTCCCCGTGGTCGCGCTGGCGGTCTTACTTGGTTTACTCCTAGTGAAGAACGTATGGAATCTGGTTTGTATTCACGTTCTTATCTGCAAAACCAAATGGCGGTTGCTTTAGGCGGTCGTCTGGCGGAAGAGATTATTTATGGAGAGGAAGAGGTCACTACAGGTGCTTCTAATGATTTACAGCAGGTAACTAGAGTCGCTCGTCAGATGGTAACTCGTTTTGGGATGAGCGATCGCTTAGGTCCTGTTGCTTTAGGTCGTCAAAACGGTAACGTATTTATGGGTCGAGATATTGCCTCTGACCGTGATTTTTCCAACGAAACCGCAGCAGCGATCGATGAAGAAGTCCGTAACTATGTAGACCAAGCCTATAGTCGTGCCAAGAAAGTCTTGACTGAAAACCGCCATATTTTAGATCGTCTAGCAGCAATGCTGATTGAAAAAGAAACGGTAGAAGCTGACGAACTACAAGAAGTTTTAACCTCTAATGACGTGAAAATGGCATCTTTGGCATAAGTATCAGTTACTCAATCAACCTGAGTTTTTAATAATTTGAAAATAGGCAGCATTCATTAGTTTGGGTGCTGTCTATTTCTGTTTAACTGACTTGCTTCTTTTGGATCTAATTTGCTTCCCTAATTTGTTTCCATTGTCTTTCTCGAATTTTCGGTAATTTCTGGATACGTCTTAGCCAATCTTGAACAATTCTGGGGCTTGCTTGAGTTTCTTGCCAAGCTGGGCGTTGCATTAATTGATTGCACCACAACTCCACTTTTGGATGACTAGATAGAGTGACGTTTAAGTAAGGCAACCAAATAATGAGCGAGCCTGCAACAATCTCGGCTAGGCTAATTTGATCTCCTGTAATATATAAACTATTGTTAAGCTGTTGCTCTAGAAAATTAAGCATTGCAGTTATCTGCTGATTAGCTTGCTCAATTGCATTTTTGTTAGTTACACGAATCAGAGTGAGCATAGCTGGAATCAACTCATGTAGTGTCAGCATTTCTACCATTCGCACAACAGTTAATGTTTTGGTGTCTGTCGGCAAAAAGCAGGGAGTTGGATACTGGAGTTCGAGATAATCCAAAATGCTTGAAGATTCAAAGATAGTAAAGTCATCATCTACTAGTACAGGAACACGCCCAAAAGGATTTATGGTTAAAAACTTAGGCTGCCATTGATCTCCATCAAGTGCCAATTCAATCAACTCAAAGGGAAGTTTTTTCTCTAGTAGCGTAATCCATACAGGACGAGAATAGAAAGAGAGAGTTTTCTAGTAAAGCTTCAACATAGATTTGTAGTCAGCTAATCTCTAGATTATATAGTCAGCCAGATTATTAATTATTAATTGATTAGCTTACCCCATAGATATTTTCTAATGTAGAAATCGAGCAACTTGCAAATAAGTAAAGTTTTGAACTTGGACTTTACCTATTGCAAAAAATGTAAAATAAGTCACAGATACTTTTATCCGTAGCATCAGCAGCATAGTTATATGAGTCAAGGAACATTGTTTGATAAGGTTTGGGATTTGCATACCGTTGGTAGATTACCTTCTGGTCAAACTCAGCTATTTATTGGTTTGCATTTAATTCATGAAGTTACCAGTCCACAGGCTTTTGCAATGCTGCGGGAGAGAAAGCTCAAGGTATTATTTCCAGAAAGAACCATCGCTACGGTAGATCATATTGTTCCAACCCAAAACCAGGCTCGTCCTTTTGTTGATGTGCTAGCCGAAGAAATGATTCAGGCTCTAGAACAAAATACTCAAGACTACGGAATTCAATTTTATAATGTTGGCTCGGGAAACCAGGGTATCGTCCACGTGATTGCCCCCGAACAGGGTTTAACTCAACCAGGAATGACCGTAGCTTGTGGTGACTCTCATACTTCAACTCATGGCGCATTTGGCGCGATCGCTTTTGGCATTGGAACTTCTCAGGTAAGAGATGTTTTAGCTTCTCAGACTCTGGCTCTGGCCAAGTTAAAAGTACGTAAAATTGAAATTAACGGCAAACTATCTCATGGTGTTTTTGCTAAGGATGTAATTCTTCATATTATTCGCAAGCTAGGTGTCAAAGGTGGTGTTGGTTATGCCTATGAATTTGCTGGATCTACATTTGAAGCGATGAGTATGGAAGAACGAATGACCGTTTGCAATATGTCGATTGAAGGTGGTGCGCGTTGCGGTTATATAAACCCCGATGAAACCACCTTTGCTTATCTTAAAGGTCGAGATTTTGCTCCCCAAGAAGCAGCTTGGGACAAGGCAGTACAGTGGTGGCGCAGTATTCGCAGTGATGATACTGCTGTATATGACGATGTAGTAACTTTTGACGCTGCTGATATCGAACCTACCGTAACCTGGGGGATTACTCCAGGACAAGGATTGGGCATTAGCGAAAATATTCCTGTTGCTGATGATCTACCCATGAGCGATCGCGCGATCGCCCAGGAAGCATACACTTATATGAAACTAACCCCAGGTAAACCTCTTAAGGGAACAAAGATTGACATCTGCTTTATTGGTAGCTGTACCAACGGCAGGATTAGCGATCTAAGAGAAGCAGCTAAAGTGGCTCAGGGACATCAAGTGGCATCACAAGTCAAAGCGTTTGTTGTTCCTGGTTCAGAAAGAGTTAAACAACAAGCTGAAGCCGAAGGTTTAGACAAAATCTTTGAACAGGCTGGATTTGAATGGCGTGAACCAGGTTGCTCTATGTGTTTGGCAATGAATCCAGACAAGTTAGAAGGCGATCAGATTAGTGCCTCTTCTTCCAATCGTAATTTTAAAGGTCGTCAAGGCTCATCTACAGGTAGAACTTTGCTGATGAGCCCTGCAATGGTTGTCGCAGCGGCAGTCAAAGGCAAAGTTACTGATGTAAGAGAATTAGTCTAGGTAGCATTTAACTCATATCTCACCTATGTTTGCGGAAATAACGGTAATTATTGAGTGTTAGTGATAACAACTTTTGACTGAGATAGTCAAGAATATTGTTACAAAACTTGACAAGCTTATTAATATTAGCTATTATGTATATATGGGTAAAACAAGCACATTATTTTATAACGCTTGACATCCTGTTCATAATCGAACCAAAAAATAAACAGCAATCATAAAACAGATGA
>JAIMKV010000081.1 GCA_020692205.1 Myxosarcina sp. GA_180221_E-2-1-MAG-40_15
TCCCTTAGAGTTTTGTCAGTCAAGCAGGGGCTTCACCAAACCATCAGTGTTCCTTTAAGTGAAGTTCGGATTCAAGTTACTCGTAAAGGGGAATCCTATGACGATCAAGGAGCGGTTCGGACTAAAGATTATCTCAGGGCTAAATTAACCGCTACTATGTATGTCGTTGTCGATACTAATTCCGTAGAAACTGCTGCTGCCAGACTTTGCAACGACTCATCGGGTAAAGTAACAGAAGCTGATATCCGTGCTGCGGTAGAGGCTCGTTGTGATGATGCACTGAGAAATGCAGCCAAACAAAGAACATTAACTGAAATTGATTCGGATAAAGTTGGTTTTGGCACAGATGTAAAAGGTTCTTTACAGCAAAGTTTAGACTCTCTTGGTCTGACTCTTCAGGATGTTACTTTAACAGATATTGAAGAAGACGCGACAGCATATAGAGATAATGACTATTTTGATGTTCAAGGAAAGCGCGAGCGAGAAGAAAAAGTTTGTCAAAGTAAACTAGAAACAGCCAAAGTACAGTCTGAAACTGAAACCCAGTTAGCTGCTGTCGATCGCGATAAAGCCTTAGAATTACAAACTATTCAGCTAGAAAAGGAACAAGCTGAAGCAACTCTGAAGGCTGAAACTATGGTAATTAAAGCAGAAAAACAAAGGGAAGCAGAAGAAGGTCAAGAAAAGCAAATGGCACTACTTGCCAAAAAGAGAGAAGCCTTTGAATTGGAAAAAGAGCAAGCCAGAATGGACAAAGAAATATCTATTCAGGAAGCAGAACAAGATGCTCAGAAAAGGTTGCTTTTAAAACAACAGGAAGTTGAAGTTGCTGATATTAATCGCGAAACCACAGTCAAAAAAGCTAAACAAGCAGCCGAACAGGAACTTATTGTCAAACGGAAAGAAGTGCAGGTGGCAGATCAAGAAGCAAGACAACAAATTGCTGCTAGTGAGAAACAAACCAATGAGATTCAGGCTCAAGTAGCTACGGCAGAAAGTGCCATTGTAACTGCGACAGAGATTGAAGTTGCCGAACGTAATAAGAAAATTGCCGAACTTTTAGCCGAACAACAGGCTAATACTAGAAAAATTCAACAGGAGACAGATGCTTTGGCTAAAGCAGAATCTTTAAAAATTGAGGCTACAGCAGAAGCAGATGCCCAAACCATCAAGGCTCAAAGTGATTTAGCTACTGCTAATGATACTGCTCAATCGATTGTGGTGATTGCTGAAGCACGTAAAGAAGAGAAGCTGAAGCTTGCTGAAGGCGAACTTGAATATATTAAGGCAATTAATAGTAAAGCAGAAATTATTATCACTGCTGAGTTACTCAGAGAACTAGCTCCAGATTTGATTAAACAACTACCACAAATTGCTCAAAACCTCACTCCTGAAGTTAAAGAAGCAAAATTATATAGTTTTGGCGATGGTAGTAATAACTCTTCTGGTGCGAGAAAACAGCTTGCTAGTATTTCTGGTTTAGGAATGTTGCAGGAAATCCTGGAGTCTAACGTTGGTTCTCAAGCAGTGCCTACTTTGACTAAATTATTGAATAGCAAAGCTGTAGAAAATAGCTCTCAAGTGTATAAAGTCAGCAGCTAAACATTAAACATAATTCTGAATTTGGTTATTCTTTTGTGCCTGTAGATTAAATTTTAGCCAATTAAATTGCTGCTCTTTAGTTTTGATTTTCCATAAAAATGGATTTAGATTTGTTATCAGATAATAGTAAATTATTAGAGAAATTTCCTGAAGATACTCATGCTATTATTAGTGGTCAAAAAATCAATGAAATTTGGTCTATGACAAAAAGTCTTGGTCTAACTAGTTATTTACAACAGGCAATATGGTTACTAACATCAGCTACATCTGTTGATTTAGAGCAAGATGTTTTTGGCTGGATGAATAGCAATTTTGCTGTGGGAATTATACCCACAAACAAAGCAATTATGCCCGAATTAAATTTGGGTTTGGGAGTGGCGGTCGCCTTAGAAACTAGTGAACCAACTATAGCTAAAGCTGGTATAGATAAAATAGAAAATGTAATTCAACAAAACTTACCAATTACTCCTAGCCTAGCAACACGTGCGGGAAAAACTATTATTGAATGGCACATTTCTGATAGTAATTTTACCTGGACTTATAACTGGATAGATAATAATTCTTTGTTTTTTAGTCTTGGTGATTCTGCTATCAATACTGTTGAAGATATCAATAATACTTCTATTAATAAAAGTTCAAACTTTGAAGCGATCGCCGATGAATTACCGAAAAATAATTTAGGCTTTTTATATTTAAATATGAGTTCAATTAGCGAAACAATTAATCGTTTACCGTTTGAAGCAAAAAGCGATATCTCGCCAGAAATAATCGAGTTATTGGACTCTATGGCAGGAATTGGCACTACTGCTACTATACCTAATAAATCTCAGTCTCAATTGGATTTATTAGTACGGTTTAAATAGAAATTTTCTGGCGTAAACTCTCTGTAAACAATAATTATGATTTTACATCAATTGAACATATTAAAGTGGTTAGTCAAAGCGATCGCTCTTCAGAACAATTGAGCGACTCTTATTGGGTTATGCTGATGCACCCCTGCAACAAAGTCCTGAAAAGGCAATTTACGAAGAACGAGGACGTATTTACCTTGAAGTAAATATCAAAGAGTTTTTGAATCGATAAATACAAAATCTAAATTTGGAGCAAGAAGTTTGATATGAATGAAGATTTAAGTGTCATACAAGGGACAGATGAAAATGACCTTTTAGTCGGAGAATTGGGTAATGAGACTATTATTGGAGGTTTGGGAGATGACTCTTTAGACGGCGGCGAGGGTAACGACCTTGCATATGGTGACAAGTTAGAACTCAGCGAAAATACTCCTGATTCCAACACTATTGGAACAGTTTTAAATAAGGGTGAAGGTGGAAATGATACTCTTACTGGTGGTTCGGGAAATGACACTCTATATGGAGCAGAAGGTAACGACTATTTGTTAGGTGGTATTGGTGATGATAATCTCGCTGGAGGAGGAGTTAACCAGCAAACTTTATTCGGTATTACATTATCTAACGAGCTAGTAGGAGGTAAAGATACTTTAGAAGGAGGAGGAGGCAATGATTTATATAATGTTAACCTAAATGTTGGAGGCGGGAGTGAAATATCTGACTCAGGTGATCTTGACGAACTAGTTATTGTGGCAGACAACACAGATATTGATGGTTTTTACAACAATAGACATCTCCAGAAATCTGTAACTAACTTACTCAATAGCTTTTGAGACTTTTCTTGGATTGAGTTTTTAAATTAAGTGTAACGATTTTGTGTCTTTAAAGCTAATTTAAGTTAGTTATTGCCTTAAAACTTAATCATTCGATAGTAGATTTTTAGCTCGAATTTATCTGATTTTTTAACCTAGAATATTAATGCTCCAATTCTTAATCTAACTAGACCACATACTGTACTCATGACTGAACTATATTTTTGAGAATTTAAACGAAATCTTGACTCGGCTACCCTGAATATTTTTACAACTCTAATTATATGTTCTACATAGATTCTTTGTTTGGCACTTTCAGTATTTTCGGTTTTTTGATTTTTGGTTAACTCTCCCTTTGGTGGTTTTTTGTGAGGTCTTTCAATTTGTGCTTCTCCTACATATCCTTTATCTCCTCTAAATTTTTGCGCTCGCAAAAATTTAGTTTGACTCTTTCTCCAAATACTAATATCACTCTTTGGTCCTAATTCTCCCAGAACCACATCAACAATATCTTCTCCTTTTGGTAAGATAATTGCCTGATTTTTATAAGTATGATTTTTCTTTTTTCCTGAATAGCAGCTTTTTTGCTCTTGATAGTCTCCTGGTCTTTCTCTATTTGACTCCCAGCTATCTACTATTAACTCCAGCGAGGCAATAATTTCTTTAATCCATTCTTCTTCGCTGGGACACTTTTTTACTTGTTCTAATATTGATGGGGGTAAAGCTTGTTCTAATATTGATTGCCAGTAATGAAATGTATAATGCGCTGTTGATTCGGATACTCCAAATTGAATTCCCAACATTTGAAATGTCGGATTATGTCTCAAATAAATAATAGTCAATAATATTTGGTCTTGAATAGATAATTTTGGTTTGTTTCCTCCTCCTGCCCCAATTATCCTGATTTTTTGTTGTTCTTTAAACTCAATTTGGTCTTGGTGTAGCTGCTTTACTAAGTAAACTAACTGATTAAATTGTTCATAACTTATTCCTAATAACCGTTTTGCTTCTTTGGGTTTCTTTTTCAGGGTATCTAAAATTAAGCTCATTCTTTTAATCGACTCTAATATCTCTTTTGCTTCTCTCCTTACATTACACTATTTATATTTTGGAGATGTCTAATCCTACTCCTGAGTTTTCACTCGATCCTACTACTTATGGAGATTCTGCAATTGAGCTATCTTTTCCAAGAGCAGGTATTGTTGGGCTACAAAAATCTGGAACAGAACTAATTATCGATCTCAACCGCGATGGTATTGTCGAACCTACAAACGATCTAACGATTTTTGATTTTTTTGACGAACAGGGAGAGTTAGGAAATGGAGAAATTGAAGGAATTAATAATGTCTTATCTTCAGACATTATCGACTTTTTTGCTAACAATCCTCAAGAACCAGTTGCTGGTTCTACCGTTTATCGGTTTTTAAATAAAGACACGGGAGTTCATTTTTACACCGCTAACGAAGAAGAAAGAAATTTTGTTGAAGATAATTTGACTAACTATACTTCAGAAGGAGCTTCCTACCTGAGTGTCGATACTCTAACAGGTAATCCTAAACCGCTGCCAGTTTACCGTTTTCTCAATCAAGATACGGGAGTACATTTGTATACAGTTTCTGAAAATGAACGAAGTGCAGTTGAGAATTTGGACAACTTTAGTTTTGAGGGAGAGGCATTCTTTGCTTATGAAACTGAAGTAGAAGGCTCAATTCCGATTTATCGCTTTTTTAATCCCACTACGGGAGCGCACTTTTATACACCTTCAGCCACCGAAAGAGATAGCGTAGAAAATAATTTACCTGATTTTCAATCTGAAGGAATTGCTTATTATGCTCTACCCGATACGGTAGACAACCAGAGTTTAATTTGATTCACGCGAATCGCGATCGCGCTTTTTTTACTATCATCGGCTTCTTCCTAGCTATAGGTTTATTAACTGAAGCGATTCTCGGAGTAATTGATCGATACCAAAGTCAGAAATAATACTAAATCCGATTTAGAAAAAATACTAAATTTAATAGTTTTTTAACCAATGATAATCGGTTAAATTACGGGTTCTGTCGCAAAAAGTTTAAACTGACAGAATAAACCTATGATTATCTGAATTTTTATACAGCAATCCCAAAGAGAGAATCTATGAATTTCTTTTCCGCTAAAACATCATTTTTACTAACTCCTTCCACCCGACCTTTATTAATCATGTGCATAATCTCAATTTCTCTAATTGTTCTCCAAGCTGTGTAAAATGACTTATATCCTAGACCGGCATTTGTTATTCTCTTCACTCCTCTATGGTGCCGAATGCACTGTTTCGCAAGCGCTTGAATTAAATTTAAGCGACCGAAACAGTCTTGTTCTACTAAATTATTAAGATATTTTACCTGCCTAATTTTACTTTTTTCTTCTAAAACTTTTTCCGATTTTAATTCTTCAATCGCTGGCGAATCGGCTGGATTTTTATCGACATTAATCATTCTGGGCTGCTGATTGTGTTTGGCTTTCAGGACTTTTTTGAAGAATCGATGGGCTGCTTTTTTGTTTCTTCTGACACTCAACATAAAATCTAAAGTATTGCCTTCACTATCTACTGCCCTATATAAATATTTCCATTTTCCTCTAACCTTAATGTAGGTGTAGCGACCCGCCAAGAGTCATTAGTCAACTTCAAGTGACGACGAGTTTTTTCGTCTATTTGAGGAGCATAAGTTAACACCCAACGAGCAATAGTAGAGTGGTCTACAGATAAACCTCGATCTTTCATTATCTCTTCTAGGTTCCTGTAACTCAAAGGATATTTTAAATACCAACGAACATTAAGTAAAATTAGCTCTTTTTGGAAATGTCTCCATTTGAAAGGCTGTTTGAGATTCATTAAAAGGCAAAAGTTATAAGTATGATTGCTTAAGTTATATTGTACTATACGCCTTTTCCTATTTTTTGCGACACAACCGTTAATCCTTATAGATACAGTGGGGATAGCTACCCCGATCGCCAAGCAAAAGGCTATAGTAATCCAAAGTATTTTTGGGGCTAGTCTTCGGCAGGATACCAACCTGCGGGAATTACCTTGAAATGCCAGACATCCTTCAGGCTTTCATTTGCTATTCGCGAATATAGAATAGAAATAGTAATGTGAAATTAATCTTAGAATGCTCAAACCTCAAGATATTGTAGTTCTACTCAAAGTTCGCGGTTTATCTGGGCAGTGGACTTATAGCGAACTGGCAAAAAGTTTGAAGATGAGTTCTTCAGAAGTTCATGCTGCCATTCAGCGATGTTCGTTAAGTGGTCTTTATAGCGATCAAAGAAGAAAGGTTCTCAAACCTGCTTTAGAAGAATTCTTAGTTCATGGTTTGAAGTATGTCTTTCCAACTCGACCAGGGGCTTTAGTGCGGGGAATGCCTACGGCTCATTCAGCCGAACCTTTAAAGGATTTACTAGTGACAAACGATCGCGATATCTATGTCTGGGCATTCGGTTCGGGTAGGGTTAAGGGTCAAGAAATTAAACCTCTATATCGTTCTGTACCAGAGGCAGTATCAGAAGATCCGCAATTATATGAAATGCTTACGCTCGTGGATGGCTTGAGAGTAGGCAAAGTTAGAGAGCGGGAATTGGCTGCGGAGGAATTAAGAAAGAGGCTTTATGACTAATCCACAAATTAATAATTTGGAGAAAGTAGCGACTATTTTAGCTAGCGTTCCTGAACGGTTTGTCTTTACTGGAGCGGGGACGATTGTTCTTTATGTCGATGAGATTATTAGAGATGAATTACGCCCGACTAAAGATGTGGATTGTGTCGTGGAAATCTTTTCTCGCACTGAATATTATCAATTGGCAACTGCTTTGCGAGAAGTAGGATTATCTGAATGCACTGAACCAGATGCCCCCATGTGTCGGTGGGAGTATGAGGAACTATTAATTGATATTATGCCCTGTGGAGACGAAGTTCTGGGTTTTAGTAATCGTTGGTATGTCGAAGGTCTAAAGAACATTATCACCTATGCTTTACCAAGCGGTCGAGAAATTTATATCTTCTCCTCTCTATATCTACTGGCAAGCAAAATTGAAGCATTTTTGGAACGAGGGCAGAGTTTTTATTTTTCCAAAGATATTGAAGACATTATTGTTTTAATAGATGGCTGTGAAACTCTACTAAGAGAGTTCGAGCGAGCAGAAGGAGAAGTAAAAATCTTTTTACAGCAATGGTTTGGCAATAATGTAGAGAACCTTGAAGATGCTGTGACTAACTTTTTGCCCTCATCAAGTACTGGTAGAGAAGGAAGAGCGATTGAGTTAATTGCCAACTTTGCGACTATCAATTAGAAATTCATTTCAAAAAAAGGCTTGGTTTATGCTCGCGTAATTTTGCTTCACGACCGAATTGAGTAGTCGAGAAGAAATGCTAAAAGTTTTAAACCATGCATCCGCGTTCACCTCTACCTATTAAAAGCAATCGCGGTATTTAAGAATCCGAAAATATTGGTTTTTCCTTTGCTACTGAGGATACTCCTACGCGAGTAAATTTTCCCTGCCAGTCCTCTAAATTAATCACTGCATCTAAATAAAGCAGCAACAAAACAATATCAGGATCTTCAGGGTCTTGTCGATGGGCGATCGCGTAGTGCTAGAAGATTATCTCGATCACTGGTCATGGACAAGCCCCTTTACAGTAGAAGCAATTGATGGAGAGATGATAAAACTAGAAATGGTGAGTAAATTAGTAGAAGCCAGTAAGCTATGTTTAATTCTGTAAACAACAATATTCTGTAATTATGCGTCACTAATATTTTCCACAAGCGATCTCCAATTCTAGAAGAAGCATAGTTATTTTTTTAGATTTGCAGGATTGAATTGATTTGGTTTTTAAGAATTGGTATTTCTTGCTCTATTATTTGCCAGACGATTTTAAGATCTACCCGAAAGTACTCGTGAACAAGTAAATTGCGAAAGTCGATAATGTCCTGCCAGTTAATTTGTGAATGTTTTTCCTTAGTCTCAACAGACATCGAACGTGCTGCTTCGCCAATTATTTGTAGTTGCAGCAAAATCCAGCTAGAGATGAGTTCATCTTTGAAAAATTCAGCTTTACCTTTAATCGTATACTTTTCAATTTTGGCGATTGCTTCCCAGATGTCTTGTATCCTTTCTAAATCTTTTCTCATAGGCTTAAGGACTCGGCTAAGACCTGGTGGCGAATTCTAGTTTTAAGTCCTGCGGGAGTGACTACATCTACTTTGATATCTAAAAAGTCTTCGAGATCTCTAATAAGTCGTACAGGAAACCAAGGACTAATCTTATCTAAGTCGTAGTCTACTAATAAATCGAGATCGCTGTTCTGGTCTGCCTCTCCCTTAGCAACTGAGCCAAATATTCTGACGTTAAAAGCTCCATGCTGAGCGGCAATTTCTTTGATTTTTGCTTTAATTTCTGGTGTCAAATCATCGAGAGTCATGGTTATACCAATCCGACTTGAGAGTTAAGTATAAGGGAACGCAACCTATGTTGATTTTAACGATAATTTTCTAGACATTTTGGATGATGCGATTGCATTTATAGTCAAAGTTCATTAACTAATATCCTAACTAGATGGAGTACTGTCGATAGTACTAGAAAAGGTTAAACAATTGAACAGGCTCGATGTGTAGGGTTAAAAGTTGCGTTGTTGTTACACTATTTATCCCCAAGCTTCAATTACTACAAAATGTATTAAGTTTGTGTTTTGGCGAGTAAAATTGGCAAGCTCGATCGGGGTTTGACTCACTCAATATTGCTTGCCCTTTTTGTAATATGCGCTCAATAGGAATAACCAACCCCCTAAAAAATGCTCGAATCGCCTAATTAATGTAGACAATTTGTAGACAACTTGTGGACAAAATGTAGACATAAGGATTGCCCGAGCGTGTCCAAACAATTGAAAAGTATGAGTGTAGTATAGCGTTGTTTGAAAAATTGTAGACAATGAAAGCAGAAAAAAAGGCAGTCTCCAGTAGTGCCTCAAAGCCTTTGCGCCGTTTTGGTCGATCGACAAAATGTCAGCTAAATAATATGGGGTATTTACACCATATTCAATTTAACGATATAGCAATCGCATTATCCCAAAAGCGATCGCTATATCGTCGAACTAAAAAATGTATTGAGTGGAAATGTTGTGAGACTGATCGAAGGGACAGATCTCATCTTCACGAACCCAGAGGGATGGACAGATGGTAGAAGCATCATCATTACTTCTAAGTCTGAAGTACCATTCGGCTTGATTTAGATAAGATTCAGTGCTGCGGTAAAGACTTTTGTTATGTAGGCACTCAATAATCTCAAAAACAGCCCATTCTTGATGATGTTCATTTTTGTCAATGACTTTAACAATGCTGCCGACTTGATATTCAGAGTAAGGAAGATCAGCTTCGTCTTCTATCTCATCAGTTGCAAAGGCATCTAGATCGATGTTAGAGAAGATAATCTTTTTATCTTCAAATTCATGACTGATTTCTAGATCTGAAGAAACAATACAGTCATTAGTTTGTTGGTGATAGGTTCTGGCTTTGCGGTTAGAGAGATGACACCAACCGCGACCATCAGGATCACGATAATCATCGAAGTGTGGGCATTGGGAACAGTTAGAGAAGTAACGAACTAAAGTCGATTCATCTTTCCAAATTTGTTTTTGCCCATCTGTGAGTTTGTATTTCCAGTAAGGTTGATTGAGTAGTTGCCCTGAAGGAGTTTTGGATTCGATTAACTCCATCGCGCAAACTTTAAACAGGCTAGATGGATTATTTTTGGGAACAACTTGTTCAGTGAAGACAAATAAGGGCTGTGGGTAAGTATATTCAGTTTCTTTGGGGTCTTGTGGGGGCGCGAACTCAATGGTGATTAACTGTCGTTCAGATGTCTTTAATGCTGGTTTTTCGGCTAAATATGCCATGATGGGAGTTGATCTCTTAATTGGTGGTTACTAGGAAGAGCAAAGTAAAGACTTTCGACGGTTACTATCTTTGCTTTCCTTTTTAAAATATTCTTTCAAATGCACTTTGGTTAACTTCTATGGCTTGCAACGTGCATGTTGTTTCCTTATGTCTATTATACTTATGATTGTAAGTATAGTCAAATTAATAAGTATATAGTTCACTAATAATAGCAACATGACTATAATAAGCTTTGAAGGGATATCAAAACCATGATTATAGTTAGACAATGGAGGCATAATAATTCAAAAACTCAAGTTATCCGTGCCTACAAAGAACAAAATTAAAGATCTATTAGATTCTAGGAGCATAACTAGATACCAGTTTTGGAAAGACACTGGATTAGCTCAAAACACAGCTTATCGGCTTTATGACGATCCTTCTTATATTCCAGGCTCTAGTGTGATGCATAAAATTTTCTTGGCTTACAACTGGCAACCTGGAATGTATTTATTCTGCCAAAAGGATTAATTTGAGTCTATAAGTCTTGTTCTATACTCAATTTATTTTGTCTCTAAATACAAAAGCGACCGCACGTTTTATCAGGACTAGCGATCGCCTTTGGTTCAAAAATCCCATAAGGAGGGAAATTAATGATTACTTACATTTTAAATGTTGCAGGCAAATACTGCACCTCTGTTTTAACTAACCATTCAAAGCAGTTGGGAGGTGCAGCATGATAGGACTTATTGCACCATTCCAGATATTAGATTATTTAGATCGCCTGAACGTAGTGAAAGAAACCACCCGTGAGTACCACTGCACTTGTCCAGTGTGTGGAGATGGCGGGTTTAAGGTCAACAAAAAGAACGGTTCGTACCAAGCGTTCAAGTGTGGGTGTGAAGTTAGAGATATACGTGAGGCGATTAGTCCTTGGGCAAAGAGACAGGGAGACAGGGGGACGAGAGGACAAGGGGACAAGGAGACAAGGGGACAGAAAATAAGTTTAGCCAGACTGTCTAAAACCGCCAAAGATGCCCCGAAGCCAGAAACAAAGTTGATCCCAGAATGGTTACAGAAGCAAGGAATACCCGCTAATGCTACCGAAACCCGTTATTGGTATTCCAAGACTCAATGGGTGTCTAGGTTTGAGTGGACAAACGCTGACGGCACAGTAGAGAAAACAATCAGACAGGGACATATCAAATCGAATGGGTTAATCCAATGGAGCAAAGGGTCAAAGGATTGGAGAGCCTACAAACTCACTGAAGCAGTTAAGCATTGCCAGGGAAAATGGGTCTTAGGTTTAGAAGGAGAAGGATGTGTCGAAACAGCCAGAGCGATCGCTCTATTGGCAATTACCTGGCAGGGGTCGAATTGGAAAGAGAAAGCTATAACCTCTGACTTAACAAAACTTATTGAGGGTGAAGCAGCAGGATTAGTTTATTTTCCCGACCATGATGAAGTGGGGCAGAAAAAGGCAGAATTAATCAAATCAGCTTGTCTTAAAGTCAACTTGCCATGCTCGATCATCTCGCCGACAGATGTATGGAGTGAAATGCCAGCCAAAGGAGACATTACTGACTGGGTAGAGGCTCATCCAAACAAGAGTACAGATGAATTAATTAAAAGATTAAACAGAGGGATTACCAAAGCTGCCGAAAGGAATGAACAAGAGAAACAGAGAAAAGAAGAAAAGGAAAAATTAGAGAACCTGCCCGATTGGTCACAGTCAGACATTGCCGAATGGCTAGCAAATAAGTACCAAGGTCAATTAGCCTGGAATGTAGAGCAACAGGAATGGTATCGCTATAGTTCGATAAAAAAGGGAATTTGGAATAGTGAATCAGCCGAACTAATCGGGCAGTTAGTGAAGTCCCAAGTAAAGGCGATCGCCAATGGAACAGCAAGAAGGGGAAAGAAAAGACCGAGTTACACCATTAGTTTTATTAATGGAGTTACAGCATTACTGAAGCTAGATTTAGCAGTAAGAAGGTGGAATGAAGCATCAGGACTATTACCAATGCTTAATGGTGTTTTAGACCTAGAAACTAAGAAGCTGCTGCCTCATAGTCCAGAGAATCGATTAACCTGGTGCTTGCCCTATAACTACAACATCCTCGCTACCTGCGAACCGATACAAGAATGGTTATTGACAATGTGTAATGGCGATCGCGCTTTGGTTGAGTTAATGAGAGCGTATTTATTGGGAATAGTTACAGGTAGGACTGATTGGCAGAAGTATTTAGAACTAGTGGGTGCGGGTGGTACAGGCAAATCTACCTTGACTCGTCTAGCCACAGCTTTAGTCGGACAAGAGAACGTCCACACCACAACGCTGAAAAAACTAGAGAAAGAAAAGTTTGAGACAGCTTCTATTGCTGGCAAGCGGTTGGTCTTGATTAATGATTCTGAACGTTATGCGGGAGAGGTAGGCAAGCTAAAAAACCTTACAGGACAAGATAGTTTACCCTATGAAGTCAAATTCAAACAGTCCAAGGGTGGTTTTACTCCCTCAGCTTTGGTCATAGTCAGTACCAATGAAGTTATCCAAAGCTGTGACTATACATCAGGATTAGCAAGAAGAAGAATCTCGATTCCCATGTTTAACCAGATCAAAGGCGATCGCCAGAAGAACCTGATTGAACACAAGAATGGTGAGATGAGAGGTGATTTTCTGCCTTACATACCAGGATTGCTCAATTGGGTGCTGTCGATGGATGAGTCGAAAGCCACATCAATTGTAAAGAATTATGAAGCTAACGTACCATCACTGTTGGCAATGAAGGCAAGGACATTGGTTGAGACCAATCCCATTGCTGATTGGTTAGACAACTTTGTGGTTTATCAGCCTGATGCTAGAACCAACGTTGGGGTGGCAAAAAGAGATAAAGATAGTAATTCCTCTCATTGGTATTTAGACACCGATAAATGGCTATACGCCAACTATTGCGAGTATTGCCATAACAGCGGGACTCGTCCAGTTAGTCTACGTCGATTCGTTACTTTGCTATCAGATTTGGGTAAAAACCAATTGGGTTTAGATATCCGCCGAGAACGCGATCGCTTTGGGTCATATTTTGTGGGTTTGAAGATTCGGGATGTCAATGACACTTCACTACCATTAATTACTGGTAACTCTGAAGTAGTAATAAATACTAATCCCCAACTAGACAACACAAATGTAATAAACAGATTGTGGACGATGGTAATGGACAAGGTGACGGATATGATGGATTACGTGATGGATAAAAGCCTTAATGATGATGAATGTGACGGTTGTCCTAAAGGATACCGCTCCGCATATGATGGCATTTTGAAAAAGTCTTCAAATAATCAAAACAAAGTAAAATGTGGAAGTGAGTGTAATACGACAATTGAAGGTGTTGAAAAGAAAAAAGAAAGATCACACAAGTTTTTAGATATGCCGTCATATGCGGAGCAAAGAGAAAGTCAAATTCAAGTAGAGCAAGGTATAAGCAACGATTACTCTGCCATCACAGTAGGAGATCGCGTAGAAATCTCTGACTGTCCAGGACATTGGAGCTGGGCGAGTCCGTTTACAGTAGGAGCAATTGATGGACAGATGGTGGCGTTGGAAATGGTCAACGAATTAATTGAGATGGAAAGGTTAGAGAAATGCCCAAAATAAGAATCGAGTTAATAGTAGCTATAGACGGTTTAATTTTGGCAGTGTATTATTCACCTCGCCATTGTTACCAGTTTTCAATCGTAGATGAATTCAATATGGTATATGAGTTTGATGACGTGTTTTATAGCGCAGAAGCAGCAGAAACTGAAGGCAGGGCAGCCATTACAACTTCATCTGGGTAGGATCTTTATTTTTCGGGGTTTGATTTTAGCGATCGCCAAAATAAGTATCAAGTTTATCTAAAATGAACATCTTAGCCACCTCCCCCACTTCTACTCGTCATTTCGACATGAATATAGCTGCTGCTTTGGGAGACATCAACGCATACGATAAATTAAGAGAGTGGGCAGAGGCAGAGGCTCAAAGCATTGAAATTTCCGAGATGTGTGTTAGCACAGCTCAAGATGAAGGGAATCAAATTCTTGAGATGAAAGATAGTAAAGTCTCATTATATAGAGACAAAGAATACACCAAAAAAGAAACAACAAAGCAAAATAGCGATCGCCTTAGTAACGAAATAAACTCAATTGCTGCTGCCTCATCTAAACAAGCTTTACAGAAAGAAATAAACTCAAGACAAAATATTAGATAGTTCAGCCCAGTTAAATGCTCTTAATAGCCAATACAAACAAGAATCAGAACAGAACAAGCAAAATATAGGTGAGGGAATAAACGTCCTCGAACTTGATTGTATAGTCAACAAGAAATGGCAGGAATTAGTACCGTTATTAGATAGTGCGGGAATACCAATAAACAAGACAGTAACTAGTCTGCTGAAGTTGTATCCCTCTGAAAAAGTAGAAAATGCGATCGCCCTATTAAAGGCTAGGAAAACAGAGCAACACATACCAAACTCTTCAGGCTATTTCGTGGCAGCCCTTAAGGGTGATTGGGGCAGTAAAACTTTAATCGGAAGCGAATTGAAAGGCGATCGCTTCGAGCGAGAAATAGATACAGCAACAATATTTAGACATTGGTATGACTTAGCCCGTGAGCTTGGCTATTGCTCAGGCTCCGAAATTAGGCAGGGAGAACAATGGATTTGTTTGTCTGGAGCTTGGGAGAAGTGGGCAGATGCGGTAAAACGTGGTTATAGCTTGGACTATCTAAAGAAAATAATCAAACGGAATCAGGGGCGGTAAAAACTTAAGTGGCGCGATCGCTTTTGGTACACCCAAGTGAAGTGCAAGCGCGGAGCGTTTACCAAGGACTAATCTTATCTAACATCGATGGGAAGACAACCGAGGCTGTATTCAAGTTATTAAATTGTTCTTTGACTAATTAATCGATCAAATTGACCGTGTACTTATTAAAAGCTGAGTCAACAGTAACGATGGGTATATCTTCAGCCATAGATTGAGCGATAATAAGACGGTCGAAAGGATCTTTATGATGGAAAGGTAGAGTAGCGTTAATCCTTAAATGTTCTAATTCAATATTGAGTAGTTGAATAGTACTAGTAGTAACTTCTCTCTCAATAAATTCTTCGTAGTTGGGATCTAATGTTAGCTTGCTTAGGTTAAACTTAATTGACATTTCCCAAAGGCTAGCAATGCTTAGATAACTGACGTTGCTTGTATCTTCAATTAAGTCCTTGAGATAGTCGCTAAGTTTAGGATGATCATTTACGAACCATAGGAATGTATGTGTATCAAGTAAAAGCTTCATTCCATGTATTCCTTAAAGTCTTCTAGAGGCTCATCAAAATCATCACTCATCCAAACCTTGCCTTTAGCACTGCCTCTCTTTAAAGGTCGTAATACAGGAGCTATGGGAGAGATCTTGGCTACTGGCTTATTATCTTGAGTGATCACAATCTCTTCGCCTTTAATAGCGAGATCCAGAACTTTTGATATGTCAGCCTTTGCTTGGGTTATATCTAGTTGAGTCATGGTATGAATTTAACTTCCTACCTCAACTATATCTCCTATAAGATCGATTCCACTTTGGAGAACCCACACGATCTCAGAACGTATCATGTCTTCGAGAGGAGGGCAATCTTCAAGTTCTAGATCATGGCCTTCACAATAGGCTTTTAATAGTTGCTCCTCGTCTATTAATAATGTGGCTGTGAATTTTTTCGGGTAAATTCTCAATTCTCCTGGCTCAGTGTCTGGCAATTTAGAAAAGCGATGAATTTATTGTGATCGCTTTGTTGAAAGCCAGAAAACGGGAGAAGCACATACCAATTAACTTGCTTGACGGCGATCGCCAACAAAAGATCGAACCAAGTGGTAACTTTAAATCAACCAGCAATCGTTCAATCGAAAATCATACTGCACTGTTGAGCCACTTCGATGATAGCTGGTCTTAAAGAGCGAGAGTTTAAAGGTACGGTTTTGACTCTTGCCGAATTTAGTTGTGGTTTGGCTCGTTCGTATAAAGCAATGCTGTGTTCGTTGTTGTGAGCATTACCAAAAATTAAGCCATCTACTTCACCATAGACTGATATGGTCTCATAGAAGTATTTTCCCCACGCTTGGGAAAGATGGCGATCGCTGATTTGGCTGATACTGTTGACCGTTCCAGCTTGCATCGCCCCATCGCCAATTAAATCTAATAGCTTTAGGGGTTGAGTCAGAGTAATTTTAGCTAAATGGTAGTCATTGACATCAATGATTCGAGTATCGCCAAATACTTCTACTAAGCAGCACTTGAAGGTAAATCCCCAGTAGTTGATACCTCTTTCTAGATCGTTATCTGGTTTGGTAGGGTCGCACCGCTGATGGTCGAACCTCGCCCTCGGTCCATTGAAACGAAATGTAGTCGCTTGAGTACCGTATTTATGGGGGTTGTAGATCCTTCTGAGTACCGTATCTGGTTGGAGTATTTTCGTTTGCGGATTCAGCTTGAGTTTGGAATCCGGAGGAGGAGACTTTATTATTACCATTCGGCCTATTGTCCAATACCTACTCCTCTAGCTTCAGCTAAAACGCGCTTTAATTCGCCACGTTTGAGCATTTGCAGCGGGGTGGCTTCTGCAAATACAGGATTAGGGCGAGTTAGCCAGCTTACTTTAGCTAAATTAGAAACTTCTAAAGCAGCGAGAACTTGAGGTAAACCATCAACTACCCGTTCGGCTCCGTTGGCATCGAATTGCCATAGGGGATATTTCCAGACTCCGTTGTCTTTGACCGCCAACAAGGTATTATTTTTCACCCGATCTAGTCGAGTCTGTCTGGAGCTACAGTCGAGCAGTCGATCTACTTCAGACCCCGATATCGTCTCGGCAAGTAATTTGTTTCTGAGGACGAACGAATTGACTAGATTACTTAATTCTAGTGCCTTAATTTCTTCTGTACTGTAGGATTTACCTGTCATTTCTTCTGCTGTAGCTCTTTCCTCAGCAGATGGACAAGAAGCTGCTGCAAGTTCTACGAATCTCTGTTTCAATTTTTTTTGAGTACTCGAAGGCATTTCTCGAATCAACTCTCGAACCTCGACTAAGATGTCATGCTCTAAATCATTTTTGCTGGCGATCGTACTCATGTTTTTTTCCATACGAAAAATGTTTTTACATTATAGCTATTTTTTTCATGCCTTGCAAGAGATGTCCAGTGAGTGATGCTACTATGCTATTCCTGTCATCTAATCTTCCGTGATGCGGTTGTCCTAAAGGGTTAAACAATTCGTGAAGGGATCGGGCGATCGTGATGCGAAGCTTATCCGAAGGTGCCCTAAAGGGTATATCCGCAGGTGTATCCTTTAGGGAATTCTTTAGGGCTGTTTAGTTAGACAGTGCGAATTAAGTTAGGCGAACCCAATAGAGAATAACCGTCAACCAAAGTGGTTACTTACTTGTCAGGTAGTTAACAGCTTCGTTCATACACTTATTGTATCCTTATCTTATCTTTTAAACCAAGCAAAAAGCGAAATTACTTTATAGAAGACTGGGTAAAAACCAATAATGTAATTAATGTAGTTATTAACAATGAAATCAAAACTTCCTACAGCCAATAATATTAGAGAATTAGTCGATTTTTTACCAATTCTTTATGCTCCAGAATTTGAAACTACAAAAAATTAGACACTGGTATGACTTAGCCTGTAAGCTTGGGTATTGTTCGGGTACTGAGGTAAGAGAAAGAGAGCAATGGGTTAAATTGTCTGGAGCTTGGGAGAAGTGGGCAGATGCTGTCAAGCGAGGATATTCACTCGAATATTTGAAGAAGATAATGAAGCGGAACCAGGGGCAGTGAATTATTTTGTAGTAAATTTAATTCTTTCGTGGATGGATAGTATAGCCATTTAGATTGGAGATAATCACAGTGTTGGTGACTCGCTGGTAGTAAGTAAGAAGCTGCGACCAACTGAGATTTTGAGCGCGGTCTAAATCCATCGTCCAGGTATCGCCAACAGGATTGACGAAGGTGATTTTGCCACCAGACCAAAAATTATCTTGAACATCGATAATCAGATGTTTGAGTACTTCTACTTGACTTGCCATCGACCACCATTTTTGAGCGGGACTGGAAAAATGAGGATTTTGAAGAAATTCATCTTGCCATTCGATAGGTGTCCAGTTTTGGGTAAAGGCTTCAATAAGTAACTGATTGGCGTTACCTACTTCTCGTCCCTGATTTTGCAGCCAGCACCAGTAAGAAATAATTGCCTGAAATTTTGGTTCGAGGTTGTAGCTACAGCCTTCAATGCAGTCGATCACAAATTCATCTGCTAAATCAACGCCAATTGCTACCAAAGCATTTTTATACTTGAGGAAAATTTCGCTTTCAACTTCGCCTAACATGAGCTTTACCGAGAGTGATAGTTTTGGGTGAGACTTGTGTACGCCCTCGACCCGCATTGGAGGCGTGGGATTTTCCCAGCACGCTTCCTCGCTGTTGAGATACTTCTAGTTAACAATTTTATCCAGAGCGAGAGTAAACAATTGAGCGCTCGCTTCTTAGTGTTTTATTCTATAATGTAGGCTATGTATTAGAGCGATTTAAAGGTTTGCTGAGAATTAATTCACCGCGACCTAAAGATTCAAGAATTTCGGAAACAGATAAACCAAGTTCATCACTGAGTTGCTTACATCCTTGCCATCCCTCATTAGTAATGCTCAAGCGTCGAGATTTCTTTTCTGAACCTCGCTTGAGAGGGCGACCTTCATGTTTGAGATTAGCAAGTGAATTAGGGTGAGTCATTTTGGTCAAGAAATCGGATGAGAAATGATTACCAAATAAATATATTTTAACCAAAATATTTAGTTTCTATTCTATTTTATAGGCTATAATATAGATATGAGCAAAGGCAGCAATCAAGCCTGGAAAACTTTAACTGCCAGTGCTTCAGTAAACATATTGAAATAAATCAACATGAATAACTTATACCTAAGTGTAGAACAGTCTATTGAAGAACAGCAAGGTAAGAGAGCAAGAGAAGTTGAAACGAGTCTAAACACGGACTTGTATTCAGGAGGATTCTTCGACGGACTGATAGGGGTAGAACCATCGCGCCCAGAGCAACATAGCTATTGGTCGGGATATCAAACAGGCTATAGAGAATACTGGGCAGCCAAACTAAGTGTAGAAATACCAACAAAATTTTAGATCGAGTAGCGATCGCCATTCCCAAGACGAGAGTGACGATTGCTCTTTCGCTACAAAAACCCTAATACCGAGTAGAAAAATGAATAGACCCCAAAATCAGGGAGAAATAATGAGTGTAGCTCAGGCTCAAATATCCCCCGTAGATAATCGTGCGATCGCCTTAACTGCCCAAGGCTACCAAATAAATAGGAGGTAACGAAAGATGAGCATTTTATCGACCTCCCTCACTTCTACTCGTCATTTTGACATGAACATAGCTGCTGCTTTGGGAGACATCAACGCAGCCGTAATTGTTCAACAACTTAACTACTGGATGCAGAAAGAAGGTGTAGGGGTAATTATCGATGGCGTGAAATATATCTACAACACCTTTGTCGACTGGGTAAATTCTCAATTCTCCTGGTTGTCTGTCTGGCAATTTAGAAAAGCGATGAATTTATTGCGCTCGCTCGGCATTGTCAAAGTCATCAGGTATAAATCTCGGCAATGGAATCAGACGAACTACTACACCCTAAGTAGCGATCGCCTAATAGAATACCTTGAGCAACAAAACGCTGGAAGTACTGAAACGGTCGAGATGTGTGTTAGCACACCTCAATTGGAGAAAAACCAAACTCTTGAGGTGAGGGATACTGAAGTCTCATTATATAGAGACAAAGAATACACCAAAAAAGAAACAACAGAACAAAAGAGCGATCGCCTGATCAACAAATTAAACACGCTTGCTGCTGCCTCACCTAAACAAGCTTTACAGGAAGAAATAAGCTCAAGACAAAGATTAGATAGTTCAGCCGAGTTAACTGCCTCTATTAGTCAAAAAAAGGTCAAATTAGAACTAAACAAGTCAAACACTGATAAAGACAAAAGTTCCGCCCAAGTTGATTTTGCGGTGCGACCCCGCAGCTTTTCAAGCTGCCAGGGAACGCGCACCAAGACAATAGTCAACAAGAAATGGCAGGAATTAGTACCGTTATTAGATAGTGCGGGAATACCAATAAACAAGACGGTGAGCGATCTATTGAAGCTGTATCCATCGGAAAAAGTAGAAAATGCGATCGCTTTGCTGAAAGCCAGGAAAAGAGAAAAGCACATACCGAATCTGTCGGGCTATTTCGTGGCAGCCCTTAAGGGTGATTGGGGCAGTAAAATTTTAATCGAAAGCGAATCGCAAGATGGCGATCGCCATTCTAAATCTGAAGAAATAGACACAGCAGCAATATTTAGGCATTGGTATGACTTAGCCCGTGAGCTTGGTTATTGCTCAGGTCAGGAAATCAGG
>JAIMKV010000082.1 GCA_020692205.1 Myxosarcina sp. GA_180221_E-2-1-MAG-40_15
AACCCGTTCCCGATCTTCAGGTAAGCGAAGTTACAGCAGATACTACAGGAGAACCTGGAGAAAACATCACCGTAGATTGGAAAGTTTCTAATACGGGAACGGAAGTAGCATCGGGTAACTGGCGGGATTATATTTATCTATCGACCGACGGTACTTTAAATAATGCTCGTAAGATTAAAGAGGTAGAGCGTTCACAAGGACTGGCAGCCAACACAAGCTATCAAAGCTCAACTGAAATTACCTTGCCAGCAAATACCGTTGACGGTGACTATAAGATAGTTGTCTTGACAGATGGTAATAACCAAGTCTTTGAAAGAAATGGCGAAAGTAATAACCTGGGTGCAGCAAATAATATAACTAAAGTATCCCACGCAGATATAGTTCCTACTTTGATATCTGCCCCTGCCACCGCTCTATCTGGGTCTAATGTTAACCTCAGTTGGTCTGTAACCAACCAAGGAACAAGTGCCACTATCAGTAGTTGGAAAGACAAAGTATATATCTCTGATAATGAGACTTTTGAAGCCAATCAGGATAGATTGTTTGGGGAATTCGAGCATACAGATAGTTTGGCGGTAGGGGAAACTAAGGAAATTGCTATCAATACCGACCTCCCACAAGATACTATTGGCAATAAATATATTCTGGTTGTCAGTGATGCCGATAACAATCTAATTGAAGCCATTGGGGAGAACAATAACGTAGTCGCCAATCCCATAGACATCAAACTTGCTCCCTATGCAGACCTAGCAGTCTCTAACGTTACCGCGCCCAACCTAACCATTGATGACCCTGCGAAAGTCAACGTAAGCTGGACGGTGACCAATCAGGGTACGGGAACTGGCTATAGTGATACCTGGAAAGATAAAGTAATAGTATCGACCGATGAGGTTGTAGGCAATGGTGATGATGTTGTTATTGGCGAGTTTGATCGCTCTGGTTTTCTAGCCCAGGGTGAATTTTACAATAGAAGCGAAAATATACTGCTGCCTCCAGCCTTTACTGGTCGCTATAATCTCTTCGTTCAAAGCGACGGGTCAAAAACAGTATTTGAAAACGGTCTAGAAGAAAACAACGTCGGTCGCCAAGATGGCTTCTTTGATGTGATGACCATCCCCTATGCCGACCTGCAAATCACCGAACTGGACACGACTGGTACAGCCAATAGCGGACAGCCCATAACGGTAAATTGGACAGTAACTAACTCTGGTATCGGTTTAACCAATACTAGCGAATGGAGCGATCGCCTGTATCTGGCCTCAGATCCTCAAGGGAAAAATATAGTTGCAGATTTAGGTACATTCGACAGGGCAGGAGCGTTAGCAGTCGGTAAAAACTACAATCGTTCGGTACAGGTGACTCTACCTGAAGGCATCTCAGGCGAACACTACATAGTTGCTAAAACTGGTGGTCCATTTGAATTTATCTATAACAACAACAACTCCCTAGTTAGTAATGCCTTTGATGTTACCTTTACCGCTCCACCAGATCTTACAGTAACCAATATAGTTGCTCCCGAAGCGATAACTTCAGGACAAAAAATAGATTTAACCTGGACTGTTGCCAACCAGGGAACTGGTAATGCAGCAGGTAATTGGCGAGATAATATCTATCTGCAAGAGGTAGGAAATTCTAATGCTAGCTTAATTAGTTTGGCGGGTTATTCTTATGAAGGAGAATTAAACCCTGGGAAATCCTATACTCGTCAAGAAAAAATTAGTATTCCAGGTGAACTGCAAGGACTCTATCAGGTTGTAGTTAGAACAAATACTGCTTCTAATTCAGATTTATTTGAGCCAAACAGAGATAACAATCAAACGGTAGACGATGGCACTCTACAGATAACTTTGCCACCTAGACCAGACTTACAGGTGCAGTCAATAGTCGCCCCCAACAAAGTTTCGGCGGGAGGAACGGTTGCGGTTGAATTTGACGTAATCAACCAGGGAACGGCAGACACTAACGTTCCTAATTGGACAGACCGCATATATCTATCTTTAGATAATGAAATCAGCAGTGATGATATTATCCTTGGCACTGTTGACAATGGTTCGGCACTCAAGCCAGGAGAAAGCTATAAGTCATTCAGCGAATCCATTGTCATTCCCAAACGCTTTAGAGGCGATGCTTACCTAATCGTTCAAGCCGATAATAGAAATCAGGTCAATGAACTACCTCAAGAAAATAACAATACTCAGTTTAAACAAATCAAAGTTGAGTTTGAAAGTAGCGGTACTGGGGGTAGCGGTCAACCTTCAGATTTAGTTACCAGCAATGTAGTTGCTCCTAACCAAGCTTTTGAAGGGTCAACTATTGAAGTCCGCTATAAGGTTACCAATAAAGGTATTGACACTACAGATGTCAATAGTTGGCAAGATACTATTTGGCTAACAAAAGATAAAAATCGTCCTTCTGCTACCAGTCGTAATGCCAAACCTGGAGAAGTGGAAGATATCTTACTCAAAACTATTCCTCATACTGGTGAATTAGCAGTAGGGGAAGAGTATGAACAGGTAGTCCAGGTTAAAATTCCCAGTCAAACAACGGGAGAATGGTATATTACACCCTGGAGTGATAGCTATGACGTAGTTTTAGAAGATACCTTGGATATCAACATCAATCCCGACGATCCTAATGAACTGGATAACAACAACTACAAAGCCCGTCCGATAACTCTACTACTCACTCCTCCCCCAGATTTAAGAATCAAAAATGGCGTAGGGGTCACAACAACTTCCGAAGCAGTAGGTGGAGATCCCTTTGAAGTTAGCTGGACGGTAGAAAACTTTGGTGCGGGGGCTACCACTGATAATAAATGGTGGGATGCGGTTTATTTATCCGATAAACCAACTAAAGATGCTCCTGGAAGTAAACAATGGTTCTTGGGTACTTTTGAGCATCAAGGAGATTTAGAATCTGGTGGAAGTTATACTCAAACTGCCAATTTTGACCTGTCCCCTGCTGCTGCTGGCAAGTATGTAGTTGTTGATGTCAATTCTAGAGAGGGAGGCAAAAAACAGGCATGGGAGGGCCCTTACACCAATAACAACATTGGCACGACAGACACCAACGTTACTAACGACCCTGCCGATTTAGTAGTTAAATCCGTCAACCTACCCGAAACCAGCGATAGCGGTGAAGTAATTACCGTTGAATGGACGGTAGAAAACCAGGGCGCACCCATGTGGTCTGGAACTAAATATTGGTATGACGAAGTTTGGATTTCCAAAGATCCTACTTTTATAGCCAATAGAGCTATAAAAGTAGGTACATTTATCTATAGTTCTGAAACACCTTTAAATACGGGAGATACCTATACACAAACTAAAGACATTCGACTGCCCGCAGGTATTAATGGTGAATACTATGTTTATGTAAGAACTAACATTAATGGTGATTTATCATCAAGTGGCAAAAATGAAAACAAAGGCAATCGCGAAAGTTATATTAAGCGTGCATTTGAAGACCCTAGCAACAATTTAGGCAGTAGTTCTCTACCAGTAATTTACAAAGAACCAGATTTAAAAATAACTGATATTAAAGTACCTAATGAGGCAGCGTTGTCAGGAGATACTGTTCCTGTTAGCTGGACGACAAGCAATATTGGCACGAGAAAAACTAGAAGCCGCAACTGGTACGATCGTGTATACCTATCTAGCGATCCTACTTTGGATTTTAACGATCGCTTACTAGGTACATATGAACACGAAGGTTATTTAGACATAG
Source organism: Myxosarcina sp. GA_180221_E-2-1-MAG-40_15 (assembly GCA_020692205.1). Classification (GTDB taxonomy): domain Bacteria; phylum Cyanobacteriota; class Cyanobacteriia; order Cyanobacteriales; family Xenococcaceae; genus Waterburya. Next base: position 3,727 of record JAIMKV010000082.1, read on the forward strand.
ACCAATCCTATAAAGTAACTCGTAATGTCACGTTGCCTGAAAATATAGAGGGTGATTTCTATCTACTAGCCTTTACCGACTCTAATATTCGTACTCGCGATTTCCGCTATACAAAACCTGGTGGTCCTGAAGGTTCGCTTAACTACTACGAAGCAGCAACAGATAATAACTTAGCTCGTGTTGGAGAATACCAAAATGAGGGCAATAATGTCACCGAGGCACCATTAAGTATTATCCTCAGAGATCCTCCAGACCTTCAGGTGACAGCAGTAGACATCCCTCAACGAGCTACAGTCGGACAGAGCTTTAACCTCAGCTACACCGTAAGCAACCAGGGAACAGGTAATCCCACTCAAACTAGCTGGAGCGATCGCGTTTATCTCTCCCGCGATAAGTTCTTAGATCTACAGAGCGATCGCTATCTTACCTCCTTTGGTCATACTGGTGGTTTAGATGCAGGTGCCAGCTATAGCGTTGACAAAACTGTTAATCTACCGACGGATTTATCGGGTCCTTATTATGTCTTCGTCATTAGTGACCCTGCCAGCAAAGGAACTAAAGGAGACGTATTTGAAGGTGGACTGGACTTTAATAATTCCCTTGCCAGCACCCAACCATTATCTTTAGACTTCCCACCCCCAGCAGATCTTCAGGTGGAGGATATTAAAGTTCCCAATACTGCTCTCTCAGGGGACAATATCAGTCTTGAATGGACTGTAACTAACGCAGGACCAAATGCAGCTAAAGGACAGTGGAGTGATGCGCTGTACCTTTCTACCGATGCTATTTGGGATATTAAAGACCGTCCTTTGGGTAAGGTCAAGCATAACGGCACAATTGAACCTGGAGAATCCTATACCCAGAATTTAGATACAACTCTACCTCCTGCTGCACCAGGGCAGTACCGCATCATCGTCCGTCCTGATATTTTAAATCAAGTCTATGAGGCAGAGAATGAGGTTAATAACCGTACTGCTTCCCCCAATCCTCTTAACGTTACGGTAGAGGAATTAAACTTGGGAGTAGTTAAAGAAACCACCCTAAGTACTGGGCAGTCTCGTCTGTATCAGATTGAGGTAGGCGCGGGAGAAACGTTACGAGTTAAGGTAGATTCTTCCTCCGACAATGCTGCTAATGAAGTCTTTATCAAACAGGGAACTATTCCTACAGGTACAGATTACGACTATGCCTACAAGGGCGGTTTAGAAGCCGACCAAGACGTTATCGTTCCCACTACCGAACCTGGAACTTACTACGTCCTAGTTAAAGGTTTCTCTCAACCAAGCAAAAACACTAAAACCAGTATCCTGGCAGAAGCTCTTCCCTTTAGTATTACCGACGTAATTGCCGACCAGGGGGGAGACAGCAAGTATGTAACCGCACATATCTATGGCGCGAGATTCGATGAAGATGCCATTGTCAAGTTTGTGCGTCCTGGCATTGCTGAATATCAGCCCGTTAACTACGAAGTAATCGACGGCACCCACATCATAGCTATCTTTAATTTCACCGATGCTCCCCACGGTTTATATGATGCCAAGGTAATTAACCCCGATGGCGCAGAAGCAATCGTTCCCTATCGTTATTTAGTCGAGAGAACTATTGAAACCGATGTTACCGTTGGCTTGGGTGGAAATAGAGTACTGGGCATCGGTCAGACTGGTCTTTATGGCACCTCCTTTAATAGTCTTACCAACATCGATACTCCCTATATCCATTTCCAGTATGGCGTACCCGAACTGGGAGACAATGATTTTCTTCTAGGTAAATTTAAACCAGCTACCCAGGCTGAGGCGGGAATTGAAGAGCTACCCTACGTCGGATTTAGCACAAATCTTCGAGGAACTCCACCTGAAGTTGACGACAGCCTTAAAGATTTGCCCTGGGCAAGTCTGAAGAGTGATGTGAATACCGATGGAGAGATTCTAGCCCCTGGCTATATCTACGATTTACCCAACGCCTCGGCGACAGGATTGAGCTTTAATGCCCAGGCTTATCCAGGCTTGAATGATTTACTCAAAATCGAGCCTGATGCTTTAAACGATCTAGATCCTGGAGATGACAAGAAAATTGCCTTCCAATTCCATATTCAAGCCTCGGCGACAGTCTTGACTCGCGATGAATTTATCGCCCAACAGACTCAATCTGCCTTGAATCTCAGGGAAAATATCCTCCAGGACAGTGAAGCTACACAAACTCTCCAAGTATTAGCAGCCGACCCTGATATCTGGGTGTCATCATACCTGGCAGCACTGGAGGAGGCTGGTTTACTGCGTCCCGAACAAGACGCTCCCCCAGTCAGAGAAAATACTTTAGTCCTCAGCTACATGGCAACCTTAGCCACGGGTATTTTGGTTGGGGCAGCAGGAGAATCAATTACTACCGATGGGGATTTACTGGGCTTCTTTGCTCAATTACGTAAGTGGTACGGTCACGATGAAGAGTTAACTGGAGTCAATCGGGCAAAAGATGTGGCTGATTATGACTTAGGAACATCTAAGACTACCCACCAGGAAGCTTTTGATATCTACGTTCCCTTTGGCGAACAGCGACTAGACTTACCAGAAGGAGCAACTGTACCCAATCCCAACTTTGCTAACTTTTTAGCTGGTGAAGGGGAACAGGGACTGGCTAATATTACGGGTCCAGTAAGTACCAATGAGGCTGGCTTTATCCCCACGGGACAAACTCTACCCTACACGATTGGGTTTGCCAATGACCCTAACGCCAGCAGCACCGTAGGAGAGATTCGCGTTGTTAGCGAACTCGACCCCAACTTAGATCCCCGCAGCTTCCGTTTGGGAGATATGCAGCTTGGCGACATCCAGGTGAGTATTCCCGATGAGCGGGGAACCTTTGAGGGCGAGTTTGATTTTACTGCTACTAAAGGCTTTATTTTAAGAGTTAGCGCGGGTATCGACCCATTATCAAATACTGCCACCTGGCTGTTACAGGCAATAAACCCCGAAACGGGAGAACTTATTACCAATCCCGATTTGGGTATTTTACCTCCCAATGATGCTCAAGGGGCTGGTAGTGGCTTTATTAGCTACAGTGCCAAACCAGTTGAAGATATTGCTACAGGTACGGAAATTTCGGCACGGGCGCGGATTCTCTATAACAATGCTCCACCAATTGATACTCTTACTGTTAGCAATCTAATTGACGGTGCTGCCCCTACTACTACCATTGAGGTTGAGGCATTAAGTGAAGGTAGTTCGGATTATTTAGTCAAGTGGTCTGCGGTAGAAGAAGCCAATGGTTCGGGAGTCAAGCACGTCACCGTTTATGTGGCTGAAGACGGTGGTGACTTTACGATCTGGCAACGGCAAACGAGTGATACTGAAGGGGTATTCACAGGAAAAGCAGGTAAAACCTATGAATTCTTAGCTCTAGCCACTGACAACGCGGGTAATAGAGAGGTAGCCAACTTAGGCACAAGTTTACCCGATGATGGCAGTGGTACAAACTTGGGTTCTTTACCCGATGTAGGACGCAGCAGCGAACCAACTCCCGCTCCTGCTAGTCCCCCCAATCCTAACTACAAAACCAACCCCTTCTTTACTGAAGCTAAAACTGCCGTTCCCAACACGATTAGTACAACTAGCCCATCGGAATTTGATTCGGTACTACGACCCTTTAAAGCCACCGCATTTGCTACAGGAGTCCAAAGTAGCCATGCTAATATTGCGCCACTGGCGATCGCCGAACTTGAAGATGATACATTCTTAATTAGTGGTGGCAAAAATCGGGGTTCTCTCTACAAAGTAGACCGCATTGGCGGCAAAGTTGGTAGTCCTTTAATTGAACTGCCCTATCCCGTATTTGAAATGGAGTTGGATAGCCAAGGTTACATCTGGGCGACTACTGGTGGTGGACCATTACTCCAGCTAGATTCAAGCACGGGAGAGATTATCGATGAGTATGGCGATAGTATCACTCAGTCTTTAGCAGTCGATCCTGAAACTGGATTAATTTACCTTTCCTCTGGCGACGGCATTGAAATCTTTGACCCAGCCACGGAAACCTTTACCCACTTTAGTAACCTTAGAGTCGGCAACCTAGCCTTTGCCCCCGATGGCAATCTCTGGGCAACTCGCTGGCCCGACCGAGGGGAAGTAGTTCAATTCCCCACTAAGGTCAAAATCCCAGGTCAGCAGGCTAATGTCCGCTTAGATAAAAAACCGCAGCTAATACTGGATTTAGATACAGAGGTTGATTCCCTGGCATTTGGTAAAGCAGATACACAGCTTGCCAACCTACTCTTTATCTCCAACAACGACGGCGAGTTAGGCATGATGAACCTAGCTAACCGCGAATACCTCACTGTGGCCCAAGGCGGTAGTCGAGGGGATATAGTGGAAACTACCAGCGATGGTAGATTATTAATTTCTCAATCGAATCAGGTAGATGTCTTTACTCCCGTCACCACTCCAGCGGTGGCATTTACCAATCCTGCTGCTGATGGTATTGTGGCATTACCTAAAGGTACTATCTCCGTCACCTTTGATCAGGAGATGTATGTAGGGGATGCCAGTGAAGCAGGTTCAATCCTGAACCCTGCTAACTATTCTCTAACTGGAGAACAGGGCGGTGCGATTACCCCAACTAATATTACCTACGATGCAGCTAGTAATACCGTTAACTTAGAATATAACGCTCTGACTACGGATAAGTATCGCTTAGTTGTAACAGATGCTCTCAGTAACCCAGATCGCATTACCCTACCAGCTCCCTATCAGGTTGACTTTACCGCCGTCTCCGACTTCTCTACCCTGGTAGATCTAGAGTTTACCAATACACGCTCCGACAGAGCCAATGATACAGTTTCCTTTGATATCGCCCTAACCAATAAAACCGATTACGACCTTTCCCTACCCCTAAATCTAGTCCTTCAACCTGGCAATAATAGCGATACGGCTCAACCAACCGAATACGACAGCATCAGCGATACGGGAGTCTATTTCATCGACCTCAGTGACTCCCTCCCCGATGGAGTCTTCAAACCAGGAGAATCAATTACCGAGCAAACCGTTACTATTTATAATCCTGACGACCTGAGATTTGAATATGAGCCAGGAATTTACACTCTACCCACAAATAACCAGGCTCCAGTATTTACCTCCGAACCAGTCAAGGTAGCAACAGCAGGAGAAAGCTATGTCTATAACGTGGCAGCCAACGACCCTGACGGTACTGTAGTAGGCTATCTACTCTACGATGCCCCCAAAGGCATGAGCGTAGATAAAGACGGCAAGATTACCTGGAATCCGACTACGGCTAGTCCAGCTAACGCCAATGTCAGCCTCCACGTTTACGACAGTCGTGGTGGTAGAGCAATTCAAGAGTTTGCCGTCGCTGTTGAGGGCGGTAATCACTCACCAGTCTTCTCGCCTTTACCCAAGCAGATTAAAGGTACTGAAGGTAAGGCAATTAAACTCAATCTCAACGCCACTGACGCTGATGGGGATAACATCCAGTACTGGGTAGATAATCTCCCTCCTGGTGCCAGCTTTGACTCCAAAACCAAGGTCTTTACTTGGCTACCTGGATTTGACCGTGCGGGCCAATACGAAAACGTTCGCTTTGTAGCTAGTGATGGAAAGTCAGAGGTGAGTATTGCTACTTCCTTCTTAATTGGTCAGGGTAATCAAGCACCGAAACTACTGCCAGTAAGCGATCGCAAATTCCTTGAAGGAGATGCCATTAGAGTTCAGCTTCAAGCCAGTGACAGCGAAAACGACAAGCTAACCTTCAGCAGTAACCTACTCCCTGGTGGTAGCTTCCTCAATCCCAATACAGGCGTATTTGAATGGACTCCTGGTTTCTTCCAGGCTGGTAATTATGAAATACCCTTTACCGTTAGCGATGGCAAATTAAGCACCACCGAGACATTTAATTTAGAAATTCTCAACGTCAATGCTGCTCCTAAATTCGACAACTTGGGAGACTGGGCAGTAGCCGAAGGACAAAATATCAACTTTAAAGCCTTTGCCTTCGACGGGGATAATCCCAGCTTCGTACCTCCCGAACGTACTGCCAAGGGAGACTTAACTATCCAGGAAGGCAGCGACCCTACCGTCACCTATACCGTAGCAGGATTGCCAGATGGCGCTACTTTTGATACCGATACCGCTATCTTTAACTGGAAGCCAGGCTATAGTGCAGCAGGAGAATACGAAGTCACCTTTACCGCCACCGACGATGGGGATGGACTAGAGGCAAAAACAGTTACTAAAACTGTACCGATTCGCGTTGGCGATACCAATCGTCCTCCCGTAATTGAGGAGATTGCCAATCCTACGGTGCAAAGGGGCGAAGTCTTAGACCTGACTATTAATATTACTGACCCCGACGGCAATGCCTTAACCGTAACGGGTATGGGTTCGGGTGGCTTTGGCTTACCAGATTTTGTCACCTTGACCGATAATGGGGATGGTACGGCTAATCTTAAGATTGCGCCAAAAGATGGGGACAGAGGCGACCATCCTGTTACTATTATTGCCACTGATGAATTGGGAGCAGCAAAAGAATACTCCTTTGTTGTCACCGTAGAAGCATTTAATGAAAAACCCTTACTTGAATATGTCGGCGATAAAGTAGCGGTTGTGGGCGAACCGATTGAATTTACCGTGGCGGTAGCTGACTTAGATGAAGATGCGCTGAATTTCTCAGCTACAGGATTACCAGAGGGTGCGACTTTAACTCCCAGTAATGTCTACGGCAAAGCCACCTTTAGCTGGACTCCAACGGCGGGCGATATTGGCGATTATCCGATTACCTTTAAAGTAGAAGATAGTGGTAATGGCGACGAGAATGAGAAACTATTTAGCGAACAAAGCTTTAACTTAATAGTTCGCACTAGCAATACTGCCCCTGTATTAGCTCCCGTTGAAGACCTGAGCGTAGCCGAAGGAAATACTCTATCAGTTCAGCTAAACGGTACTGATGCCGATGGCGATGTTCTTACTTATTCTGCTAACAACCTACCTAAAGGTGCAGAATTAGATCCTGTAACTGGGGAATTAACCTGGAGGACCGACTTCAAGAGTGCGGGTACTTATCAGGGTATTGAATTTACTGTCACTGATGGACATAGTTCTAGTTCTCAAACTGCTAACTTGACCGTGACCAATAGCGATCGCCCTCCAGTTTTAACTCAACTGCCACTCCAGTCCACTAGAGAGAATACAGAACTTGTCTTTAACCTCAAGGGTAACGATATCGATGGCGATCCATTGCTTTACTCTGCTGTATCTGAACTACCTAAAGGAGCCAAACTAGACAGTCGCACGGGAGAATTTAAGTGGAAGCCCAACTACGGACAGGCAGGAGACTACAAGCTTGAATTTGCCGTTACCGACAGCAATGGTAGCCAGGATATTAAAGAGTTTGAGATTGCTGTTACTAACGTCAACCGCGCTCCTAGTATTGAGGTTAAGCCTCAGATAGTAGCTTTAGGAGAAGAATTAGAATTTACCCTCACAAGTTCCGACCCCGATGCGGGGACTACCCTGACCTATAGCGTTGAGAATCTGCCAGAGGGAGCAACCTTAAATTCGGAAACGGGACTGGTCAAATGGCAGCCATCTCCAGGACAGGTAGGGGATTATGTAGTTACTTACCAGGTATCTGACGGTGAAGATCTGGTTGAGAAAAATGCTTTAATTCGCGTCGAGGCTAAACCTACTGGAACAGTAGTAAACCTAGAATTTACCCCCAGCTTCCCGCCTATTCCTGGACAGAAAGTAACGATTAATGCTTTAGCCGATAGCTTTACTGAGATTAAAGAAGTATCTGTTAAAGTCAATGGTCAACAATTAGCTTTAGATAAGCGTAATCGAGGGTCATATATTCCCAACGCTACAGGCAGAGTGGAAGTGGAAGTTACCGCTACTGATGCTGCGGGGCGCACAGCTACTAAGACAGAAATCCTCAAGGTAAGAGATCCAGAAGATAATGCCAAGCCAGTTGTGGCGTTTGGTTTGGGCTTAAATGGGGAAGCTTTTAGTAGCGAGACTGAGATTAAAGCGACAGTTAATGACAGTAATTTGGATGAGTGGGTTTTAAAGGCAGAAGGCAGGGGGCAGAAGGCAGAAGTTTTGGCTACTGGCTATGGAAATGTTAGCAATGATGCGATCGCCAAGTTAGATTCTGCTCTTTATAGTAATGGTTTCTACACTTTAGAACTTACTGCTACTGATATTAAAGGGCGTACTTCTACTACTGAAATTATTGTTGAGATTGAGGGTAATGATAAGCAGGCTCAGTATCAAAGGATTGATAACGATCTGTCCGTTGACTTTGGTGATACTAGTATAGATCTGACTCGCCGTTATGATTCCTTACAGCGTGACCAGTCTGGTAGTTTTGGCAACGGTTGGCAGAGTAACTGGGACTTTGATTTAGAGACGGATGTGGCAGTTCGCGGTTCTGGTAAAGAAGCTCTTCAACCATATGAGGCAGGTACGAGACTCTACCTGACTACACCTGATGGCGAAAGAGTCGGCTTTACCTTCCAACCAGTAGCAGAAAAGATTACTGGTTTAACCTACTACCGTCCAGCCTGGGTAGCCGATGATGGGGTGAACTATACTCTTGAGTCTACTAATGTCCTGTTGAGTAAGGCGGGTAAACGCTTATACGATTTAGAATCAGCCAAGCCTTATAATTTGGAGGCACAACAGAATACTGCTTATACCCTGACAGCAACTGACGGTACTGCTTATCAGTTAAATGCAACTGGAGAATTGCAGGAACAGATAACAAGTAATGGAACGCGCTTAATTTACAGCGATATCGGTATCCTTAATCCCGATACGGGAGATGCTGTGAGGTTTGAAGCTGATGAAGCTGGCAGATTGACTCAAGTAACGGCACCCAACGGCACTAGTGTTATTTATGACTATGGTGAAGCAGGAGATTTGGTCAGTGCTAGAAACCTGGCACTGGGTGATTCTGTCCGCTATAGCTATGGCGATAAGGGATTAAACCTGATTGCTGGCGATACAGGAGAAGCGATCGCATACTTCGATACTCCTGTAGTTAAACCTATTACTAAAGACTTGGGTACTGCTAGTTCCTTTACTGGGTCAACTACTGCGGGTACGGGAGAGAATCTGTATAGCTTTGGCTTTAGAGATTCGGAAATCAAGTCTACAAATACTGGTTCTCTTCTTTTGGGTGTAGATTTAACTGGTACTGATGAATTACCTACAATTCAAGGCTTAACTCCCGTTGGCAGCCAAACAACTGCCGATAGTAGCTTTGCCCTTTATACGATTGATAAAGAAGGACTGAATTTACTCTCTGTTAACGGTGCTGGAGATTATGAACTGCAACTGGGTATTGCAGGGGATGTAAATAGCGATAATGCTGTTGATGGGGTTGATAGTCAGTTAGTTAAAGCTGCCCTTGGTACATCTGTTGGTGATGCTGGTTATGATGCAGCCTTGGATGTTAATCGCGATCGCACTATCGACGCTGCTGATATCCAGATACTCGGTAGTAACTACGGTTTCCGCTATAACCAAGCTCCTGTTGTCCAAAATAGTGAAGCTATAACCCATGAGGAGCTGGGCGTTGAAATTCCATTGGCAGACTTGGCAAAAGATCCAGAGGACGATCGCGTGTACTTTAAGACTGCTGATGTCGAACACGGTCAAGTATCCTTTACTCCTGACGGTCAGACAGCTATCTTCAAGCCAGAAGTGGGCTACACGGGTACGGCATCCTTTAAGCTCTTTGCCGATGATGGTTATGCAGTGAGTGACGCTTCTATAGTGGAGATTAACGTTAGTGATGCGCCGTTAACTAGTCTGGATTTTGTTGAAAGGAATCCCAAGTTAGAGGTGAGTGAACAAGCTGAACTACAGGTGGTGGCTGACTTTGCCGACCAAAAAGATGTGGTTCTGCCTGGGGATTACCTGAACTGGAGTAGTGAAAGTGAAGGGGTTGCGAGAGTTAGCGATCGCGGAGTAGTCACTGGTGTTAGTAATGGTACTACTATCTTCAGCGTCGAACGCAATGATTTAACTGCTGTAACTGCTTCAAGGGTGGGTCAAGCAGGATTTCCTAATACTGAGGCTGAATTAAATACGGCGATCGCTGAATACTATGGCTTGGATGTTTATCCCGATGCTAGTACTTTGACTATTGGCACAGAGAGACAAATATTGGTCGGCATTGAAGGTCAAGCTGACTCTGCCGATCTCAGTGATGATGAGACTGGTACGCGCTACTTTGTTAACAACCCTGATGTTATTAGCGTTGATGAAGATGGTTTAATTACTACGTTATCTGAAGGAGAAGCAGAGGTTACCGTAATTCATGGTGGGGCAGAATCAATTATTCCTGTCAACGTTGAGACACCTAATCTTGGCGCAACCACTTTGGATGTTGATGGCGGTATTGTCGAGAATGCTGAAGGTTATCAGGTGATGATTCCTGAAGGTGCATTAACTGAAGATGCCCAAGTTGATATTACCACTCTGCAACAGTCAGAATTGACAACCCCATTACCCGAACAGTATGAAGTTATGGGTGCGTTTAATTTGGACTTGGGAGAAGAAGATTTAGCTATTCCTGCTCAAATAGCCATACCTGCACCAGAAGGATTAACCCCAGGTACAGAAGTCTTCTTCATGCGTGATGGTGAAGCACCCGATGAGACTGGTACTTGGAATCCTCTGTGGTTGGTAGAAGAATCGGGTATTGTCGGCAGTGACGGCATGATTCGTACTTCTTCCCCTCCCTGGCCTGGAGTTGCCAAAGGTGATGACTATATTATTACCGTACCGAAGTTTGAATACAAGATTGGCAATGCTTATTTAACTCCCGAATACGTAGATTTTGTAACTCAAGCTGGAGTATTTCTCAAGGACACTGGTGTCGGTTTTGCTAAAAGAATACCAGGTGGTGGAGTGACTACTGCTTTAGTTGGTGGTATTGGTTTGGCTTATTTAAGTATTCCTTTTCTCTACAAAACGACTGAAATCGTTTCTACCTTAGAAGTGGTTAGCGTACCTAAAATTGGTACTTTGCCTTTTACTACCACCGCTAATGTAGAGATTAATCCACGAGGAATTCCTACGGCAAATATAGTTCTTGACGGTGTAATACCTGTCACGGAAAACGATCCTTTCGCACCGCCAGTTTTAGAACAGGGAACACTGGATTTTGGAGAGTTAGAAGAACCCGTGGTTTATCTAACGGGTAGTAATTTCTTAGTCGATAACGATGATTCTGATGTTTCAGGTACTTCTTTTGACGATCTAACAGTAACGTTTAAATATGCTGGAGATGAATATGAAGGCGAAATAATTCCCGAACTAAGCCAAGACCTGGGAGATAATCAGTACCGTATTGGAGTCCGCGCACCTCAAACAGTAATTCTGGCTGAGTCTCGGATTAGATTGACGAGAACACAGTTAGAATTAAGCGATATTGACAATCCCAATTCAACTGAACCCGTACCCTATAGTAGTAAGAGAACAATTACTATTCAACCTAATGATGTTGAGTTAACCCTGGCGCCACAGGCTTTCAATGACCGAGTTAGCGTCTTTAATGCTTTAAACCCAGAAGAAATACTAGAAACAGGTGATTTAACCAGCAGAGATTTATTGCTGGCTCAAATTCCTGTTGGTACGGGAGGTACATTCGATGATGAACCAAGAGATTTAGTTGCTACTAAGGACGGGACTCGTGCTTATGTATCTTTAAGAGGTTCGGGTAAACTAGCCGTAATCGATTTGCTGAGTTTGCAGCAGGTTGACACCAAGCCAGAAACTGAGAATATTATCGATCCAATTCAATTACCAGCTAATGCTGCACCTCATGCCACAGCTACTTCTTATGATGACCGTTACCTCTATGTCGGAGATTATCGCAGTGGAACGCTGTATATTGTCGATATAGATTCTAGGTCTGATACTTATCATCAGGTAATTGAGGTAATTAATCTTGCCGATGCAGCCAACGGTTTCCGTTCTTTGGCAGTTAGCAGCGATAGTAAGAAACTATTTGCCAGCGTACCTAGTACTAATTCCCAAGCAGATAAGGGCAAAGTTTTTGTATTTAATATCGACCCAGAAGATAAGCCCAAGGAATTAAAAGATGCACCAGGACAATTTGAACCCAATACCCAGAAATGGCATGATGTTATTGGCGTGCTAGAAGTAGCCAAAGGTGTTGAGGGAATATCCGCCACACCAGATCCCAATGTGATGGTTTTTACTAATCGGGTTGAGGATTTTCAAGGTTTTGGTCGGATTAAGATTACTGGTGAAGACCCCACACAATTTTCTGCTAGCGTTAGCTATACGGCTCTAGGACTGGGTTCGACTCAAGATTACTTTGATGTCAATGATGCCAGGGATGTAGTGATTACCAGCGATGGTAAATATGGCTTTGTCGCAGGAGCTAATGCCCGTAACTTTGGTAGTGGTATTCCTAGTATTGATGGACCAAAAGCAGGTAGTAACGTCGGAATTATCGTCGATCCTCTGACGGAAAATGCCAAGCTGGTTGCTGCCACCAGACCGATTCCTAACGGACTGACCAGCAGTATTACTATTTCTAGCGATGATAAATATCTATTTGCATCCTATCCAGGGGTAGGTGGGGTTTATGCTTGGGATGTTGAAGAGATGATTAAAACTCTTGACGATCCTAGTCAGTTTACTATCGATCATCTGGGGCGGGGAGTAGGTTCGCCGATTTTCTTACCCTCTACTCAAAAGACTGCTACTAAGGCAGATTTTAGTAGTGTGCCGATTGATAATATCAATCCTAATATTGTGATTGCCTCAGATCTTCAGCTTGTTAAAGAGTCTTACATTGAAAATAAGTTTGAGTTTGGCGTACCCAATGGTTCCAAACGCGCTCCATTAACTATAGGTGCTAATCCCTGGTCGGTGGCTAATGCTAGCCATCGCGATTGGTTAGATTTATCAACAGTTGGCGATAATAACATCACTGAAGATTTAACGCCCGATTTTAAATGGGGGTTTGATGAAAATCCTGACAAGGTAGAAGAAGTCAATCTTTATGTCAGCGTATTTCCTGACGGTCAAGGACTATTATTAGGAGACACTTGGGACGAACTCAGCGAGCTAGAAAATTCTTCAATTCTCCCTGGTTTAACTACCCAACAAAAACGCCAACTCTTAGGAGTCAAAGATCCTGATACGGGTATTTGGGACTATAATCCCAATCGGATTCTTACAGCTAGTTGGAAAAAGAATGATGACGGAAGCAGCAATTGGTATTTCCCAGATGGGACTTTAATTACTAATCCAGACAATCTCAATACCATTACTAACTTTACTTTGCCTGATAATCGTACACTTACTGCTGGTCAAACTTATTATTGGGCTGTCGAAGCGATCGAGGAAAATGGCACTCCTTCGGGGACTAAAATTGGACAATTTGAAACTTCAGTACCAGAACCAATAGTTAAAGGAGATGTCTTTAGCAATGTAACTGTTCTCACCCATGGATTTGTTCCCCCCTATATTCAAGATGATGTAATCCCACCAAGCTTTTTTGAGATGGCAGATAGTATTGCTAATCCTGGAACTAAGACTGAAGGATTAGTGATGAAATATGACCGCACTACTGGTTATTGGGTTCCAGTAGATCAAAACGGCAAACCAGTCAAAGATTTTCCCAATGGTGCCAATCCCAGTGATGATCCTAATTATTTAGCTAATCTCAAGAGTTACATCGCACCGTACCTAGCCAAAAACGCACCGCTGGTATTACTTCCCGATTGGGCAGGTGATTTTGAATCGGCGACTCCTGATTCTGGCTTCACCGAAGCTGCTGCCGATGCTTTCTATGCTTCGTTAGTTCAGTTAGACCAAGAACTGGGTGGTGAAATTGGTAAAGATACTGCCAATGGATTCCAATTATATGACGAGAAAACTGGAGAGATAATCCGCAAACAAGGTTCACTGTTAAATTCTTCTTTACACTTTATTGGCTTTAGTCGTGGTGCGGTGGTTAATAGTGAAATAATTCAGCGTTTGGGTACTTTTTATCCCCTAGCAGGAGGCTTTACCCAAGCTGAAAATGGTGAGCGAATTGGTGGCGATTTACAGATGACCACCCTCGATCCTCATGACTTTAATCAGCCTGGTTTAAATTTACCTATTATTGGCAACTTTTCCGACTTTTACGAACCAAAAGTGCAAGTTTGGGATAATGTAAGTTTTGCCGATAACTATTTTCAAACAGTTCCTAATCTTAATGGAAATACTCTTACTCCTGCTGGGCGCGACATCCCTAATTTACCAGATACGGAGAATCCCAACGCTCCAGATGCTCCTCCAGGACTTAAATTACCTCGAACTGGTTGGCCGATAAATCCCGACCAAGGAGGTTTACTGGGAGTACCAAACCATAGCGTCCGCCTTGGCGCGAATACTAACGATGCTGACAATTATCAAAACAGTCGCGCTGGTTTTACCAAAGAAACCGATCCCATACCTTTCTTCTTTGATGGTACTGGTGCGGTACATAGCAGAGTTAATAGTTGGTATACAGGAACTGCTAACTTTGACTTGACTGAATTTGCCGACCAGATTTATCGTCGTCGTGGGGATGGATATTACGAGCATTTGTTTGACAACGATTTCTATAATCTGGAAATAGATCCAAATCGTCGATTTAATCCTTGGTATACTCCTGATTTTCTGCCCGAATTAGATCCTGATAGCTTTAAGCTTGGTGCTGCCAATGCACCTTGGGAAGGTATTGGTACTGGTTGGTTTTATTCTGCTCTTGGTGGTGGTATCCAACAGCGACCAGAACCTACAACAGGTAGAGTTCCAGTTGAGTTTGATAATACTTACGACACTAGAATGCGCGGTGATTTTGCCGTTCCTACTCTGTTCAACGGTAATTTTGATGCTGTTACCAAGCCCGATTCTCGTCCTCTGTTTAATAAAGTTCCAGGTTGGTCTTTCCATTTTGACGAGCTAGCAGAAGATGCAAAGGATCTAACCACCGATAAATTGGTTGAGTGGAGTAAGATTCCTAATCTGGATACTTATCGCGAGCAAGTTGGTTACGATCCAAAACAGCCTAATTATGCTTTGAAGTTAGATGGTGGGGATAAAATTACTCATAACAACTTTGTTGTGCCTGATTGGGGAGATTTGAGATTCAATCTGCACGTTCCCAATCCTAATGGAGGAAATCTTCGAGTACTTATTAAAGAAACAGATACAAATGTTTGGCAGCCTTTAACCACAATCACTGGAGACAGTAGTTTTAGTGATTCTGTTTCTCTTATTGAAGGAGATTATAGCAGTCCTAATCCTCGCGATCACGAACCCAATGAATTAGATTTTGCAATTGAAGGTTTTGAAACTTTTCATTTTAATATTCCAGATAATTTACGTGGTAAAGCAGCAAATATTAAATTTCAATTAGAAGGAAATACAACAGTATATTTAGATGATGTATTTTTCCAAAGTTCTCATCTTATGTTAGGAAATCCTACTCTTACAGATGCGGAAGATGGAGTGAGTAATCAAGAAGCTAGATTTAACTCAAATACTTTCCCTAATAACTATTTAGTCGAAAGACCTCAATATGCTTTTTCCTATAACAATCGTGAGAAAGGACCTAATTGGGTTAGCTATCAATTGAATAAATCTTGGATTGGAGATGAAGAGCGTGCTGAGGCATGGGTTTCAGATTATCAACTACGTTCTCCATTGCAAAGAACACAAGGAGATTGGTATACAGACACTGATGCTCAAATTCATAGAGGGCATATGGTCACACGCTCTCATCGAAATAGAAATACAAAAGATCAGCAATCAACTTATTACACTTCAAGTATGCTTCCTCAGCACAGAGACAATAATAGTGAGTTTTTAAATTCAGCATGGGTTAACTTTGAATCTTATCTGAGAAGATTAGTTTCAAATGAAAATAAAGAACTTTATATAATCTCTGGTGGCATCACTGATAATGACTCTCCAGCAACTTATGATGAACGTTTAGATTTTTATATAGATAGTCCTCTCTTAGACGCAAATCATCCTTTTAGACAAAATAAAATTAACTATCCAGATGAAACATGGAAAGTTGCAGTAGTTCTTGAACAAGGTCAAACATTAGCAGATATAACTGAAAATACAAGAGTGATAGGCATAATTACTCCTAACTCAAAAGTACCTAGTGGCTTATCAGTAGATGAATTAGCAGCATGGAGAGATTGGGCTAATTGGAGATTTAGCGTTGATGAAATTGAAGAAAAAACAGGACTAAATTTGCTATCTAACATTCCTCAAAACATTCAAAATGAGCTAGAAGAAGCACCAGATAACGGCTCAACTGTAATAAGCGACCTATCTTCTCATCTTTTGAGTAATGAATCTATTCAAGATTATTTAGAGCAACCAGAAAATCATTTAACAAATTCATTACTCCAGCCAGTCGGGCCCTTCGATAAAGTCATCTTCGGTAACGAAAGTTCTACGAAAGAAACTTCCTTCTCCAGGTCCATTAAAGTTTTCGGCTCCAGTAAAATCACTGGCAACCAAGATCGCGTTATCCATTTCACTCCCATAGAAGTTAGCTCTTTCAAAAATAGCTCCGCTCAGAATGGCATAATCGAGATCGGCATGGGAGAAATTAGTCCCGATACAATCGGCTCCGCTCAAATCGACTCCACGCAAATTAGCACTGCTAAGATTGGCATCGGTCAAATTAACACCGAGCATTCTGGACTTACTCAAATCAGCCCCACTCAAATCA
>JAIMKV010000083.1 GCA_020692205.1 Myxosarcina sp. GA_180221_E-2-1-MAG-40_15
CTTGCAACTATTTATCTCTTTTTGATACCTGAATACTTACTCTAAAACTATCTGATTTAATCAGTTTCTCAATTTGATCTCACTAATTGTAAAAAAATTCCTAGTGAATAAGTATTAACGTTATTCACCAAAATCTGCAACTTATCCTACTGATTGCCTCAAAACTGCTGTTGAAGACAATTAGTTTCTTATTCTATTGCAGATATTTAAAATTGGCTTGTATATCAAAAAATAAACTTTATTTTGATGATAAATAATTAAGAAACCGATTAAATTAATTTTAATTCCTGTAAAACTATTTTTAAATTTTCTAGTAGATCTAATTGTAGCTCACATAAAGGTGTACGCAACTTTCCTACTTTCCATCCCTGTAAATTTAAAGCAGCCTTAATTGGAATTGGGTTAGTCGTCATAAACAAGGCCTGAAATAAAGGAAAAAGCTGTAGCTGAATTGTAGTCGCTTGCTGATTATTGCCAGTGACAAACGCCTGAATCATTGACTGCATTTGGTTTCCCACCAAGTGTGAAGCCACGCTAACTACTCCTGAGCTTCCTATAGTTAATAGAGGTAAAGTCAAGACATCTTCCCCTGAATAAATAGCAAAGTTTGAGGGAGTCAAACACCTTATTTTACAGGCTTGCTCTAGATCTCCGCTAGCGTCTTTAATGGCCACTATATTATCAATTTGCGCTAGATTAGCTACTGTTTCTGGATCTAGGTTGCGACTAGTTCTACCTGGCACATTGTACAACATCATTGGCAAATCGGGGCAGGCTTCGGCGATCGCTTTAAAATGCTGATACAGTCCTAACTGGGGTGGCTTATTATAATATGGAACTACTTGTAAAGAACCATCTAAGTTTAGTTTAGCAGCTTTTTCGGTAGCAGCGATCGCTTCAGTAGTTGAATTTGAGCCAGTACCAGCGATAATCTTGGCTCGATCTCCCACTGCCTGCTTTACGACCTGAAACAATTCATACTCTTCTGACCAGCTTAGAGTTGGCGATTCTCCCGTAGTACCACAAATCACCAAGCCATCGCTACCGTTTTCGACTAGATGCACTGCCAATTTCTCTGCTACTACATAGTCGACGCTGCCGTCTTCAGCAAAGGGGGTTACCATTGCCGTCACTACTCTACCAAAGGGGGTTTCACGCATCTATCTCTATTTGACTCATCATTATTTTTTACCAAAGATATAAATCCCTTAGACACTAACTGCTGAATTAGAAACGGATAATAAATTCTTTTCGAGCAACAGTTCGGCTATCTGTATGGCATTAAGAGCAGCACCCTTACGAATTTGATCGCCACAAAGCCATAATTCTAGACCACACTTGTGAGAAATATCCTGACGAATTCTACCTACCAGTACAGGATCTTGTCCTGTTGCATCAATAGGCATCGGGAAATAATTACTTTGCCAGTCCTCAACCAGTTTAACTCCAGGTGCAGCAGCGATTATTTCTCTGGCCTGATTAACTTCAAACGGCCGCTCAAATTCTAGATTAATCGCTTCGGAGTGGGCGCGTAGAATTGGCACACGGACGCAGGTAGCAGTAACCCTAATTTGATCGTCATTAAAGATCTTCCGCGTTTCATTGACCATTTTCATTTCTTCCTCGCAATACCCTTGATCGTTCAAAGGAGAATTATGAGGAAATAAATTAAAAGCAAGAGGATAAGGCAATATTTCGGCTTGGGGCTGCTTGCCGTCCAAAATATCTCTAGCCTGGGTTTGAGCTTCTGCCATTGCTCTTGCTCCTGCACCTGATGCCGATTGATAAGTGGCAACAACAACTCGTTTAATTGGCTGTACTTGGTGTAGAGGATAAATTGCCACGCCCATTAAAATCGTGGTGCAGTTAGGGTTGGCAATAATTCCCTGATGCTTAGCAGCAGCTTCAGGATTAATTTCTGGCACAACTAGAGGCACACGATCATCCATCCGAAACGCACTGGAATTATCAATTACTACTGCCCCGGCATTAACCGCTATTTGCGCCCAAGCTTTGGAAGTAGAACCTCCAGCAGATGCCAAAACAATATCGACATCTTCAAAAGAAGTTTCGCTAACTGCTTCTACCGTTAATTCTTTTCCTTGGAAAACAATTTTGTTACCCGCAGAACGCGAAGAAGCTAATAACTTTAAATTGTTTAGCGGAAATTCACGCTCGGTAAGTAATTCTAATAGCTCTTGCCCCACTGCTCCTGTTGCACCCAGAATAGCTATATTGACCTTTCTAGACAATTGCATTAACCTCCTTAAATTTTGCTTGAGTAAATTTGGAACTGACCTGCTAGATCTAGCTATGTATCGCTGCTGTTAAATTAAAATTAATGAAAATTTAATCTTATACTGGCTACTTGAAACCTAAAGTTACACTCTTGAATAATCGAGTGTGATATTAAACGACTCATTATCGGTTAATCCTATCACGGTGTTTTAACTACAATGAATTGGGGTTTACGCTCTGCAACATTGCCTGGCAGTTTTTGATGACCAGCAAAAATTATTGCTTGAATATTTTTGTGAAACTAGACAAGTATAGCTAAGTAGCTAGGTAAAATTAAAGCTAAAATAATCACTTTCGCTTCTGCTCCCTTTGCCTCTTCTGCTTCACTTCATTGTTAACTTAATTGCGCCTACCCACTTAGTGCATATAAATATACTATTATGTCTATTGACTCAGAGGAAAAACTGTTGAAAATTATTTTAGTTAATTGCAGCTGATCACACTTTATTAGCCTGGTCGAAATAGATTAATTGAGCCTTGCAACAAGTTTTAACCTTACCTTAAGTTAATTCCTACCTAGATCTACCATAAAATTAATCAAGTAGTTTTAAGATATAAACAGCGATGAAAGTAACCCAGGAAAGACTTCCTGAAAGTCAAGTTGGCTTAAATATAGAAATTGCCCCAGAAGCGTCTCGCAGTGCCTATGAAAAAATGGTGCAAAACCTTTCTCGTTCCAGCAACATTCCTGGGTTTCGCAAAGGGAAAGTACCACGCCAAATTTTACTCCAAAGAATCGGGAATGACCGAATTAAAGCTGCCGCCCTTGAAGAACTGATTCAAAAATCTTTACAAGATGCAATTGAACAAGAATCAATTGAGGCTCTTGGTCAGCCTAATTTGCGGTCTAATTTTGAAGAACTATTAGGACAGTACCAACCTGGAGCTGCGATTACTTTTTCAATCGCGGTAGATGTTCCTCCTACTTTGGAATTAGCAGACTACAGCAATCTAAGTGTAAAAACTGAAGAAATAGTCTATAAGCCAGAGAAAGTAGACGAGTTTATCGAACAGCGTCGAGCCCAAAAAGCTGATTTAGTTCCCGTTGAAGATCGAGCAGCTCAAATGGGAGACGTAGCCTTTGTCGATTTCAAAGGCACTTTGACAGCCGAAGGGGAACAAGGCAAAGAAATTGAAGGCGGAAGCGCGACTAATTTTCAGGTGGAAATAGCCGAAGGTAAGCTAATTCCTGGCATGGTTGAAGGCATTGTGGGCATGAAGCCAGAGGAAACCAAAGAGGTAGAGGTTACCTTCCCTGAAGATTATCCTCAAGAGGATTTGGCGGGTAAACCAGCCGTATTCAGCATTACCTTGAACGAACTAAAAACTAAGGAACTGCCTGAATTAGATGATGACTTTGCTCAAGATATCAGTGATGATGAGTTTGAAACCTTTGCAGCCTACAAAGAATCTCTAGAAAAACAGTTCAAAGAGCAAGCAGAGAACCAAACCCAGAGTAACATCAATGCGGCGATCGCTGATGCTCTATTGGCACAAAACACTTTAGATTTGCCAGAATCTTTAGTTCAGGAAGAAGTGACTAACGTTTTAACCAAAACCCTGATGCAGATGCAGCAAATGGGGCTAGACGTAAGACAGTTGTTTAATTCTGATAATGTTCCTATGTTGCGGGATAACGCTCGTCCAGAAGCTGTAACTAACCTGCAAAAGTCTCTAATCATCGAAGAAATAGCCAGGAAAGAAGGTTTAGAACCCGATCAGGCGGCAATTGATACCAAGATTGAGGAAATCAGACCCCAACTAACGGGGCAAGAAGTCGATGAAGACCGTTTATTGGCAATGGTTACACAAGACCTAATTAGCGAAAAGACTTATCGCTTCTTGCGAGACAAAGCGACTATTGAACTTGTTCCCGAAGGTTCACTAGCCAAATCCGAAGACGACTCAGAAGTGGAAACTGCTGAAGTTGAAGTGGTTGCCGATTCTGAATAAAAAGCTGGCTGGCGAAGATTACTCTGCTTAAAAGCAGCAAGTTGCATTATTCTAAGCTAGAGGCGACTTTCCCCGCAATCGCGTCGTGCGCTTTGCCAGCATTGAGAAAACACACTTTAATCAAGAATTTATATTCGCTTCATGAGGGAAGAGAAAGCAAAACTATAATTGAGTTGAAGCTCATTCCGATTCTTCATTAGCAAATCTCCCTTCTACTACAGATCACGATAGTTGAGGCATAATGAAAATAGCTATTAATCGCCAGAACTGGCGATTAATAGCAAATTAAATAAATCAATAGTGACAAATTTTTAGCAAAAAATCTATGCTGGAATCGCATTCGCCTTACGGCTTTCTCGTTAATCAAAATCTTCCTGAAATAAACTCGGTGCTTACCGAGGGCAATGTTATACCAATGGTGGTAGAACAGTCAGGTATTGGAGAAAGAGCCTTTGATATTTATTCACGCCTTCTACGAGAGCGCATTATTTTCTTAGGTACTCCTATTGACGATAAAGTAGCCGATTCGATTGTGGCGCAGCTGCTGTATCTCGAAGCAGAAGATCCTGAAAAAGATATCCAAATTTATATCAATTCCCCTGGTGGTTCGGTGTATTCAGGTCTAGCAATATATGACACCATGCAGCAAATTCAACCAGATGTCGTGACAATTTGCTATGGTGTTGCTGCCAGTATGGGAGCTTTCTTATTATCTGGTGGAACAAAAGGAAAGCGGATGGCTTTACCCAGTTCACGAATTATGATTCACCAGCCTTTAGGCGGCGCGCAAGGACAAGCTACTGATATTGAAATTCAGGCTAAAGAAATTCTGTATATTAAGCAAAGACTTAATGAACTAATTGCAGGACATACTGGTCAGCCTTTTGATAAGATAGCTGCCGATACAGAAAGAGATTTCTATATGTCCTCAGAGGATGCTGTGGAATATGGCTTAATTGATAAAGTCATCAACAAACCAGAAGCGTTAACCTCACCTACAACTTAAAAAATGCTCTATTAGTAAGAGGTCTATATGTCTAAGTACGACTCCCATCTAAAATGTTCGTTTTGCGGAAAATCTCAGGAGCAGGTTAGGAAACTGATTGCAGGTCCTGGAGTTTATATTTGTGATGAATGTGTTGAACTGTGTAACGAGATTCTAGATGAGGAGTTGATTGAAGAAGGAGCTGTAGTGTCTTCTCCTGCGGTATCTGGTAATTCTGAAGCCAAACCACCGAAAAAAAGAAATAAGAAAGCAGGCGGCATTTCTTTTGGGGATATTCCCAAGCCGATAGAAATTAAAAATTGCTTGGACGAACATGTAATTGGACAAGAAGAAGCTAAAAAAGTGCTTTCTGTGGGCGTATACAATCACTACAAGCGTCTGAGTTTGGCTAACAAGGCTAAGGATGCGGAAGATTCCGTAGAGCTGCAAAAATCTAATGTGTTGTTAATTGGACCAACAGGCTGTGGTAAAACTCTATTGGCACAAACTCTTGCCAAAGTTTTACAAGTTCCCTTTGCCGTAGCCGATGCTACAACCCTTACAGAGGCGGGATATGTCGGTGAAGACGTAGAAAACATTTTGCTACGATTACTACAGGTAGCTGATCTAGACGTAGAAGAAGCTCAAAGAGGCATCATCTATATTGATGAAATTGATAAAATTGCCCGCAAAAGTGAAAATGCTTCGATTACCCGCGATGTTTCAGGAGAAGGAGTGCAGCAAGCACTGCTAAAAATGCTCGAAGGGACAGTAGCTAATGTACCGCCTCAAGGGGGTCGTAAGCATCCCTATCAAGACTGTATTCAGATTGATACCAAGAACATTTTATTTATTTGTGGTGGAGCGTTTGTTGGTTTAGACAAAGTAGTAGAACGCCGTATGGGCAAAAAGTCTATTGGTTTTATTCAAAAAGGAGAAAAGTCAGAACCGAAAGGAAAGCGTACTGCTGACATTTTGCAAAAGCTGGAGCTTGATGATTTGGTTAAGTTTGGCATGATTCCTGAATTTGTGGGTCGGATTCCTGTGACAGCAGCCTTAGAGCCATTGGATGAAGATGCGCTGGTACAAATATTAACCCAGCCTCGTAACGCGATTGTCAAGCAGTATCAAAAGCTCTTGAGAATGGATAACATTGAGCTAGAATTTACTGAAGGTGCAATCAAAGCCTTGGCTAAAGAAGCCTACCGACGTAAAACTGGAGCCAGAGCTTTAAGAGGCATTGTTGAAGAGTTGATGCTGGAAGTGATGTATGAAATTCCCTCTCGTAAAGACGTTGGCAAGTGTACTATTACTGAGGAAATGGTCGAAAAGCGTTCTACGGCTGAATTAATTATTCATCCTGCTTCCTATCGCAAACCAGAATCTGCCTAATAGATTAAATTAACCTTTAAATAATTAAATTAAGCGATCGCCGCCGCTACTGCTCAAGATAATAGTGCTAATTTTGATAGTTTCATCAGAAGAGTATCACGCTACAAATTAGGACGTGACCTTGACTCCTAAAAATGTAGATGACTCCAAAGCAGTAAAAAAAATACTTCCAAGGCAAAATGGTAAGTTTTTTTGATAACAGGTTATGTTTCCCCAGTCTTAGCTCATAATTTAATAGTTACTAAGTTTAAAAAAAACTGAATTGTTGCTCAAAGACTAGGGCATTATGGACAAAGCTAATTTAGTCTTCTACTACTGCTAAATTCTCATCTGAAGCAGAAGATTGATTCGATTCCAATTGAGGTAAAAACCACCGAATTAGTCCAGCAGTGACACCTGGCAACTCTAGTTGGGGAGTAAAACCAACATCGTCGAATTGATACATGATGCGAATCGCTTCGGGATTCATTTCTCGTAAACGATGACCAACCTGTGGACCAGTATATTCTGATGCTTTACCCCAAATTAAAGCGGTAGGAGTAGTTAGCTGGGTAATATATTGAGTTAAATCAAAACAAAGATCCCCCCGGACAAAAGAAAGTGCAGCATATTCTGCGTTGTCTTGCTGTGCCGATTGTAAGTAGGCTTCGACTAATTCCGAACTAATTCGCTCTTTTTTAGCAAATTGACGTTGTTCTAAAAAGCTACGAATACCAAAGCTGGTTGCAACCCCAGTGCTATACAATAGGCGATCAATTATAGGAGTTGCTGCAAGCTGAGTAAAGAAATTTTCTTGATAGTTTTGATTTAGTTCATTTAATCCTGCTGCGGTAGTCAAGATCAAAGATTTGAATAATTCGGGACGCGCGATCGCCACACGAATTGTAAAGGCAGCCGTAAGGGCAGAAGCGATTACCGTCACAGGTTCGGTACAGGTATGCTCGATAAATTGCTCAATAGTTTGAAGATAGTCTTCTGGCTGATAGTTACGCTGTGGATGTGCTGATCTTCCCCAACCCAACATATCTGGGGCAAGAATACGGTATTCGGCAGCAAAGGAAGGATAAACTTTTGACCATTCATACGCTGAAGAACCTCCTCCCAAGCCATGTAAAAATACTAAAGTTTCTCGGGATGCTGATGTTGTTTGCCAGGGTTGATGGTCATTAGTGTAATAAACTATATTACCCAGGTGTGTTTGAGTAGATTGTTGACTAAAGCCTAGAGGAATAAACATATGGGGAATATTTTATACAGATGCTTTTTAAGCGCGATTGGTTTTAAAGTAAGACAGTAATGTTGGCTTTTCATCCTTCATCCGACGGACATATTAATCAAGTAATTCAACTCAAGAATAGAAGCCTGTTAAACTAAAGCAGATTCTCAGGCAGCTTTAATGTCTTGCTGCTTAAATAGCACCGTAGCTAAAAATTAAATCATCAGGGAATAATCTCCGATTAAAGAAAGATTCAATCTATACTTTGTGAGATTAACCTGTATATAGCCAAAGTTAAGTAAAAGGATTTAGTTATCTGTGACTGAGATTGCAACTAACCAACAGCAAACCCCATCAGCTGCCGTAGATTATGATATTGAGTCAACGGTATTAGAACGATATCAAGAGGGTGCAAGACAACAGCAGCCAAGTTTATGCTGTCCTACGGAATATGACGGTAACTACACCGAGATCCTACCCCAAGAAATTATTGACAAAGATTATGGCTGTGGCGATCCTACCCGTTATGTTAGTGAAGGAGAAACCGTTATCGATTTAGGCTCGGGAGCAGGGAAAAACTGCTATATTCTAGCACAGAAAGTTGGCAAGTCGGGCAAAATCATCGGCGTAGACTTTAATGACGAAATGTTGACTCTGGCGCGCAAATATCAGGGAGAGATGGCAGACAAGCTAGGTTATGCTAACACTAAGTTTGTCAAAGGCAAGATTCAAGATTTAAAATTACCCTTAGATCGATTACAAACCTGGCTTCAGGTTAATCCTGTTGCTTCTGTTGATCAAATTGGTGAATATGAGGCACAATGCGATCGCCTCAGACAAACAGAACCTCTGATCGCTGACGACAGTGCTGATGTGGTAATTTCTAACTGCGTTTTGAATTTGGTTCGCCCTCAAGATAAAAAACAGCTCTTCGGTGAAATTTTCCGTGTCCTTAAACGGGGAGGCAGGGCGGTAATTTCCGATATTGTTTGTGACGAAGATCCCACTCCTAAAATTATTAATGACCCTGATTTGTGGAGTGGCTGTATTGCGGGGGCATTTAGAGAAGATCTATTCTTAAAAATGTTTGAGGATGCAGGTTTTTATGGAGTAGAAATTCTCCAGCGCCAAGAAACCCCTTGGCAGATTATTGACGGTGTTGAGTTTCGTTCGATGACTGTCAGAGCCTATAAAGGGAAAGAAGGGGTTTGTCTTGAGAGAAAGCAGTCATTAGTATATAAAGGTCCTTGGAAGCAAGTTGTAGATGATGATGGTCATGTCTTCTGTCGTGGAGAGAGAATGGCTGTTTGCGATAAGACTTATAACATTATGACTAGCTGCTGTAGCCCTTACTCTCAAGATGTTATTGGTATCGAACCTTATGAGAATATTCCCCTAGAAGAAGCGGCAGAATTTAACTGCAAAACTAAAGCGGTACGCCATGCAAGGGAAACCAAAGGTTCAGAATATAATCTGACCGAAACTAGTAGCAATGACTGTTGTTCTCCCGGCGAATGTTGTTAATTAATGCCTCTTTTAAAAACTAGCGGGTATGATTAACAATGCGATCGTCCTGCCACATTTTTAACGATGATATTGTTAGTGAGCGGAAATGCGTCGTTGCACGGCGTATATTACACGCTCAGTGATTCACTCTCATGCAATAATTTAAAATCGATGAGCGATATTTGATTATGAATCAAGTTTTAAAATGCCAAAAGCGCGACGGCACTGCGGAGGGAAACCCGTCCGCAGGTGACCGTCGTAAGAAGTGGAATGAGTCGAAGGTACTCCGTCCGTTTAGGGCGGAGCCGTCTTGCGAAGTTTGCTCAACGGGGGGAACCCCCGCAACGCAACTTCGCGCTGCTTCGACTTCGTTTACATTCATCGATCTTTTTGCAGGTATTGGCGGGATCAGAATTCCTTTTGATGAACTTGGAGGTCATTGTATATTCTCGTCTGAATGGGACAAATATGCTCAAGAAACTTATGAGGCAAATTTCGGCGAACGTCCTGAAGGTGATATAACCCTAATAAATCCAAATGCAATACCAGATCATGACATTTTGCTGGCAGGATTTCCTTGCCAAGCCTTTAGCATCATAGGAAACAAGCAAGGCTTTAGCGATACTGCACGAGGAACACTTTTTTTTAACATAGTCAAAATTTTACAGACCAAAAAACCAGCAGCTTTTTTGTTGGAAAATGTAAAACAATTAAAGACACATGACCGAGGAAGAACTTTTAAAATTATTGAAGAAAATCTTCACCAACTTGGATACTTTACATATACCAGCATTCTTAATGCTTTAGATTTTGGACTACCTCAAAAACGAGAAAGAACTTTTATTGTAGGATTTCGAGAACCCCTAAAGTTTTCTTTTCCAAATTCCTTTAAAGAAACTCCACTTTTGACCAATATATTAGAACCTGATGAACAAGTTGAGCAAAAATTATTTGCTTCCGATTTTATCAAAAATAAAAGACTAGAAAGGTTAAAAGTCCAACCATTTTATCCTTCGATTTGGCACGAAAATAAATCGGGCAATATTTCCATATTGCCTTATTCTTGCGCTCTTAGAAGAGGCGCATCATATAATTATCTTCTGGTTAATGGAATCAGAAGACCTTCATCAAGAGAATTACTTCGCCTGCAAGGATTTCCAGAAAACTTTAAAATAGTTGTTTCACACTCAGAAATCAGAAAACAAACTGGAAATAGCGTTCCTGTTTCAGTGGTTCGCCATGTTGCTAAAAAAATGATTGAAGCATTAGATAAAAGAGAATTTGTCCAAGAAAAACCTAAACAGTTGTCCCTTAACTTTGCTGTGGATTAATCTGTGTAACATTGCCATAATAAATAACTTGAGGGCAAAATGAAATGGAGTATTTAGATGAATCTCATTGAAGCGAAAGCAGCTTTAGATAAAGTTATTAAAAAAGCAAGAGTTCATTTGTATAAGCCAATTCAAGTTGCTGAAATACTGCATCGTGACAGAATTCATCAAGATATTGATCTTTCAATACTAGACACCTATCGAACAAAGTCGAAAAAATGGAGAGATATTATTTGCTTAAAATTTCTAGGGAGAAGTAGCACATCTTCAGCACGCTATCAAGATGATCTGTTTAATAAAAATGCAATTCCGCCTGAAGCTTTAATATTACTTGGCGACGAAAATAGAAAAAAGTCAGGAGTTGTAGAAGCATATATTTATCGAAAATTTATCACAAGATATTCTCAAATGACTGCTGGACTTCAATATTGTCATGAGGCAGGCGTAGAAAATTTTAATTTAGGTACTTTTTTTGACTTATTTGATAAAACACCAGGATTAAAAAGAAGTATAGATAAAGTATTTGAAATTGTTGTTTATTCTTTATTTCAAGTTTTAGTTGAAGAACTTGATGTTTCTATTCAAGTCAGCCTAAATCTTGAAAAAACTGAGATTCTAAAATAATTTGAAGATTTCACCTTTAAAGTTTTAACGATGGATATTAACAATACTTCCTTTGTAGTTCCTGCTAAATTCCATCGTGTTGCTGTTACCAATGCTGCTGATCGAGGACTTGATATGTGGGGAAACTGTGGTTTTGCAGTTCAAATAAAACATCTCACACTTGATGAAACACTTGCAGAAGGTATAGTATCGGCAATAACTGCCGATAGAATAATAATTGTATGTAAAGATTCGGAAGAAAAAATTATCTTATCTCTTCTAAATCAAATTGGATGGAAATCAAAAATTCAGTCAATAATTACCAGAAGCGACTTAGAAATTTGGTATGAGAAGGCATTGCGAGGAAGTTTCTCTCATTTACTGTCAACAAAACTGCTTAACATTCTCGTTGAAGAAATAGAATGTGAATTTCCTTCGAGTAATAACACAGATTTTAACGACTTTATGGTTGAAAGAATGTACAACAATATCAAAGATTCATTTTGGAAATAAAAACCATATCTATATATTTTTTGATTAATAAATAATAATTATGCAGTCGATAACTAACAAATTAAACATAACTCCTTTTAATAAAAAAATAAATTCACCGTTAACTAAACAAAAAATTACGGTTTTACAAATCAATTTAGGTCGTAAATGCAATCTTGCTTGCACTCACTGCCATGTAGAAGCCAGCCCTAAACGTACCGAAGAATTATCACCTGAAGTATGTCAACAGCTGATCGAATTGATCAATCGCTTCCCCCAGATTAAAACTGTCGATCTAACAGGTGGTGCGCCAGAGATGAACTATGGTTTTCGTCCACTAGTTGAAGCAGTAAAAGCCCAAGGTAAAGAAGTAATTGTTCGCTCTAACCTGACCATCTTTTTTGAACCAGGATACGAAGATTTACCAGAATATTTTGCTCGACACCAGCTAAGAGTTACCGCGTCTCTGCCCTGCTATTTAGAAGATAATGTAGATAAACAAAGAGGTGCAGGTGTGTATAACAATTCAATTAAGGCGATGCAAAAACTCAATCAGTTGGGTTACGGATCGGATCCCAATTTGATAATTGATTTAGTTTATAATCCGCCACTGCCTACTAATACTAATTTCTTTCTTACTCCTAATCAACAGAAGCTAGAGCAAGACTATAAATCATATTTGGCAGAGCATTTTAAGATTCAGTTTAATAACCTATTTACAATTACTAATATTCCTATCGGTAGAACCAAACAATTTCTAAAACGCCGAGAAATTCACGCTAATTATCTGCAATTTTTAGCCGAAAATTATAATCCTGCTACTTTAAATAATGTCATGTGTCGCAATGAATTATCCATTGATTATTTGGGTAACGTTTATGATTGCGACTTTAATCAAATGGAGGGAATTATTGCCAGCACACCCGAAAATGAAAAGTTAACCGTTGCTAAACTTTTAGAACTAAATAACTTAGATGCGATCGCCGAAATAAAAACCGCTAATTATTGCTATGGCTGCACCGCAGGTACAGGCTCTAGCTGTGGCGGCTCTTTAGTTTGAATATTTAATAATGTTCAAAAAAATTACTTAAAATTGCGATCAATTAAGTATTCATCTAAAAAAAATAGCAGTCACTCCGAGACTTGTAGCCCTAGCGATCACTCTTATAACAGTCTTATTGCTTTGCATCTTTACTCCCTGAAAAACTGTTTTTAATCCTATTTTATTCAAGAATTTTATTGAGCAGTATGAAGCATATGTCGAAATTTTATTTATTGCCATTTATGTTGTGGTAACCGTAATTGGTGTTCCTGGGACAGTTTTAACTATTGTTGGGGGCTGTCTTTTCGGGATTTGGTATGGGGAACTTTGATTTCAATTGTCAGTGCTACTTTAGGGGCATTGTGCGCTTTTTGGGCTACTCGTTATTTATTTCGAGATGCTGCTCAACGCAGGTTGAGTAAAAGTAAGAAACTAACTAGATTTCAGACAGCTGTGCTAAAACAACCGTTCAGTTTTGTCCTTACAACCCGTCTAATTCCCATATCACCTTTCAATTTAGTCAATTATCTATTTGGCTTAACTTCAATCAACTTATCTTGGCTACTTTTATTGGCGTAATTCCTGGCAGCTTTGCTTACACCTGGATTGATAAGAGTAGTGAAATGGCAATGTAAGGTGGCGATCGCCTTTCTTTCTTTGCAGCTTTAACTTTCCTGGCTTTACTCTCAATCATTCCCTTAGTTTATCGCCAGCGATCGCACTTTGGATAGTCTAAAGATTGCATTTACCTTTTAACAACTTTAATCCTAATTTATTGTTGATGTTTTTTCATTTCAGACATATTCTGTTCGCTCCATTCGGCCAGTAAAGATAAGGGTTCGACTAAAGTTTCACCTAAATGTGTTAAAGAATATTCGACTTGTGGGGGAACTACTGGATATACTTTTCTCTCGATTAAACCGTTATTTTCTAATTTACGCAAAGTTTGAGTCAAAACTTTTTGAGAAATCCCTTCTATTTTACGTTCCAATTGTTTATAACGTCTGGTTTGATAAGCAAGACAATAAATAATAATTACACTCCATTTATTGCCGATAATATCTAAAACTTGTTGAGTGGGACAATTGAGGGTGAATATTTCTGGTTCTGGACAATTACGGATTAATTTACGCACCATTTGGTCTGTATCTTACTTTTAAGTACCTTCTTGCTTGATGACACGGATAGGCTTAATCATATCAGTAGGGTAGATACTTAATAATTTGAAGCTGAGTCTGTTAATGAAGCCAAAGCGATCGCTGAACAAGATCCATTACATCAAAATCAACTTAGAGAATACCAAGTTCAACCTTGGCTGTTAAATGAAGGTTCAATTAACATCAAAGTTTCCTACTCTAACACTCAAGCACAAATTTATTAAATTACACTATGAACTCTAATCTTTTTGAATCTTTCCAATTAGGCTCAAATACTTTAGACAACCGTATAGTTATGGCTCCCATGACTCGTTTGCGTGCTGCTGGCAATATTCCCACACAGTTGATGGCAGAATACTATGCTCAACGAGCTACTGCTGGTTTGATTATTACTGAATGCACGATGATTTCGCCTTTGAGTCAAGGATACATGAATGTACCTGGTATTTATAATAAGGAGCAAGTAGAAGGCTGGAAACTAGTTACCGATGCAGTTCACGCCAAAGGCGGTAAAATATTCTTACAAATTTGGCATAGTGGTAGAGTTAGTCACTCCGCTTTACTGGGGGGAGAAACACCGATTGCCCCAAGTGCGATCGCAGCTACAGGTCAATTACATACTCCTATTGGTAAAGTAGATATAGAAACTCCTCGTGCCTTAGAAACCTCACAAATCTCTGAAATTATTGCCCAATTTCGTCAAGCAGCAGTCAATGCGCAACAGGCTGGTTTTGATGGAATAGAGCTACATGGTGCATTTGGTTATTTAATCGATTAATTTTTACAGGATGGTTCAAATCAACGCCAGGATAAATATGGTGGTTCAATTGAAAATCGCGCTCGTTTTTTATTAGAAATAGTCGAAGCAGTAACTCAAGTTTGGGGAGGTGACTATGTTGGAATTAAATTATCTCCCGGTAACACTTTTTATGGCATGTTTGATTCCGAGCCACAAGCTACTTTTGGTTATGTAATTAAAGCCTTGAATAATTTTAATTTGGCATATATTCATCTAATGGAAGCCAATGAAGTTGATTTAAGTACTCGTGAAGTTATTAATCCCGTCTTACCCGTTTTTCGTCCACTTTACCAGGGAAATATTATTACCAATGGTGGTTATAACAAAGAGACAGGAAATAGCGCGATCGCTTCGGGAAATGCGCAGTTAGTTTCTTACGGTAAGCCATATTTAGCTAATCCCGATCTAGTCAAAAGATTTAGTATTAATGCAGAGTTAAATGAACCTAACCCCAGAACTTTTTACGGTAGAGGCAATACTGAAGACGCAAAAATTGGCTATACAGATTATTCAGCATTGTTAACTTGAGTAATAACTATAAAATATTACTGTTCGTCCTAAAGGACTAGCTACGCGTCGCGCGTCGCCCACCCTACCAAAGCGATCGCTATAACTATTATGTAGAATTTCAATCAAATAATACTGTCTTTAAATCAGATTGAATCTATCAAACTGGCGATCTCGTTAATATTTTATTATGTAAAATAATTTTTCTTTTTTCACTTTATAAAATACAACCATGACTAAGCTACTTACAGAGGCTTTTAATAAAGCACAAAATTTACCTGCTCATCTACAAGACGAGCTTGCAGAACAGTTAATTGAAGATATTGAAAATGAACTCCAGTGGCAGCAATCTTTATCTCAACCACAACATAGTAAATTAGAAGAGCTAGCAGCAAAAGCTTTAAATGATTCTATTAATGGTAAGATAAAGCAAATGGGTTTTGACGAACTATGAAGTTCGAATTGACCATAGAATTTATCCAACATTTTGCTGAGTTACCCGAAAGAGTTAAGAAAACAGCCAGAAAAAATTATCGGCTATGGCAGCAAAATCCATCTCATCCTAGTTTAGAGTTCAAGAAGCTAAATACAAAACAACCTATATATTCGGTAAGAGCAGGAATAGGTTAGCGTGCTGTAGGAATAATGAAAGATTCTGAAACAATAATTTGGTTTTGGATTGGTTCGCATAGTAATTATGACAAATTACTAAAAAATTTATAGGATATTAATTTTAGATGCGATCGCAATAACTCTCAATACTTTCAATTAAGGCGATCGCAGATATTTTAAGCTCAGACAATACTAATATTAATGTATGATAAAACTTCTTTAACTATGGCGAAAACGAACTTGCGTTTCTGTAACCACAACAAAACTATTCGGAATTTTCTGAAGATACACTGAAAGCAGACGATGTAAAACGCTTATTTTACTAGCAGAGCGTTCATCTTGCAGTCGCATAAAAATTATTCCCCTGTGAGGGTATTTTTCACGATAAACTTTTTCTCCAAAATCTTTGTCGTTGGTAATTAAAATCCAGTTTTCTTCAAAAGCTTTTTTAATAATAAATTCATCAGTACTACCTCTTGCTTGTTCATAAACTGAAAATACTTCGTAACCTTCTTTCCTCAACCAATGAGCTAATTTAGTACCCGTGCATTCATCTACCAAAAATCGCATTTTCCAGACTTTATATGTTCAGTGGCATAAAAGTTGTGCTTTCTAAAGACTGAGCAGCAAATAATAAACAAGCTCTAATATCTGCTTCTTCTAAACCATCATATTCTTCAAGAATTTCTGAGATTGATGCGCCATGAGCTAATAGATTGAGAATATATTCTACAGTTAAGCGAGTTCCATTAATCACAGGTTTTCCGATCATTACTTTTGAATTGGTAGTAATACGATTCAATAATTCGCGATCGCTCATAGTCGGTGTAATAAATACTTGGTTGATTTTTATTTTATCTAAAATCTATTTCTTAAGCGATCACTTTGCGTAGTCTTTTGAGCGCACTTTGCACGCTATTGGCGATCGCAATAACTCTCAATACTTTAAACTCAATAGGGCAATCATGGATATTTTAAATCTAATCTAACTGTCGTGTACCTTTTCCTCTATTGCAATCAAAACATAAAGTTTGCAGGTTACTAATATCGTTGCTTCCACCTTTGGAAAACGGAATAATATGATCTACTTCCAACTCAATATGTTTAGAATTACGACCACAAAAAACACATTTATATTTATCTCTATTTAATACTGATACGCGAACTGAAGCTGCTATGTGGCGAGAGCGAGTCTGTTTTTTATTGTTGATTTTCGATTGAGAACTCCTAATCTTAGACTTGCTAGCTATTTGTTTGGCAGATTGAGATTTTTTGTGAGTATTAACCTCATTGATTAGTTCATGAATTGCCTTTCTTGCTATCTTCTGTAATAAATTAGGAGATTTTTTAGACATTGAATTTAGTTATTCTTCCATTGCCTTTTTTATACCATAAAAAGCAAGTCCCAAAACAGCACCTGCTGCTGCTACTGGTAGCATTCCAATCCCAACAGCAGTTCCTCCCACAGCTAACCCCATACCGCCAACTACAGCAGAAACACCTGCACCTGTTGCTGCACCTCCTGCTGCATGAAGACCTGCATCAACTGCTTTATCCATTGAATCTTGTTCATTTTTATTAGCCATGTTAGTAATTCTCCTAATTGTTGAAAAATTGTTTAATAAGATAAAAATAACGTTTAGTTTGAGCTATAAGTGTGATCTTAGTCAACAACAATAGGGTAATTATAATTTGAGTGTAATTACTTTAAATATTAAGAGAATATAACTAATTTTTAAGTGTGTTTTTTAAGAGTGATCGCCTGTAGGGTGGGCAGTTGCCCACCTTTTTAACATAAAAACCTAACCAATCAACTCCATTGCACGTTTAACAAAATTATCCGCCGTAATACCGTTAAATTCCATAATTTGTCCTGCACTAGCCGTAGTTTCGCCGCGTTTCCAGGCAAAAACATCGCGCTTACTACTACTACGCAACATCACAGGTTCTAACATAGCACTCGAACCTCCAGTAATACCTAATAAAGCATCGCCATCAAACAGGTCGGAAAATTCAGCATCAGATAGAAAATCGCCATCTTGTTCACAACTGCAACTATCCCAAGCAACATCACTAGGACGATACAAGCGACGGGGATTGATTACGGAAACGATCTTTGAACCAATACCCTGAGATTTTAACTGTTCTGCTGCTGCAAAGACAGGGATTAAAGTCATATCACCGATTACAGCAAAGACAACTTTACCCCCCTTATTAAGGGGGGATTGGGGGGATCGAGATTCCTTACCAAGGGGGGTTTCGGGGGGATCGATTTCTTGGAGAACAATGCCACCTTTAGCTAATCCCTCACGAGTTTGTTCTAAGGTAGTGCGGATTTCTAGGGGAGATTTACTAGCGGTAATAGGAATCCCTTTATTTTTAGTGCTTAATGCCCATTCATAACAAGCTTGGATACTATTGGCATCGCAAGGAAAGAGAGGAAAAATATTGCCGTTACGCATCATCCCTGCAAAGTAATTCTCGATTTCGGGACGTTGGTGTGTCCAACCATTGCGCCCTTGTTCTAATGCCCCTGCGGTAAATAAAGTAATAGTAGAAGGAGTAGATCGCCTTAATTCTGCCATTGCTTGGGTAACTGTCTGCCAGATGGGTAAACCGTTAATCGCAAAGGATTCATAAGAACACCAAAGAGTACGCGCCCCAAATAAAGCCTGGGCTGCTGCCAATCCTGCACAAGCATCTTCACTTAAGGGTTCATAAACCTGTCCTTGGGGCTGTTGAAAATAGGTTTCATCGGTGGTGGGATGAATAATTTTCAAAGCAGTATTAATATTATTAATTCCTGAAGCAGCGTTACCATCAGCATTAGTCACAATAAAGTCTTTATCTTGTTTCCCCACATAACCAGCGATCGCACCCATGGCTGTAGTTGCTACTTGTTTCTCGCCCCCAACGGCATATTCTGTTAAAGGGATATCACCTAAATCGGCAAGATAATACTCTTTTTCGGTAACGGCTGTCTCGACTGCTGCGCCACCATTGGCACGGACATAGTTATTGCGTACTAGTTGCCAAGCTTCAGGAGTTAAGGCTCTTTCTTGTAAAGCAGCAACGATATAATCCTTGTCTACGCTGTCCCCTGGATAGAGGTTATGAGACTGGGCGCCACTTTTATGTACTCCTGAACCTTTAAGCTGTTTGACGATTAGTACCGTTAGTTTACCGCCCAGTGCCGATTTTGCTGCTTTGTCCGTTGCCTCTAATACTGCCTGAGTAAACGCCATTCTAGCTTCAAAAGAGAACTTAGTACTGTTTACATAGTCCCCTGGCTGATTCGTATCATCATAATCTTTGGCATTGACTAAAATTACTTCGGCAAAACCGTTACCTTGCCAGTAGGCAATCATCTCCTCATTGGTTTTAGTAGACACCATACTGTGATGTTCTTGGGAAAAGCCATTCCAAACTAAAATCGGTAGGAAGTTAGTTACTTGAGGAAACGCTGTATTAAAATGCCCAAAGCTACTCATGATATAGGGTTCACCTAAACCACCATCACCGATAGTCACGGGAAACAGAACCCCTGGATGCAGTTTGGCCCCCGCCATGGCGAAGTGTTGCCCTTGTCCTAGCGGTCCTGCGGGACTGAGTAAGCCGGGAATTTGCCCAGAAAGATGACCCAAAAGCCCGTGCATTTCTCGAAAGCGATCGCATAAATCCTGAACATTGTTAATCCCCATTGCTTCTAGGGAAGTATCCAAAAAGACATTGCTATAAAAACCTGGGGCATGATGCCCCACTTCGGTAATTAGATTTTTATGTCCCAGCATTACCAACGCAGCAATGGTATCGGCAATACTGGCAAATCCTCCTGGATGTCCAGATTGCTTACTAGCAGTAATTTGAAGCGTTAAGTAACGCAAGGCATCGGCAGCCAACATGGTTTGATAAACTGCTGCTTTGTCTGAGGGAGAGGCGACCGCTGTTTGTCCTGATTTGATAGCTGATTCTTGTCCATACTGCTTGAAACCAGGTAAGCTCTCTTGGAAATACTGAATACCTTCACAAAAAGCGGGAACATTAGTGGCGATGGTCATAAAAATCTATCCTTCTTCGATCAAATTGCAAGTGTTAAGTAAATCTTACAGTTTTGCGGGATAGAGCAACGACCAGATATTTCTTTGACGACTCCCACCGTTAAACGCTACGCGCTATAAC
>JAIMKV010000084.1:0-15631 GCA_020692205.1 Myxosarcina sp. GA_180221_E-2-1-MAG-40_15
GGTTCTGACGAGCTTACCTATACTTGGGATTTAGGTAACGGCACTGAGCTTACTGGACAAACAGTTGAGGCGGAATATCTCGACAATGGAGTCTACGATGTTACTCTCACCGTCAGCGATGACGATGGCGGAGTTACTAATTCCAATTTAACTATTAGCGTCAATAACGTTGCTCCAGTAATTAAATCTCTTACAGGAGACACTGAAATAAATGAAGGAGATACCGCTAGCTTTAGTGCGATTGCTTCTGACCCTGGTGATGATACTCTCACATACATTTGGGACTTTGGGGATGATTCAGAACAGTTAACAGTTGACAGTAGTCAGCTACCAGTAAGTCATACATATATTAATAGTGGAGACTACATTGTAAATCTTACTGTCAGAGATGAAGATGGCAGTGAAACATCACAAACTTTGGACGTTAGCGTAGATAACGTTGCTCCCAGTATCGAGACTGAAAATACTAAGACTGGAGCAGAAGGTTCGGCGGTTGAATTTACAGCTATTGTTGCCGATCCTGGTGCTGACAATCTGACTGTTACCTGGAACTTTGGCGATGGCAGCGAACCCTTAACAGTGACCAACGAACAATTAATTGATGGTCAGACGATAGTTAACCATACCTATGCAGTAGACGGTAATTACACCGCTACTGTCAGCGTTGCTGATAGCGATGAAGCAGTAACTGAATCTAATATTGATGTTACTATTGACAACGTTGCTCCCGTAATTGAATCTCTCACTGGCGATACAGAAATAAATGAAGGCGATACAGCAATCTTTAATGCGATCGCAACTGACCCTGGAAACGACGAACTTACCTATACCTGGGATTTTGGTGATGGTTCTGAGCAATTAACAGTCAACAGTGACCAGTTACCAGTTGACCATACCTATACCGATAATGGTGACTATACCGTAACCCTAATTGTTACCGATTCTAGTGGTGATACTGCTAGCAGTATGATTGACGTGAAGGTAAATAATACTGTTCCTGTCATTACCGATATCACTGATGAGTTGACCCTTAATGAAGGAGATACCGCCAGCCTCAATGTTGCTGCTAACGATGCGGGTGACGATGTGCTTACCTATGCCTGGGACTTTGGCGACGGTAGCGAGACGCTCATGGGTGAAAATGTCGAGCATATCTTTGTTGATAATGGTCTTTACGAAGCATCCGTTACTGTTACTGATGAAGATGGCGCATCTGTAACTCAAAGCCTAAGCATTACCGTTAAAAACGTTGCTCCAATTATAGATCTTTGGTCGGATGAAACCGCCACCGAAGGAGATACCATCGAACTAGTTGCCAGCTTTAGCGACCCTGGTATCTTAGATACTCACACCATTGCCTGGGACTTTGGCGACGGTAATACTACCAGCGATACCTTAACCCCAAGTCATGTTTATACAGATGATGGAGTCTATGAAGTAACTCTAATCGTTACTGATAATGATGGTGCCAGTACTAGCAGTAGCATCAACGTTACAGTAAATAATGCTGCCCCAGCAATTACGTCCTTGACTGGCGATCTTAAAATTAATCAAGGCGATCGCGCTAACTTCTCTATAGCTGCCACAGATCCTGGAGCTGACGAGCTTACCTACACTTGGGATTTTGACGATGGAGAGACAGCTACGGGTACAGACGTTACTCATACCTTTACCCAAAATGGAGTCTATACCGTAACTGCTACTGTCACTGACGATAATGGCGCAGCTACAAATTCTACTCTGGAAGTGACGGTAGATAACGTTGCGCCTGTGATTACCGAACTAAATGGTGATACGCAGATTAATGAAGGAGATCCCGCCAGCTTTAGTGCTGCTGCGGTAGATGCAGGTAATGATGAATTAACTTACACTTGGGACTTCGGCGATGGTAGCGAAGCTGTAACTGGTACTGATGTAAATCACACCTTTGCCGATAACGGAGATTACACCGTTACTCTGACCGTTAGTGACACTGATGGAGCTTCTACTAGCCAGGCTTTAGATGTAGTAGTAAACAATGTTGTACCTATTATTACTGAAGCTAATGGCAATATAGAGATTAACGAAGGTGATACAGCAAGCTTTAATGCCGAGGCTACAGACCCAGGCGATGATACTTTAACCTACACCTGGAATTTAGCCGATGCTACAAAATTAACGGGAGCAAACGTAACTCAAACCTTCACCGAAGATGGAAAATATGATGTTAATCTTACCGTCACCGATGACGATGGTGCGACGGCGACACAGACTTTAACTATTACCGTCAATAACCTTGCTCCTATAGTAGATGCAGTCGAAGACCGAGTTAGCGACGAGGGTAGCCCAGTCGCATTCAACGCTAGCTTTAGCGATCCTGGTATAGAAGATAGCCATACTATTGAGTGGAACTTTGGCGATGGTGATACCGCTACAGATACCTTAACCCCAACTCATGTTTACACTGATAATGGCGAATATAATGTCAGTCTGACTATTACTGACGATGAAGGAGCAAGTACCACCAGTACACTTAAAGTTACGGTAAATAATGTAACTCCTTTAATTACCGAACTTACTGGCGATACAGAGGTAAATGAGGGAGATACTGCCAGCTTTAAGGCGATCGCATCTGACCTAGGAAATGACGAATTAACCTATACTTGGAACTTCAAAGACGGTAGTGAGACGGTAACGGGTGAAAATGCTAATCATGTCTTTACAGATAATGGCAACTATACAGTTGAATTAATCGTGAGCGATGATGATGGAGCTTCTACTAGCCGAACATTAGATGTCACAGTAAATAATGTTGCTCCTACTATTACCAATATTACCTATAATCCTGTCAAGGAAGGAGAAGCAACTCAATTCTCTGCTACTGCCACAGACAGGGGTAATGATACCTTGACCTATCTTTGGGACTTTGGCGATGGTACTAATCCTGTAACTGGAAACAGTGTTGAGCATCGATATCTTGATGATGGTAAGTACACTCTTACTCTAAGCGTCAAGGATGAAGACGGCGGAGTAACAACCTCCAGCTTGGTAGTTGGTGTCAAACAAATCTTCAATATTAAAGCTGAAGGCAAAGTCCGAATCAACGGTCGCAGTAATCTCGAAGCCGAGGCGTTAAATACTAATGACGATACTCGAATTTATGCAGGAGGCGGGTTTACCATTAATGGCACTCACACCTTACCTGTACAAAGGGATG
Organism: Myxosarcina sp. GA_180221_E-2-1-MAG-40_15; assembly: GCA_020692205.1. GTDB lineage: Bacteria > Cyanobacteriota > Cyanobacteriia > Cyanobacteriales > Xenococcaceae > Waterburya. Next base: position 3,197 of record JAIMKV010000084.1, read on the forward strand.
CTCAAGGTAATCCTGTTAAACAAGGTAAAAAATCAGTGTTGGTAGACAAAGCCGTAACTGTCGGCCGTGATTACACTGAAAGCAATGCTGCTGCCAGTCAAAATCAATATGTGGGACTGATTCCACCTCAAGTAGTTGAACAACTAGCGGTTACTGTACCTAATCATAATGCTTTGATTAGTTCACAATTAGCCAAAGTAGCTCCTGGAACTACAGCCGTGTCCTTTAATCCACAGCAAAATCCCCTTAATAATGCCAGTGATTGGGCAACTCGTTTCCCGGCGCCAGGTACTTCCAATCGACCTCAACTAGTAACTATTACTAATGGCGGTTTAAATATTCCAGCCAATGTTAATCTGTCCAACTACGTCATCATTGTCGAAAATGGCAATATTAACTTCAATGGTAGCGGACAAAAATTGAATAAAGTGGTGTTAATTGCTAAGAATGGTGCAATTAATCTCGGCTCGGTTGAGTCTAATCAGCTTTCAGTTTTAGCTTCTAATACAATTAATCTCAATAATCAGGCGAGATTTGCTGGAAACACCTTAATTGCTACTGGTGCTAGTAACAGTACTATTAACTTTGATGGTGCAACTTCTACCCTCGATTCAACTAGTAATCTCCAAGTTATTTCTGGGGGAAATATTATCTTTAATTCTTCTAACAGTACAAGGGGAGAATTTACCGCAGCTAAAAACTTTACTGCCAATGGACGTGTCAACTTAATTGGTTCAATTCAGGTTAAAGGAGACATTACGATTAATGGTGGAATCGATATTGCTTCAACTACTAATAGTAGTATTTCAGCGGGAAATATTAATAGTGGAGATGTCATTTATCGCTTTACCAAAACAGATCGTAGTGATTTCGGAGGAAATTTTTACACCCAGAGTGAAGCCGAGAAAAATTACGTGATTAATCATCTTGATAACTATGAGTATGAAGGCGAATCTTTTAAATCGTTAAATTCTTTGTCTGGTAAAGCTGAAGAAGTCTATCGTTTCTTTAACACTAAAACAGGAACTCATTTTTATACTACTCAAGAAGTAGAACGAGACAGCATTATCAATAATCTCAAACACTTTTCTTATGAAGGAATAGCCTTCATTGCTTATGAAGCTCAAGTAGTTGGTTCTGTGCCGATTTATCGTTTTTATGAGCCGACTACTGGTACTCACTTCTTTACTTCAGATGAAGCTGAAATGATTTCTTTAGGCGATAATTCCACTCAATATAACTATGAAGGCATTGCTTATTATGCCATACCTTTAGAGGGAGCTTAAATGTAGCGACCCGAAATGTGCGATTCGTTTCTAGGTGAATACATAGCCTAGAGTGTTGGTAAAACATAATGAAATGGAGGCAAATAATACGAAAATAAACCAACATAACTTTTGAGTAATGAGAGTGAAAGTCTCTTCTGTGACTAGGAAGACGTGATGCCAAATCTACCCACATAGAGATTAATCATCTCTCGTGAAGCTGGGAATAGGGCAGAATCAGAGATGTACTGACTACACCACACTGCTGCAAGGCGCGGTCGTCATGGTTAGCCAGAGCGCAAAATAACCTTGAAAAGTGTCCAAGTCGCAATAAGGAAAGTCAGTATAAGAAAGTTCCTTAGATTTAAAAATAAGCCCTAGCAAAATAACACCCCCCAGTACAAAACGGAAGCAGGGATATGGGACTGGATATATTGAATGTAAACCGATAAAGCGAAGTGGGAAGGAGTATAAGCAGTATTGGTATCACTCATTGGTCACAAGTTAAGCTTGTAAGCTAGCTGTCAAAAAGGGTTTAGGAGAAGATTGAAAGAAAAACTGGTCAGAACCTCGCTGCTTGTCTGGAAAGGGAGCAATTATGAGTTTTTGCTTGAGTTTTCGCCGTCTTTTAACAATGCCCAAACATTTCTGAATATCAGGATGAGAAAAATATTTAACTGGGTCGTGAGCTTCTCCACGCTTTGAAGCACCGTGAAAATAATAAAGACCACGATAGATCATTTCTAAAGAGATACGCTCAAAAGGCAGTGAAAGTTCGTCAGCCATATGCGGAGCGGTATCCTTTAGGACTGCATCACCTAAATCGACCAAAACTGCGTAAAATAGCCAGGTTGCCCAAATCTGTAGTTTAATGCCATTAATTGAACCCGTCCAAAGATAACTTAACCCTAAAAGTCGTTTGACAGTATTAAAAGCATCCTCAATGCGCCAACGTTTTTGATATAAATCGATAACCACATAAGGGGGTAGGATTTCTGGCTCAAGGACAGAAGTTAAGTAAGAATGGCAGACTTTACCTTTTCTGATTTCAATCAAACGAAGAGTAACTACGGGAGTCTTTTTCGTTCCCGAGCCGATTTGAATTAAGCGATCGCGTAAAGCATAACTATCTGTAAAGACTTGTTGATACACAATGGCAGCATTAATTTTAATGCGAGTAACAAAGTGAATTCCACCCTGGATTAATTTCTGCCAAAACTGAAAATGATAAAATCCCCGATTAAGTAACAGTAGAGTCTGGGGTGAAACTAACTCTAACAAATTCTCTTCAAAACGAGTGTCCGAAGCCCTGGGATTTTCCTGAAACCAAATTGCTACAGGCAACCTTGTCACTAAATTTAAAACTACGCCCATCTTGGGAGCAAATCACTTTTGTAAGAACAAAAGTATTAATTAAGTAGAAAAGGCGTTATTGAGGTAGGCCCTAAAGGATTAGCTTCGCGTCACACATCGATGTTTGAGAACTTGTCCGACATTTTCTATCTTCCACTGCGCTCCTGAAATTTTCAGTCTTCGGTCGATTTGTTTAACAGTAGACTCGACTGCACCTGAAGCGATCGAGCAAATTGCCTCTGATTGATAATAGTCGTAATTAATAATACGGTGGCGATGGTTTTCTAAATAGAGACAAAAATTCTGTGCCTGTTTCTTGTTCAAAGAGGAAAATAAAGCTAAAGTCTCATCTACTTTGACTTGCCATAATAGCTTTTTAGCTTGATAGATACGTCTATTTGAACCGCCAACTTTATATAAATTCTCAACTAAATGAAACCAATCCAAAATTTCTCTAGTTTCTCCTTGAGGATTAAATTGTGCCATCAAATTCCAAATTCCTGAATGTCCATCACCAATACAGGTTACTAGTTCACTCAACGGTTGTTGGTTAACCCACTGAATTAACTTTTCATTTTCTTGGAACCAAGCTTCTCTGACTTGTCCCTTGATACACAGTGCTTTGTAATCTCTCCAAATACAGGACTCTCCTTTCTTGGACGTTCTCAAACGTACTTTTCCTCCATCCAAACTAATTTCTGATACTTGTTTGCTGCAATCACTATCTTCAAACTGATAGCGATGAACTAACCTTCGTTGTGTTGTTGCCGATACGGAAACTCCTGTATAACGTTCTATATCTAAAGCTGCATTATCGTAAGATACGTTCGCACTCGATGTCAGACAACATTCCGTTAAATAAGGACTGATTTTTTGATGTGATTTTATTAGTAGTTGATGAGCTTGTTTTTCGGTTATGGGCAGTTTGCCAATAATACTGGTTAGCTTTCGCTCTCTTCCTGATGAAGTTTTTGTAACTTTTCTGATAAAAAAACACCTAATTGAGGAGTAATATATTGAAGAGTTTTGTCTCTGACTGTAGCCTCTATTTTAGCTAAACTTTTTACTTGTTCTGGCTCAGTTTCTTCATAAAGCAAAGCTGCTATTGCCTCGACGTGTTGTGCTAGTTCTCTTTCTTTCTCGGGAGTCATTTACACTTGATCGCTCATCAAAATTTTCTTAATATTATCTTGTTTTCTTGGCTTTTGTTTAGTTCACTTGTTCTGACAAAACTGACTTGCTCCCGATAAATGACTTCTATTTGAACCAATACTCTTTTGATATCGTCTGCTTTTTTTTAGTTGACTTCTTTGGGAAATCAACTTCGATGGAACTGGTAAATCGGTTAGGGAAGTCAAAACACTTTGATAATAACTTTTCCAATCAAAACTGCCTGATTCGGGGGCGCGAGCTTCTGCTGTCGCTACTGGCAGATAATCAGGATCTTTGACCATTCGCCCTAAATGTTCCTCTAGCATCACTTTGCTAATCTGCTGTAGTAGAGTAGTCTTTCCCACCCCTGTTGGACCAAACAAAAAAATTATTGAAGCTCCACCTGGATTACTTATTGCATCTCGGAACTCTTCGTAAGCCTTCTTAAGATGTGGATGTACTACTGTACAATCACGAAATAAATCTAACTTCTGTTGTTTAGATAGGGGAGGACGGTGACGGTCAGTGCGTCTATAAATGGGCATTACCAAAATTCCTCATAAGGTTTGATTTCTACTGGCTTTTGCGGCTGTGGAAACTCGGTTTCACTGACCACCGATGTAGTTTTTTGAGGAGACTCTGATTTTATCTCTTCATGACTAGAAATGGTCGATAAAATATTTTTAGTTTCCCCATCCTTTAACCTTTGCATGAGAATAGATTCAGTAGCTTGAGTTCCTTCTAGAAAATCTGCTAGAGCTTTAGCTGTGATGATAAATTTTTGAGAATAATGTTGTTTATGCTGTTGTCGCAACTCTTGTGTCGCTAATTGAATTTCTCGTTCCGAACGACCATGAAAAATACTGTAATACTGGGAGATGCAGCGAACCCATTGTCCTCGCACATAGGCATAGGCAACTCCCGCATCACTTGGGTCATACCTGACATTCACTCGTGTCTTTTCAATGCTGTCATTGCGAAAACTATTATGCCAATAGTAAAGATGGTTAATTTTGACTCCCTGATTGGAGATGACTTTTGCTGTTCCCTTGGAAGTGGTGGGCAAGGTCAAGATGCGGAAGTTTTCATCATAAGGAATTAATCGGCTCGATCTTGAACCAGTTTGAACTATGCCTTGATGATAGGCATCAAAAGGACTCTGACTTAATGCGGGATGCTCTTGATGGTCATAAAATTCGTACACCCAATTACATAAATATTGATACAAACTTTCTAGTGTCCAAACTGCATGACGACGTGGATTAACAGCGGTCGTAACCTGACGAGAGTTTTTCGTAATTTGTGTATTACCTGCCAAATTGTGAATGAACATGGTGTTGGCAGTTCCGAAAAGACGCTCGCACACAGAACCAAAACGTGGTTTCCCCCCTGGTCTAGTTTTTGAGGTACATTCATACATTGCCAGTAGCCTTTCAAAATAAATGCTACTAAATTCTTTTCCGCCGTCCACTACCAAACATTGAGGGAAACGCCTAGAACGACGAACACAGTCTCGCATCACCATCATGCAACTACGATACGATGGAGGGTCGAAAGTTAGATAAAGAGCTAAAATCCGCCGAGAATATGCATCGCTTAAGAAAGTTACCCAAGGACGACCTAATATTGCTTGAGTTTTCGAGGAAACTAATTCGATATCTAGCTGGGTATGATCTAGATGGCAAATAGCCCAAGACGATCTCCATGTCGCGGTGTGGTAAATTCCAATTCCCAGTAAAAAGGTTCATATTTGTATGCAGCACGAGAACCCTGACGTTTTTTTGTTTGTTCATAGTCAGGTCTACTATTACAAAATTTGAGAAAAGTTTTATAGCTGGGAACGGTGGTGTTTTGCTGTTGGCAAGCATTGACTAAAGCTCCATATACTGCTCTTTTGCCTTTCTGTTTGTAAGTTTCATAGTCCTGGGCAATATATTCATCCATCAGTTTCAGGGTCAAGGTAGGTAATTTTGATTGTCGATTACCTTTTTTGCTGTTTTGAGGCAGCAAACCAAGATAGCCGTAACCTTTTGTTTGTTCGGCTTCTTTCCAACTTTGAATCCAACGATAAAAGCTACTTCTAGGAACGTTTTTATTTCTAGGAGAAGAGCCGATAAGGTAAGGTGCAACGATCCGATAACGTCGATTTGCTTCAGCACAATCTGACTCACTAGCATCAATAATCTCTGAATAAATCTCACTCTGGTTCTGAGTTTTATTGCTGATTACAGTTATTTTTCCTGAGCTTATCAATTCCTCAAAAACTGTAATCGTTAAGTTGATGAGATTTTGTGGTGGATTTAATAGTGTTACCTCTGTCGAACCCAGGTTGAGAACTTGCCAATTAATTCCATCCCAAATTATTTGACTTCCGACATCTGGTTTAACCAATATCTGGTTGTTTGTGTCCCCAAAATTTTCTGATTTAATTGGTTGGGGAATTGAATAGGCTGTTTCAACAGAAAGAAAGAGTTGAACTTTTTTCGCTTCACTGGCTAAATCAGCAGCACTCAAATCAACGTAAAGTTTCTTGGTCGCGATTAGGCTGTAAATTTCGTCGGAGTTAAATTGCAATTCCAGTAGCTTTGATAGTGTTATTCCTGGTTCCGTTGCTACTAACCCCATGATTTTTTCTTGGTTAGATATTGGCAAGTCTGACTCTGTAGAAGCTCGAAAGTAATCTTCCAGGAAGTAGAGATTTCGTTGAAGATACCAATCGATTTCAGTTTCTGTGCGAACTAGGTAGTAAAGCCCCATAGCCTTAGCATAGTCTTCTCCTGGAGGACACTGCCATTGACCTGGTTCAACTTGCTGGTAGCGGTTGGGCATCTTTACTGTCAGTTGTGTCAATTCTTGTGTTGTTTTCCATTCTTCCCAACCAGCACGCTCTTGACGTATCACAAAGAAATCGGGAGTATGTCGTACTCTTATCTGACGACCCGATGCACTCTTATAACTCAACTTAATTGCTGGTGGTTGGTCATAATATTCCAGTACCTCGCTATCGTATTCCATTGAATAGATCCCTGCGAGTTCATGGTGATGGCTTTCAAATTGAATAGTCACCCCCATTTTTTGACTGGGATAGCGACCACTAACATTTCCTCTGCGACTTTGTACTCTCCGAGAAGGCGGTGAAGAGCGAATTTGTTGGATTTGTTCTCTTGTTAACTCTCTTAATTGAAGCTTGAGACACCAATCACGAAACTGTGAGCTGTTTAGCATGGCACTTCCGCTCTCGGAATAGCTGTTCTTTTTAAGCTGATTTTAACTTATTTAGTCTCACTTTATGCTTCTATTTTTAGAAAAAATCTCATTTTATGATTCAAAACTTTTTCTCTCTCAAAAATTCAGTTAACGAATTTACTAACTTTTAGAGCTTAAAGTGTCTCATTTTATGGTTCCATTCTTTCCATTTTATGGTTCAAGTTACACACTTTCCTATTATCGAATGGGACCTTGGGAACCCTGGATGAAAATGAAGGGTAAACCGGGTTTTTAAGTATTGAACTACACAGGTACTAAAACCGATAGGTTTGAGGATTTACATCTAGCAATCAAAGAACAGATCGAACATCGCTTGCCTTTATATCGTGATGCGCCTGCATGTAGATTAAAGCGTTCAATTGCCAATAGCTGGAGTCGATTTGAAGAAGAATTTGATGCCTATCTCCGAGGCGAAGAGTTTCCGCTGCTAGCACCGATAAAAGAGGAACAATGTTTAGACTAGAAGAAGCGATCTTCCAAGAGCAGAAATAATCTAAAAATCAATGTTTCTGACTACTACCAGCATTACTGTGATATGTAGACTAAAACTAGCGACGCTGTTACCAGGGACTTTTCTTGTCTAAAACGCTTACCCCCATACTATAAACAACTAATTTTTTAGACAGCAATCCCAAAGATTGTAATTTGCTTGCCTTGGTAGATAATGGATAGAATGTTGATGGCTCAACTTAAAGCATAACTTCTTCCCTTGTCCTACTATCATCAGTATCCCCAAGAGTTTTCTCAAATTTACCTGAGTGAGTTGCAAGGACAAATTCTAGCTTGTCCCTACTTTGCCGTAAATAATCTGAATCGTGATTTTGTAGGGACAAAGGGGTTTTCTATAGTATTTCGGCGGTCACATCTGACGGACGTCAAGCAGCGTTTTCCTTATCTCAAGCTCTACCTGAATCGGGTAGTGCAACAAGAGTGCAATGCTTTTTACCTCAACCCCCTACTACTCGGACTTGGCTCTCGGGTAGACCCCCACATCGATCGCTCTTTGCGCTCCTACTGCGAAACGATTGCCTCTCCTGTTGTAGTCAGCGTTCTTTATGTCAAGGTCCCTACAGATTTAGAGGGAGGGGAACTGGTGCTGCGATCGCACAAACGCCAAATTGGACAAATTCGCCCCCAACCAAACACCCTGCTATTTTTCCAGGGAGATTTGATCCATTCGGTGAACCCTGTGACTAGTCTGGGTATTCGCCTGAGCCTTGTTTGTGAACAATACAATCTGGATGATGCTCAACTGAGGGAAATCCCCGAACTTCAACTAGAGTCAAGGGCAATTAGAGCAGAGAAGGGAAGAAAAAACGGCAGTGTTGCAAAAAGCAGGAATAAGGGTTCTGTTGCCAAAAATTGAAACAGACAGAAAACTCTGTATACAACTGATTTTTTAGCTCGTTCCACATTTTTAATTTGGCCTTTTCGGATCATATTCATAAATTCATAACCAGAAATGGTGCGATTAGCACTCCAGAAATGGTGCGATTAGCACTCCAGAAATTCCGAAAATTTTGACAGGCGATAACTCTTCGCTTTGTGTAGCGATGGTCTTGTTCGATGATGTTATTCAAATATTTTACGCTTCGATGTTCGACCAACTCAGGTAATAAACCGAATTCTTTTAGCTCTTCAATCGCTAACAGATAAGCTTTTGCTTTATCTTTCTTAATTACTCTGACTACATCTGAGTGTTTTTGTATTAATACTTTGGAGAGAAATCGTTTTGCAGCAACAGTATCTCTTTTGGCAGACAATCGAGCTGTTGCCAATATGTAGCATAAAAAGTTGCCTTGTTGTTACGTAATTTTACCTACCCGATTTTAATCGCTACAGGTGTATTAAGTAAGTATTGCACTGGAAAAAATTTGGGGGCAAAAAGTAAAAGATGACTCACTCAACATTGCTTGCCCCTTTTGTAATATGCCCTCAATCAGAACAAGTGAACTACTAGAAATCTAATAAGATTTCTCGCCAGCGCCAGAAAATGTTGGCAATTTCTAACTAGAGACGACAAATTGTCGACACAGGCGATCGCCAAATCTCCAAAAAATACGAGTGTAGTATATAACCAATTGACAAATTGTCGACATGGTAATCGGCAAAAAAAAGAGTCTTAATGCAGTAGTTGAAGACGTTTGCTCAGTTTTAGTTTATTTACAGAATGCTGGCAAAATTTAAGGGTGTATTTTCGTAATATTTCGCAATAATAAATTAAACAATCTTTTTTTGTCAAAAGAGCGATGTAATATTTTGTTTGACTTTAATACTTCAATGAGAAACCGTTCGCGTCTTTAAAGCGAAACACTAGAAAAAATTCAACCATTTTAGTAGTATTAATGTCGTGGTAAACCGTTCGAGAGTGGAAAATTTTCAGTCTCAAACGGTTAACGAATCGTCGAGGTTTGATAGCGATAAATACGGGAATATATCGAGAGAGAAATCGAAGTCAATATTGTAGTATAAGAAAACGCCATCAATTATGTAGAAATAAACAGATTGATAGAGCGATCGCGCAGTTAGTTTGAGTAAACTAGTTGGAAGTAAAAATTTCCAACTGTTTTAAATCTTGCTCTAAAAGTTCATAGCAGTGAGGAACTTTGATTGCCAAATCTAAAATTTTGTTAGTATCCAGTTTATAAGCATAATGGCTACGGATAACATGACGAAATCTTCTTAATTCATCTAAGTTAGCCATATTTGAGGGGCTAACTATAGCATCTCGAACCTGGGGGATGGCAATGCTCATCTGCTGTAGAAGATTTTTGTGCCACTGCTGGGATTTAGCAGGAAGATTGCGATCGATTTGTTTGGCAATTTTTTCAAAAATTCGTTCGACTCCAGAATAAAAACCGTGTATGTCTAGTGCGGTTGCTTTAGCTAAAAGTTTTTGATAGTCAGTATCAGTAGTATTTTGTAAGAAATGAATATTTCGCTCGCTCTCAGCCAAGCAGATTTTGAGATTGTTTAGTTCTTGTGTTAGCTCTTGTTTTAATTGTGGAGGAATCATAAGCATCAATCAAAGCTCGACACCCTCTTGTTCGATCGCGTCAAGAATATAGGGTTTGGCATCATTAACATCTACTAAGTCAATGGGTGGAAAATCAGAGCCACTTTCCCATATTATGTTGTCTAAAGCACATCCAGCTTTCCAATAGAGGTCGCTGGGTAAGCCCCAAACCGCCAGGTCGATGTCAGAGTCTTCAAAAATAGATTCGACATCAAGCATCGAACCAAATAAGACTACTTTGCTAACACCGAATTGCTCTTTGAGAACCTTGGCACACTGACGAGCAATTTCCCTGCCTTGCTGCTGTCTGACTTTCATTCGAGCCAAAAACTGAGGTCGTTCGGCTCTAGCTGTTAGAACTCGCTCGACAATTTGTTGTTCGGTTGTGGGGTCTAGAATACTCATAACTATCAGCTAGTGCAGGTTAACTATCTTTAATTTATGATCAAAACTAAATTCACTTGGGAATATAGGCGATTACGCCTTGTTCGAGAATGAAGTTGCCGAAAGAGTAGAGCGTATTTTAATCTAGTTACCGCCATAAATTAAGATAAGGGTTGTCAAAAGAAAAGCTATATCTGTAAATATAAAGACTAACTGCGCTCCATAAATTGAAGTTTTTCAGCGATCGCAGTACGAACAAATTCTTGCCAGTTGTCTTGTCGATCTAGTTGCTGCTTCATCGAGTCTGGGACGCGAAGCTGAAGGCGCGAACGTAGAGGTTCATCACGGTCAGACTTAAAACCATGTTGTTTAATATCGGGATTTCCTCCTGGTCTTCCACTAGATTTAGTTCCTGGCATGGATAAAAAGAAAAATATAGTTATAGGAATTCATTATAACAAGTATACCTAAAAATCTTTAAGTGCGACTCGGTTAATTTTTGTTTGTATACCAATTATAATAAAAAGAGAGAGGTGGTTAAAGTTTTTGCCGACAAGAACCACCTCAGCGAAAACCATTATGGAAAACCACAATGATTAATTCATACCTAAGTGTAGAACAAGAAAAAAGAGAAAGACAAGAAATAAATTTACTCCAAGAAGAAGCACGGCGGAATACAGTGTTATACACAGCAGGAAATTTTGATGGAGTAATAGGGATAGACCCAGATCCAGAGAAGTGGGGAGAGGACAGTTATAGAAGTGGATTTTTATCGGGAGTAACTCGGCATTACGACGAAAAGTATCAAATGAGTTTAAATAACGAGCCATTCTAAAAACTCTATTTATCAGCCACTCTCATCTTGGGGGTGGCGACCGCTACAAAAACCTTAATACCGAGTTAAAGATAAATGAATAAGCTCCAGAATCAGGGAGAAATAATGAGTGTAGCTCAGGCTCAGATATCCCCCGTAGATAATCGTGCGATCGCCTCAACTGCCCAACGCTACCAAATAAATAGGAGGTAACGAAAGATGAGCATTTTATCGACCTCCCCAACCTCTACTCGTCATTTCGACATGAATATAGCTGCTGCTTTAAGGGATATTAATGCAGCAATAATCGTCCAGCAGCTTCACTACTGGATGCAGAAACAGGGTGTAGGGGTAGTAATCAACGGAGTGAAATACGTCTACAACACTTTCGTTGACTGGGTAAATTCTCAATTCTCCTGGCTGTCTGTCTGGCAATTTAGAAAAGCGATAAATTTATTGCGCTCGCTTGAAATAGTAAAGGTAATTAGATACAAATCTCGCCAGTGGAATCAGACCAATTACTACACCTTGAATAGCGATCGCCTAGTAGAATTTTTGAACAGTCAAATGGCCAGAAGTACTGAAATCTCCGAGTTGTGCAATAGCACACCTCAATTGGAGAAAACCCAAACTCTTGAGGTGAGAGATACTGAAGTCTCATATATAGAAACAAAGAATACTATCAAAGAGATAACAGCAAAGCGATCTGCTGCTGCTTTATCTAAATTAGCTTCAGACGAAGAGAATAGTCAAAAGGGTAGATCACCTCATTCAGCCAAGTTAATTGCCTCTATTGGTCAAAAAAAGGTCAAATCAGAACTAAACAAGTCAAACACTGATAAAGACAAAAATTCCGCCCAAGTTGATTTTATAGTCAATAAAAAATGGCAGGAATTAGTACCGTTATTAGATGGTGCTGGAATACCAATAAACAAGACTGTGAGCGATCTATTGAAGCTGTATCCATCGGAAAAAGTAGAGAGTGCCGTTGCATTACTAAAAGCCAGGAAAAGAGAAAAGCACATACCAAATCTGTCGGGCTATTTCGTGTCAGCCCTTAAGGGTGATTGGGGCAGTAAAATTTTAATCGGAAGCGAATCGCAAGATGGCGATCGCCGATTATCAGAAATAGACAAAGTTGCTGTATTTAGACACTGGTATGACTTAGCCCGTGAGCTTGGTTA
>JAIMKV010000084.1:15675-19683 GCA_020692205.1 Myxosarcina sp. GA_180221_E-2-1-MAG-40_15
TATCTGGAGCTTGGGAAAAGTGGGCAGATGCCGTGAAGCGCGGTTATAGCTTGGACTATCTCAAAAAGATAATAAAACGGAATCAGGGGCGGTAGAAACTGAGGCATGGCGCGATCGCTATTTGAGGAGGCGATCGCTTTCTCTTCAAAAGCAGGATCTAAACAAGATCGATTACGCTCCAAGCGCTTGCCCTAAATGTCAAGTTTAATTTATTTTGTCAAGCGATCGCGAACTCCATATATCAGTCAAGCTGAAGATTCACCACCATGAAAATATTTTGTGACAAAGAGTATAGACCTCAAAAATTTGGTTTTTCGTAGGGGACACTTGCTTACAAGCATTACACTATAATTTTGTTCAATTTACTGTTTTTTTTAAGGGGGGGAGTGAACGGTTACAGCCTAAGCACTAGCTTTGAAAGAAAAAAGAGAAAATCAGTAAAGGAATAAGCCATAGTGTTAGTTTGGAAAAGAAGATTAGGGCTGGTCAATGAGAATAAGCTGAATGGGAACATCTGTAGGGCGATCGCCGTTTTGGAAAGCGGAACCAAGATTAAGAAACTTAGCGTTATGCCGTTTGAGACAATTGAAAAACTGTTTATCGCTTTGACTGGGTTTTAGCTTGTAGTGATGGGCGAGAGTAACAAGCCTACCCCCAGGGTTGAGAAATTTTAAAGCGTGTTGGGTGTGGTTGGCAACTCCATTATTGCTGAAAGGAGGATTGGCGATGATGCGGTCGTAAATAGGTTGGGGAGTACTAGCCAGAAAATCAGCACCAATAACATTGAATCCTTGAAATTTCAAAGCTTTTTGTAATTGTTGATTAATTTCAAAACAATTAAGGTTGCTGACACCTGTTCGAGCAATCGCTGTGGCTAAATCGCCAGAACCCGCCGAAGGCTCCAGGACTCGATGATGTGGTCGAACAAGAGCAACAGCAATCATCTTGTGGATAATATTTTGAGGAGTAGGGTAAAAGTCCCAGACTTTCTGCTTGATGGCAGTTTGTTTAATTTGTCGAATATTAGGTTCTGGCAGTGCCACGCCAAAGTGTTGTGCAGCTTCTTGCCAGCTAACAGGATACATAGCCTTAAGGTGCTGTAGAGTGTAGCCTGGAAAGTCACGAGCAGTATAAATGGTGGGCTTGGCAATAGAAACAGAAGAGACTTGAGATGAGTTCATGTCAAAATCGGATTAATTTAGTCAAGACAAATAGAAAGGGAATAAGGTTCTTCTAGCAGCGATAGTTGTAGTAGTCTTTGATATGTTGATTAAAAAATCTACCTTTTGATTGGGCATCACAGAAGTCAAGAAAAGTAGATTCAGCAACACGATAGTATTGATAAACCAAACTAGAGTTGAATCTAATTTTCAAGATTGATTCACTCGGAATATAGGCGATCGCGTCGAGACAGGAGGACACGGGTGCTGAATTTAATTCAGCACCGTGAGATGTCCGTGAAGAATCGACGTGAATCCAACCATTTCTCTTTGCTTGCTACAATGCCTTCTGATTCAAGGGCGACACGGACGGCGGGGATGGCGGTAGAATTGGCTATTTTCTGCCATTCTTCTTTGGTCAAGGAAAGATTAAGCCCGATGATTGCATCTTTTAAAGCTTTGCCGATAGTAGAATTATCAGTTTCTCGCTCTAGTTTCTGCCACTCAAAAAAGTTTAGAGATAAGGCGATCGCTTTCTCTTCAAAAGCAGGATCTAACTCAAATTCCCGACAATTATCGATAGGAAGACAGTTTTTACTATATTCGTCGAGAGATTCAAGGCGTTTCCAACCAGCAGCATAGGCAGGATTTAGACCACATAAAATATCGACCCTGTGGTGAAAATTGCGATCGAGATATTTACATGATTGACAATCGGATAAGCACATGATAAAGATAAGGATAAGAGAAACGTAATGAAGGGTGGCGATCGCGCTTCACCTAACAAGGGTGATTACGCTCCAAGCGCTTGCCCTAAAGGATATGCCCTAAAGGACTCCTAAAGGATACCGCTCCGCGACGCGCAGCTGCTATATGCGAAGCGGTATCCTTTAGCATTTGCGAAGCTTATCCTTTAGGACTAGCTTCGCGTCGCACCCGAATGGGTGTACCCCGAAGGGATCGCCTGAAATAATTCAGCTCTAAGTTATTGAGACTCGCCTTGAAGATATTCAGCAGCAATGCTGTCTAATTGCTTTAAATGCTTCGGTTTGAGGTAGCGATCGGGACGATTAGCAACAGCGTAGCCCACGCTCAAAATCATCAATCAAATCATTTATCGCCTCTAAAATCGCCTTCTCGAAGATATCAGAGGGAAGTAGATAATGTTCGCTATCTTGGATGATATTATCCGTAATGTCAGCCAGAGAGTCAGTCCTAAAGGATACCGCTTCGCATATTAGATCGATTTGATGGTCAGGGGTTTGAGTCTGAGGGGTAGCTTGATTCATGGTTCTAGTTGAAAAGATAAGAGTTGACCAAAAAGATAGCGATTACGCTTCGCGTACGCCGAAGGCATCGCGTGGAATGGCGATCGTGACGCGAAGCTGACGCGACGAAGGAGCTAACCCTTTAGGGAATCCTTTAGGGCTTTTCACTTAGATAGTGCGGATTAAGTTAGGCGAAGACGAGAGAGAATAACCGCAGCTATTCCAGCCGTCTAACCACTGCTGCCAGTCTTGAAGCGAAGGGATAAAACTAAAAGCAGCAGTCAATTCTTGTGTGTCTTTATCTTCGCTGTTGGCAACAGTTAACGAGTATTCGTAAACAATGCGCGGTTTTTGAATTTGAGGGGCGGTTTTTGTTATAGTAGATAAGCTCATTGGATTTACTTAAGTGAAGTGGATTCTTGAAGTCAAGGCGGTTAGTTACTTTGGTCGGTTCTTAACCGCTTTGTCTATACTCTTATTATACCTTTATCTTATCTTTTGAGTCAAGCAAAAAATATGATCGATTTATAAAAAGATAAGATAAAAGGATTCGATTAACGAGAAGCGTAATATTGATAATGCGTTTGCGTAGAGGGTTGGACGGTAAAACCTATCGAGGCAAGTCTTTTGAGAATTTTAGCTTTGGCTGGTGGTGATTTGTCGGGATCGATACGAAATACAAAAGCTTCTACTTTGGAAAATAATCAAAAGCTTGTCGGTGGGTAACTTGTAAATGGACTTCACCAGCTTTAATGTCAGTACCAGCCAAGCGATAGTAAGCGTGATAGTTGGCAGCGCGATCGAAATTGACCATCACTCGATCGATAACTTTTCTTGAAGAAGTATTTGAAGTTATATTGGTTTTTTGAGATAAAGCTAATCAAAAGGATAAGGGGTGAGAACTATTGCAAAGCAGCTACAAGCTGGAAGTGACGGGCTTTTGATCCAGATTTGCCCAGGCGATTGCGAACATCTGAATGAAGTTGCTTTTCTCTTATAAATTCGCGTAATTCGCGAATGGTGAAAGATTGGAAATCGGGGGCGCAAGATGGGGCAAGGAGTTCTTTTACCTGTTCAGAGAAATCGTTGTTTACTGGTGTTTTAACCTCATCGATAACGTTCAAGAGAGATGAAAACAAATGAGCGATTAAAGATAACAAAACCAAAGCGATGCAGCGGACGCGAAGCTTATCCGAAGGTGTATCCTTTAGGACTGCATCAAGAAGCGATCGCACTAAAAATGTAGAGTTCAACAAAGATATCAAAGCTAACGATGGGAGAGAAAGAAAACATAGTGAAGTACCTTAGAATGTTGAAGGGCAACGGTTACGGGGCGTTGAGGAGTAACCTTTTTTGTATATCTCTATTATAACTTGTCTTATCTTTAGATTGACAGAAAAATGATATGGATAACTTATAAGCCAAATGCTGAACTGAATAAACGATAAAAGATATTAATATAACTCAAGGTAAAATACAAGAAATTTGTATCTATCCCTCAATCGCTTAAATGCAAGTATATATGTGCAAAGGTTACAACCTATGCACAGTAAGCAATACAGATATATGCAATAAATAAA
>JAIMKV010000085.1 GCA_020692205.1 Myxosarcina sp. GA_180221_E-2-1-MAG-40_15
ATTTAACCGCCTAGATAATTGGGGTACAGAAGTACTCGTTGCACTCGTACTTGCCCTACTGCTATATTCGCTTTTGAGTAAGTTTTGAGTAAAGCATCGCTCCTTTAAGACGTAGGTTTCAAGTGAAAGTCTTAGGTTGAGAGCGGTAGCGAACAACAGGCCATTCAGGACTTGAACCTGAAACCTACGCCTTAGAAGGGCGGTGCTCTATCCAATTGAGCTAATGACCCAGATTTGCCAAATTATAGTAACACATTATTATCTGAGATTGTCAAAAAATTATGGCTCTAAAAGCAATCGGTTTAATCCTGCTTGACGAGACAAACGAACTGGACTAACATAATCCAGGCCAGTGTTTAATTACCAAGAATCAGCAAGGCGATCGCTCAATAAAGATTATTATTTGAACCGAATTTTTGCTGAAATAAAATCTGGAATTACTATAAGTGGGTATACTGTATACTTGAGTCCCTAAACAATGTTTATAACTTACAAAAACACTTAGTAGTCTTCAATGAGTTTAAACTCAACCTATGATTGCTATTCAACGCAGCCAGTCCCTACGAGAACAAGTATACCAAGCCCTGAGAAAAATTATTTTAACAGGAGATTTGGCTTCAGGTGATCGAGTAGTTGAAACGAAATTAGCCAAAAAGTTGAACGTTAGCCGTACTCCAATTCGTGAGGCGATCGGGCAATTACATCGAGAGAAGCTGATTGTATCCCATCCTAATGGTGGGTTTAAAGTTACGACTCTTTCGATCCAGGATGCAATTGGGCTTTATGATTGTCGTATAGCCTTAGAACAGCTTTCAGTAGCCAATGCCTGCGAACTTATTAGCCCCCAGCAGCTAGAGCAATTAGAACAATTGGTGCTATTGGCAGAATCGGCAGAATCTGCGTCGAGTAAAACTGACAGTCAGGAACTTCTCGATTTGGATTGCCAATTTCATTATTTGATTGCCGAGAGTTCAGGCAATAAATGGTTATTAGCTTTACTCAAGCAAGTCTTTGATAAAATGGCATTGCTAAGAGTGCAGACTACCAAACATAATCCTCAAGTATTGGAAATTCGCCTAGAACATCGACAAGTATATGAAGCGATCGCCGCTAAAAACCTTGAGTTAGCCCAAAAAATGGTTAAAGAACATTTAACTGCTAGCAAAGCTAGGGTTGTTCGCGAATTAGAAATTATCAATAACATCGAATCAGATCCATCAAAATAACAGCATGACGACAGCATCAGATATCAAACACATTTTTATTTGTGGTTCTGCTTTAAGAGGACAGCCAGATCACCAAAATCTTACCAACGCTAAATTTATTAAAACTGCTCAGACTTTGCCTCAGTATCGCCTTCATGCAGCAGAAAATGGCTGGCATCCCGCTATTTATGCCGTCGAAACAGGTGGCGTTAGTATTCCTGGCGAAGTTTATGCCATGACTAACGAACAATATGAGTATTTGTTGGCTAACGAGCCGCCTTATATGTATCCTGATACGGTGAATCTAGCAGGAGGAGAAATGGCGATCGCCATGCTTTATCCCCAAGAATTAGTCGAAAAGTATAATTGGCCTGATATTTCAAATCTTGGTGGCTGGGCGGCTTATAAGGCAGCGAATAACTGACAGTTACAGAAGTGGGTGGGTTGGTTTGTGCTTGTGTAGCGATCGCGCCGTCGAACTTGGTTGGATTTGAGTCAAAATAAAGCTGCTGAGGTTCTTGGTTTTTAGCTTTTTAATGATTTTTCTGAGTTCAACTGAATCAAAGTTTGTAGCAACACATTTGCTCCTTGAATACATTGTTCTGGAGAAGTGTATTCGCTAGCGTCATGGGATACTCCCATTTTGCTTGGGACAAAAATCATCCCCATATCGGTGATTTGAGCTAACTCTTGAGCATCATGACTGGCGCGACTGGGTAAATAAGTGTAATTTAGCTGAAGATTTTTACAGCTTCGAGCGATCGCCTGTTGAATATAGGGTTCGGCTAAAGCGGGTTCATTATGTAAACAAGGATTTAAGCTTATTTGCGTGTCGGTAGCCACGGCAATTTCTTCGAGATGTATCCGTAGCTGTTTGAGCAGACTATCTATATGTAGACTCGATAAATCGCGAAGATCTAAGCTCATTTCTACCCAGCCAGGAACGACATTGGCAGCATTAGGTAGAACCTTCATTTTGCCTACCGTAGCTACTTGTTGCCCTGGAGTATTGCCAATTTGATTTACCGCTAGCACAACTTGAGCAGCGGCAACTAAAGCATCACACCGCATCTGCATCGGAGTCGTACCTGCATGATTGGCACTACCTTTAACGGTAATATTAAATCGTCTTTGCCCGACAATACCCTCAATTACACCAATCTGTTTCCCCATAGATTCTAAAACTGGCCCTTGTTCAACATGAAGTTCGACAAATGCAGCTAGCTCATTCGGACTACGACGCGCCTGAGCGATATTATTCCAGCTACCGCCAACTCTGGTTAAACAAGTTTGAATATCAGTGCCATCAGGACGACGATAGTAATCAGAATCGTTAATGATCCTGCCCGAAATGGCTTTAGAACCAATCATACTGCCTTCTTCGTCGGTGAAGACAATGACTTCGAGCGAACGATCAAGTTTAAGCCGATTTTCCTGAAGAACTCGCACTGCTTCTAACCCTGCTAAGACTCCATAAGCACCGTCATAATGTCCACCGCAGGGAACAGTGTCGATATGCGAACCCGTGGCTAAAGCTGGCGCATCGGGATATTTACCTGGATATCTGCCAATAATATTCCCCGCAGCATCAACTCTAACCTGCATTTGAATTTCTCTCATCCATTGCTGAACCAAATTACGAGCTTCTATATCTTCCTGACTATAGGCAATCCGTTTGACACCACCGTTATCGAGTTTACCAATTTGAGCCAAACGCGCAATACTTTGATTTAGGCGATCGCCATTGATGAGTAATTGAGTCGTAGTTAAATTCATAAGTCAATTAGCTGTGCAAGTAAAATACGTATACTGTATACAATAACTTCAAGCTAACATACTACCGAAAGACAATTAGGTAATTTGCTTACCAAAAACTAACGGGTTTAAAGCCCTGCCTTGCTGGGCATTTAGTTTTGGAAGCTAAAAGCTATTAGCTTCATACTTCATACTTCATACTTCATAGGCTAAATATAGCTAATTTCGTTCATAAAACCTGCCATCAGGTTAATTTCCGTGTGAACACTACCAAAGCGATCGGCGAGTTCTTCAAAGGTAATTTCTTCCTTGGCTTGACAGCCGACTAATACTGCTTCCTCACCCCATTTAACCTCCTCTGGCACATCCGTAACATCTACGGTAGTAATATTCAAAGAAACTCTACCGACTACTGGACAACGATGACCATGAATTAACACAATGCCTTTATTGAATAAAGAACGGGGATATCCCTCGCCAAATCCCACGGGCAAAGAGGCAATTAAGCTATCTCGTTTGGTAGTAAACAGACTGTCATAACCAATGGTGTTACCCGCAGGAACTTGACGCACCTGAGCAATTCGAGTTTTGATCGACATTACAGGCTTTAGTTCGGCAGGATTAGCAAATGCTTGAGAGGTGCGAACTCCGTAACAAGCTGCCCCGACTCGTACTAGGTGGTTACATTTAGAAGTTAAACGAACCGTAGCTGCACTATTGTGGGTGTGAACCAAGATGTCTTCTGGTAAAGAATTGGCTAAAAGTTCACAAAGATGTTCAAATTTTTCCAGTCTTTGTTTAGTTAGGTTCAATTCTTGCCCATCGGCGGCGGGAAAGTGAGTCATGATGCCGACTATCTTGATGCCTGGTAAAGTGCAAACTTGCTCAATCTGTTCTATTTGATTCGGGAAAAAGCCACTTCTGCCCATCCCCAGATCGATATTAAGATGTACGGGAATACTTATACCTCGCTTAATTCCTGCCTGAGAAAGATAGACGGCTGACTCCATCGTGCCGATTTGTTCCTCAATATTGAGATCGTCAATCGACTCTTCAAGTTCTTCTGGTAATGCCATTCGCAAACGTAGCAGCTTGACTTGTAACCCTAAATCCCTGATCACTTTAGCTTCAGGGTTAGTACATATACCAAGGTAATTCGCCCCTGCCTCCACCGCAGTAGTAGCCAGTTTCGTTAACCCATGTCCGTAGGCATTAGCTTTAACCACCACACATACCTGCGAAGGAGAAACCCGCTGACGGATCTGTAAAATATTATTAGCAAAAGTTTTAGTACAAACTGTTACTTGGATATGATGTGAGTTCATCTAATTGATACTCTGTACTTTACAGCTAAACCATAGATCGAAAATTCTTGGTAAAACTGTAAATTTATTAGCAATTATCAGTTTTAAAGCTGCGATTTGTGAATAATCTTGGGGAATACAGCAGCAATTTTTCCCTAAAATTTGAACTGCAGCCGCACATTACCAACATAGATCTCAGGATTATCTTCAAAGTTATTCGGATTACTAACCAGATAGAAAGCAGGAAGAACTGAGAGATTATCATTGACGGGGAAATGATAGGTAGCTTCAAACTCATATTGAGTACCGCCATCTCCAGAACCAGAGACGAGAAACTCTTCTCCATCAGTAACATCAAAAGGAACAACAAAAGATAAAGTCCCTAATGCACCTTCTTTGGCTAAATCTGGAAAAGCTACTCCAACTTGAAAAGCTTGAGCATTTACCTCGCCATTTTCTAAACCTGGAGTTGTCGGTCTGATGCTGGTACTGCCATAGTTGTAGCGTCCAAAAACACCAAGCCGATCTAAAATTGCCCAGTCAAAATTGACGGCAAAAGTATCAGAAGGGGCATCTCCTATAGTTCCACCGAACCCATCATCAGCTACGCCATAAATTGGTTCACCTGTAGCACCACCAACACCAAACCCAGTCAGATTACCATCGGCATCGAAAATCGGCTGATTGTTATCAACGGTTGCTCGGGTATACATTAAACGGATGTTTGCTGTTTCAGCGATCGCTAAATCTATTTCAGCAGTAATAGTTTGAGTCGCACTAAATAAACCCTGATTAGGATCAGAAGAAGTATTGAAAAAGGCTGAAGGTAGAAATTCCGTGTTTTCGCCTAAATATCCCAGCTTAAAGGTTAACAGGTCATTAAAATCGTAACTGATGACGGCTCCCGAACCACGGTCGACGGGGTTTACTAAGGTACCACCGCTAGAGTTATAGCTACCCGCCCCAGTTAGATAGAAAGTATAAGCGTTATTGTCAAAATAGCGATACCAGTTAATCCTCGGTCCAACTACTACCCGCAGTTTTTCGCCAATTGGAAAATCATAAAAAAGTTCACGAAGCTCAACGCTACCTACTCCTGATGCCGTTCCTGTTTGGTCAGTGAAAGGAGTGCCAAAGGTGTTATAGAGTCCTGCGGAGGCAAAGGTATTGGCGGGAGAGTCACCGTTCCCTGCTACTAGTTGGGTAACTAGGTTATCTTCGCCAGTAAAAGAAGAATTAAAGTTCAGCCAGGTATAGTAGCCCAAGGTAACTTCAGGATCGTCTTCAATGGTACTGACAAGGGGATTATTATTGGCATCTCTACCAGCGCGGCGCAGATTCAAAGCGGGAGCATTTAAATCGTTGGTTTCAACCAAGACATTATTACTCGCAGTTGCTCCTGTTAAATTAAAAAATACATTTCCTGTTAGTTTGGTGGTGCTGGAAAAACTGCTATCTTCTAAAGCAGCAACCTGACTTTCTAAGGCATCGACTCTACCGTTGATAGTTGCTAGTTCGGCTGCAAAAGTTTGGCTGAGGCGTTCGATAGTTGCTAAATCTCCTCGCTCGACATTGCCAGAAGAGGCAATTAATCTTTCAATTTGACTGAGACAGGAATTTAACCCCGCAGCAAATTCGTAACGAGATAAAGGTTGATTACCGCGATAGGTCTGATTAGGGAATCCTGTAATGCAACCATAGCGGTCTACCAAAGATCTTAAGGCTTCATACGCCCAGTCGGTAGGAGCAACATCTCTTAATTGATTAACATTATTGATTTGCGACATCTCATGAGGATTATCGAGATTATCTAATACTTTTGGGATGATGATTTCTTCTGAAGCAGAAGCTTTGATTGCCGTAGTTGATAATAATGTTAAAGGTAATAGTAACTGAATTGAATTACTGATTAAATTAAGCTTGTGATCAAAATTTGGACACCATTGTCTGATCTTAGAAACGCTCATTGTTACTCTCACACCAATAATAATAAGCAAAATTATCATTATTGGTCTGAGATAAAAGTGTCTATGTATACAGTATACTAACTGCGATTGAAGTATCTCAAAATGTTGGCTGTTGATGTCAGATCAGGTTCGGTTGAATAGTCTACTAAAGTAGGTATAAAGTATGAAGTATGAAGTCGTAGGGGAGAATGACCATTCGCCCCTACAGAAGTCGGCCTTAAATCGACTAAGTAATTAAGGCGATCGCAATTCGATTGGCTTGTTCGATCAAGTTATCCATTTCTACAGCAGTTAATTTACCTTGTTCGACTACTTTTTTGCCATTGATAAAGCTGTAATCGACATAATCAGTTTGACAATAAATCAGGGCTGCTACAGGATCTTGCTGTGTGCCGACATAGCCTGGCCGATCTAAATTAACCGCCACAAAATCTGCTGCCATACCTGGTGCGAGGTAACCAATATCATCTCGTCCTAAAACTTTGGCACCGCCTCTAGTAGCAATTTCTAAAGTATCACGGGCAGTCATTACCGAAGCAGATTCATCTCTAACCCGGGCAAGTAAAAAAGCTTGACGAGCTTCGTGAAGCAAATTTGTGGCATCATTGGAAGCTGCGCCGTCTACACCTAAGCCTACAGGCACATTAGCATTCAGCATTTTACGGATCGGTGCAATACCGCTGGCGAGGCGCATATTACTACAAGGGCAGTGCGCCACTCCCGTACCAGTTTGCCCAAATTTGTCGATAGAGCGATCGCTTAACTTAACACAATGAGCGTGCCACACATCATCCCCTAACCAGCCAACTGACTCTGCATAGTCTCCAGGAATCAGATTAAACTTAGATAGACTATATTCCACATCTCCTTGAGTTTCTGCTAGATGGGTGTGCAGCCTAATCCCAGGATAACTCCGCGCCATTGCTGCCGATTCCCGCATTAAGTCTTGAGATACGGAAAAAGGCGAACAGGGAGCAAGAACTATCCTCAGCATAGAATAGCGATCGTTATTGTGATACTGCTCAATTAATCTTTGAGAATCTTTTAAAATATCTGTTTCTTTTTCGACTAAAAAATCTGGTGGTAAACCGCCGTTACTTTCCCCCACGCTCATACTGCCGCGACTAGCATGAAACCGCAAACCAATGTCACCGACTGCACGTATCTGTTCGTCGAGGGTGCAATCATTGGGAAACAAATAATGATGATCGCTGGCAGTAGTACAGCCCGATAAGATTAATTCTGCTGCTGCCAATTGAGAACTATAATACATTCCCTCTCCAGTAAGATTAGACCACAAGGGATAGTGTGCCGTCAGCCATTGAAACAAATCGCCATTTTGTCCTGCGGGAGTTACGCGAGTCAGATTTTGAAAAAAATGATGATGGGTATTAACTAAGCCAGGTAAAACTATATGTCTATCGTCTAAATCTAAGACTTCATCGGCAGTATCGGGTAACTCCTCTGTTGTCCCTACTTGTTCGATAACGTTGTCTCTAACCAAGAGCGCACCACGTCGAATCTCTCGCCGTTCATCGTCCATGGTGACTAGGGTATGGATGTTTTTGATTAGTAAGGTGGTCATTGTTTAAGGAGAGAGAAATAAATAAGCAAGTATGGATAGTTTAGTTGAGACAATGCGATCGCACAATAGATCTTAAGTTGACTGCTCACTGCCGAATTGTTGTTTCAAATTAAATTAAAAACTATAAAACATTTTATCTTTTCTCTCTTACTCAACTAATCAATTAATCAACAACTTCAAGAGGATAGCTATAACTAAAGTATTAAAGAGTATATATATTTAGTTGATTGAGATTAGAGACTTTTCTCATCGGAGAATTGAAGGAATAGTTCAAGAGATTAGAGAAAGCAGAAAAAAGCCTAACTATAATTAGTTAAGCCTTTATATCCTTGAATTTCAGTTTAATAGCTGGTTTTAACTTCGTAACGTCACATCAAACTTCTTAACCAAAGTATCACGGACTTTTTGATGCACAGGATCGACATCTTGATCGGTTAAAGTGCGATCGCTTGCTTGATAAACTAAGTTAAACGCTAAACTGCGTTGTCCTTCGGGGACGTTTTTGCCTTTATATTCATCAAACACTTCTACCTGTTGCAGTAGTTTACCCCCTGCTTTACTCATCGCTTTGGTAATTTCCGCCACGGATAAATCTAAAGGTGCAAAGAAAGCTAGATCTCGATCTGAACCTGGATAGGTGGAATAGGGTTGAAATTTGGGAGTGGTGATGGCATCGCGATCTAAGGCTGTTAGTAAAAGACTGAAATCTAATTCAAAGAGATAGACTTCGTTGTTCAAATCTCGCTGTTGCGCCAGTTGCGGATGAAGCTGCCCAAAAATACCTAAAGGTTTTCCTTGCAACCATAGTGAAGCAGTACGTCCTGGATGTAGTCTCGGTTCATCACTGGTTGGACGATATTCAACGCTGATCCCTAGATTACTAAAGACATTTTCTAACATTCCCTTCGCATCATACCAAGTTATTGGTGTACCTTTGCCACCGTTAACCCACATACCCTGAGAGGTGATGTTCCCCCCCATAATTCCTGCTACGGCATCTCTTTCTTTTAATTGTTCGCCGTCTTGGCAAAAGACTCGCTCAATTTCAAAGGCGTTGAGTGCGCCGTTACCTTGAGACTGGTTATAAACAAAAGCATCTAGCAAACCAGAGAATAAGTCAGCGCGTAAAGCAGAATATTCCGCAAACAGAGGATTAGCTAACTCTACCTCTTTACCTGTAGGTTTAACTAAAGAATACTGCACTACTTCCGTTAAGCCGACACCTCGTAAGACAGCGCGGAGTTTATTCTTAATCGTATATTCCGCCGAAAAATAACCAGGTTCGGTTTTATCGGGGAGAGTATCACAAAAGCGATCGTAACCATAGAGACGGGCAACTTCTTCAATTAAGTCAATTTCTCGTTCTAAGTCCCGATAGCGATAAGGAGGCACTTTAACCAACCAAGTATTTTCTTTTTCTACTACTGGCTCTAAATTACAACCTAATGCACCTAAGATTGATTCAACATCGGCAGCTTCAATATAACCTACTCCGTCTTTTTTATTTACCGTACCTAAAATTTGATGAATTCGACTCAAGCGTAACTCAATAGCATTACGACTAGCATGATCGATACGATGATCAGAAATAGCTTGGTTAACAGGAGTACCACCAGCCAATTCTTGCAGGAGTGCGATCGCTCTTTTGCAGGCAGATTCTAATTCTACTTGGTTAACACCCCTTTCATAACGGGTAGAAGCCTCACTGCGTAGGTTTTGAGCGCGGGATGAACGACGAATTACCACAGGATCAAACAAAGCTGCTTCTAAAACAATATTAGTAGTGTTATCATCAACTTCCGTTTCTTCACCCCCCATAACTCCTCCCAAAGCTACAGGTTTGTCATTGGCGGTAATTAATAAATTATCTGTAACTAAATCTCGCTCTTGTTCATCCAGAGTCTTTAACTTCTCGCCAGCTTTAGCAAAACGTACCCCGATAGTTAAATCATTACTCCCTGCAACTCGTTGTAACTTATCGCGATCAAAAGCATGAAGAGGTTGCCCCCATTCCAATAGAATATAGTTAGTAATATCTACCACATTATTAATTGGACGTGTACCTGCCGCTTCCAATCGCCACTTCAACCAGTCAGGAGAAGGCTCAATTTTAACTCCCTCAATTACCGTACCGATATATGTCATACAGGCTGCTGGATCTTGAATAGCGAGCGCCAAAGAACTATCACAATTAAAATCTTGTTCCTTAACTTCTGGCAATCTCACCTTAGCACCAGTTAAAGCTGCAACTTCCCTGGCAATACCCACCATACTTAAAGCATCCGCACGGTTAGCCGTAGTCGCTAAATCCAAAATGACATCATTTAAACCCAATAAAGGACGCACATCATCCCCAGGCTTAATATTATCTTCTTCAAAAATATGTATCCCTTCAGACTCCTTCTCTAAACCCAATTCCGTCAAAGAACAAATCATTCCCTGAGAAGGTTCACCGCGCAGTTTAGTTGGCTTGAGTTTCAAATCAATGGCAGGTAAATAAGTCCCTACCGTGGCTATAGGAACAAAAATATCTGATCGCACATTAGACGCACCACAGACAATATTTAACGGCTCATCTGCACCGATGTCTACCTTACAAACACTAAGTTTATCAGCATTGGGATGTTGCGATCGCTCCAAAACCTGACCAACTACCACCCCGTCAGCATTGGCACCCAGATCGATTAATTCTTCTAATTCAAATCCTGCAATAGTTAAAATTCTCCCCAACTCTTCAGGAGATATATTGATATCGACTAATTCTTTTAACCAGTTTAGAGAGACGCGCATCGAGTCCTTGATTCTATGATTTTATTTATATTTTCCGCCAAGAGTAATTTTATCGTTAAATCGTTGATTGTTGATGGTTGAGATGAAAGAAGGGCGATGCCTATATGCGAAGCGGTATCCTTTAGGACTGACTTCTGACTCCTGACTCCAACCTGACTGTATTTCCCGTTTGATCAGTGCGGTAAGTCCAATTTCTTAACCCGTCGGTAACTACTACCCGATAGCCAGGCGTAATCGCTTGAGTACAAAGTTCATCTGGTTTACCAAGTCCTAAACAACCGTCTGACCATTCCTGGGATTGAGCTTCGATAATTTTTAAATCGGCAACAGTTTTACTAGTTCGCTTCACCACATCATTGAGTACGGCACTTTGAACGTCAGTAGGTAAGGTATTTGTCTCGGAAGTTAATAATTCAGGCGGTTCTTTCTGTAAACTGGGAGCGGGAACTAAGGCTTGAGCAATAACTATACGTGAATTGACGGGATTTGTCCAGGCAAAGATAGTTGCACTGATAATTAATAAAATTGAGCTTAGTAAATTATATTTTGCTTGATTCATAGTCGATCTGAGTTGATAATTTTACTTGATCAAAAAAGTCAAAGGATATTTCTGCTAAGGTTTCTGGCTGCATCATGCACCACTCGTGATACCCTCCTGGGACAATCTGTAATTTGGAGTTAGCAATTGCCTCCACTATGCAATAGCCAATTTCTATCGGCGTAAAGTAATCTCGTTCCCCCCACAGAACTAAACAAGGCGATCTAATTTCGCTTAACCACGGTCTAATATCTTCATAGAGAGCAATTTGCGCTCCTTCGATTAGATGTTGTCCGTGAAAGATTAGATTATCGCCAAAAGCCTGAACAATTTTTGACCAGACTGTCCAGCGTAATTGAGCTATTTGTTGCGGTAGTTCGGCAAATCTTCTTTGAACTAGGTCAGGTATAGAAATCAAGGGAATTCCAGTACTGTTAATGACGATTAGACTAATAACTTGCTGAGGAATAGCAGCAGCCAGTGCCAAAGCAACCCCGCCACCAAAGGAATGTCCGATTAGCTGAAATTGAGCTAAGTTTAACCGCTCAATCAGTTGCCAAATGCAGTAGATATAGGTTTGATAGCTAGATAAAGAACCTGAATAGTCAGAATGTCCAAATCCTGGTAAATCAGGAGCGATCGCCCAGTATTTTTGTGCCAAAGCGTTCAAACTATCTTGATATGGCTCTGCCGATATACTCCAGCCATGTATAAACAACAGAGGATTACCACTTGGATTACCTCCCTCAACATAAGAAAGCGAAAAATTACTAAACTCTATTTGTTTTCTCGTCCAGGGATGCTGCACTATATTGTGAAAAATCATCGTTTTTATGGTTATTGCTGGTTATTCCTGTAGCTGTTGAATTATTCCTTTTAGCTGTTGCTGATAGCGACCATATTCTGCCCAATTACCCTCGCGCTGAGCTGTTTCGGCTCGTTCAAAAGCTTCTGCCGCCTGCTGAATCAGAGATTCATCGGCATTGATCGGGGTGGATGGCTGTGCTATCTGGGGTGATCGCTCATTGCCAAACAGGGCGGTTAAAGCCTCTGCAAGAGTTGGGCGCATTACTACCTGGCTATCATAAGCAACAATGATTCTTCTTAACTCGGGCAGTTCTCCTTGTTCGGCACGGAGATAAACTGGTTCGACATACAGCAATGATCCGTCAAGGGGAATTACCAACAGATCGCCCCGAATCACCCCCGAACCTTTTTGACTCCAAAGAGTTAGCTGTTGAGAAATCTCGGGATTTTGATCGACTCTGGCTTCAATTTGGAATGGGCCATAGATCAGCTTTTGTTTGGGAAATTCATACAGCAACATACTGCCATAGTTATCACCATCTGAACGGGCAGCCATCCAGGCGATCATATTATCCTTGTTGACGGGAGTAAAGGGCAAAATTAACATAAATTCCTCCTGTGTTTCCCCAGGCAGATTCATGATTTGATAGTAGGGTTCGATCGCCTGTTGATTTCCCTCGTAGCTTTCGGTAGCGAAACGCCAGAGATCCTCACGGTTATAGAATACCTGGGGGTCATTCATGTGATATGCCAGATACATCTGCGCCTGGTATTTGAATAAATCTAGGGGATAGCGGAAATGATCTTTTACTTGAGGCGGAATCGTATTTTGTGCCTGAAAGAGATTGGGAAAGATTTTACGATAGGTAGCCAAAATCGGTTCGTTTTCGTCAACGACAAAAAACTGCATAGTTCCGTCTTTGGCATCTACCAGAACCTTAACCGAATTACGGATATAGTTAATTCCTGGCTCCACTGGTTCGGAATAGGGGAAGCGATCGCTTTTGGTATAGGCATCAATGATCCACTGTAACCTACCATCAATCAAGGTAATATAGGGGTCACTATCTAGCTGTAAAAAAGGAGCTACCTGACTCACCCGTTGCTTAACTTGGCGATAATAATGGATGCGGGAATCAGTGGTAAAGTAATTGGAAATTAAAATCTTTAAGCTACTAAGATCATAAGCATAAGCCAGTTTTCGTCTCCAGTTAGGTATGGGGACACCACCAGCACCATCATAGGTGGTAAAGGCATTTTCGTCTCCCTGAGGATAGTCAAACTCTGGGGTAGTAGTACCGGTAAAGATATAGTCTTCAGTTTCTTCCCCATAATAGATCGCGGGTGCTTGAACTTCGACATCTACTTCCGAGACGGGGGGAATATTTTGAATGAATAATACGGGTAAGCCATCGGCGGTTACCTCATTGACTGGACTCATTACCAGTCCATAACCGTGAGTATATTTCAGGCGTTGGTTAACCCAAGTTTTGGCTCGTTGAGGAACTCGTTGATAGTCTAATTCTCGTGGCGAAAGCATCACCTGGCGGTAGTTGCCATTAAGGGTGTAGCGGTCGATATCAACATCATTAAACGAATAGTAAGGGCGAATTTCTTGCAGTTGACGGTAGGTACTCAGCAGTGGGCGATAGTCCCACAGACGAATATTTTGGATCGTTCCCTGTTGCTGTTGGAGAACCTCAGCGGTTAAGTTATTGGTGACAGGATAATCCTGGGTATCGATCTCCTCTAAGTTGTAAGCTTCTCTCGTAAATTCTAAACTGTTCTTAATATAGGGCAATTCCCGGTCAAGTTCGTTAGGTTCAACGCTAAAGCGCTGCTGTAATTCGGGATAAACTCCATTGACTAAAAAGAAAATTAACAGATATGCGGCAATGCCATAAAGGGGTAACATGGTGCGACGCAGCCAAACCGCCACAATCAATAATATTCCCAAAATTAACGCCCCGATCGCCATTACCCAATAGGAAAATAATCTGGCGTGAGTATCAGTATAGCCTGCACCCCAAACCACGCCGTTGGAAGCATAAAGCAAGTCATAACGCTTGAACCAAAAGTTGATCGCCATAGTTACGGCGATCGCTGCTAACAACAGAATAATATGAGCTTTTTGTTTACCCTGGAAATTGTTGTGCCACTGACGTTCTAATCTTAGTTTTTGGGTTGTAAGTCTCGGTTCTTTTAGGTTTGGTCGGGCAAAGTTGAGGGAAATTACGCCTTTGAGTAGATAAACCGCGATCGCCATTAACAAACCCGCTCCTAATAAAGTAAATAGCCAGGTTTGTAATCCTTCGTAAAAGGGTAGTTTAAACAAATAAAACCCTACATCCTTACCGTAAATCGGATCGGTGCGATTGTAGTCGGTGGCGTTAATAAACTTGAGGCTGGTTGACCAAAAGTCCGCACTAGCATTGGCAGCAGCGATTGCCACAATAAAAATGAAAACCAAAGCCGACAGCTTAGCAATAGTTTTAGTATACGGCTCTAGTTCTGTACCTGCTAGAAAGCTAAAAGTGCGATCTCGACTGAGGCGGTTAGCTAACCAGTAATTGAACCAGAGAAACCAGCTAAAAATAGCCAAGCTAGCAACCCAGATCGCGATCTGCCAGGTAATTCTCGTCCAAAAAACAGCCGCGAAACCGACAGCCTCAAACCACCATGATTCAGTCAGTAAATGAACCAGGGTAGAGACGAGAGTTAAACTAACTATTGCGATCAGAACCAGGGTGGCGATCGCTTTTTGTCGAAGTTGCATTAGCTTACATAATTGTCTGCGTTTCTTTATTATCTAACCCTTCTTGTGAATGATCTAAACGTAAGTTACCGCAGCTAGGATATTGAGCTGTTCTAGTGTTAGATGATGTCGATCAAGTTGGCGATCGGCTAGACTGCTATTAGATTAAAATATTTATTGTATTATTGATAACTTTTATAACTTTTTTTGAGCGATAAAAATCTATTTAGAGATTTATTCATGTGGTTAACTGCAACAGAAGTATTTCTCGGCACTTCAATTATTTTTCTAGAACCGATTCAGATCTTGAATAACTCTGGGCAGCCTGTTTCTTTTAGCTACTATATCCCAGACAATCTAGAGTTAATCGCATCCAAACAATTTTTAGGAACTGCTAACTCTGAACCTTTGTATGTGCTTGATTTAAAGCAAACAATAGCTACTAACCGCATTCAACCTTCTAATCCAACTTTTACCACTCTAACTTTAGAACACCATAGCAATCTAGATCGGGAAACTAATTATGATCTTGGCGATCGCTCAATTCCGTTTAAGGCAGGAGTGGCCACGTGGAAAACTGACACTCATCTCGGTTCTCTCGCTTTCGATGGCAATTTTGATGCTCAAGCCAACTTAAATAGCGGTAAAGCATTTTGGCAAAGCAATACCGATATCGGTTCAATAAATCTGCTGGTTAATGTCAATAATCAAATTGAACCAATTAAAGCTACTACTGGTTGGCAAGCCAACACTGTATTAGGTTCGTTAGCAATCAGAGGTGACTTTAATGAAGATATTGCTTTTATTGGGGGTAATGCTGCCTGGAATGCTAAGACATCCATAGGTATAATTGTAGTCCAAGGCAATTTTGATGATCGCACTAATTTTAGCGGGGCTAATGCTGCCTGGAATGCCAAAACCGAACTAGCGTCACTATCAATCCAAGGTAACTTTGATCGACACACCGCCTTTACTGGAGGAAACATCAAAGTTGCCACCAATACTGTAGTTGGTTTCCTCGCTGTCGATGTCCGCATAGATGAGGAAACTCAATTTGCTGGTGGCTATGCTTCCTGGGATACCAAACTTTTGTATGGTTCAAGGATTGGAGTTGATGGTCAATTCAACGAAGATACTACTTTTACAGGTGGCAGTATTAAGTTAGGTGTCAATACTAGTTTAGGTGACTTAGGCATAAAAGCTAATCTCGATCACGACACCCACTTTACTAGCGGCAGTGCTTTCTGGAAAACTAAAGCAGGATTAGGTTCAATAGGCTTAAATGCCGATCTAAAAACCGACGGTGATTTTGAATCTAGGCTGGGGATTGAATTTCCTTTTTAATCATTTGAAGTTGTTTGATCTGTGTTTCCCTGTGGACAATAATCAATAATCACTAAGAAAATTCGCCAACAAGAATCGTACGATCAAAACGCGATCGAGTAATAATATACAGATGGAGAATAAAACCTTTAGATCATTAAAAAAGTGACAGAAGCAAAGAGCTACAAAGAAACCGTAAATCTGCCCCAAACAAAATTTAATATGCGAGCGAATGCTGTACAGCGTGAACCAGAATTACAGCAATTTTGGGCAGAAAACAAAATTTACGAGCAACTATCACAAAATAATATTAAAGACTCTTTTATTCTCCACGATGGCCCTCCTTACGCTAATGGATCACTCCATATGGGTCATGCACTGAATAAAGTGTTAAAAGATATTATTAATAAATACAAGTTATTGCAGGGACATAAAACTAACTATATTCCTGGATGGGATTGTCATGGACTACCAATTGAACTCAAAGTTCTTCAGAAGCTTAAATCTAAAGAGAGAAAAGAATTAACCCCGCTCTTGTTACGCCAAAAAGCCAAAGAGTTTGCCCTAGAAGCGCAACAGGAACAGTGTGCCAGCTTTAAGCGTTATGGTATTTGGGGGGATTGGTCACATCCGTATCTTACCCTAACTCCTGAATACGAAGCAGCACAAATTGATGTCTTTGGTCAAATGGTTTTAAAAGGGCATATTTATCGGGGATTAAAACCCGTTCATTGGAGTCCTTCTTCGCGTACTGCCCTAGCAGAAGCGGAATTGGAATATCCCGAAGGGCATACTTCTCCTAGTATCTATGTTGCTTTTCCTGTGAATAAATTAGGCGAAGGCGCAACAGAATTAGAACAATATTTACCTAATCTCAATGTCGCTATCTGGACTACTACACCTTGGACTATTCCTGGTAACTTAGCGGTGGCGGTTAATGGGGAATTGGAATATGTAGTAGCCCAAAGCAACGGACAACACCTGATTGTTGCCAAAGATTTAGTAGCAAGACTTTCAGAAACCTTGGCTACTAAACTTACAGTTAAAGCTACTGTTCTAGGAAAAGCTTTAGAAAATACACTTTATCACCATCCTTTATACGATCGCATTAGTAAAGTAGTAATTGGTGGCGATTATATTACTACGGAATCTGGTACAGGATTAGTACATACTGCTCCTGGACATGGACAAGAAGATTATATCACAGGACAAAAATATGGGCTGCCGATTCTTTCTCCTGTAGATGATGGAGGAAGATTTACCGAAGAAGCAGGTAAGTTTGCCGGGTTGCAGGTAGTTGCTAAAGGCAACGAAAAGGTAAGCGAAGCTAATCAGGCAATTATCGACGCGCTACAAGAGGTGGGTGCATTACTCAAACATGAAGCATATGCACATAAATATCCCTATGACTGGCGTACAGGTAAACCGACGATCTTTCGTGCTACTGAACAATGGTTTGCCTCAGTAGAAGGATTTCGCGATCAGGCATTGAAAGCTATTTCTACCGTTACCTGGATTCCTGCACAGGGAGAAAAACGGATTACGCCAATGGTAAGCGAGCGCTCTGACTGGTGTATTTCTCGTCAACGTGCTTGGGGTGTACCAATTCCTGTGTTTTATGATCAAGAAACAAACGAGCCTTTGTTAACCGAAGCAACAATTAACCATGTTAAAGATATTATCGCCGAAAAAGGTAGTAACGCTTGGTGGGAATTATCAGTAGCGGCATTATTACCCGAACAATATCGCAATAATGGACGCACCTATCGCAAGGGTACGGATACGATGGATGTCTGGTTTGATTCAGGATCATCCTGGGCAGCAGTAGCAAAAGGAAGATTAAAATATCCAGTAGATATGTATCTCGAAGGTTCGGATCAGCATCGCGGTTGGTTTCAATCTAGCTTACTTACCAGTGTGGCAGTTAATGGCATCGCACCCTATAAAACCGTCTTAACTCATGGTTATGTAGTGGATGAGCAAGGCTTTAAAATGAGTAAGTCTAAAGGCAATGGGATCGCCCCCGAATTAATCATTGAAGGAGGGAATAATCAGAAGCAAGAACCTGCTTATGGTGCAGACGTTTTGCGTCTTTGGGTAGCTTCTGTTGACTATTCTTCTGATGTCAGGATCGGTAAAAACATCATCAAGCAAACGGCGGATAACTACCGTAAAGTGCGTAACACCGCCCGCTTTTTACTAGGCAACTTACACGATTTTAATCCTAGTAAAGATGCGATCGCTTATGCAGACTTACCTGAATTAGATAAGTATATACTGCACCGCATGAGCGAAGTATTTGCCGAAGTTACCGCCGCTTATGATAGTTATCAATTCTTCCGCTTTTTCCAAGCGATCCAAAACTTTTGTGTTGTTGATTTATCTAACTTCTATTTAGATATTGCCAAAGATAGGCTTTATATCAGTAGTCCTAATTCCTTACGTCGTCGTAGTTGTCAAACAGTACTGGCTATTGCTATCGAAAATTTGGCAAAAGCGATCGCTCCTGTATTGTGTCATATGGCAGAAGATATTTGGCAAGCCTTACCTTATGATACGGGTTATCAATCTGTATTCCAAGCTGGTTGGGTGGAAGTCAAAAAGGAATGGAGTAAGCCAGAATTAAATGAATTTTGGGACGTAATTCGAGATCTACGAGATGAAGTCAACAAGGTAATGGAACAAGCCAGAACAGCAAAAGCGATCGGTTCTTCCCTCGATGCCAAAGTCTTACTTCATGTTCCTGATTCGGAGTTGAAAAATCAACTTGCATCTTATAATTCTGCTAATACTCTTAGTGAAAAAAATATCCTAAAGGATACCGCTTCGCATATAGACGAATTACGTTACTTCTTCCTCGCTTCCCAAGTTGAATTAGTCGATTCTATTGGAGATGCGGATTATAAAAGTGAATCAGATTTGGCAACTATTGCTGTAGTCAAAGCCGATGGAGAAAAATGTGAAAGATGTTGGAATTATTCTCTTTCTGTAGGAAGTTTTGCCGACGATCCGACAATTTGCGATCGCTGTAATGCTGCGTTGAAAGGCGAATTTTAAATAATTTGTATTGTGGGGATGATTTATAAATTGTCCCTACTACAATAGAAATTAAATCGAATTTATATCAAACAATTTATGTCCAGAAAACTATTTACTATTGGACATTCCAATCACAACATCGAAAAATATATTGCCTTACTAGAAGAACATCAAGTAACAGCAATAGCCGATGTGCGTTCATCACCTTATAGTAGTTATTTATCCCATTTCAACAAAGCTGAATTAAAGTTTTATTTAAAAGAAGCTGGTATTAA
>JAIMKV010000086.1 GCA_020692205.1 Myxosarcina sp. GA_180221_E-2-1-MAG-40_15
AAATTGTCCGAACTATTGATTATCATAAGGGTTTTGTTTGTGCAGTTTCATTATCGGAAAAAACAAGTGATAATAAAGCGGTAAAATTTTTGCTACCTTATTAGTGACTTATATACCACCGCCTAAAAATTTATTAGCCTTTCCTGAAGCCAAACGGGTTAGACCTAAAACTCCTATAGCTGGAGGTGGATTACGAAAGAAATGGAAAGATGAAAATTATATTTATGAGTGGGATTCTTATCATGGCACAGTAGAAAAGTATGATAACAGAGGAAAGCATCTTGGTGAATTCGATTCCATTACTGAAAAAGAGATTAAACCAGCAGATTCTAGTCGCAAAATAGAACCCTAAATCAACTATTTAAAGATAACGCGAGGTCTTGAATGAATCCTAAATTTTTAATCAATCCTAGATTACCGAATCAAAAGCTTGAGAATACTTTTTCAAATCAAACAAAAGAAGCTTCAAGACCAAAAATAGATCGAGTACTTCGTTGGTTTGAAAAAGAAGGGGACGATTTGGTCGGAGAAAAAGCTATAAATAATGTCAATCTAGAGCATTTACAAAAGCTGTTCAAAATTGAGCCAGAAAATCCGATGTATGACTGCTATTCGGTAGAATCCACCGAACAGATAAATTATTTGCAAAGTTTACTCAACTTTGAATTGGATACAAAATCTTATGATTATTTTATTGAATGCGATCGCTCGTAACGGTATTCCATAAGATCCCCCTAAATCCCCCTTTTTAAGGGGGATTTAGGGGGATCTCTCTGTCAATGAACTCGCAAACTGTCTCAAAATTATGTAACACCTCATCATTAGTAAAGCGAATCACCCTTAAGCCATAACCTTCCAAAATTCGAGTTCTTTCCGTGTCGTAAGCAATTCCTGCTTTAGTAAAATGAGAATCCCCGTCAACCTCAATCACCAATTTTAAAGCAGCGCAATAGAAATCTACAATAAAAAAAGCGATCGGTCGTTGTCTCAATACCCTAAATTGAAAACTTCTCAAATAGTCATACCAGAGTTTTTTCTCGGCTGGGGTCATGTTCTTCCTCAATTCTCTGGCTTTCGCTACCAAGTCAGGATTATAGGGAAGATGGAAGTTATTGTTGTTGCGATCGCGCATAATTTTTGAAGAATAAGATCCCCCCTAGCCCCCCTTACAAAAGGGGGGAACAAATCAAAGTCCCCCTTACTAAGGGGGATTTAGGGGGATTATTCCACCCCCGCTTTACGAATCACCTTACCCTGATAAGAAACACCCGCAAATCTCACCACCACCTTTGCGCCTGGATTAATGGCAGTGCTGGCACTCAAAGGTTCGTGGAGATTGGAGTCAAAAGAGACGGTTTCACTAACCTGGCCAACTATATTTAAACCATTATCTTCTAAAGTAGAGATTAAGCGTTTAGCTACTAGCAGTACATCTTTAGCTTGTACTGGTTTTCCTTGTTCTAAAAGATGTGCCTGAGTAAGTAGTTGAGTGACAGGGGCAGCAGTATCGGTTAGTAGTTGTTCGATTTGGTTTTGAACAGCAGAGTCAATGTTGTTGTTTTCGCTAGTGCGTTGCTGTTCTAGCTGTTGTTTGAGTTGATCGATTAGTTGGTTGCGTTCTGTTAATTCTAATCGTAGGTTTTGTATTTCTCTTTCTAAAGTTAGTAATTTTTCATCTGATTGAGGTTGAGAAGTTTTAGATGTTCCTAGCCATTTTTTAAACCAACTAAACATATAAATTATTTCATTACTTGACTACTATTAAAATATTGCCTATTTTTACATATGCTTTAACATCAAAGTTGAACACTAGTAAAAAATCTTTGCATCAACTACCATTTAGGTCATTACATAGAAAAAAATAACTCTATCCAGAATCAAGATTAACTTGGTAGAGTTTTTCTTTGAACCAAAATCTGTTTGAGTACCATGACAGATTCCATGACGATAAAGCTTTCCTTGTACAGATTCAGAAGGAGAATATTTTTCATACAAGTCACTTACGACATCAGGTAAAGAATCTAGAACTAATGTTGCTTCTGATAATTTAGGAAATTGATATTTCCAGGAATCTTTTAAAGTAGAAATAGCTTTTTTCATATCTTCTTTACCCATAGAATCAAAATCAGCGTTCTTACCCATGCTCTGTAAAGAATCTCTCAATAATCCCTCTACTTGAGGAATTAAAGTTGAAACACTGAGATAAAATTTTCCTTCAATATGAGCTTTTATTGCTTCTTCAAGAATTGGGTATCTTTCAGCAATTTTTGATTTATTCTTCCATAAGTTAAGGGTTTGTTTTACCCTTTCATCGCTCATAAGCACGTTGATAAATAATTCATCTTCATTATTTGCAAAATTCTTCTGCACATATGAATTAATGATAGGCATGTCACTTTTTGAGTTAGCTGTCGATGTCGGAAAAAGCCATTCTGGTGGCATATCTAAGCCAGCTAAAATATTTACCTCGCAACTTTCAGATTCTCTCAATATATTTTCACTAATTTCATTCAGCTTAGCTTTCAGTGGTTTAAGTTCAGCTTCATTTTTCAAATAGTTTGTAACCTCAACGTATAAAAAGTTTTCTTGTTGGTTAACACCTTCAGTTTTCAGTAATTCTAGTGCTTCATGTATTTCACCCTCAATTGAGTTACACAAACTCTTTAAACTTTCCTTATATTTTTTTGTATTAAGGTTTTTGTAATTTTTATTATGAATTAATTTTTGATATAAATTAGTTTTGAATAATAAATGTTTTAATGAAGCTAATCTCAATTCCAAGTTATCCATGATTTTGATTTTTTTACCCCTCAATTTCAATATCAAATTCACCACTACTTATTAGTTGGGGTGCATCTTCCACTTCCACATCAAATCTTTGGTGCCAATCAATCAATGCCTGCATGAAGTCCAACCATTATTTTTCTTCTTGATTAACCTTTTTATTCTGTAATACTTTAGAATTTTTATTCTGCTGATATAGCTGTCTAATCGGAAGTTCCATTAGTGGAGATAAATCTGGTGAAAAATAATTAATTGACCACAGCTTAATTCTGCTCCCGGCAAGGCTAGCAAGTTTTCCATTAGGGGTGAATTCTATATCGAAGAACGCCCATTTATTCTCATCATGATCGACGAGAGTACCGTGGAATTTGCCATCGGGTATTGACCATAGATCGACAGTACTACTGTACATGCAGGCAAGTATTTTTCCATCAGGGCTAAAACTTAATCCTCTACAAAGTCCTTGATCAATGACACGAGACAACATGCGGGTGGTCACTGAGTAGGATAAGTCCATATCGACGAGTTGCCACAGAATAATTACACTACCATGGGAACCACCACCACCATCACCATCAGAAGAACTACAAGTAGCAAGTATTTTTCCATCAGGGCTGACGCTCATTTCTTTGAGAACGATCGAAAATTCTTGGCTAATACTATGGCTATAATCATCATGCCAACGATTAATAGTAGGAGTCATTAAATTATTTATAATAATTGACTTAAGGGACATTGACCAAAAATAAATCTTATTGCGACCCTCGCAGGCAAGTATTTTTCCATCAAGGCTTAAGCTTATCTTGTAGATACTTACAGATTCCCCCAAATTACCTTGATAAGTAGCTTTGCAATAAATTGGGTCTGGCTTATCTGAACATGTATCTGCTAGTTCTATTAACCTTTCAAAGCCCTTTCGTTCCTCTTTTGCTTCTGGTACCCATTCTATCTGCTTCAACTTTTGTAGTATTTTTTTACTCCAGATAGCAGGAGCTTTTTGAGCTAACCCCCACATTTCTCCCCATTGCTTACCACTATCAAGAATTGTCAGTGTCGTTTCCCATTCAGCATTAGTCATTTCTCCCAATCGCCTATTTTGATTTCCACCAGCAAAAACTTTTAGCCATTCAACACGACCAGCTTTTCTAATCTGCTCCGTTATTTTTTGGCGTAGCTGCTCATTACTATGTTCAAAGGCTGTTTGCAAAAGACTGTATTCGTAGTCTAAGCTTTCATACTTATCCCACTGTTCGGTTAAAAAATAAAACACCGCTCTTTGGCTAGGTTCGCGAGGCGCATATTGAGCTTTAATGACAACTTGACGAGCAATTGGATGGTCTTGTTCTAGCACTAAACGAAAAAGAAGCTCTTTATATTCAGGCTGGTCGAACATAGTTGCACATTCACTAGCTCGATTAGCAATCTCGGAATCTTTATCTCGAAACGCGTTTAATAAAGGCTCGACAATTTCCTTGCCACCATTAGTAATAACTTGTAACTTCCTTGTTTTTAAAGCACTAAGTACTCTAATATTTATTGGTGCGGAAGCTACCCAGTTCTTTTCAACCAACAAATGAGTTAAATCTCGATGGCGACTATGGTTCC
Source organism: Myxosarcina sp. GA_180221_E-2-1-MAG-40_15 (assembly GCA_020692205.1). Lineage (GTDB taxonomy): Bacteria > Cyanobacteriota > Cyanobacteriia > Cyanobacteriales > Xenococcaceae > Waterburya. The sequence goes on from JAIMKV010000086.1 coordinate 4,390, forward strand.
AGACTTCACAGACTTCATCGATACAAGTTTGTTCTGTGATTCCTGAAAGTTTTTTTAATATGTTGCTGTTTAATTTTGGATTTTTACTTTTGTTTAAAGCTTCTGCTAATACTCGAACTGAGGCAGGTGTTTTGTCGGAATATAATTTAAATAAAGCAAATTTACTGATGCGTATTCCCAAAAAAGGAATTTCGTTAAATAGCCATTGACTGAATTTTTGTCTGTCTTTAGGACTTAATTTATTAGTTGTTATACTTTTATATAATAAATATAATTCGTATATTACGGTAAATAAATACGCTAAAATAAATAGAGTAATTAGAACTTTACCAATCCACAAAAATGTAAAAGTAACGTACTGAAATCTTGATGGCATTTGCCTTCCACTAATAAATATACCCACAAAAAGAAGCATACATAAGTAGGAGGCAAACCAATAGACGATTAAATGAGTAGCAGCAATCATCCAAGTCCATACATCTTTAGAATATTTCATAGTTATATAAATATTTACGTTAAGTAAAGCGACATAATTAAATTGAAAATAGAATTTACCGTGTCACGGTGTCTCGCCATTATCCTGACCCTAAAAAATTTATTTATCCCTACCTTCTTAATTTGAAACAATTTAATTGTTGACTCAACACTTCAAATCCAACTGCAATGGTACAAACTACTGCTCTGCTTCCCTGATCTCCTCAAAAGATGCCGACTGCGCCCTGCCTTCTTTTAACCACCTGCGTAATCCTGCAATAGTTTCCTGCTGAGAGACAGATAACGGTACTTGACGCTTGAGGGCATGGGAAAGATCGCTGGTGGTAAACTCCCGCCCTTGATTAAATCCCACATACATCCCATCGATAATCGCCTGTTCGATTTCTGCCCCCACATATCCCTCTGACTGTCTGGCTAACTGAGCCACATCAAAGTCTTGGGGTAAGCGGTTGCGCCTGCGTAAATGGACGGTAAAAATCTCTTGTCGTTCGGCTGCGGTGGGTAAATCGAGGAAGAAAATTTCATCAAAGCGTCCCTTACGCAGTAATTCTGGAGGCAAACTAGATATATCATTAGCTGTCGCCACCACAAAACAGGGTGCTGTTTTTTCCTGCATCCAGGTCAAAATTGTCCCAAATACCCGCTTACTGACCCCGCCATCACTACCACCAAAGGAAAAAGCTTTTTCTATCTCATCAATCCAGAGGATACAGGGAGCAACGGTTTCGGCTAACTGTAAAGCCTTTTGGGTTCTCTCTTCCGATTCCCCGACCAAAGAGCCAAACAAAGAACCCACATCCAACCGCAATAAGGGTAACTGCCACAATCCCCCAATCATCTTGGCGGTGAGACTTTTGCCCGTCCCTGGAATCCCAATTAGGGCAATACCTTTGGGGGCTGGTAAGCCATAGTTACGGGCTTCCTGGGAAAAAGCACGCTCCCGCAACCGCAACCATTCCTTTAATACTCCCAAACCACCCACATCTCCTGGTGTTTCGTGGACGGCATAAAACTCTAACGCTTGACTCTCGCGAATAATTTGTTTCTTCTCTTCGGTAACTAAATTAATATCGCGGTCATCTAAAACCCCGTTACTAACAATTGCCTTAGCAAATACCCTTTGTGCCTGGGCGGAAGTTAAACCTAGAGCTGCCTGGATCAGTTTTTCTCTGCCTAGTTTAGTTAAATTAACTCTGACTCCTGGGGTTTGAGTTAATCTTTGCAGTACGGTTCCTAATTGATCATTTTTGGGTAAGGGATATTCGACGATGACTGCTTCATCCTTTAACTCTACGGGAATCTTCGCCGAGGGAGCAGTAATTAGAATCGACTTTTTACTAAACTTGAGTCGTTGAGAAACACTACGGAGTTTGCGCTTAAATTGAGGATTACTCCAGCAGTCATGAAAATCTTTGAGGACAAATAAACCATCACCATCGGCTTTATCCACCTGTTCTAGTGCTGATAGAGGATCGCGGGCAGAAGACATTGAACCAGAACAATTAGTTATTGCTTGAAACCCATCAGCAACATCTCAACTAAGACAGGGGCGTTTGGCTTTATCGCATACCTGCTTGACACTCTGTAATGCTCTTTCTTCCTCTGGCATGACCAAAATCATCAGGGTAAAACGCGATCGCAAATAAATGTCTAATTCCTGCTCAAACGCCATGCTTTACTCCCAATGAGATTTTGCCATATCGGTATTTACCCAAATATAACTACCAGTAGGGATATCGTAAATTCGCGAAATTGCGGATATTAATCAATTTTTCTACTACGGAGCGATCGCTTATTGTTATCAACATAAGAAACCTAGCTTTTTTCTTAAAACGTATAAAATACTTGATGTAAATTAGCATCAGTAATCAGTAATCATGTCTAATCTTACTCCCGAACAACAAGCAGCAGCCTATGCACCCTGTAGTGTGGTAATTACAGCGGGGGCAGGTACGGGAAAGACACATATGTTGGCGCAGAGATATCTTTATTATCTGCAAAAGCGTAATTTATCGCCTTTGGAGATAGTTGCAGTCACTTTTACGGAAAAAGCTGCTACCGAATTGCGATCGCGTATCCGTACTCTCGTCAGTCAAGAGTTACCCCAGCGTTTAGATTTAATTGCCGAGTTGGAAGCTGCCCAAATTAGCACGATTCATGCTCTTTCGGCGCGAGTCTGTCAGGAACATTTTCAGGTCATTAATATTCCTGCGGACTTTCAGGTATTGGATGATTTAGAAGGGCAAGTTTGGTTAGGAGATGCGCTGCAACAGGCAATAACTCAATTATCGCCCCTAGTTTTTAACGCCATTCCTTATTCTTTGCTGCAAGAGATTTTAAACAGATTATTAGACGATCCTTACACCGCTAACAAAGCTATAGGTCAAGGTATTCAAGACTGGAATAAGTTGATTGCCAAGGCTCGAACTTTAGCAGTGAAAACCATAGTCAACGATCCCGTCTGGCAAGCTACTTGGGAAGTTTTAGAACAGCATCAGGGACAAGCAGGGGATAAATTAGAAGTAATTCGCAATTCTGTATTAGAGGCGATGGAAGATTTAGAAGATGCAGAAAATATCGATAACGCGATCGCAACTATCACTCAAGTAAACCTACGTGTCGGTAGTCCAAAGAATTGGCAGGATATCAAAATTGTTAAGGATGCGTTAAAAACCCTAAGAGAATCTGTTAAAAGGGTTACTAGTCAAGGATTACTAGACTTAGAATTATCTGATGCCGATCAACAGTTGAAATTAATGCTTCCTGTCTTAAGCGAAGCCTATCAAGAAGTCACGGATTATCTTAGTCGTCTTAAGCTACAGAGAAAAGTGCTTACCTTTAGCGACTTAGAACTATATGCCATACAAGCTGTGTCAAAGCTTCAGGTACAAGACTATTATCATCAGCGATGGCAGGTATTTTTAATTGATGAATTTCAGGATACTAACCCGACTCAGGCAGAGTTACTTAACACCCTCACAGCTAACGCTGAATTAACTATTGTCGGGGATATTAAACAGTCAATCTATGGTTTTCGGCGGGCAGATATTCGAGTTTTCCAGCAATTTCGCGATCGCATTCTGGGTAATAACGGCAAGGAAGTTATTCTTAGCACCAGCTTTCGCACCCATGAGACTTTAATCAAGCAGTTTAATCAAATCTTTGCGCCCCTACTGGCAAAAAACCATCAGGATCTCAATTCCTTTCGTCAGTCAAAACCAGCAGAATCAGGCGTTGCAGCAAATAACTATTTACAAGTGTTAGTTATTGGTGATCCACTAACCAAAGAAGGTGAAGACAAACCACCGAAGCCCAATAAGGCTAACAGACAGCGAGTGGAAGCATTTAGCTTAGCAGCAAAAATTAAGCAGATGCTGGAACAAAAAACTCCTGTATTTGACAAGCAAACTAGACAGTTACGCCCGATTGAACCTAAAGATATTGCCATTTTGACTCGTACTTGGCAACCTTTGGAAGTATACGGCGAAGCATTAGCAGCAATTGGTATTCCTATCGCCCCTGCGGGAGGGGGCAATCTGTTAGCTACCAGAGAAGCTAAAGACGCTACTGCCCTGTTACGTTTTCTGGCCAATCAAAAAGACGATCTTGCTTTAGTAGCACTGTTGCGGAGTCCTTTTTTTGCCATCAGCGATCGCTTATTATTTCAAGTGCGTCAATCATTTGAGCAACACCAACCAGATCAAGATAGTTGCTGGTGGGATGAGATACAAAAATCTCAGTTGGCGGAATTAGAACGTCCAATCAAAGTATTGCAGCAGCTATTAAAATTGCGCCAATTAGAAATGCCATCTCGGATTTTACAGCTTGCAGATCGATTAACTGGATATACGGCGGTAATTGCTAACTTGGCTGGGGCAGCAAGAAGACTGGCGGATCAAAAAGGTTTTCAGCAGTTGGTTAAAGATTTAGAACAAGGTACTTACGATTTATTTGGGGTAGTGCGTCGCCTCAAGCGTTTAGCTGAAAAAGAGGTAGCTGTACCCCGCCCCATATTAGCAGTGAATAACGCTGTTTCATTAATGACGATTTATGCTGCTAAAGGTTTAGAGTGGTCTTTAGTAGTTGTGGCAGATCTGAGTAAAGAACGTTCTAAGTCTTATCCTGCGGTACGTTTTGATGCTCAACTAGGGGTAGCAATAAAAAGTAAAAATTATCACGGAGAACCGCAAAAACCAGTGCTGTATAGCTGGCTAGAGTATTTGCATGAACAAAAAGAACGCGAGGAAGCAGTAAGAGTATTATACGTAGCGTTAACTAGAGCCAAAGATTATTTAATCTTGAGTGCTGCTGAACCTTATAAAGGAGAATTAAATCGCCTCCAGCGTGGTTTAGCTATTGCCAAGATACCGACTATTACTATTCCCTATACAGAGATTAAAGCCCTACCTCCCACACCACCAACCTCTGCTATCCCCGAATATTTGCCACCGCTGTTGTTAAACAACCTAGGTTCAGGATTATCAGAACTTCCCGTTACCGCATTGACTGACTATGTTCGATGTCCCCAACGGTTTAAGCTACGTTTTATCGATGGACATCCAGGTTTGGGGGAAGGTTTCGCTTATGGAATGCAGATTGGAACTCTGGTGCATAAAGCCCTAGAACACAACCTAACCCAACCTCAAGACTTATTACCCTTTGCCGAAGGAGATTGGTCACAGTCAGTATTTGATGAGGCGATTGCTCTAGCTCAAAGATTTTTTCAATTACCCGTATATCAACACCTGCGTCAGACAGCCGTAGCCAAAGAACAGCAGATTAGCTTTAAACTTGATCGCCTCACCTTCAACGGGGTAATCGATTTAGTGGGCGATGATTGGGTTTTAGATTATAAAAGCGATCGCACGATGCAGCCTCAAGATCACCGCCTGCAACTCTGGGTATATGCCGCCGCTCTAAACTACCCTAACGCACACATTGCTTACCTACGACATGATCAGATTTATAGTTTTACTCCAAGCGATCTAGCTGAAATTGCCGTCGAAGCAGATGCTTTAGCACAACAAATTCATCAGGGTAACTACACTGCCACCCCGACTATGAAAAAATGCGCTTACTGCCCCTATCTAGCTTCTTGCAATGATGCGATGATTTAAGCTTCATCGTAGGCTTCAATATCCAAAAGATGAAAATAAGGCTCAGCTAATTCTTCTCTTTGAAAGGCGATCGCTCTAAGTAAATGCCAATCTTCTAATGCTTCAAAAGGAGTATCATATTCGTCTTGTTCCAAACGACCAGCAATCGTAGCTACTTCTTCTTCCGTAATTCCCACAATATCTTGTTTGGTCAACTTTAAAGCAGTCATGAGTCATCTACCTCAATTAAAGTTTAGAAATCTGAGACACCCTTTAAATATAATTTTATCTCAATTTATTAATAGTTTAGTATTTTCCAGCACGTTTTCATCTGAGTTTGATTTTCAGCGCGGAAAATATCGGTGATTTAGCCACTTCTGGGCAAATATAATCTTGAATATTGTCTGGTCTGATGCTCATACCACGTATGTATTAAGTATGATCCACACTAGCTTAAGGTTAATTATTGTTAAGCAGCATAATATCTCAAATACATTTAGAATACGTAAAATCAGTGGAATAACCGAGTGTAATTAAACCAAAGTTAATTACACTGAAAATAACTATGTATTTCTCTAGATCTTGATTATTGGTAAAAATACCAAGTTAAAGTATTCGCGCTCAGCATTAAATATTTGTCTAGTTATAAAGAGCAAAATAATTATGGTGAAAAAAAATCGTATTCTGACAAATAATTGTCAACCTGAGTCAGCAGCAAACAACATAGATAAATTAGCAGAACTTGAAGACTTTGCCGCTACTGTAGCTCATGATTTGCAAGCACCATTGCGATCGCTAAATATGTTTACTGAACTATTAGCTCAAGAATATCAACATGAATTAGATGAAAAAGCGCAGCAATATCTAAATCGTATTACTAATAGTAGCTCTCGAATGCAGATACTGATTGAAGACTTATTAGCTTATTCCCGTGCTGGTACAAGTCAACAAACCTGGATCATGGTCGATCTCAATCAAATATTGCATCAGGTTATTGAAGATTTGCAACCAGCGATCGCCAAAACCGGAGCAGAAATTACCGTCAAAGATTTACCTCAAATCCTCATTAACCCCAGGGAAATTCAGCAGCTGTGCCAAAATCTTATGGAAAACGCGATCAAGTTTAGCCAGCCAGCTCCTAAAATAGAAGTTAGCGCAACTAAACAAGATCAAGAATGGTTATTTACCATAACCGATAACGGTATTGGTATTGCACCAGAATTTCAGTTAACTATTTTCCAAGTTTTTCAACAGCTGCATCCTGTAGATGTTTATTCGGGTACTGGTATCGGACTTGCTATCTGCCAGAAAATTGTTGAACGCTATGGTGGCAAAATCTGGGTAGATTCTATCGTCGGCGAAGGCTCTACTTTCTACTTCACTTTGCCAATTAATGTTTGTCCACAGTTGGAGAACGCGAGTATAGATAAAAATATCTAACTCCTCAAGGTGCGATCGCTACTGACTCAAAACCCTCTACTTTGTGTAAATCTTCTTAACACCAAAAACCAAACTGAGTAATTCCAGGCTTGATCGAGCTAACTATTTCATTCCCTGGTTTAGTCTTTTTTATTCATAGCACCAATACCTTGAAACAGCATTAATAAACCACTAATAACAATTAATAGAGCAACTACTCCAAATGCTATATCTGCCCAGTTGGTGTTTTCCATTTGCTTTTTTTAAATGAATATAGAATACTAAAACATTATCGGCTACTTTCATATTTAGTTAAATAAGAATGTTTCGAGTTATAGCTCCTGGCTTTGAGGCACGGTACGATCGCTGGACAGATGCTTTGAATAAGGCTAATTCTCTGATTCCAAATTGCCAAGGTCTATTTAAAGATGTGCGTATTTATTATCAAGATAATTTGGTTTGGCTTTACAGCCGCTCTCATAAATATCCTCAATATATTGGTGCAGGAGTTTACGATAAGTTAGTGCGGTTATTTATTCGGGAAGCCATCGAAGAATCAACAACAAATGACTTAGAAACCAAGGAATAAAATTAACCTTAATCTCTTGCATGCATCTTATAAATCCTGGTTAAGTGAAGTTAAAAGTCAAAAGTCAAAAGTCAAAAGTCAAAAGTTAAAAGTTAAAAGTCACATTGTGCTAAAGGACGACGCGCGATGCGAAGCGAGTCCTTTAGGGAAGCTAGTGCTTTAGCATACCGCTCCGCATATGGTATACACCTTCGGATATCCTGCTTGACAGGAAAAGTTAAAAGTATCACAAGGATATACCACAGGAGTAAAACGCAACGTAACATCAAAAGCTACCCATTTTAATTCTTAATTTATTTTTGCAAGAAGTTTATTAAGTTTTTGCTCTTACTAAGTAACAGTAAATTTAAACTAAAATCTAATCAAGATATAAAACATAGCATAATACATTCAGCTACTAATTTAGTTAATTTTACCTTCTACTGAGGTGATAATATTTTAGATTTTTTTAGTCAACTTTATTTACTATTTTTTTTAATTATGCCAAGCCTTAAAATCAGAAATATTAATATCATAGTAAATATTAAGGAAGCTTAAAAAGCAGAAAGATTAGACTAATTAGCTAAAAAACCTAACTTACCAAGTTAATAACCTAAATTAACACTTATTTAGAATTAATTAAACCAAATTAATTTTAGAAAATAAGAAAAAATATCATAGGCAATATAATAAGAATATAAAAAAATTACTTTTTCAAAGCTAGATAATAAGTTAAATCTGCTTAGTAAACACCTAGATTGATAACAATACCAATTTTTACAAATAATTAAGTAGTAATTCAGTGTACAATGGTTCGGGCAAAATTTGAATAATTTCAAAGACTGAAAGCCTAGAGAATTCGCATTTATCATCAGCAAACTTAATTTAATCAAAGTTAGCTTTATAGCTAACTTGAGAAAAAAGCCAAATTTTGATAACTATTGTCCTGTAAGGCTTACAAGTTCGTTAATAAAACTGTCCGAACCATTGAGTGTAGTGAACTAACCAAGATTTTATTTCAAAGGAGAGGCTTTAAACCTATGCATTAATAATTATCAATTATCACAACGCAACCAATACTTTTAGCCTCTGATTCAGGTTTGGTTGTCTTCTGCTAGCCATCAATAGCAATATTAAGCCTAATAAGATACATTCAGGTCAAATGAAGTTAGGACTTAAGACTATATGGCATCATCTCCACCTCGTTTACTCGTAGCAGCCAGTGGTACAGGAGGGCATTTATTTCCAGCGATCGCTCTGGCAGAACTATCAGATTACAAAATAGAGTGGTTGGGGACAACAAATCGTCTGGAAACCAGTTTCGTACCAAGGGATTTCAGCAGAAGTTTAGTCTGCAAACACTCCAAATTACTTCTAGCTTGATTTCATCTACCTTTCAAACTCAGAGGTTAATCAAAGAACACCAAATTGATGCAGTGTTTACTACGGGAGGATATATAGCCGCCCCGCAATCTTGGCTGCCCGTCTGCAAAAAAAACCCGCAGTAATTCATGAGTCCAACTATATTCTAGGTAAAGTTACCAAATTTCTCAAATGAAGTCAGCTCTTAGTGAGTAATAATAAATCTACAATAAATAATAATTATCTTAAGTCTGACAACATCATTATCATTAAGAGCGATCGCTATGACAACTGTTGAACAACCACAAGCAGCTTCTAGAATGGATGCGTCCAAAAAAGGTTTACCCGTCACCATCATTACTGGTTTTTTGGGTAGTGGGAAAACCACCCTACTTAATCATATTCTGACCAATCAAGACGGAATTAAGACCGCAGTTTTGGTCAATGAGTTTGGTGAAATCGGCATAGACAATGAACTAATTGTCTCAACTGACGAAAGCATGGTTGAGCTAAACAATGGCTGCATCTGCTGCACGATTAACGAAGATTTAGTCAATGCAGTCTATAAAATTCTAGAACGTGAAGAAAAGATTGATTACCTAGTTGTAGAAACAACTGGGTTAGCCGATCCGCTTCCTGTGGCACTAACTTTCTTAGGTACAGAGTTACGCGACATGACTCGTTTAGACTCAATCGTCACTATGGTAGACTGTTCCAACTTCAGCCTGGATTTATTCAATAGCGAAGCAGCTTTGAGTCAAATTCAATATGGTGATGTGATTGTCTTAAATAAAACCGATTTAGTAGACGAAGCTGATGTCGATGCCTTAGAAATTAGGGTTAGAGATATTAAAAAAGAAGCTCGCATTTTGCGGACACAAAAGTCTCAGGTGTCACTTCCCTTGATTTTAAGCGTTGGTTTGTTTGAGTCAGATAAGTACTTTGAGCAAACTGAATCAGCAGAACACCAGCACGATCATGAGCATCATGAGCATCATGACCATCACCACGATCATCACGATCATTCCCATCATCTAGAAAACGATGGCTTTGCTTCAATTTCATTTAAGTTTGATCGTCCCTTTAATATTCGCAAATTTCAGTACTTTTTAGATAATCAGCTAGCGGAAAATATTTTCCGCGCCAAAGGAATTCTTTGGTTTGATGAAAGTCCGAAGCGTCATGTTTTTCACTTAAGCGGTAAACGCTTTACCTTAGAAGATGAAGAATGGCGAGGCGAACCAAAAACCCAGTTAGTTTTAATTGGTCAAAATTTGGATGAGGCGACACTTCGTCAACAAATTGAAAATTGCGTTTGTTTACCCAAAAGCGATCGCGCTAAAGGCTTTGCTAAGTAATAATTGATTAACCAAATAAATGCGTGTTATTGTCCAGCGAGTCAAATCTTCTGCCGTTAAGGTTGAGGGCAAAATTATTGGCAAAATTGGTCAGGGATTAAATCTTTTGGTCGGAATTTGCGCTACCGATACCGAAGTTGAACTCGACTGGATGACTCGCAAATGTCTGGGGTTACGGTTATTTCCCGATAAAGCTGCCAACCAACCCTGGGGTAAGTCGGTAATGGATATTCAGGGAGAAATTTTAGTCGTCAGCCAATTTACTCTCTATGGCGATTGTACTAAAGGTCGTCGTCCTTCCTTTAGTGATTCGGCTGCACCCAGTATTGCTGAACCGCTTTACGATCTATTTGTTAGCCAACTCAATCAAAGCGGTTTGGCGATCGCCACAGGTAAATTTGGCACCATGATGGAAGTCAACATTGAAAATGACGGTCCAGTTACCCTCATTTTGGAGAGAAATCATCAATAATCAAGTTTCACAGCGTCTTACTTGTAATCTTAATCAACGCTTAGCGGCAATATTCTTAGCTCAAGCTATTTTTGAAAATGATCTCCCAAATAATATTGCCTAACCAGAGAGTTATTATAAAGTTCTTCTGCTGTCCCAGAGGCAAGGATCTGACCATCTCGCATCACATAAGCACGATCAATAATTGCTAGGGTTTCCCGAAAGTTGTGGTCGGTGATTAAAATACCCATTTGGCGATCGCGCAATTGAGCAATAATTTGCTGCATTTCAGCCACGGCAATTGGATCGACCCCCGCAAAGGGTTCATCTAATAACAAATATTTAGGACCATCTAGCCCAGCTGCTAAAGCTCTGGCTAATTCAGTACGCCTTCTTTCTCCTCCTGAAACCAGCGATCCCAAAGTATGTGCCACTTTTTCTAAGCGAAATTCCCTCAATAGCTGTTGAAGTCTGACTGGTCGAGCGGGACGAGGTATTCCTGTCTGTTCTAAAACCAATAAAATATTGTCTTGAACGCTGAGATTACGAAAAATACTTGCTTGCTGGGTTAAATAACCCATGCCAAGACGCGCTCGTTGATGCAGAGCTAATGATGTTACATTGCGCTCATTTAACTTGACTGTTCCATCATTGGGCTTAACCAAACCCGTAGCAATATAAAACGTAGTAGTCTTTCCCGCACCATTAGGGCCAAGCAAGCCGACAATTTCTCCTGGTAAAACTTGGAGATTTACCCGATTAACGACATTCCTCTTGCCATAGGATTTGTGAATGTTTTCTAAAACTAAGGACACAATTTTAGTAATCAGTAATTATTCTTCGGGTTCAGTAATAATATAGGTAGATTCTACCTGGCGATCGCCTTCAGGAGTGGCAATAAAGCGTCCTTCATCGACTAAATAAGTCATTTCTTCAGCCCGCATACTATTTCCCTCTTGAATCACATAAACATCTCCTGTCAAAATCAAACGACGTTCACGGCTGTAATATTGTGCTTGGGCAGCAGTAGCCTGAATTTGTCGCGCTGGATAGTTGATTTGGACATTGCCTCTAGCAGTAATGATACCTGTTTTAGCATTAGATTCTTGGATATCTGATTTAAGAGTAATTGATCCTGGCGCAGTAGATTGCGCCCCAGAAATTTGCGGGGAACTAAGTACAATCGCATTGAGCATCATTGCCGAAATCAGCCCAATCCAACGACCATAAGAGGACAGCAGAAAAGTCATAAATATAAACTTGAGTCGATCTGAGTAACGATGATTAGGTTTTGATATTAACAATGTTCTTAGACGCTGCCTATTTTAGAGAAGTTGCATCGTGATCTTGGCGATCGCTAATTCCAGTGACAAGACAGTTAAATTAGCGTTAGATTTTGCTGGAGAGAGATTTTTGCTCACCTAGATGATCTCGACCACAAGAAAGTATTGGCAAAAACGATTGGGGTTAAATTAAGATGATTTGGGCAAGCTCAAAGTAATGGCGATCGCCACAATTATGAAATTAACGGTTGAGACTTTTACTGTTCACAAAAAATTTGCACTACAAATCAGTCGCGGCACTACGGCTAAAAATACTAATATCTGGCTACGTATCCACGCTGAAAATCTTGAAGGATGGGGAGAAGTATCACCATTTTCGATTACTAAAAGTCAATCTGAAGATACGGCTAATTTGTTATTAGAATTTAAACAGATTATTCCTCAGCTAGAGCAGTTTCATCCCCTGCAACGTGAAGAGATTAGAGCAAAATTACAGCAGATTCAGGTTGCTTCGGCGATTCAAGCAGCAATAGATATGGCTCTCTATGACTGGCTAGGCAAAAAAGCGGGTTTACCCCTGTGGCAAATTTGGGGCTTAAATCGCGATCGCATTGTCCCGATATCCGTCACCATTGGTATTAGTACCCCAGAGGCAGCCGTTACCAGACTCAAAAACTGGCAAAATACTCTAGAAGTCAAGATGTTTAAGCTCAAGCTAGGCAGCCCCGAAGGAATCGAGGCAGATCGCGCCATGGTTGCAGCAATCCGCCGTTTAGTACCTCAAACTAGACTTACCGTAGATGCTAATGGAGGCTGGAGCTTTGATGATGCAATTAATATGTCTCACTGGCTAGCCCAACAGGGAGTAGAATACATCGAACAGCCTCTCCCCGTAGCCCAAGACCATCAGCTATCAGCTCTGTCACAGCAGTCACCTCTACCAATCTTTGTTGACGAAAGTTGCTTTACTAGTGCCGATATTCTCCGACTGGCAAACTCCGTTGCTGGGGTTAATCTAAAAATCATGAAAACAGGAGGGCTAACGGGAGCGATGCAGGCAATCCAGGTTGCTCAAGCCTGTGGCTTAAAAGTTATGTTTGGCTGTTATTCTGATAGTAGCTTGGCAAATACCGCTATGGCTCATCTGGCTCCCTGGGCAGATTATCTAGACCTAGACAGTCATTTAAACCTGATTGACGACCCTTTTTGTGGCGCAACTATCGAAGCAGGCTGTTTATTACCTAACAATCAACCAGGATTAGGAGTAACTCATCATGTTGACAGCTAACAGTCGGGTAGCAATTTTGCTCACAGGCGGAATCAAAGGTCATCATGGCAAAACTGGACTAGCTTTTCTGCGCTATAGCCAGAGCAATATTGTGGCGGTAATCGATCCTCACAGCACAGGCGAATCGTTGACTGAGTTAACCGGGATTGAACGAGATACACCTATTGTTGCAGATATAAAGGCAGCTTTAGCTTATCATCCTGATGTCCTATTGATTGGCATCGCCCCCTCTGGAGGTCAACTACCTGCTGACTTAGAAGTAGATATCAAGCTCGCAGTAGCCGCAGGTCTTTCGGTTTTTAATGGCTTGCACACCATGCTTCAGCCTAGGTTTCCTGATTTGCACCCAGGACAATGGATCTGGGATTTGCGTCAAGAACCTCCAGGCTTAACTATCGGCACAGGTAAAGCACGATCGCTGACTACTCCCAGAATTTTAACGGTGGGTACAGATATGGCAATTGGTAAAATGTCTACCAGCTTAGAACTCCATCGCACAGCACTGTCTTTGGGCATAAAAGCCCAGTTTATCGCTACAGGGCAGGCGGGAATAGCGATCGCTGGTCAAGGAATTGCCTTGGATGCAGTACGAGTAGATTTTGCGGCGGGGGCAGTCGAAAAAACCGTTTTGGAGTTAGGACAGCATCAAGACTTAATTATTATTGAAGGACAAGGTTCTCTCTTACATCCAGGCTCTACCGCCACTTTACCCTTAATTCGCGGTAGTCAGCCTACCGGCTTAGTTCTGGTTCATCGTGCCAGAGCTAAACATATTCGCGATCTTCCTGGTGTTTTGATTCCTCCTTTACCTGAAGTGATCCAACTCTATGAAACCGTAGCTAGTGCAGGCGGAACTTTTGGTCAGGTACAAGTTAAGGCGATCGCTCTCAATACCTTAGGTCTAAACACCACCGAAGCCGAAGCAGCAATCGAATCTACTGCCGCGTTAACTGGACTACCCTGTAGCGATGTAGTTAGGTTTGGCGGATCATCATTATTACCTGCTATTTATGCCAAATAAATATTGAAATTGCTTTTTTTCAGGGAACTGTGCTATGCTAGTGATAGCGTCGCGGGATAGAGCAGTCTGGTAGCTCGTCGGGCTCATAACCCGAAGGTCGGTGGTTCAAATCCGCCTCCCGCCATTTCGCTTGCGCTCAATCTACAACGGGTTTTCACCTTAGACCTTCAGGTTATGAGCCTCGATACTCGCTCAATATTCGCTCAAAAGTAACAATACCAAGGGTGATTGAG
>JAIMKV010000009.1 GCA_020692205.1 Myxosarcina sp. GA_180221_E-2-1-MAG-40_15
TATATGTCCGTCAAACTAACCAAGACTGAACAAAACCTACGTACCCGCCGTGCCATTCTTGTTCGGGCGCGTCATCTGTTTGCGACCAAAGGGTATGCAGCCACGGGAACAGAGGAAATCATCAGCGAGTTGGGAGTTACTCGTGGGGCGTTGTATCACCAATTCAACGATAAGTTGGGAGTTTTTAAGGCTGTGATTGCCGAAGCTTATAGCGAGATAACGGGCTACGTCAGAACTAAAATACAGCCGCTAGATGACAATTGGGAACAGTTGGTAATCGGTTGTCAGGCATTCTTAGAAATTGCACAACAAGAAGAACTGCGCCGGTTGGTGCTTCTTGAAGCTCCCGCCGTTTTATCAGCAGACATCTTAGCCGAGTTTGACCAGTATGGGTTTGGATTGCTCCCGCACAATCTAATGATCCTGAACGGTTGAAAACGGCTCAAAGGTTGGTCGAGACGTTACTTACTCGACATCAAAACTGATCTTCTCTGACTGATTTCCATTGACTTGATTTGCGATCGCCGAAAAAGTTAAGCTTTGTCGATGATCAAAAGCTACTTTTTTAAACAATCGATGTTAATAATTTATGATTGAGTTGTTTTATTTTCTCATTTTGCCCTTGGAGATTGCTTCTGCACTGCAACGATCCAAGTCCATCCAGTGAAGATGACTTGCAATGGTGTACGGAACAGATTGATAATACTGCTTGGCTGCGTGAATAAGCTGAGTCACCAGCAACCGTCCCACTCCACGCTTACGCCAACCTGACTCAACATACAAATGTCGCAACCTTCCAACTTTAGGATTATTGAAATATGGATCTTGATTCAGCCCACCAATCCCAACGATTACACCTTGCACCGAGGCTGTAAGTAGCATTTCACCAGATCGATCAAAGCAATTTAACCCGCACTGTACTCTCGAATAAGTCTTTCAACAAACCGAAACCCTTGAGATAAACTTTCCTCGGCAAGATGACTAATTGATTCTGACTCAAACTCTGAAATACGAGCGATGACGATCCGTTCCATGAGCCTTGAGAGAAGATTATAAAACCCAATCTTAGCTTTGCATCCCCACTGGTGGGATTGGAAGACAGTCCCAGCCAGAAACTCAAGCAGCCCAACTATTTATTGTACTGACGTTTTCCAGATAACTACCCTATATGGGGTATTTAAATAGAATATTGACCTACAATATCCCAAATCTGAATGATTATACCGACAAATTCCGTATAACTACCTTGTATGGGTGTATTAACTGGAAACTTTCAGTATAAATATCGGGGCTATCTAAAATTTTTCTGGAATAACAAATAACATCCAAATTAGAAGATGATTCAGAAGCTTATTTAGATTTAGATATTATTTGATGGAACAACGCCCAAAAAAACTCATAGAGCAAGTACAAGATGTTATTCGACTTAAGCATTATTCATATCAAACAGAAAAAATTTACATTTAAAGGAATGGAAAGCCGTGTGACGATGATACCTGCAAGCATAGCTGAAGAATTAAAAATGCATTTACAAGATGTTAAGCTTAAGAGAGCATAATCTCAAATATTTAACCCTGCCGACACCATAAAGCTACTGCCAAAAACCCAAACAACTGAACCAAAACAATACTTGGCCCACTAGGTAAATTAATCGCGCCAGAAATGACCATTCCCATGACTCCACTTAATGCACCTATCCCCGCAGCAGTGGCTAAAAATGGTACAAACTGCTGACAAATTAATCTGGCAGAAGCAGCAGGAATTACCAGAAAACCATTAACGAGTAAAATACCAACTGCCCGAATAGTGAGGGCAATAGTTATTGCTAAAAGCACGATAAAAAAATAGCGATGACTGCGGACGGGTACGCCTTTTACTAATGCTAAATCACTGTTGAGGGTGAGTAATATTTGTTCTGGTAAACTGATAATTAACCAAGCTAAAGTTACACCTAATAATAATAATAATAAAATTAAATCTGTATTGCTGATTGCTAAAATATCCCCAAACAAAATTGATAATAAATTACCTCGATATCCTTTTAAATAACTAAAGCCAATTGTGCCTAAAGCTATTGAACCCGATAAGGAGATACATAAGACTGTATCGCTGCCTAAATCAGTTCTGTCGATTAAATAAATAACTCCCAAACCAAAAGCGACGGTAAAGCCGATCAATGTCCAAGTAGAAGGAAGTTCTAATAACGCAGCTAATACCACTCCCAACATCGCCGAATGTCCTACGGTATCGCCAAACAAGGATAGACGACGCAGAATTAAAAAACTGCCTAAAATTCCCCCTAATATCCCCAACAGTACACCACCTAGTGCCGCCCGTTGCATAAAGGGTAAACTAAAAAGACTCAGGAAGTCTGCTAGGTTCATGATGATGACAAGTAGGACTAACTAAAGAACCGTATATGTGCAATAGGTTTTCTGAGGTGAGAGTAGTTGAGGGCGAACCTTGGTAGAGTAAGCGACGGTTTAAACAGATTACCGAGTCGCAATACTTACTAACTAAATCTAAATCGTGGGAAACTTCCAAAATTGTCCAGTTATGTTCTTGTTTAAGGTTATTTAGTAAAGCAGCAAATTCCATTTCTCCCGTCGCATCCACTCCTGCTAAAGCTTCATCCAAGACTAAGAGACGACGGGGAACAACTAAACAATAAGCTAGTAAGATTCGCTTTAATTCTCCGCCGCTAAGAGTGCCGATTTTTTGTTTGGCTTGTTTAGTCAGATGAACCTGTTCTAATGCTCGATCAATTATCTCTTTTTTCCGTTTACTGGAGTACCACCATTGTTGATGGTTTAATCCTAAACCCACTAATTCCGATACGGTTAAAGGAAAAGTACGTTCAAAAGAAAATTTTTGGGGAATATAGCCAATTTCCTGTTTTAATTTTTTGAATGGTTTACTAGCATTAAATAACTTAATCTCACCTGAGTGTGCCTGAACTAAGCCTAAAATAGTTTTAATTAAAGTACTTTTCCCCGCACCATTAGGGCCGATAATTGCTGTGTGAGTACCTGGCAATAATTTAAACGAGACATTATCTACCGCCAGATATTCCCCACGCATCACCGATAAATTATTAACTGTAACTACAAATTGGGGTATGGATAGTTTTTGGGGCATTGAATTTACTGTTTTTTTATAGGCAGAAGCAACAATCAACAAGATTACTTTTGACTTTATTTACACGCTCTTTCTAAAGCCTCCAAATTCCCCCGCATGGCTTGAAAATAATACTGAGGATCGGTTTCTCCTGACTCTAAAGGATCGATCGCTTCTAATGGTAAATTTAAATCACTGGATATTTGTTGGATGCGTTGATCTTCAATTCCAGGTTCGGTGAATAAGGCTTTGACTTGATATTGATCAGCTGCTTGTTGTACTCGTTGAAGATCTTGGGGAGTAATACTATCTTCGGGAATTTCTACTATTGCTTCTTGTCGAAGTTCGTAGCGTTGTGCTAAATAAGGGAAGGCATCGTGAAAGGTAATAAACTTGCAACCTTTAACTGGTGCTAGTCTTTGACTAAATTCATTATCTAATTGTTGTAGTTGTTGAATATAAGCTTCAGCATTGTTACTATAGCTATCTGCGTTACTGGGGTCAATCTCGATTAAGCGATCGCGAATAGTTGCTACTTGTTGTTGTGCTAATACTGGATCTAACCAAACGTGAGGATTTCCCCCTTCATGATGGTGTTCGTGTTCGCTATATTCTTCCTCAATAACTGTTATCCCTTGACTAGAATCAATTCTCTCTAACTGAGAATTACCTGTATTGGCGACCAAACTTGCTAAAAACTCTTCCATACCCAAGCCATTTTCTACCAACACATCTGCTGTCGCTAGAAGTTTGGCATCGCCTGGAGTTGCTTGATAATCGTGAACTTCCGTACCTGGTGAAATTAAAATATTTACTTGTCCTGTATCTCCCACTACAGCTTTAGTAAACAGATGAATAGGAAGAAAAGTCGTAACAATTTTAAGACTTGAGTTGTTTTGCGCCCTAGCAACGGAATTGAGCGAAATAGTTGTTACGCAAGTTAAACCAGTTACTAAAGAGTATTTGAAAAAATTTCTCCTGGAGGTTAAAAAAAAGTTTAAGAGCATTTTAGAACTGTTGATTAGCATTGATTTATTTTGTTACCACCATAAATAATGATAATCATTATCATACCCTAAAAGATCAATCAGTTTTGCTTGAATTTATTAATTGCACAGATTTTTCAAAAAAATATGGAGATGTATTATCACAACACACCTCCATATTGAGTAAGCCCATCTCAACACAAGCAATTAACCAACTGTTCCTTCTAATTTTAAGCTCAATAATTTATCAGCTTCGGCAGCAAACTCCATTGGTAATTCGTTGAGGACATCTTGGCAAAAACCACTAACTAGCATCGATACCGCATCTTCTTCAGAAATACCTCGTTGGGCAAAGTAAAAGAGCTGTTCTTCGCCAATTTTAGCGGTAGAAGCTTCATGTTCGAGTTTGGCAGTATTGTTGCTGACTTGGATATACGGAAAAGTATTCGCTTCAGCATTATCACCAATTAACATCGAGTCGCACTGAGAGTAGTTACGCGCCCCAATAGCCTTATTGCCAATTTTAACCAAGCCGCGATAGCTACCCTTGGAATCTCCCGCCGAGATACCTTTAGAAATGATTGTACTACGGGTATTTTTGCCCACATGAATCATTTTTGTGCCTGTATCAGCCTGTTGCTTATTATTAGTTAGAGCGATGGAATAAAATTCACCGATTGAATTATCACCGACTAAAACACAACTAGGATACTTCCAGGTAATTGCCGAACCAGTTTCTACCTGCGTCCAAGAGATTTTGGAATTAACTCCTTTACACAAGCCACGCTTGGTTACAAAATTATAAATTCCACCTTTCCCGTTTTCATCACCAGCAAACCAATTTTGGACGGTAGAGTATTTAATCTCGGCATTATCTAAGGCAACTAATTCTACTACGGCAGCATGAAGCTGGTTAGTATCAAACATCGGCGCAGTACAGCCTTCAAGATAGCTAACCGATGCTCCTTCTTCAGCCACAATTAAAGTACGCTCAAACTGCCCTGTATCACCATCATTAATGCGAAAATAAGTTGATAATTCCATAGGGCAGGTTACGCCTTTAGGAATAAAAACAAATGAACCATCGCTAAATACTGCTGAATTTAAGGCTGCAAAGTAATTATCACCGACGGGAACAACGCTGCCTAAATACTTTTGCACTAGTTCGGGGTACTCTTCTACCGCCTCGGAGATTGAGCAGAAGATCACGCCATCTTCAGCTAACTTCTCTTTAAAAGTAGTTCCGATCGAAACGCTATCAAAAATAGCATCTACGGCTACGTTACTTAATCTTTTTTGTTCGGATAGAGAAATACCAAGCTTATCAAAAGTCTCGAGTAATGCTGGATCGACTTCATCTAAGCTAGCTTTCTTGTCTCGTTTTTTCTTCGGCGCAGAATAATAAACGATGTTCTGATAATCGATCGCTGGATACTCGACATGAGGCCAATCAGGTTCGCTCATCTTAAGCCACTGACGATAAGCTTTGAGGCGAAACTCTAGCATAAATTCTGGCTCGTTTTTTTTAGCTGAAATCAAGCGAACAACATCTTCGCTTAAGCCACGAGGAATTTGTTCAGTCTCAATGTCGGTAACAAAACCATATTTGTAGGGCTGATTGACTAAAGTTTTGACGTTGGCACTCATGATAAGTAATTAAATAGACTATGTTTTCTAAGATGTCTTAAATTTTGTTGAGCAGTAACCAGAGAATCTAGTCAATGCTTCGCTAAAATTAACTTAAGAGTATTTTGAGGAAATGTTGTGCTGAATTTAACAACAAATTTGTTGTTTAAGTATATTATAGGTTACATTAGCAACAAAGACATTGTTTAAGTCCAAAAATTATTTTCGCTCTTGATTATTTCAAAATATAGCTTTTAAGACGATGACGACCACTGGTTTACCGTCTACTAAACAGAATATTCTGCAATCTCTATTAAGGCATGGTGAGGCAGCTGCACAACAGTTAGCTCAAGACCTAAAGCTTAGTACTCAAGCAATTCGCCGCCATCTGAATGAATTAGAAGCCTCAGGATTAATTGAATATCAATTGGTACAGCAGGGAATGGGAAGACCACAGCATTTGTATCAATTGAGCAGTAAAGGACGCGATCGCCTTAGCCCGCAAAAATATGGTGAATTTGCCGTTGCTTTTTTAGATACTTTAGCCGAAACCGTAGGTGAAGAACAGGTAAGCAAAGTCTTAGAAAAGCAGTGGCAACGTAAGGCAGCCGAATATCGCGATCGCTTAGGAACAGGAACTTTAAAACAACGTATTACCAAACTAGTCCAGTTAAGAAAAGAAGAAGGCTACATGGCAGAGTTGCATCAACCATCCCCAGCGCACCAGGGGCAATTTATCTTGGTAGAACATAATTGCGCTATTTCTGAAGTCGCAGAGTCTTATCCCAGTATTTGCGGTCATGAATTGGAAATGTTCGCTGCGGTATTGCCAGACTGCGATGTGAAACGAACTCACTGGATTAATGATGGTGAACATCGCTGTGGATATTCGATTGAGGCAAAATAATTGCTCATTGGCGATCGCTTAAACCTGACGATTTAGATATTTATTAAGAAACTTTGCAGGTTCGTAAAGATATTATTGGTAGTTCTGTCTAGTGGTGGTGCAATCGTACCTAATCAAGATAGTCTGAGTGAAGCAGTTGTTAAATTTAACTTTTATTTCTTTATATGACCGCGATCAATACTAATCCAACTAATGCTCAACCTTCGAGTTCGGCACCTTCAAAACCTCCAGCTGACTCGAAAGAAAAAGTTAGCCAGTTTATGAAACAGCTACAGGATGAAATTTGTGCTGGTTTAGAAGCAGTTGATGGTGGAGGCAAGTTTAAAGAAGACAGCTGGGAGAGAGAAGAAGGCGGTGGCGGGCGATCGCGCGTACTTTCAGAAGGAAGTATCTTAGAACAGGGTGGCGTAAATTTTTCGGAAGTTTGGGGCAGTCATTTACCTCCGTCTATTCTTAAGCAACGTCCCGAAGCAGAAGGACATGGCTTTTACGCTACAGGGACATCAATGGTACTGCATCCCCGCAGTCCTTATCTTCCCACGGTTCACCTCAATTATCGTTACTTTGAAGCAGGCCCGGTTTGGTGGTTCGGTGGTGGTGCAGATCTGACTCCCTACTATCCTTTTGCCGAAGATGCTGCCCATTTCCATCGGACATATAAAGCAAGTTGCGATCGCCATCATCCCGAATACCATCCCGTATTTAAGTACTGGTGTGATGAGTATTTTTATCTCAAACACCGTCAGGAAAATAGAGGAGTCGGGGGAATATTTTTTGATTATCAAGATGGTACGGGGGAACTATACAAAGGACCTCATCCCGACAAAGCAGCCGCAGAATATAGTCACAAGCTAGGAGAGATTGAACACCGCAGTTGGTCAGATCTGTTTAGCTTTGTTCAAGACTGTGGCAAAAGCTTCTTACCTGCTTATCTGCCAATTATTGAAAGACGTAAGGATATGGAATATGGCGAAAGAGAGCGTAACTTTCAGCTATACCGTCGCGGACGTTACGTAGAATTCAACTTAGTATACGATCGCGGTACTATTTTCGGTTTGCAGACCAACGGACGTACTGAATCTATTCTCATGTCTTTACCGCCTCTGGTTCGTTGGCAATATAACTATCAACCAGAACCTAACAGCCCCGAAGCAGAACTGTATGAGACTTTTCTCAAGCCTCAAGATTGGGTTAACTGGCAATCTTCTTAACAAGATGAGAAAAATAAAGCGCTCAAGAATTGACTAGTCAGTAGTCAGTAGAACTTATTGCTTACAAGAAATTTGATTAATTACAAATCTCCCAGCTAAGCTTTATAAAACTCTACTGTAGTTCCAGCTAAGTCAGCAACTTTCTCAATCAAGGCTTGACGCTGCTGCTCATTCATGACGGTAAAAGAATTAGCCAGATCGACTTTCTCCTGCATCTGTTGAGGATTATCAGTCCCTGTAATTAGAACGCTTACAGGTAAAGACCAGGCAAAATTGATTGCTTCAGCAATGCTAACTCGATTTGGCACAATTTTGGGATTATCTCCATGTTGTCCATGAGCAGAACCACCGAAAAAGCCCCCGTTGGCTAAAGATTTCATTGCCAACACGCCGATATTGCGCTCAATTAGTTTTGGCATTACCTGTTTAATAAAGCTGGAATAGTTAGGATCGGCAAGATTAACTGGCATCTGACAGGTATCAAAAAGATCAGACTCCATGACTCGCAAGAGTGCATCTGGCTGATAATGACCCGTAAAGCCAAGATGTCGCACTTTACCAGCTTCTTTTGCCTCTGCCATCACTTCAAACACTCCATTAGCAACGCGCTCGTCAACATCTTGAGGATTATTTACCGAATGTACCTGCCATAAGTCTAGATAATCAGTATTTAACCGACGTAGCGAACCCTCTAAGTGAAGACGAGCCTCATCCGCGTTTCTAGCGGTGCTTTTAGTCATTAAGTAAATAACATCTCGATACTGAGGCGTGAGCAACTTACCGTAACGAGTTTCACTACCACCAGACTGATAGGATTCAGCAGTATCGAAAAACCTGACTCCACCTTGAAGCGCAACTTCAATAGTTTCCTGAGCATCTCTTTCGCTGCTCATACCGCCGATATGCGCTCCTCCAACCCCTAGCATAGTTACTGCTTCACCTGTTCGCCCCAAAGTTCTAAGAGGCAATAATTTACCTAAGCGATCGCTTGGAGGACTCTTATCTTGAGCATTGGCTTGAGTTGAAAGCAAGATTCCCGCCGTAAAACCCCCTAGCCATTTGAGTACAGAACGTCGTTCCATATTTATAAAACCTCAATCTATTGTTAAGCCAATTCTACATAGAAAAAATGCTAAAAGCTAAGAGCAAGTTAATATAAACAAAGCCAATTTACACCATCAAACATATATGAACTTATCCGTTAGCTTAATTTTGCTTGGCTCGATACTTGGGGCAGTTATTTTAACTTACGCACCTTTTTTAGTGGTAGCTTGGTCACGATTACAGGCTGGCTACAACCAATCAGCACCCCGTGCCATGTTTGACAAACTTCCTGCTTATGCTCAAAGAGCTACTTGGGCGCATCAGAATAGCTTTGAGGCTTTGACTATTTATGGTCTGGCGGCGCTGATGGCTTATGCTACGGGAGTAGAATCACACTGGGCAAAAATTGCCGCGATCGCCTTTATTGTAGCTCGATTGTTTTATTCGGTATTTTATATTGCTAATCTTCCTTTAGGGCGATCGCTAATGTTTGCGATCGGTTCTGTGTCTGGTTGGACTCTATTTGCTCTGAGTATTTTACGAGTGATGAATTAGCAAGTAGTAAGTACTAAGTGAAAATAATTTACTTCTGACTTCTGACTTCTGACTTTATGCGAAGCGGTACCCTTTAGGGCTGACTTCTTACCTCATCGCCTCGGTACTGCCAAAACTAATACTATCTTCCTCGTATTCTGGTGGTTCAACGTGAATTAGTACTCGCACAGCACCAAAACGCTTTTCTAAACGCTCTTCGATTTGTTCAGTAATTTGATGGGCTACGACAAGATCGTCTGTATCTACAATTAAGTGCATTTCAATAAATACCTGTCTGCCCAACATTCCTCGTGAGGCAATATCATGGCAGTTGATTACTCCGGGAATTTGAATCACAACATCATAGATTGCTTCTGGGGCGATCGCCATTTCATCAACCAGCCAGGGTAAATTCTCGTTAATCACTTCCCAACCACTGTAAAACACCAATAACGCTACAGGAAAAGCCAAAGCTATATCCAGCCATTGTAGTTGAGGAATATTGAGGTTTTCTGCTTGCCAAACTCCGATTAAGCCAGAAATCACAATAATGGTTACCCAAATATCGCTCATGGTGTGCCTGGCATCAGCGATTAAGATTGGACTGCCAATTTTTCTGCCGATGTTACGCTCATAAAAAGCAACAAAAATATTAACCCCTAAAACCAGCAGCAAGAGCCACAACTCAGTCGAAGATACGGCAATTGCCACGTTTTCCGTGTTCAAAAAAAGCTTTTCTACTGCGCCGCGTAAAATCTCAAAGCAAGCAATACCTAAAAATGCAGCAATACCTAGAGCGCCCACTGCCTCAAACTTTTGATGACCATAGGGATGTTCTCGATCAGGTTGAGGCGAAGAAAAACGATTAGCAACTAAACCCAAAACATTGTTAACACTATCTGTGACGCTATGTAGTGCATCAGCCTGTAGGCTTAAAGAACCAGTAGCTATCCCCAAGGTAAATTTAAGTGCCATCACAAACAAATTTAATAATAGAGTTAGCCAAAGAACTCGACGCACTTGCGAGCGGTTATCTTGCACCATATAACAATTAAAATTTTAGATGCTTGCTTTATAATCATAGTTCTAAAAACAATCATAGTCTCTATTTTCTAATGCTTATAACAATATTTAGCACTTGAAAAAAACGTCACTTGTTGAGATAATTTCTGATAGATAAACGATTAGATTTCGCAAGTCTGATCAATTAAAATTGCAACTTTATCAAAAGATATTTGCATTAAATCTAAATATTAAATTAAATTAAATTTTTAGTATGCCTCAATTAACTCTCAATTTAGTTCAAGGAGCAGTTAGCTTCAACTTCTCCACTGATGCAGCACAACAACTACAGGCAGAAATATCTACCCTGATGCAAAGCCTCAAAGCGATTGCCAAGGCTACTCCTGGTGCAGGCAATCGTCCAGTTAAACAAGAATCAATGGAATATCGCTATACAGGTGATGTGTTTTTAGAAATTTTTTGTAATCCTAATATTTATCCTAGTCCTTTTGCCGCAAAAATTTTGCTTACTCTGCGAGATGATCGCATTCGGTTAACTAGTGAAGCCGAACTGACTCAGTTAATTGAAGATTTGAATGTTTTTCTCGAAAGCTAATCAACTGACTCCTGACTTCTGACTTCTGACTTCTGACTTACCTAACCTTAAAGTGTTCTATCCGAACAGGATTTAGTATGACTGGTTGTTTTTTGCTGGACAAATCCGATTACAATAAATAGGGCAATTTTTGATTTCTCTTCAGCATGGCTTCTACTCCCGACTCGCGATCCCTAGCTTTTCTTGCCCTAAAAAATATATATCAACAGAAAGCCTATACTGATGTTGCACTCAATCGCGTGATTAAGTCTACCAGTAAATCTACTGGCATCAGCCAAGCAGATCGCAGTTTTGCTTGTGAGTTGGTTTATGGAATTGTGCGTCGTCAGCGTACTTTAGATGCCTTGATCGATTTATTAGGCAAGAAAAAAGCTGCGCAGCAACCTCCAGATTTAAGAATTATTTTGCATCTAGGTTTATATCAGCTACGGTATTTAGATCGCATTCCTGCTTCGGCTGCGGTTAACACTAGTGTGGAATTGGCAAAAAATAATGGGCTTGCTAAACTTGGTGGGGTAGTTAATGGCTTGTTACGGGGATATATTCGTCAAGCTGATAGCGATCCGCTGCAACTACCAGAAGCTATGATTGCAAAATTAGGCGTGAAGCATAGCTTTCCTGACTGGATTGTCGAGACTTGGTTAGAACAATTATCGATTGAAGAAGTAGATCGCTTATTGGCTTGGTTTAATCAATCACCCAAAATTGATTTACGGGTAAATAGCTTGAAAACTAGTATGACCGAAGTAGAAACTGCTTTTAAAGCCGTTGGTGTTGAAGCAGAACGAATACCTAATTTACCTCAAGGTTTGCGACTAGAGAGTGCAGGTGCAGTTACCGATTTACCTGGATATAAACAGGGATGGTGGGTAATTCAAGATGCTAGTGCGCAGTTAGTAACGCATTTGCTCGATCCGCAGCCTGGAGAGACGATTATTGATGCCTGCGCTGCACCAGGAGGAAAAACCACTCATATAGCTGAATTGATGGGAGATCGAGGCAAAATCATCGCCTGTGATCGCGCTGCGAAACGCTTAAATAAAGTCAGGGAAAATGCGGCGCGGTTACAGTTAAACTCAATTCAATTTGAAGTAGGAGATAGTCGGGACTTGGCTCAATTTGCTAATATTGCTGATAGGGTATTGTTAGATGCACCTTGTTCAGGCTTGGGTACACTTCATAAACGTCCCGATATTCGTTGGCGACAAACATCCCAAGGAATTGAGGAACTTTTTACCCTTCAAAAGGAACTATTAGAACAAGCAGCTACTTGGGTAAAGCCGAAAGGGATTTTAGTTTACGCAACTTGTACTCTTAATATTTTAGAAAATGAAAAGGTAATACAATCATTTTTGGCAAATAATTCTAATTGGAGTATTCAATTTCCTGCCGATGGGATCGCCGAAAGTTGGTTGGCAACTGAAGGCTGGATTAAAGTTTATCCCCACCAACATAATATGGACGGATTTTTTATGGTGGGATTAGTACGAGATTGGTGAGATGTGGAGTAACAAACTTAACAAGATGAAACAAATTCTCAAGATTGTCATTGCTGCTGCTTGGATCGATGGTATTATTCAACCAGAAGAGCGAGCTTATTTACGCCGAGTAGCGCAAGATTTTCAGCTAGCTGACGATCCTGAAATTAAACCTTTACTATCAGAATTAAAACCAATTCAAGCTGTTGAATGTTATCAATGGTTGGAAGAATATTTTGGTCAAAATCCCACCGTAGCTGATTACCAAGAATTACTAGAAAAAATTAGTGGCTTAATTTATAGCGACGGTTATGTGGATGTCAGGGAGGCAAAGTTAATTGAGACTATTCAAAGTTGCGATCCTAATAACCCTGATTGCCGTAATTCTATCTTAGATAGAATGCTACGCAAAATTCAAAAACTATATAAAGCAGCAATTGAACAACAAGTTTGATTAATGCTAATTAGAATATTTAAAATAGGATTACTTTTTTGAGCTATTAGCTCTTAGCTTTTAGTAATATGATTTATTAGCTAAATAATAGATTACAAGAAGTATTAAACAGAGTTTAATATTATTTACTCATGCTTCATTCCTGAAAATTTAGCTGTAAAATTTGAATTTAAGTTAATATTTTAATGTCAACAGGCACAATGGGGTTGGATTTTCGAGATAAATTTTGGATTTTGTTATAGCTAAGTTATGTTGACCGCTAAAACTGCTAATACTCTTTCCCCTCAAAGTTTTCGGGCAACACCATTTTTATTTGCTCTATATTTCATTTCTGGCTTTACCGCCCTGCTATATCAGGTAGCCTGGCAAAGAATGTTAGGCTTGTTTTCTGGTTCTGATGTTCGTTCCGTGACGATTATTGTCGCTTCCTATCTGCTGGGATTGGGCTTAGGAAATCTATTAGGAGGCTCGTTTAGCGATCGCCTAACTAACCGTAAGTGTGTCATTGTCTATGGCTGCTGTAATCTGGGAATTGCTAGCTTTGCCTTAACCAGCCGCTTTATTTTCTACGATCTACTGTTTCTCAGGCTGCAATATCTAGCCCAGTCTTTAGTCGTAACTCTGGCAATTGTGTTGATCAGTCTTTTGATTCCTACAGTCTTGATGGGTATCTCCTTACCAATGCTATCTAGGGCAATTAACCGCAGTGCCAATGGTGCTGCATCGTTAATTGGCTGGTTATATGGCTTTAATACCCTTGGTGCTGGTTTGGGAACTTTAATCTCAGGATGGTATATTGTCGGCACTCTAGGCTACGACAGAACAGTTTACTTGGGCGCAATGTTTAGCCTTGCAGTTGGTGTATCAGCGTTAGTTTTAGCCTCCCGTTTTCCCAACCATAGTCTGCACCAGGACAAATCAGCGATCAACTTTCAACCCAACCAAGCTCAGACTCAATCTATCAAATATTGGTATATACTAATATTTTTAGCAGGCTTTACGGCAATTTCCTGGGAAATTATCTGGTTTAGAGTTTTAGACATTGCTCTACAGTCTAATGCTTATACCTATGCTCATTTACTAGCTTTTGTCTTAATTAGTAGTGCAGTGGGCAGCATGATCGGGGCAAAAGCCATTGCTTATATACATCGTCCCCAAAAAGTATTTTTAATTATTCAAGGCATTATTGCTCTTTATTCAGCGATCGCTATCTGGGGTATTGGGCTTTATTGGCAAGCTAATCCTGGGTTGCGTTCGGACGAGGGATTTGTCAGTCTCAACAACATCAACGCGGAGGTAGTGTTTAAGTATCTAATCATCCCTGGAGTAATCACGATCCTACCTAGCTGGTTAATGGGGTTTTATTTTCCCTTAGTACAAAAGGCAGTACAGCAAGATAATGGGCAAATCGGTAAACGAGTTGGCTTGATCTATCTGGCGAATATTTTAGGTAATACTCTGGGTAGTTTATTAACTGGCTTGCTCTTAATCAACTTGCTTGGTACGGCTGGTTCGATTCGGCTGCTAGTAACTATAGGATTAGTCTTTTTACTAGCCCTGCGCCCCAATCTAAGCAAAAATTTCTTGATTACTGCTTTAATCATGATTACAGTAGTAGCAATCATCATCTTTCCTAATAATAATCGGCTTTGGGCTGCCCTCCATGCCGTCGATCCTCAAGCTTATTTTCAGGTTACCGAAGATTCTACCAGCGTAGCAGCGATCGCCGAAACTAATGGTCAAGGTAAATTACTTGCCAGTGGTCAAGTACAGGCTAACTTTCCCTACATGCATATTCACGGATTGTTAGGTAGCGTTCCGGCTTTATTACATCCTCATCCCGAAAAGGTAATGATTATTGGCTTAGGTTCTGGAGGTACTCCCCATACCATTGGCGTGAACCCTGCTACCAAAAAAATTAAGATTATTGAACTATTGGGGGCAGAACTACCCGTATTGCAGCAATATGCAGCAAGACCCGCAGGAAAGGCACTTCAGCATCTATTTTCCGATCCTCGTTACGAAATTATCGTCGGAGATGGACGCAGAGAATTAACAGTCAGTGACGAGAAATTTGACATTATCGAAGCGGATGCCATTCAACCCTGGCGATCACGGGCAGGAATGCTTTACTCTCAGGAATTCTTTCAACAGGTGCAGTCTTGCCTTAAGCCAGGAGGTTTTGTTGTACAGTGGGACGTGGGTGCAGGGGCGCAACAAACTATGCAGAGCGTGTTTCCCTATGTTACCAAAGTTGGTATGGCAGGAAACCTCTGGATCTTAATTGGTAGCGATGATCCCGTACTTTTTGATCGAACGCTGCTGCTGCAAAGATTAAGACAATCTCAGGTAATCGATTTTCTAGAACAGGCAGGAATCGATCCTATCAGAGTACGTCAAGATGTCAGTAATGCTTATGTACAAAGGTTTGAACGTAAATCAGGCAATAAACCTGAGCCTTTCAATACGGATTTATTTCCTCGTGGAGAATATTATTTAAATCGTTAATCGACCTGTCTTGATTAAAGATAATTAATTAATTATTAATACTTCTGACTTCTGACTTCTAACTCCTGACTTCTGTACTGTTCTATCTGAACAGGATTTAGTATAAGTATATATGTATGCAATTTGAACATTATTCTCTTAGTTATAGTTCTGCTTCCAAATATTCAAAAGCTCGTCATAATTTCCTGGCTGCTTGTTCGCTAACAGCTACTTTTACTAAGTCTTGGCAACACCCGTTGCGGGGGATAGCAGGGGAAAAGCTGTATCTAGATTTAGCTTGGTTTGGTGATGTTGCTGCTAGCAAAATATTAATCTTGTTATCGGGAACTCACGGAGTTGAAGGGTTTTGTGGTTCTGGTATTCAAGTAGGCTCAATCAAAACAGGCTGGCATCATCAGGCAGATCGTGATGTAGCGATCATGATGATTCATGGTCTAAATCCCTATGGCATGAGTCACCTGAGGAGAGTCAATGAAGATGGAGTAGACATCAACCGTAACTTTGTTGATTTTCAACAACCACTGCCCAAGAATGCTTTTTATGATCAGCTAGCCAATGTCATTATTCCCCCACAATGGACAGAAGAAACTCAGGCTCAAACCCTAGAGCAAATTATGGAATATCTATACCGTGAACCATCAGGAATTGCCGCCTTAGCCACAGGACAGTATCAATACTGCTATGCGCCCTTTTATGGTGGCGAAGTTCCTACTTGGTCAAATCGGGTATTTAATCACATAATTAATCAATATTTGTTGGATAAATCAGCAGTTGGCTTACTAGATTACCACACAGGATTGGGGCAATACGCTACAGGACAACTGATTGCTCTGGCTGATCCAGCTACAGATCGGCAAAATTTAGCCCGAGAAATTTGGGGGGATAAATTGGTCATCGCTGGTTCGGCTCAATCTGTTGCCGCCTATTCTCCTCAAGGAAGTTTAATTTCTGCCCTACGGCATAAATTAAACCGATCCACCTGTATTGCTGCTGCTTATGAATTTGGCACTATACCCGAAACAGAAGTTTTTCAGGCTCTACGTGCCGATCATTGGCTACACGCTTATGGAGATCTCAATAGTATACAGGCTCAAACTATTAAACAGAATATGCTGAATGCCTTTTATAGCGATCGCTCTGATTGGCAAAAATCAATCTGCAACCTCGCCTTTGAGGCTCAGGAAGAATTATTAACTGCTTTAAAATCGCTATAAATAGACCGAAGTTATTTTTATTCGTGCGATATCTCGACTACTAATCACAAAAGTTTCTATATCCTAAAATATTTGTGTGATATTTAATCTTGTAGTATTCAACAATCAACTGTATAAATCCAATCCCGATATTTTGGATCTTGATTGTTAGTAATTGCCGTCAGTTTGTGCTTAATTTTTTCAGTGATTGGTCGATTAGCAGATAAATGATAGCTTTCGATTCTTTTAACGGGGGTTACTTTAGCTGCTGTGCCGCTTAAAAATACTTCATCAGCAATAAACAGTTCAGTTTTATCGATCGCTCTTTCTACAGTTTCGATCCCCAAGTCTTGAGCAATAGTTAAGATGCTGTCTCTAGTAATTCCTTCGAGAATATCTTGATTAAACCCAGGCGTAATTAATTGATTATTTCTGACTAGAAAAATATTCATGCCCGAAGCTTCACAAACTTTACCTTGAGAATTCATCAGAATTGCCTCATCAAAACCAGATTCAACTGCTTCGGTTTTAGCTAGGGAGGAGGTAATATATGCACCGCTAATCTTACCGCGCAGGGGTAAACTACGATCTTCTTGGCGATACCAAGAACTGATGCGACAGCTAATACCGTCGGGGGGTAAATAATCGCCTAATTCCAAGCCATAAATCAAAAAGTCTTTTTCGATTTTATGCAGTCGGGGAGCGATCCCTAAATCTGAAGTGTAGACAAAAGGACGAATATAGAAAGGTTTGTCAGGCTGATTTTTTTTGACGAAATCAATAATAATGTGCCGTATTTTATCCGCAGGCAAATCATAGTTCAGCAGCTTGGCACTGTCGCTTAAGCGATGACAATGGCGATCTAATCTAAATAACAATACTCGCTTAGGGGCTGCTGGATCTGGAATACCTCTCATTCCGCCAAAAGCACCAGTTCCATAATGTAGCGCGTGGGTGGCAATAGATATATTTGCTTCTTTAAAAGGGACAAATTTATTTTGCAAGTAAGCTGTTTCTAAAAAATTGTGCATAACTACTGACTAATGATTACTGATTATCTCAAACCCGCTGGACGAGCTTTCTACATTGAGTTTCGCGAATCGTCCCCAGCCTCCTACTTACCTATTTCCCCAGCCATCCTGTCAGATTTTGTTGCTGCATCTGGGATAAATTAGCTTGAATCGCCAATTCATAACGGTTAGATTGAGGTTGAGCTAGAACAACAGGGAGAGTTTTTAATTCATCTTGATGAAACACTGTAACCTCAATAGTATCTTGTACCTGATAGTCCTTTAGTCTTTCGCTTAAAGACTTAGCATCAACCCTAATACCATCAATAGCTAGTAACTCATCCAAGACATCAATTCCCCCTAATGCCGCAGGAGATTCGGCGGCGACAAATTGGATCACTTCCCGATTATCTTCTGACTGTACTTTAATCCCCAAAAAAGGAGCATCTGATTCAGCAACAGTTTTCAAGTATAGACCAAAGGGGTCGAGATAGTCATTAAAAGGCAATTCCTCAGTAGTTTCAATGTAGCGATTAAAAAAATCATCTAGGTTAGCTTCAGCCACCTCAGCCATAGTATTTCTTAACTGTGTCTCGGTAAAACCAGTTTCATTTTGTCCAAAACGTGACCACATCAATCGCATTACATCGTCAAGCGATCGCTTATTATGATGTTTAGCCCTAATTAATAGATCTAGCAGCAGGGAAACTAACTGTCCTTTGAGATAATAAGACATCTGGTTATTATCACTGTTAGCATCACGACGGTAAAGTTTAATCCAGGCATCATAGCTAGATTCACCCAAAGGCTGTACAGTACGCCCAATAGTATTGAGATATTTAGTGATGTCTTTGCTTAAGTTGTTCAGACAGGTTTTGCGGCTATAAATTCCCGCCCGCAGGGGAATCATCAAATCGTAATAGCTGGTTGTCCCTTCGCAAAACCACAGCGATGTGGTGTAGTTTTCTGCTTCGTAGTCAAAGGTTTCTAAAGCCTTAGGTCTAATTCGCTTTACGTTCCACAGATGAAAGAATTCGTGAGCCACTAACTGGATAAAGCGTTCATATTTATCGCGATCGCCAAAACCAAATCGGGGATAATTTAAAGTACAGCAGTTTTTATGTTCCAATCCACCATAACCACTACCCGACAGGTGCAACAGAAATAGATACTGTTCGTAGGGCAAACCACCAAACATCTCGGCTTCTACTTTAATTACCTTGCTCGTATCGGCAATTATTTGTTCGGGATTAGCATTACCTTTACTCCAAACCGCTAGAGCATGAGGCTTACCTAATACCTCAAATTCGTATACCTGCTGTGTACCAACTTCTACAGGAGTATCAACTAATGTATCAAAATCTGCTGCTAGAAAAGTATTAGCTTCTCCCTCTACCTTGGGTAGGGCGGTAGTAATCTGCCAGTCTGACTGGGGTGGAATAACTTCTAGCTTAATTGGTTGCTGTTCTAATCCGGGAATAAAGAAAAATAGTGCTGCACCATTGAAATAGCCATGAGTAGCATCTAAATGATTGGTGCGTACGGTTAAGTCATTGGCATAAATTCGATAGCTGACTTTGATTTGAGAAGCTCCTGCTGTCGCTACTTGCCAGTAATTTTTTCCCAGTTTTTGACTCGACAAACCCTGACCATAATTATCCTGCGCCGCAAAATCTTGCAAATGTCTGGCATATTCTCTAATTAAATAAGAACCAGGAGTCCACACGGGCATTTTTAGATCTAGAGTTGCTGACTGCCAATTATTAACCTGTAGCGTAACTTCAAACAGGTGAGAAGCAGGTTGAGGCATAGCAACTTGGTAGAATATAGTTGCTGTCTTACTGGTGGGTTGGGGCTGACGAATAGCAGTGGCTTCAGTCATTAAGCTTTTAATAGGTAAACAAAATTAAATTAGTATTCAGATGCGAACCTATATTTTATCTATATCTAGCAGATTGCCTCCAATATAAATCAGGTAAACCTTACTTTGCCTTCGTAAAATTTTGGCTGATAATTATCAAAAATCATCGTAATCGATCTTCATAGATTAAAATACTAATAGTGAGCATTATTCAGGTAATGAGGTATTGAAATCTCTCAATTTTTTGACTAAATCCCGAGGCAATAATCGTCAGTTTGCCGTAATTGGTTTAGGTCGTTTTGGTAGAGCGGTCTGCACGTCCTTACATAAAATGGGGTATGAAGTTTTAGGGACAGATATTGACGAAAAATTAGTCACTCAGGTTTTAGCTCAAAAAGTAGCCTCTCATGCGATTCAACTAGATTCAACTGAGCCTGAATCTCTCAAAGAAGCAGGTATTTTTGAGATGGATACGGTAATTGTGGCTATTGGTAACTATCTCCAAGAAAGTATTATCACTACTCTCAATGTCAAAGAGGCGGGAGTCGAACAGGTAATAGCCAAAGCTTCTTCAGAGATTCACGGTAAAGTCTTACGCCGAGTAGGTGCAGACCGAGTGGTCTTCCCTGAACATGAGGCTGGTTGCGCTTTAGCTAGTACTCTAACTCAGCCTGGATTTCTTGAGCGGTTTGAACTAGATACCGAGAACAGCATTGTGGAAATTTTAGTACCAGAGGCTTTTCATGGTCAAACCCTGTCCCAGCTAGATCTACGTAAGCGTTTTGGCTTGAATGTTTTGGCGATTGGTAATGGCGATAAGTTTATTACTAACCCTAGTCCTGGACAAGTACTCAAAAAAGGATTAATTATGGTGGTGATTGGCAGTAATAAAAATCTTCAGCGGTTACCCATATAGAAGGAATAAGGCGGTGCTTTGCCCGTATCTGCCGTCAAGGGCTTTAGCTAGAGGCGCTGGTATAGAAGCGCAAGGCAAACCGCCAAAACAAGATGGAAAAAATAAATAAGACACCAGCCAGAATAGCAGCACCAATACTCCAGGTTAGTTCACTGCGATCAAGCATTGCTTGGGCAGGAACAGTAGTTAAGAAAGCTACAGGCACAACAAAAGTGAAGAAAAATCGATAAATGGCAGGATACGCCACCATAGGATAACGCCCCGCTTCTAAAAATCCGCGTAAAACTTCGGTAACGTTATAAACCTTAACAAACCAAATGCTGGTTGCGCCCAAAATAAACCAGAGGCTGTAAAGGATGATAATACCAAAACTCAACGGAATTAAACTAGCTAAGTAGTTATACCAAGTTAAATTTAAACCAGTGCCGGCATAAATAATTAAAATTACGCCAAAGAGCAGATCAGGTAAACCCCAAGGAGAGATAGTTTTAGTCGAAAGCCAAAACTGACTGCTAATTGGCTTGAGCAAGACAAAGTCTAATGTTCCTTGTTCGACTTGCTTGACAATACTGTTAAGGTTAGGGACAAGAAAAGTAGCGGAGAATCCTTGTAGGAGGGTAAATAACCCCAAAACAATTGTGGCTTCTTGCCAACTCCAACCCTGAAAAGTATAGCCAGTGCGGTAAAATAAAAACAGCCCAAATAGACTACCGACTAAATTCGCTATGCTGGTAACGGTGGCGATGAAAAAATTGAGCCGATACTCTAACTCTGTAGCGATCGCCGTAGACCAAAATAAGCGTAAGATTTTAAGATAACGTTGCATAATTTTATAAGCTCTGATTCAGAAAATCGGCGATCGCGTTACTGACAACTTCAGGGTATTCGGCAATTAATAAATGCCCCGCTTGTGGTAAATGAAAGTGTTGCCCCAGGGGAAAACTATTAGCCAGTTCGTCTCCCATTGCTTGAGTAAAGCTAGAATCTTTACCACCAGTAATAACCAATACAGGTATTTTCTGATTTAAACCAGCTGGATGATGCTGCCAAAAATTATAGCCCCAAAAGATTTCTAATGCTTCATAGGGGTGAGGTTCAATCGGTAGAGAACTTTCAGCGAAAAACTGCTCGATTTTTTGATGAGTGCGATCGCTTGAGATACGATTAGTCAATAACTGTACTCCAGGTAGATGATATAAATATCGACCACCCCAGGCAAGAAACTTAATTAGCGGAATTTCCCACCAAGGAGCAAGATCGTGAGTGCCGCCAGCAACCAAAATTAAAGCACTAGCTCGATTACGCCTCGCCCACTCCAAACCCAAGGGGACACCATAACTATGGCAGCAAATAACTGGCGATTTGATTTGATACTTTTGGAGTAATCTGGTGAGATCGCGGCGGTGTCTGCCCAAAGAATAGCCATTGTAAGGGCTAGACTGTCCGTGTCCCGCCAAATCGTAAGTCAAAACTTCTCTTCCCTGGTGCAGAAAAAATTCATATTGCGATCGCCAATTAAACCGATTGCCTAGTCCACCGTGTAAAAATACTAACCCAGGAGTTACTCCTGCATGATAGCTTGCCTGTAGGTTAACTCGACGACGCAAGCTGACTGATTCACCCTGCAAAAAATCGTTATTTGTCTGGTTCATTAATAGTTAATCATTACTACCATTAGATTATTTAATCAAGCTAATATTTAAACGATTGACGCAATATAAGTCGAACCAAAGCCAATAGTTTAAAAAAATCTTAGATCAATAGCAATTTTATACTATTTGAGCTGCACAATTCTCAAAAAATGTCAATAACTTCTATCTCTTTCTAAATCTCTAATCACCTTTTCGTGATACCAAAGATAACTTTTGCCAAGATAATTTTTACGAGCATTTCTTAATAATCTTAAAACAGCTTGTTTAGCTCCACCCATCATGGTTAAAAGCTGCTTGTCTAAAGTTTCATCTAATTTATGCTGATGATGAGAGCCTTTTTGCTGTTTAATTTGCTGCCATAAAATATAGATTAAAGATAGCAACACTGCCAAAAAAAACAAGATAAAAAAGTTCATTATCCTAAACAATAAAACTAAAAATTATTAATTTTATTGTTCCCAAAATTAAATAATAATTTTAATTGATCAAAGTCTTGACTCGATTTTGAAGCGATCGCTTTGGATATACTTGATCTTTTTGATAAGCTCTAGCTGTAGCTATAACATTATTTAGCAAAACTAAAATTTAACCGCAATGAAGACATCTAAAACTGACTTGGGCTTGTGGTTAGTTGCCATACTTACAGGTTTGGTCGGTATTTTAAATTTAATCTCTGCCGTCACTCCAGGTTTGCCCGAAAGAATTGCCGTTCTGCAAGAGATATATCCGTTTGAAGTTCGTGCTGGAAGTCATGTTTTTGCTGCGGTTAGTGGCTTTATTTTGCTGACTCTAGCTTCTCGTATCCTAAGGCGCAAAAAAGTTGCCTGGATCTTGAGCATAGTGTTACTAATAATTTCCATCGCGTCTCACTTACTTAAAGGATTGGATATTGAAGAAACAATCCCCGCTGGTTTGTTATTGATTTTATTATTGGTCTTACGTAATAGTTTTACCGCACAATCAGATCGCCCTTCTATTGCTCAAGGAGTAAGAGTTTTGATTGGTGCGCTGCTGTTTACCCTAGCTTATGGTACGGCGGGTTTCTGGTTGATGGAGAGACAGTATCAAATTCAGTTCGATCTGCTTCAAGCTTTCCAGCGGACTTTAGCCATATTTTTCATGGGCAATCGCGGTGGATTACAGGCAA
This sequence comes from Myxosarcina sp. GA_180221_E-2-1-MAG-40_15, assembly GCA_020692205.1. Lineage (GTDB taxonomy): Bacteria > Cyanobacteriota > Cyanobacteriia > Cyanobacteriales > Xenococcaceae > Waterburya. The sequence goes on from JAIMKV010000009.1 coordinate 23,263, forward strand.
ATACTCGTTTTGGCAGCTTTTTCATTACTTCTATTTATATTGTGGGCGCAAGTACGATCACCTATGCAGTCTGGATGCTATTGCGCCCTGTGTTGCTACAGGTAGGCGGTACAGACGCAGAACGCGAACAGGCTAGTAAAATTATTCAGCAACATGGACGTTCATCCCTGGCTCATTTTTGCTTATTGCCTGATAAAAGTTATTATTTTTCTCCCACTGGTCAAACGGTCATTGCTTATGTACCAAAGGGTAGAGCTGCGATCGCTTTAGGCGATCCCATTGGCGCACCCGAAGATCTCAAAGATGCCATTATTGGCTACCAGGCATATTGCGATCGCCATGACTGGTATCCTGCTTTTTATCAGACTCTTCCCGATCATTTGAATTTATACAAGACTTTGGGTTTTAAAGCCGTCAAAATTGGTGAAGAAGGCATTGTCGATCTGCACACTTTTACCACTCAAGGAAAATCAAAACGTCATCTGAGAAATGCTGTGAATCGTTTCCATAAACTAGGCTATCAGGTCAAATATTACCAACCCCCGATCGCAGATGAAGTTTTACAACGGCTCAAAGTTATTAGCGATCAATGGTTAAATGAAATGCAGGGTTCAGAAAAACAGTTTTCTTTGGGCTGGTTTGATCATAATTATTTACGCAACTGTGAAATAGCTACGGTAGAAAGCGCCAGCGAAATAATCGCTTTTGCTAATATCGTGACCGAATATCAGCTCAACGAGATTACCATCGATTTAATGCGTAAACTTAACGATGCCGAACCTGGAGTAATGGAATTTTTGTTTGTCTCTTTGTTCCAACACTATGAAGAACTCAACTATGATAGCTTTAATCTGGGTTTGTCGGCTCTTTCAGGACTAAAAGGCGATCGGTCTTCTCCACGCCTAGAAGGCGGCTTAGATTATCTCTATGAACATCTCAATCGGTTTTATAATTTTCAAGGACTGCATGGTTTTAAAGATAAATTTGATCCTCGATGGGAGTCGCGTTATTTAATCTATCCCAGTTTAAGAGCTTTACCCGATGTTGTTGTTGCCTTAATTCGGGCTGATTCAGGCGATCGCCTTTTAGATTATTTTAAACCAGGAGCTTAGAAAGGTAACAAGTTTAATTAATTAGTAATTAGTAATTAGTAATCAGTGAAATGTCATAACTTTGCCATTTCACTGACATATTTGCTTGCTAATCTAAAGCATATCGAGATTTTTACTATTGAACCATGATGAAAACATTTTTAGATTCACATACATCTTTGTCTAGCATTCTCGGGTCTAGAAAAATAGAGAGAAGTGATACTAATGCAACACATGTAGTCGGAGTGTTCTCTCATCATCGAGATGTCAAGGTAGCATTAGAAGATTTAAGAGATGAAGGTTTTCCTAGTAACTTCATCACCCTAATTGCTCAAAATTGCCAACGTTATTCTTGGCTGCCTGAAGTAAATACTACTAGCTACTTTAATGAAGAAGTGTTTAGTTTTAATCAAGTTGCTCAAAACTTTTTTCAGCGACTATTTAGCAGAGGAAAATACTTGGTACTGGTTAAAGTAAACGAACAAGATGTTACTTCTGCTGGTTCAATTATGGGTCGTCGTCGGGGTCATGCAGAAGTTTGGCATTGTGAATAACTATTAAAGTCAAAAGTCAAAAGTTAAAAGTCAAAAATTGTTTAATCAACCTCTAATATCAGGTTCGGTTGAACTCGTTTAAATATTGTGGGTTGGGGAATCGAACTCATAACTTAATTTCAAGTCATTATCCGTAATTGATCTAAAAGGTTAGGTGATTTTTCATTTAGAAGTGGTTTTAAACCAGCCTAATCGCCAAAAGTAAGTAACCAAACTAAGCGCGATCGCCAACATAACCAACAAACACAGAGGATACCCCCAATACCAGCCTAACTCTGGCATATTCCAGCGAGAAACTTCGGTATTAAAGTTCATGCCATAAACTCCTGCCATGAAGGTCAGAGGGATAAATATGGTGGAAATTACCGCTAGCAGTTTCATCACCTCGTTCATTTTGTTGCTAACCGCCGACAGGTAGACATCCATTAATCCCGATGACAGTTCTCGATAGATTTCAATCGTATCGATGATTTGTACGGTGTGATCGTAGCAGTCTTTAAAATAACGGAGTACGTGTTCTTCGATCAGAGGATGACCATCTCTAATTAAAACATTTAGCACGTCTCGTTGTGGCCAAATAGCCCGCCGTAAAGCCAGAAGTTCTCGCTTAATCTGATGAATTTGGGCTAAGGTTTTTCTTGTAGGTCTTCCTAAGACTAGTTCTTCTAATTCCTCAATTCTTTCACCATAGACTTCCAATACAGGAAAATAACCATCAATAATCGTGTCCCAAAGAGAGTAAGTTAAATAGTCAGCTTTTTGATGACGAATGATTCCTTGACTTTTGCTCAAGCGATCGCGTACAGGCGCAAAGCAGTCTTGTTGCGGTTCTTCCTGCACTGTAAGTAAATAATTTTTTCCCAAAACAAAACTAACTTGTTCTAACCAAATTCTTTTCTTCTTGGCTTCAAAATTAACCATCTGGGTAATTAATACCAACTGATCTTGATAGTCTTCTAGTTTGGGGCGTTGGGGAACATTAACGATATTTTCCAGTACTAAAGGGTGTAGCTTAAATACTTTTGCTAGGCGTTCTAAAATTAGCTTATCGCCCAATCCACCTACATCAACCCAGGAAGTGAATTCAGTATCGAGATAAGCCGCACATTCTTCAGGAGTCAAATTGGTCGCATATTGATGCTGATGTTGATCGTATTCGATTAGCTCAATCTCGGGGGGTTTAGCTCGATCTGCAATGGAGATCGTTCCTGGTACGCTACCTGGTTGATTGTGAAAATAATTTAAGGAAATCTGCTGATAAGAATCATCACCTTGATCAATTAAATCAGTATTGGCAATCATAAAAATTCGCGGTGCATTGTATGGTATTTAATTTTCGCTTTACTTTATCTGTGATAGTTAGCAAATATTTATCAAAAAAGCTTTTAGCCTTGGTTTAACGCGCTATAGCACGTGAGGGACGGCGAGGAAACCTCGCCATGTCCAATCGCAGTTTAAGACCCCACCGTCTTCACGGTGTCTACAAGCAGTCATAGTTCAAGACTATGTTTGATCGAGCTAAGAGCTATTAGCTAGGGCGAAGCCCTTTATTTTGGCGCAGTTAACCCCAGCTTTAATCGCCAGGGCGATCGCTCTTTCAACGATCAGAGTTTGGTATTGAGTTTAAGCAATTAGAAGATCATGAAATTGCTCGATTGCCTTGATTCTGACCGCGGAAGACGGAGCCTGGGTTCACTCAAGTTGCCAATTCATAATATCCCAGGTTCGCATATCCCAAGCGGTTGGTTCATAGCCCGTGATCTTGTTGCTAAAAGCCGACACGTCAGCCCGATGTACCAGAGGAATAACCGCAGCATCCTCAATGAGGATATCGTTCATCAAGATAAACATCTTTTGACGTTTTTGGGGGTCTAGTTCTTTGCTAGCTTCACGCCACAGGCGATCGTATTCAGGATTACAGTAACGCGCATTATTATCTCCAGACCAGTTGTTTGCTTGTTGAGGAATCTGACCACAGGTCATAAAGTTCATGTAGGCAGAAGGATCAGGGCTTGTGTTGCCACTAGTGTACATTTGTAAATCGGCATAAAAATGTTCTAGCGTATCGTTATTACTAGAGTCACTAGAAAAGTAGACGCTGGGGTCAATACTTTTGAGTTCTACCCCGACTCCAAGGGACTGCAAGCCCTGTTTTACTACCGCCTGAGTTTTCTGTCGCAAAGGATTAACCGAAGTTTGAAATACCAGCTGCATCTCTATGCCATCGCGATCGCGAGTTCCATTGCCGTTAGTATCTTGCCATCCTGCTTGGTCTAAGAGTTGCTTGGCTGTTTCGAGATTATATTCATAGCTGGTATTAGGTGAAGCATATTCTGGTGGCGCGACCAAAAAGTTCGGGGTGGCTCTTCCTGATACGCCGTATAGCTGCTTGGCAATAGTGTCTCGGTCTACTGCTAAGCTCAAAGCTTCACGAACAGTGCGATCGCTCAAAAAGGGATGAGGAAACTTGACGCTAGACCGTTCCCCCGACGGGGCAACCTGGTTGGGGTCGCTATGGTTGATAATTATTCGTTCCATCTGCGCACCGTAGTTAGAAATAACCTCTCCTTGTCCCGCTGCTGCCAGTTCGTCTAATACTGGAGCTTCTACCTGGAGGTTATAGGCAAAATCGGCATCACCCGTCTGTAATACTGCTCTGGCTGCTGAGGTTGCATCACCGCCACCTTTTAGCTCAATTCGCTCAAAACCCAAGCGATCTGCTTGACGAAATTCAGGATTTGATTCATAAATAACCGTATCCCCTGGCCGAAAGTCTACTACCCGATAAGCTCCTGTACCGATAGGCTTAAGATTAGCTGGTGCTTCCCTAGCATTTGCCCCGCTATAGGTTTGATAAATGTGTTGGGGTAAAATCATCCCTTCTCCACCAACGAACACTAATGACCAAGCAGGATTAACCTCTTTGAAGTTAACTTTAACCGTATAGTCATTGATCGCCTCGACACTTTCTACCATCTCGTAAGTACCCGCAGAAACTGCCCCGACATCGGGATTGCTCAGAAATTCATAGGTAAAAACTACGTCCTTGGCGGTGAAAGGTATACCATCAGACCATTTGACATTCTGTTTGAGTTTCCAGGTAACAGATTTTCCATCGGCAGCCACACCACCATTTTCCTGAGTCGGTATTGACTCAGCCAAAAAAGGAACTAAGTTACCCTGATTGTTGTAGCTAGCTAAAGGTTCAAGTGTAATGCGACTAGCTTCAGCGTCCTTAAATCCTGTAGAGAGATGAGGATTAAGAATCGTTGGTGCTTGCCAATAAAGTAATTTTAGCGTGCTGCTGTTTTGTTGAACACCAGTTCCTGTAGGTCGACCACAGGCGGAAATGGCAATTATTAAACCAAACGGTACACACAATCTTGAGATGAATTTGTTGGCAATCACTGATACTTAGTTAACCCATTGATAAGTCTAGATGACATTCTAGTTTTTATCAGCTTATTTTAGATCTATATTGATTGCAAAATAATTATAGATAAATAGATCAATATCTTAATGCTGGGAGCAAATCTTTGAGGCAAACTGAATAGTGTAGATATATTGGTTTTTTGGGAATCTACAAATCGCTAAGATCGATTAATTGCTCCCGCAATATTGCAAAAAAGTTTATCATAGCACTTACTACGGCAGGTGATAGTAAATGCAGAAACAAAGAGCGTATATTATTTTAATTTTGGCACTGGTGGCAGCAGCGATCGCCATTTTGACAACGATTCCCCCACAGTTAGGGCTAGATCTTCGAGGCGGAGCGCAATTGACGATTCAGGTCAATCCCACCCAAGAACAGCCTGATGTTAAACCAACTATCGAGGACGTTGAGGCAGTGCAGCGGGTTTTAGAAAATCGCATTAATGAATTTGGGGTTTCTGAAACTACAGTACAAACGATAGGGGAAGATAAGATCCTGATTCAACTACCAGGGGAAAGCCAACCAGAAGAAGCCGAAAGACGCTTAAAAGGAACAGCTAAATTAGAATTTAAGCAGCAAAAGCAAGGTACAGAAGGCGAGTTTCGAGCCGAATCTCAGGTGAGACAACAAAGAGAATTGGAACTAGCTATCCTCAATCAGGGTGAGTTAAAGTCAGAAAATCAAGCAAAAATAGCAGCAGCTCAAGCATCTCTGCAACAATCCATTCAAGCGATCGCCAATTTGTTTGAATCTGCTGGTTTAACTGGGACAAATCTGACCGATGCTCGTCCTCAACCAGATGCCACAGGCAACCGTTGGGAAGTAGCAATTAATTTTGATGATGCTGGCGGCAAAAGATTTGCTGAGTTGACCAAAAATCTGGCAGGCACTGGTCGTAGTATTGGGATTTTCCTCGATGATGAGCTGATTAGCTCCCCCGTAGTTGGTCCAGAATTTGCTGGTACAGGCATCACAGGAGGTCGAGCCGTCATTACAGGCAACTTCGATTTAGAAGGAGCAAACGACCTGGCAATTCAGATCAAAGGCGGTTCTTTACCTTTTCCTGTTGCTGTAGTTGAAAACCGTACTGTCGGGGCAACTTTAGGTCAAGATAGTATTCGACGCAGTATCATTGCTGGCAGTGTCGGGTTGGTCTTGGTATTAATCTTCATGGTGCTTTACTATCGCTTACCAGGAGTTATTGCCGATGTCGCTTTAGTGGTTTATGGTTTGCTCACTATGGCTTGCTATGCTTTAGTCGGAGTTACCTTAACCCTGCCTGGAATTGCGGGCTTTATCCTCAGTATCGGCATGGCGGTGGATGCCAACGTGCTAATTTTTGAGCGCACCAGAGAAGAATTGCGGGCAGGTAAAACCCTCTATCGCTCGGTAGAATCAGGTTTCTTTCGCGCCTTTTCCAGTATTTTAGATAGTAACGTAACCACGGCGATCGCCTGTTTAGCTCTTTTATGGCTTGGTTCAGGTCTGGTTAAAGGTTTTGCGATCACTCTTTTAATCGGTGTAGGGGTTAGCATGTTTACTGCCATTACCTGTAGCCGTACGCTAATGCTATTAGTAGTACTTAGCAATCCTAAAGTCAGACAAAAACCAGAATTATTCTGTCCTAATCTAAATATTCAGTAATCAGTAATCAATCCATGAAATTTAGTGTTACTAAAAAGCAAGGCTTATGGTGGGTCATTTCGGGAACGGCAATGGTCGCCAGTATTGCCACCATGATTTTCTCCTGGACCAGCTTAAATGCACCAATCCGCCCAGGTCTTGACTTTGTTGGCGGTACTCGTATTCAAATCGCCAGAGATTGTTCCGTTGCAGGTAACTGTGATCAGCCGATAGATCCAGCTGAGGTACGAGAAGTTTTGGAAGCCCAAGGATTAGGCAGCGGTACGATTCAGCTCTTAGGAGATGATCAACAAATTCTTTCGGTACGGACAGAAAACTTAAACGGCGATCGCCGTAGCGAATTACTTAGTTCAATCAGTGAGGTGATCGGCACATTTGATCGCCAAACCGCACAAATTGATTCTGTAGGGCCAACCATTGGGGAAGAACTCTTTGTCTCAGGTATCTTAGCCTTATTAGTAGCGTTTTTTGGCATCATTGTCTATCTGAGTATTCGCTTTCAGTTTGATTATGCTCTATTTGCGATCGCTGCTTTATTTCATGATGTGCTGGTTACTGCTGGGGTATTTTCGCTGCTTGGTCTAACTATTGGTGTCGAAGCAGACAGTTTGTTCTTAGTGGCACTGCTGACTATTGTTGGTTTCTCAGTTAACGACACCGTAGTAATTTATGATCGCATCCGGGAAAATTTAGCTGCCAATCCAGAAAAATCAATTAATGAGGTAGTTGATAGTGCCGTCAATCAAACTTTAGGGCGTTCAATTAACACCACTTTGACTACTTTGCTACCGCTATTAGGTATATTTTTCTTTGGTGGACAAACCTTAAAATTCTTTGCTTTGGCTTTGATTGTGGGCTTTACTCTGGGAGCATACTCAAGTATCTTTGTTGCCAGTACTCTGTTAGCTTGGTGGAGAAATAGAACAGGCAGAAAGTCAATCATCTCTGACCTACCAGCATCAGAATAAGAATTACAAGTCAAAAGTAAAGCAAGGTGACTAAATTTAACTCTGATTTGGAACATAAGGTAGCCAGATTACATCGACTAACGGTTTATGGTCGCTGGTTGTTTGTTTTGGTTAGCTGGCTAACTTTGGGGTCTTATGCGTTTTGGAGTTTAAAAGAAGAAATTGCCCTGGTGTTTGATTACTTTACTTGGGCAGCAGTTTACTATGGATTTCACTTCAATTTTTTGCCGACTCTTTGTCTAGCTTTTTGTGTCGGCGTTACTATTTCGGTTTTAGTTTGGCAAAGCCGCAATATTATTTGGGGTTTGCCGGCTGACGAACAGCGTCAATTGAAAAAACAAGTCAAAAAAATTCAGGCAAGAGGCAAAAAACATCCTCTTTGGCGATGGATCAATGATTAAATGCTGCTTACGCTTAGAAAATAAGTCTTTGGTCAGATGGAAACAGCCTTGGATTAATCGTACTTTTGGATAGAAACTAATTTATTCAAAGTATCAACATAGGTAGGAAATTACTAAATGCTATTAAAAAGCAAAGAAGATGATGCCTTGGTAGAAATTGCTGAAGTCACTGATTTGATCGATCCGTTTAAAGAAGAAGTAATGGTACAAGTTCAAGAAGGACAAAACGAACAGCCTCCCGAACCAGTTAAAAAATCTGATTTGGTTTTTCCTTCGGGCGAAGATCTTCCTCAGTGCTGGATAGATAGTAACTATAAAGCTAAATCAAAATAAATTTGGCGTTGCTGATTTAAGGGTTCAATAACCCCAACCTGCCCTTCGGGACGAGGTAGGGGAGTGTGGGATTCAGTCCACCATAACCTTTGAATAGCGCAATTGAGTCTTAACCTGATACGTACTCTCAAGTATTTCGCTAGCTTGAGTTATCTACAACCCTTCTGATTCAAGGGGCTTCTAAAGGGAGGACATTTTGATTGAGATGCGCAAAGCGACTAAATACTATATAGGATTATCTCTTATGCAACGAGTACCAGTAGTAAATCCAGATAACAGCCCCGCTATGCCCTGTAAAGCTTCTAGAGCCAGACGTATGGTTCGAGATGGTAAAGCAGTAAGCAAACGAAACAAGCTAGGTATCTACTATATTCAGTTAGTAGACGAACCTAGCGGTAGAGAAACTCAATCTATTTCGGCTGGTGTCGATCCAGGCAAATATTATTCTGGGATAGGTCTACAGTCAAAGATATTTACTTTGTTTACCGCTCATTTGTTTCTACCTTTTGAAACTGTTAAAAAGCGCATGGAACAGCGTAGAATGATGCGCCGAACTAGGAGAGGGAGAAGAATCAACCGCGATCTGGCTTTTTCTCTTCGCGCTCATAGACAAAAACGGTTCTCTAACCGTCGTAGCAATAAACTTGCCCCTAGTATTAAAGCGTCGAGATTGCTAGAGATTAGAGTCATTACCGAACTAGCTAAAATCTATCCGATTAGCTCTATTTTCTACGAATACGTCAAAGCTAAAACAGTAAAAGGTTGTTCATTTTCTCCCGTCCAAGTTGGACAAAAATGGGCAATTGAGCAGTTATCTGAGATTGCGCCTGTCATAACCAAGTTTGGTTGGCAGACTAGTAATCTAAGAAAGCACTTGGGTTTACCAAAACAGAAGTTAAACAAGAAAGAAGCTATTCCAGCAACTCATGCAGTAGACGGAATTACTCTTGCTGCCAGTCAGTTTATTGATTATTTGCCTTTTGAAAATTCCGAAGGTAGAGGTCATTGCTGGTTGGGGAAAATAAAGATAACTAATGCACCATTTTTTGTGATTAGAAGACCTCCTGTTTCTCGTAGACAGTTGCACCTAATGATTCCAGCCAAAGGTGGAGTCAGGCGCAAATATGGCGGAACTACTACTAGACATGGTGTCCGAAAAGGAGATTATGTAGAAGGAGTTAAAGCTGGTATCCAATACCAAGGCTGGTGTTCTGGCGACACAGCTAAACAAATAAGCATCTCAAATGCAGTTTGGAAGCGTGTTGGTCAGTTCACCGCATCTAAAGTAAGGTTGTTGCAACGTTCAACAGGATTAATTTGTACACAGGAAATGGATTTCAACGTCGCAGTATAAAATACTGGTTTTCGTTTCCTCCCACACTTGGCAAAGCCGAAGTATGGGTATCCACAAAAACATTTTATGATGAAACCAACAGCAATACTGTTCATAGTTATTAGCTATTAGCTTTTAGCTTATGGGCGGTAAAGCTTCGCAAGGATTTGTTACTTTGTCCGAAGCATTACTTAGCTATTGTCGGCAACTTAAAGGTACAGTTTGTGAATTAACTTGGTCAGTTGATCGAAGTTGGTTTTGAAATTTTTAAAAATCTTTGATCGCACCTATTAACTTAGATTAGGTTCGGTTGAATTGACTACGCTTATGGTTTACTGGTTTTCAGCTTTTAGCAAGTCAAATCTAAAAGCGCTGCATTTTATAAATCAAGCAGATATTCAGCATATTTTTGATAAACGCTAATTCCTGGTATATTTGCTGTAAATTCTGCTGGGAGATTATACTTGTCTGTGGTGTATTCTTCTCGGACTAAAGCGATCGCCTTATAAATATTTTCCCATTTTTTGAGTAGTTTAATTAACTGCCCAAATTCAAGATAAGCTTTGCTATGTCGATTGGTTAATCCGATTACCTGTAAAATTTTGGCATAAGCTTGAGGAGTGCTTTCGGCTTGAGAAATGCCTAGAATTGGACCTAGCTTTTCAAAACTTTCATAATTTTCCAATACTGGAGAAATCAAATTATCATTCGTGATTAAATCTTTTCCTTGAAGACTCTCTACTACATCTGAAATGCTCTTCAGGATTGAAAAATCTTGCAGTTCATACTGCTTAAATAATGCTAGAAGTTTTAATCCCAGTTTATATTGGCTCAGAACCTTAATTTCTGTAGCGTAGGTATCAATTGCCGCTCTTCCTTCCTCGGTGGTAATTAGGGGCAAAACTTCTACCTGTTTTTGGTGAATTTTTCTGCTAAAAGCCTCTTTGTCGAGATCGTCTGCTAAATTATCGGCAACATATTGATAAAATTCCTGCTGTTTACGGCTACGATAGCGTAACTCAGTTTGTTCTAGTCGTAAAAAGCTTTTTTGAGCAATGATAGCTGCTTGCAACAACTCAACACAATTGCCGAGTCCTCGATATCCTTCTGCTTCCCTAGAGATATTTATCTTGATTCTTAACAGCAGGAGAAATTCTTCATTGGCGAATTTGTGATTATTGATATTTTCTGCATTTTGACCAACTAAGGTAATCTCTTTAAAAGAGCGATTATGTAGGCTGATTGCACCTTGCGGAACTTGTGGCTTGCCATATTGTTCTTGATAGTTACTTTTGTAGAATTAAAAATGCCCTGGTCAACAGAGGTTGATAATTTATGCTGACTTTGAGCTAAAGAAATTAGTTGCTGCTGACTATGAATATTTGCGGCAGCGACATGAGCCATACCAATGCTGTTTAAACCTAAAATTAGGATGGAAGTCCCCAAAGAAAAATATTGCCGCTTTGCCATGATGTGATCCAAAACTCAATCAATAAATATTCTTCCCATTTAACGGTCAATAATCACCAATTCCCATCTGCCATAAATTGTGTAAAAATGTAAAGCGTGTTAATTGTATCTTCCGTAGAACAAATTAGAACGCCTACAGCGATCGCTCTTGGTAATTTTGATGGTATTCATCAAGGGCATCAGATAGTGCTGCAACCAATCGTTGATGCTTTGGCAACATCTAGTCAGCCTCACGTCTATCCTTCTGTAGTTAGTTTTACCCCTCATCCCCGGGAATTTTTTACTGGAGGAAAACTGCAATTTTTGACTCCGCTGACTCAAAAAGCCGAGCTTTTGTCAAATCTAGGCATCGAACAGTTGATTCTTTTACCGTTTAACCGCGATTTAGCTTCTCTTAGTCCGCAGCAGTTTGTAGAACAAATTTTGGCTAAGCAATTACAGGCTACTTTAATTAGTGTCGGCTCAGATTTCCGTTTTGGTTATCAAAGAAAAGGCACAGGAGAAGACCTGAAAAGGATTGCTGCTAGTTTTGGCATTAAGGTACAGCTCAATTCTTTACGCCAATACCAAAATCGTAATCATCAACAAGTGCGCGTCAGTAGCTCTTTAATTCGTCAGGCTTTATCAGAGGGAGAAATCAAGACTGCCAACGCTATGTTGGGTAGAGCATATAGCCTAATCGGCACAGTAGTTAAGGGTCAGCAATTGGGTCGAACTATTGGCTTTCCCACCGCAAATTTGCAGCTTCCTGCCGAAAAGTTTTTACCTCGATATGGTGTCTATTCAGTCGATGTGGTTCTGAAGCAAACAGTAATCAAGGGGGTGATGAATATTGGCTGTCGTCCTACAGTTGCAGGAGAAGCTCCGACGATTGAAGTACATCTACTTAATTGGTCTGGAGATTTGTATGGTCAAACTCTTCAAGTTAATTTGAACCAGTTTTTGCGTCCAGAACAAAAGTTTGCTTCCATCGAAGCATTGAAGCAACAAATTACTCAAGATTGTCAATCTGTCCTAAATAATTGATAGTTGAAGATAGAAAATTGATAGCGATCAATAAGGCAAAACATGGAAGAATCAGCAACTAACCCCAGCCACCATTCCTTATTGCAGCCTGGTACTTTGTGGACAGAAACTACTCAGCGGACTAAAACCGCCCGTAAATCTGGTGCGCTCAAGTCGATTGAAACCGAGTATCATTTAATTCAGCAGCATGATATTCCTTTTGTCGTCCGGACTCTATCTAATTTAACTCGTAAAGAACAAGCCCGAAAAAAGCAGCGTCAACAGGAAACCAAAACAGAAACCAGAATTAATCCTTTTTTACCTTACGAACCTGATTTATTTGTCGGCAATATTTCTCCGACTCATCTTTGTTTGCTCAACAAATTTAATGTGGTGGACAATCATCTTTTAATTGTGACTCGCGCTTTTGAAGAGCAAACCGATTTACTCAATCTACAGGATTTTGCTGCTTTGTGGTCTTGTATGCAGGAAATAGACGGACTGGCTTTTTTTAACGGAGGAAAAATTGCTGGTGCTTCTCAACCACATAAACATCTCCAGCTAATTCCTTTGCCTTTTTTACCTAGTGTAGTGCATCTTCCTGTAGACGAAGCGATCGCCAATATAACTTTCCACAACTCTTTGGGTAGAATTGACAGCTTTCCTTTCCGCCACGGCATTGCCTCCTTAGATTTAGCTCCCGATCATTCTCCTGAAGCAGCAGCTCAAATTATGCTACAAAGATACTACGCTTTGTTGAACCAGGTAGGCTTTAAGCTTGATGACCAAGAGCGAAAACAGCCTGGTGCCTATAATTTTCTAGCTACTAGAAAATGGATGTTAATCGTACCGCGATCGCAAGAATCTTTCCAGAATATCTCCATTAATTCGCTGGGTTTTGCTGGCTCGCTATTCGTGCGCGATCCCACTTCTCTAGAATTATTAAAAAAACTCACTCCTCTTAAGCTTCTGACTGAGGTTGCTCTTACTTAGAATATTCAGCGGGTTACGTTGGGTTAAAAATAAAAATTAAAAAAACTAAATTTCAACTAGCTGATCCTAAATCTAATTCTCATACCCACTTGATAATTAAGAGTACAAAAAAACTTAAAATTCTTCTGACTCCTGACTTCTGACTTCAAAAAACGCCCCACTGAGAAGCTATTTTACTTCATCAGCAGAGCGGAACACAGATTGTCTGTAGACAGATGATTGCTTCGAGCCTGCTTAGTTATTGTTGGCCGAAGAATGAGAAGAATTAGTGGAGTCATCCATTTCTGTTGACTCTTCTTTTTTCTCACTGTTGTTATAGTTTTTTCTGCCACGATTTCCATAACGGCTAGTTTGTTTACGGAATTTACGAGCGTTGATTTTATTACGAGCTGCTTTTTCTTTTTTCGCGTTACGACGTTTAGCCATTTAGGTATGATTCCTCATTACACAGTAAAACGCTCCTGGGAGTTTCTAGTATCATAATCTAGTTGCTATCCAGAAGCGCAATTTCGATTTAACTTGAGAGTTTAGAAACGCTCTCGACGACCTCCGCCATCGCCAAAGGAATTTGAATTTCTAGTTTCGCGGGGTCTTGCTTTATTTACTTTGATCTCGCGGCCCATCCATTCTGCTCCATCTAGAGTTTCAATGGCTTTATCTTCTTCGGCTTCAGTTTCCATCTCTACGAAACCAAAACCACGTTTACGACCCGTTTCGCGGTCTGTAGGAAGGTGAACTCGCTTTACTTTGCCGTATTCTGAAAATACTTCGCTTAGATCTTCTTGGCTAACCTCATAGTTGAGATTACCTACATAAATTGACATGAACTGAATGTCTCCTGAATGCAAATTAGATGTAGAGAGTTTAAATTTCGTCAAAGAACCAAATCAATACTTACGGAAAAACGTATCAATACTGAATACAAACTGGATTGCCGATCTTTACCTCAATATGAATCCTAACACTTTATGCTATAAAAAAGAATGTCTTAGCAAATGCAATAATTTTTCACATAAGAGCATCGAGGAATGCTTGACAAAATGGTCAATTTTTGGGCTTCCAGTTCTGATTCGCAATTATCTGCCGAAGACAAGAATCAAGAATACTTGAAGGTGCAGAGGTAACTATCGTAGATGGATAAACCTGATTGCCCCAAACTGGATGGATCAGCAATGAACATTGTCGATGGCTGCTCACGGGATAGTTTAATATAGCTTTGACCACCGCATTATCATCGAAAGTTATTCCTGGAGGAGCAAAGAGAGGATAGCCAGTCCGAGGATCAAAAAGATCGCTTTGATATCCTTGCTTCTGTAGTGCCAAAACTAAACTACTGCCAAAACGGATAAATTTTATTCTGAGGCGATCTTTTTCTTGGGCCACTTTTTGACTAGATTCTTGGAGCGAAATTGATGAGTGTTGCAAAATCAGAATTAGATAACTAATTGCAACATTCCAGTCTGGTAAGAGTTGCTGCCGTTGGTTCAAAACGAATTGGTGTGGTGGAGCAATGCAAATTTGCACTTCTTGTGCTGATTGTTTCGTGTAAGTTTTAAGCGTTGGTAGCGATCGCATAGCTTATTTCCAAGTTGACCATAGACGGCTCAAGTTTATGTGACTTCTAGCTCTTGAACTAAAGTTTGTAATTGAGTTAGTTTAGCGGCGACTTGTCCTCTAGTCAAAATTGCTTCGGCTAAAGTAAAGCCCGATTCTAGAGTTGTTGCCAAACCAAAACGCCAAAGATAGAAACCACCGTTTAAAATAGCAGCGGGAAACAGTTGGCTGTTGTCGCCTCGAATAACTTCTTGCATTAGTGCGATCGCTCTTGCATTTGATTGCCAAGGAAGATCAACGCCATTTAAACCATAGTCGGCAGGGTTGAGCAAAAGACGCTCAAAATTTGCTGGTGATCGCGGAACGCTTGACTTACTTAAAGCGATAATTCCTGTGCGGCTGCGGGAAAGATCACAACTACCTTCCAAGCCTTTAACTAAAGTAAAGTTTTTTAAGGCACGAATTTGCAAAGTTGAGCGAAAACGCTCCTCTGTTGGCGGATGAACAAACCCCGCTACTAAATGAGCCTCTCCTCTTATAGGACACCAAATTAACTCGGCGGTAGCAAAAGGAGGACGTTTGCCAATTTGTTCGCGGAAGGTAACAAAATTATTCGCAGCAGGAAAATGCTGAGGTAAATAAATAAAGCCAATATGGCTCTGGTTATAGATGCTTTGAGCTTGAGTCAAATTAAACTTAGCAAAGTTCACCCCCAACTGCTGCCAAATTTCTATTAAGGGAATACCATATTTGGTAGGCATACAGTCGCCACCATGCAGTACTACAGGTATCTCTGCACTAGCTAAAATTAGAGCGGTAATAATTGTGACTGGTACAGTGCGCGATCGCCCGTCATAGGGATTTCCTAACACTACTGGCTGATGGTTGTGGTGCGAACAAGCTTCAAGTTTACTACCTAATAAATCGAATGCATCCAAGATTCCCGCTAACTCTTCTGGAGTAGGGCGTTTGATGCGATGCGCGATGGCAAATGCGCCAATTTGAGCAGGAGTAGCTTCCTGTAGCAACATCATCGTCGTCGCAGTTGCCGCTTCGGATCGGGTTAAACTTTTGCTGGTGTGAGTCCCGCTACCAACTTTTTTGAGTAATTCTCGAAACTCTTCGCTCATGATCTATAAATTAGTTTTCAGGTTTGAAAGAGGTCAACCTTGGTTTTTAGCTTTTAGCTTTTAGCTGTTTGATTATAGTGACTCTTATACGGGAAAGGTTTTTAATTTGTACCAGTAGACTAATCTACTATTGGCTGACTAACTGTGAAGTTAATCTTTCTGAAGTTTTGCCCATATCTTTGACCAACTGGTAAAAATGAGCGATGGGAGGAATCATTAAGCGATCGCGAGTTGTGACCATAACTACTTGGCGGGTGAGAACACTGTTCAGTTCTTCCTGCTGATTAATTCCTAAGGTTCGATTTACTTGAGAAATCGGACGGATGGCTAAAGTAGGATCATTGTACGAATCAATCAGGGCTTTGTGGGGTAAAAGAGCCACCATTTCTCCTTGTCGAATTACGCCGCGAAAAGCATCCAGCGTGTTTAATTCCATTGCCGTCTTAATTTGCACATTTTGATTGTCGAACCAATCTTGTACTAGCCTTTGCATCCCATAGCCATCTTTAAACACCACTTGAGGATACTTGACCAACTCTAGAGGCGGGACTTGGTCGAGTTTACTTAAAGGATGATTAGCCGCCATTAAAACATCAACCTGTTCTTCATATAAAACGGCTAATTCTATTTCTGCTGACGCGGTTAAAAAGCGATTGTTCATGACGATCGCCACATCAATTAGACCATCTCGTAAAACTTTGAGAGCGCGATCGCTACCTAATGCCGTCACTCTTAACTGGACTTGAGGATAATCTAAACAAAACTGTTGCAAAATTGGCGGTAAATAGTGGGCGCAAACTGAATGTATCGCCGCGATGCAAAGCTCTGGTTGTTTGCCGGCAATTAAATCGCTACATTCTTGACTAGCTTTAGACCATTCTTGGCAAATTTTTTGAGCGCGGGGCAAAAGCTTTTCTCCACCTAGAGTTAGCTTGGCTTGGGCGCTACGGTGAAACAGCGGTAATCCTAGGTCTTGCTCTAAAGACTGAATCTGACGGCTGATTGTTGACTGAGTTACGCCACATTTTTTTGCTGCTTGTCCAAAATTCCCCGTTTCTGTAATTGCTATAAAGGCCTGCAATTGCTCAATTCGCATACTTTCTCTAAGCGTAAGCAGTTACACATTGTCTCCAACTTACTATTTGTTGAACATAGCTGATTATATGAGGCAAAATTGGTATAAAACGCGACATTAATTTAGACCAAACTGTATATAAAACTTTCCAGCCGATGATCTTGACTAGAATCTTTAGTTACGTAGTGTTTTGTTAATTCATTAGAGACAGGTTAGTTCTTGGTCAAAAGCTCTTAGCCATTAGCTCTTAGCTCTTAGCTTTGATTAGTGGACTGACCTAGACCCATCAATTAAAAATTGACAGACCAGTAGGTATAGTGAAGAAATTATTGGGGACGCGGAAATGTTGGTAAATCCACGGCTGCTAAAGATTGTGGCTTTTTATGTTGAGTAGAGTTAGGCGCTTTTGGTTGCTCGGCTTTTACTTGAGCAGTTGATGCTGACCAAGTAGCTATTTCTGCTGCTGTTTGGATAGTTTCGGCTGTTTTGGCTTGGGTTTGTTTAGCTGGTATGGTTTGAGATTTGGTTTTGGGCAAGGCAATTTTTGGCTCTGGCATCATCGAAGTCGACCAAGGTTGGATATATCGATTGTGAGGATAATTTTGGTGACGACTAATAGCTTTTCCTTGGCGAGATGCTTGAGCTTTTTCTTGGTAACGTTTTAATTCAGCGTCACGCTGTATGGCATAACGCTGTTGTTGACTTAGTTGAATTTGTAATTCTTGACTTTCTTGTTCTTTGGCAACTAATTCAAAAGCCTTATGATTGTATTTTTCCTGTAGTAAGGTACATTCTCGTTCTAGCTGAGCTGTTTGTTTTTGAGCTAATTCATGTTGCTCAGATAGTTGCTTAATTATTGTTTCTTGACCGTCAATTTGCTGTTGAGAACTGTTTAATTGTTGAGAAAGCAGCGCAATTTGTTCTTGATAATTTTCAATTTCTTCTGCTTGGTGGGCTAGCAGCAGGTCGCTGCTTTGGGACTTTTCAATATACTTATTAAACTTATTGTCGATCTCAGCCAGTTCTTGTTCAAGACGAAATACTTTTTTGAGCAGCTTGCGATTATATTCGCGCAGTTTATGAGCAACTCTTTGCCAGTTCATTTTTTGAGCTGAATCTTCGGTATTGACTGTACTAAGATTGTTTTCTGTTTGAGCTGCCGCTGAATCGGAAATTTGCTCGGATAATAACTGGTTGTCTTTTGCCTCAGATTCGCTAACGTTTTTGACTAATTCTTGCTGCTGTTTGATGCGATCACTCTGATTAGCCGAAATAGATTCGGAATCAAAAGAATTATTAGCATTGTTGTTGGCTTCGCTCATAATATTTGTATTTTTAGTTATTCAGAATACAGCGATGACAAAATCCAAAGCAATCCGTAATTACCCTTAATGGGTATGTAATAATTGATCTTGTTGTCAATGATTACGATGCTGCTTTTGCATTTAGTATAAATATAAATTGAGGTAATAATTTTATCTTTTTACTTGGCTTTAGATTTGGCTAGATATAGCTTATACGTTGCCTCAAAAAATGCCAAGGTTTATTGAGTATCAATCATTACTTTTTTTAATAGTTGTTGATGAATTAAAGCTCGATCTATCAATGACTGAATTGAAATTTGCTGGCTTGCTTGCCCCTGGGAATAGTGTTCTAGCCAAGCACTGCTAATGATTTGCGGAGCTTGGGGGAGATTGGCTAATTCATATCCAGGTAGGTTAAGTTCAGACATTAGCTGAGTAACTTTGGGATCGTAACTTAAAGCAAAACAGCTACATTCTGCTGCTGCTGCCATAATTAAGCTATGCAAACGCATGCCGATCGCCATTTTGACATTCTTAAATAATCCTTTTAATTGTTTGGGATTAGTAATTGACATGATCTTAAAGTCTTGTTCTAGCTGAAGCGCGATTTGTGCAGCGATCGCATTATCTTGAGCAGGTTGAAACGGGATCAGTAAGATAAAGCTATTGCTTTGTGCTTGAAAGTCTTGAACAGCTTGAACTAGAGTCTTTAAACGAGCTGCGGTAAGTAAAGGATGCGATCGCAAAATTACTGCTACGATTGGCTTGTCGGTATCTGGCAATTCTGGCGGGGTTTCACTCTCTAATGCCCAGACAGGATCAGGAGCGATTACCGATTCTATTTGCCAACTAGTCAATAGTTCAGCAGAGGCGGTATCTCTAACGCTCACCGCATCGCAGCCTAGCAATACCTGTTTAGTCAACCAACGAGTAATGGACTTGTTTAACGGGCCAATTCCTTGAGCCCAGGCGATCGTTTTTAAGCCTCTTTGTTGTGCCAAAGCCATCAAGCCAGCGTAGTAAAGGGGACTAGCCAAACTGGTAGAATCCTGCATTAAACTACCACCCCCCCAAATGAAAAAGTCAGACTGTTGCAACGCCCTCAGAATAGCAAAGCTGGATTTACGATGACAACTAGCAACTCCATATTGTTTTTTCGTCGTTTGCGGATCGCCAGATAAAACGATTGGGACAACAGATTCGGGCAGCATTTGCAGTAGGGAGAGTAGTAACGCTTCGTCTCCTGCATTACCCATGCCGTAATATCCACACAATAATGCTTTAGTAGGACTCATTATTATTAGCTAATGTTACTTTTAGGTATAGATAATTTTGGCATAGCTAATTTTATTATGTTGAGCTGAAAATCTTATTTTTTTGTCTATTAGCTCTTAACCTTTTGAGCAAAACAATTTTAGATTTTTACTAATTATTTCGATTCGGCTACTGTAAAACTTTTTATTGCTTACTTATTATCTCGATTCCACTCAACAGAACTTTTATCCGATGAATAAACTTATTGTCGATCAGGCATTGGTTCAATATCAGTCGAGCTTAGACAACTTATTAAGCCAGCTACAAGCATTTGCTACAGAAATTAATAATCGGCAGCTTCAGGTAACTATACGTAATTTACGGACAAATATTAATGAGCCATTTCTGTTTGTCGTAGTAGGAGAAGTTAAAGCAGGTAAAAGTAGCTTTGTTAATGCTTTGTTGCAGGCGGATATTTGTAAAACCGCAGCCGATCCCTGCACTGATGTTATCCAACAAATTATTTATAGCCCAGAAATATTTGAACAACCCGTTAGTCAATATTTGCGTAAGATTGGTTTGCCCAACGAGATCTTGAAAACTCTCTCTGTAGTCGATACTCCTGGAACAAATACCATAGTCGAAAATCATCAGGAGATTACTAAAGAGTTTATTCCCAATAGCGATTTGATCTTTTTTGTTTTCTTTGCCAAAAATCCGTATACCCGTAGTGCTTGGGAATTATTGGATTACGTTAATAGTGAGTGGCGCAAGAAAGTCGTATTTGTGCTGCAACAGGCGGATCTAGCTAAACCAGAAGAACTAGCTAAAAACCAGGAAAAGCTAGCAGAATTGGCGGCGCAAAAGGGTATTGAAACTCCCGTAGTGTTTGCTACCTCCGTGGAGTGGGAGGTAAATGGCGAACAGAATCTAAGTGGCTTTAGAGAAGTAAGAAACTATATTCAGCAAACTCTCAAGGATGGCGGTACTAAAAAATTAAAGCTTCAGGGTGTCGCCAAAACTAGTGAACAAATTATTGATTTACTCAGAAAAGATTTATTTTCTGTCCAACAGCAGTTAATCAAAGATCGCACAATAGTGAGTAAAATTAAGACTAAGCTGCTACAAAATAAGCGACAGTCAGGCTTTGAACTAGAATCTCTGATCAATCGATTGCTAGCTAAATACGACACAATTACCGCCAGGGTAAAATCAGACTTTCGCGAAGAATTGTCTCTATTTACCTTAGTTAAAGGTTCGTTTGCGGTACTGTTTCGCACTAAAAAATCTGCCCCCACCTGGATGGATGAATTAAAACAAAGCTGTGAGAATGAGTTAAAAGCTTCTTTGGGTGAGATATCTCAGGATGGTATTAAGCATTTTGTCGGTGGCATTAGGGGCTTATTACAAAGCTTGGTAGAGGATCTGCATGAGATTAAAGTCAATCAAATTAAGACTAATGCGATCGCCATCAACACCATTGAAAGTCGTCAGGAAATAGTCGAAGAAGTACAGCAAAAAGTGGCAACTTTGCTAGACGATAAAACTTTCCTTCATTCCATTGAGTCAGTAAATGCCAGCGTTGCCCCTCGGTTTCTTGGTGGTGGTGCAGCTACAGTTGCTGGTACTGCGATCGCTGCCCTGACTGAAATTGTCTTGTTAGATATTATCGGCACTGCCTTTGCCGGAGTTGGCTTGTTGTTTGCTGGGGGAACATTAGTGCTAAAAAAACGCAAAATTATTAATCAGTTTGAGGCGAAACTAGACCAAGAAAAAGCCCGTTTTGAACGAGAACTATCGGCTAAGTTGAATTCTAAATTAGATATTATCTATGAAGAAATTGAGCGTAATTTTGTCAATATTTACGATTACGTTGAAGCCGAAGAACAAAAGGTTTTACCTTTAGTAAATCGGTTTGAACAAATAGAACAAGAAGCGAAACAATTGACAATGGGTAGCCAAGACTAGTAGAAAGGATTAAATTCAGAACATTTTGAAGCGCAGCGTCGGCATAACAATATTAGAAATTGTTGACCCAAAGTTTTTGTTCTGTCGCTGATGAAGGCTGGATGCTTCGATTCCACTAAAACATCAAATAATAATAATGAAGTCAAAGTAAACGTATTACATTTACTTTGCAAGCAAGATATAATAAGGAAAGTTAAAGCTGATAAACTGCCATGCAACAAATAGAACTGGAGTATGATCGCTGGCTAGAGGAACAGATCGAAATACTACGTCAGAGAAGGTTCGAGCATCTAGACGTAGAAAACTTGATTGAGGAATTAGAAGCGTTGGGGAGAGCAGAAAAGTCATCGGTTAAAAGTCTGGTCTATCAAATCATTCTGCACCTGTTGTTGATTGACTATTGGAAGGAAGAATCTGAGTATAGTAGAAATCATTGGTTAGCCGAAGTAAATGCTTTTCAACTACAGCTTGAAGATAAATTAACCACCAATCTAACTAAACTTGCAGAAGATAATTTGCCCAGGCTGTACGCTCAAGCCAAAAAAAATGCTGTTCGTAAAAGCCGATTGTCGTGCTGTCGTTTCCCCGATTGCTGTCCTTACACTTTGGAGGATATTAAAAGCCGTGGGTAGACCGAAACTAGAGCGTACTGTGCTACAAGCCAGGGTTAACCCCGATACTCCTGAAAAGCTCAAGCAAATGGCTTTACACCTGGGTTATCAATGGGGGGCAGATGGCAATACAGGAGCGTTACTAGATGCGATCGCTTTGATGCCGATCGAGAGATTAAAGGAGTTACTAACAGATATTAGGTTACCAAAAGATGCTTACTGAGCGAGCTTGTCACTAACATAACGATTGAGACTTATATTTTGCATTGACCAAATTACTCTATAACTATAATGTTCATGGTCAATCATTGCTTATTTCCTCCATTTTTATAATTGCAGCAAAAACCTGCCTTACTTGGTAGGGTTTTGCTTCTCCTTTTTTGTCTTGAATATTGCTTTCAACACTTTTACCATAGAGGAATGGATAGCTTTTTTCCTAATTTATAAAAATTGTCCGAACCATTGGGCTATTAACCTACAATCAAAATAATTTAATAGCTTTCAATTTATGGTATTGTTCTTTTTGTCAATACAAATTGGCTTTAATAGTAAGATATATCTTGTTAGTTATCTAATCAGAATTGACACAATAATAAGCCAAACCACTGTTGAGAATCAGTATAGGTTTGAATTAAGTTTAAATTGCGATCGCTTAAATAATTCTCCATTTTAGCTAAATTAAACTTGCGCGAGATTTCGGTGAGTATTCTTTCTCCTGGCTGTAATTCAATAGTTAAATCGAGACTTGCTAACGTCACTGTTTGAGCTTGCTGACTAATTAAATACATCTCAATTTGATGTTCAGTTTGGTTATAGATTGCCTGATGCTTAAATAAATCTAAATTAAAGTTTCCCGCAAAGCGATGATTGAGGTGCTGCAACATATTGAGGTTAAATGCTGCGGTAACTCCTTGGGAATCATTATAGGCTGCTGTTAGTATTTCCACAGGCTTTTGTAAATCGATGCCGAGTAAGAAATAGTCTCCAGGATTTAAGGCGGAGGTTACGCGATCAATAAAGCGATCGCATTCTCGGGGATTAAAGTTACCAATACTGCTGCCTAAAAAGACAATTATTCTTCTACCTAAAAATCTGCCTGATAATTGTCGTAATGCTTGACTATAAGTGGCAACTTTTCCCTGTATTTTTAGCTGGGGATAATCTGCTAATAAATTATTAGCACTCTCTTGCAAAATACCGCCGCTGACATCAACTGGCACATAATACAGTGGAGCATTTAAACCTTGATCAGCATCTAATAAATAACGGGTTTTTAGCGAGCTACCGCTACCCAATTCAACTAGTTCATTTACCTGAGTCTGCTGGACAATTTTAGGGGCATACTGTTCGAGAATACTCGCTTCGGTACGTGTCGGATAATATTCTGGTAACTGGCAAATATCCTCAAATAGCTGTGAACCTTTGCTGTCATAAAAATAGCGAGCAGGAAGAGATTTATTAGCTTTATTTAAACCGTTAATTACATCCTGTTGATCATCTTTTTCTATTGCCTGAGCATCTAATAAATAATCAATTTCTAATCTGGCTTGAAGCGAATCTTGATGGTAATTTGCTGACTGAGAAAAAGTTGACATATTATTTTTTTTACTATTTATTTACTTAATTCGGCACAGTGATATTAATAGCTCACCACAATACATTACGTACCAAATTTATCTACAAGCTGCTGACTTATTTACAAGCTGCAAACTTTAGTAAAAACTTGAAATACTTACTTGAGGTCAAATTAAGCTAGAATTTTTCTGACTATCAAGATAGCGATCGCATTCTTCTACTTGCGCAGCAGGATGCCTCGCGATCAATTATAAATAATGGAAAACAACAGCATGGATGTCAAAGCAGCAGTGGCTTTTGGTTCAAGTAAACCCTTGAGCATCGAAACGGTGCAGTTAGAAGCACCACAAAAGGGGGAAGTCTTAATAGAAATCAAAGCGACTGGAGTTTGCCATACTGATGCTTATACCCTTGGGGGTGCTGATCCTGAAGGTTTGTTCCCTACTATTTTAGGACATGAAGGTGCTGGAATTGTCGCGGAAATAGGTGAAGGGGTAACTAGTGTTAAGCCTGGAGATAAAGTAATTCCACTTTATACCCCTGAATGTCGTCAGTGTGCCTATTGTTTGAGTCAAAAAACCAATCTTTGTCAAGCAATTCGAGTTACACAAGGCAAGGGAGTGATGCCCAACGGTACCAGTCGATTTTCGCTCAATAACAACAAGCTCTATCATTATATGGGTACATCTACCTTCGCCAACTATACTGTCTTACCAGAAATTGCCGTCGCCAAAATTCGTGATGATGCTCCTCTGGATAAAGTTTGTTTAATTGGCTGTGGGGTAACTACTGGCTTGGGAGCGGTAATTAACACCGCTAAAGTTGAACCAGGAGCGAATGTGGTGGTGTTTGGTTTGGGTGGTATTGGCTTAAGTGTCATCCAGGGAGCGAAAATGGTAGGCGCTAGCAAAATTATCGGTGTCGATATTAACCCCGATAAACGCCAAATGGCTGAAGATTATGGCATGACTGATTTTGTTAATCCTAAAGAAATTGACGGAGATATTGTTGAATATTTAGTAGACTTAACTGGCGGGGGTGCAGACTATAGTTTTGAATGTATTGGCAATGTTAAAGTAATGCGTCAGGCTTTAGAATGCTGTCATAAAGGTTGGGGCGTTTCTACCATCATTGGCGTTGCGGGTGCAGGCGAAGAAATTAGGACTCGTCCTTTTCAATTAGTTACGGGAAGAGTCTGGCAAGGGAGTGCTTTTGGGGGTGCTAGAGGGCGTACTGATGTCCCTAAAATCGTTGATTGGTATATGGAAGGAAAAATTAATATCGACAATATGATAACTCACACGATGCCCATCGAGCAGATTAACGATGCGTTTGAGCTGATGCACCAAGGAAAATCTATCCGTAGTGTAGTTACTTTCTAACTAAATTAGTCTCAGCTAGAGATTTGCCGACAATTAAGTAAGAGATCACAGTTGCGATCAATTCACTAACGCCGAACTAGTTAATCATCATTGGGAGCTAGTTACTGAAGTTGGCTCTGGCTGATTTTTAGCCTCAAGAAAATCAAAGTATTTCATGCCTAAAATACCAAATAAAATAAAGAATACAAGTGCAGAGAATACGGTAGCGCGTTCAAACATTGTTTCCAAAAGTAAATTAATTTAGCTTAATTGTTCACTAAATTAATTAATTTGCCATTGGTTTTTTTACAGAATTTAATTGCTCTAAACTTAAAATGCTATCGGTATTTGTATGGATTTATGGTTATTTACGCGTAATTAAATTTAAGGTTACCAAGTATAGTTTGCTGTTGTAACTGACTATTTCAAATGAAATAAATACAGCTAAAAAATGAGATATGAGTTATTAAAATATTTAAAATCATCTATTGATCGCGACTGGTTGCAATATGATGAAGCTGAAAATAATCTACAAAGCGATCGCCAAAATAACAGTCAAGAACTCTACCAGCTAACTCAAGTCAGATTGCAGCAAATATCAGCTTCTGTGGCTGAACGTTCTCCCAAGCTGGCGGTTGTTATTGTTGAAGCTAATCCAGTCAAATTTTTAGCTGCTTTTTTAGCTGGGGTAATTGCGGAGGTAGATTTATTTATCGGCGATCTTGCTTGGCAACAGCGAGAGTGGGAACAAATATTAAGTTTAGTCGATCCCGATCTAGTATTCACTTCACAAAGCACGACGCAAGATTTAATTAATCGTATTAGAACCAAGGTTCAAAATTTGACCCAATGCCAATCTAATTCGTTCGAGCAGCCTTTAATCATGATTCCCACGGGAGGAACTTCGGGTAAAATTCGCTTTGCTATGCATACTTGGGATACTTTAATCGCTTCGGTAACTGGCTGGCAAAATTATTTCAATTGTCAAAAAATTAATTCATTTTGCACCTTGCCTCTGCATCATGTGAGTGGTTTAATGCAGTTTATGCGCTCGTTTATAACTCAAGGAAATTTAGTTATTTGTCCCTACAAAGCAGTTCCAACTAAACAGATTACTTTAAATCAACAGGACTACTTTATTTCTTTAGTTCCCACTCAACTACAGTTTTTAATTGAAACTGTTCCTAACTGGCTGACCAAGTTTGGGACAGTATTACTCGGTGGTGCGCCGCCGAGGCGATCGCTTTTAGATACTGCCAGAGCCTATAATATTTCCTTAGCACTTACCTATGGCATGACAGAAACTGCCTCTGGGGTAGTAATTCTTCAATCCCGAGATTTTTTAGCTGGTAATAACAGTAGTGGTCGAGTTTTACCTCATGCGCAAATTAAACTTAAACCTGTAGATAAGCAAACGGGTTTAATTCAAATTAATTGTACTTCTCTGTGTCTAGGTTACTATCCCCAGCCTTTTAACTCATCACAACCCTTTGTTACTGACGATCTTGGCTATTTTGATCAAGATAGTTATTTATATCTGGTAGGTAGAAATAGTCACAAAATTATTACCGGAGGTGAAAATGTCTTTCCTGCTGAAGTTGAGTCGGCAATCTGGGCAACTAATTTAGTTAAAGACGTGTGCGTCGTTGGCATACCCGATCAAAAATGGGGACAGGCGGTGACGGCTGTATATGTACCCGCTCAATCAAAGCCTAATTTAGCTTTGATCAAAGAAAATATTCAGTCGCAATTAGCTGCATATAAACAGCCGAAGCACTGGATTGAAATTGATAGTTTACCCCGTAATGATCGGGGTAAAATTAATTATCAGAAATTGAAGGCATTGCTCCAGTTTCAAAATTAATCATTTTATAATCATTTTAATTTAGGTAGTCTCGATAAAATATATAAAATTCACAAGTAATAGATAATAAGTTTAATCTGAATACTCATTACTTCTTGCTTAAACCTTTTGGGTTTTGGTCAATTCTTTTGTTGCTGATAAAGTAGTTTAAACTTGCGTTGCTGTACCTTGTGATCCACAATAGGCTGTGGATAATCGTAGCTAGCCCTCTCTAAGTCAGGTATTTTACCTGTCACCAAATATTCTGTGTCCATTGAGCTGATTTCCGACACCCACTGACGAATATATTCTCCATCTGGGTCAAATTTGGCAGCTTGGGAGGCAGGATTAAAGATCCGTAGCGGTTTAGGATCCATGCCGCTAGAAGCACTCCACTGCCAACCACCATTATTAGCCGACAAGTCGCCATCATATAACTTTTGCATAAAATATTTTTCGCCCCAGCGCCAGTCAATAATTAGATCTTTAGTTAAAAAGCTGGCAACAATCATCCGACAACGATTATGCATCCAGCCGATCTCATTTAGCTGTCGCATTGATGCATCTACGATCGGATAGCCTGTTTTGCCCTCACACCATGCCTGAAACTTAGCTTCGTCGTTTTCCCAAGGAAAATCTTGGAATTCTGCACGATAAGCACCTTCTGATAGTTCAGGGAAGAAAAACATACAGTGTTGATAAAATTCCCGCCAGGCTAATTCTTTTTGCCATGTTACGACCCCACTTTTGGCTTCATCACTACGACAATTCTCTAAAACAGCTAAAGTTGCTTGCCATACTGTCCGAATACCAATCGCCCCAAACTTGAGGGCAGCACTTAACTGAGATGTACCATCAACATAAGGAAAATTACGTTCTTCATCGTAGCAGTAGATAGCGCGATCGCAAAATTCTTCTAGCCTTTCTTGGGCAGCGGTTTCCCCTGGAGGGACTAACAAAGGGGTATCCCATTCGTAACCTAGATCCTTGGCAGAGGGTAAAGCGATCGCACCTGCTGTTTCTGCTAACTTGATTTCAGCCTGTGATAAACCTTCTAGCTGCTTAATTTCTTTAGCTACACCTGCTTTATCTTGTTTACTCCAGCTACGCCAAAATGGCGTGTAAACTTTGTAGGGTGAATCAGATGATTGGGTCAGAATTTGTCCTGGGGCGTGTAATAGCTGATCCCAAAAATTCTTAGTTTCAATACCTTTTTCGGCTAAAGCATCCTTAACCGAGCGATCGCGGTTTTTAGCATAAGGTTCAACATCCAAATTCCAGAAAACTGCTTTGGCTTTGAGTACTTCTGCTAGTTGCGGAATTGCTTTGTGGGGTTCGCCTTGAATAATTAGTAACTGACTACCCAACTGTTGATAACTTTGCTGCAACTCTGCTAAACAGCCAATCATGTAGGTAACCCTGGCTGGTGCAACATCATCCCTGTCTAGAATACCTGGATCCAAACAAAATAAACCGACTACCTTAGAAGTACGTTCTGTCGCTGCTGCTAATCCGAGGTGATCGCTAATCCGTAAATCGCGACGATGCCAAAAGAGTATTAAATCAGACATGAATTGTTTAATGCTTTTCCGTTTTTTTATCTAACCAGTTCTTTTAATAGTTCGTAGTATAGGAATCTAGTTGATTTAAATAATATCCTAATCAAAGCATCTTGACCTTTGACAGTTTTTCGTAATTCGCTATAGCGATCGCTTAATTGCTTGCCAATGTCTGAGGGGATTTTTACGTTAGATGGTGCAACAGTACAGACAGCCCAAGCATACAGATGAGAACGCACTAAACTAGAACCATGAAAGCTTCTCATTGATTTTTTACCAGAATTTTTATAGCTGTAGCTCATACCTAAAAATGCCTGAAACTTACGTAAAGAGCGATCGCGCTTTTGTATTTGACCACTATCAGTTGACTCTCTCTCTATTTGGATTTGGTAAGTTTGTAGTTGATTTTTACTGTGATGCAGAAGGTTTGATTGTAGAGGTTGATGGTAGTATTCACGAGTTGCCAGAACAACAAGAATTAGATCGGCAACGTTAGGCTTTACTAGAATCATTGGGTTTACGCTTTGTACGTTTAAAAGCTAAACAGGTAGAAAACGATCTTCCATCAGCATTAAATACTATATGTAGTGCTTTAGATCCATTTTTTATACCCAAGATAAAGTCATTATTTTCGATTTCTATCTAATGATATAGATTGTAATTTTTCTTGGTAATTTAAACTGCGATTAATCTTTTATTAACGAAAAAAATAGGCGGAGACAATACTATTAAAAAGTAATTTGATGAATTATCAATACTCCTAAAAATGAACCAGATCAAGCAAAACTTGCCCCAAGGAAACATTTGGAAAATACTTGGTTTAATTCTTTCATTAATAATATTTTTTGTTAGTCTCGAACTTCTCGGTGATGGTTTTGAGTTATTAGGAGAAGGTGCAGCAGAAAACTTAATTGCAGCAACACAAAATCCACTTACTGGAGTATTTGTAGGTGTTTTAGCGACAACTCTCGTTCAAAGTTCATCTACCTCAACCTCTCTTACAGTTGCTCTCGTTGCAGCGGGTACACTCACTACTACTGCGGCAATTCCGATTATTATGGGGGCAAACATCGGCACTAGTATTACCAACACTATTGTTGCTCTAGGTCATATTGATAATCAAGATGAATTTAAGCGTGCCTTTACTGGTGCATTAGTATTGGACTTTTTCAATATTATTGCGGTTACTATCTTTTTGATTCTGGAGGTAATGTTTAATATTTTATCTTGGCCCGCTACACAATTAACTAATTTCGTAGTAGGAGCTGGAGCGATTGAGTTGTTTGATCCTTTGAGTATAGTTGTCGATCCAATTGCTGAGTTTATTGTTGGCTTAACTCAAGAAACGGGTTGGCTTGTTTTGATTATTGCTTTTGCCATGCTCTATTTTGCGCTCAAAAACCTTGTTGGTCTTCTGAGATCTTTACTTGATGAAGATTTAAAAGGGAAAGTTAAAAAATATCTATTTGGTTCGGCATGGCAAGCAATGCTATTTGGCTTTTTGATCACCACTGCCGTTCAAAGTTCTAGTATTACTACCTCAGTTGTTATACCAATTATTGCCCTTGGTGTTGTCATAACAATACAGGCTTTACCTTACTTCTTGGGGGCAAATATCGGCACTTCTACAACCGCCTTAATTGCAGCACTGGCTTTGGCAAGTGATGGAAGTCCAGACGGTATTGCCTCGTTAAATGTAGCATTTGTACATATGGTTCTTGAATTTTTTGCTATTGGTTTGCTTTTTCCTATTCGGAAAATTCGAGAAATTCCTATTTGGTTGGCAGAAAAGTCAGCGAATTTTCTTACTAAAAATAGAATTATTGCCTTTGCCTATGTTGCGATTATTTTCTATCTATTACCTTTTGGTGTAGTTACGCTAACTCAAGATTGGCAAGTGGGAACAGATTACGATCCTGTTGTCCCTCAAGAAGTAGAAGAATTAGAAGCAGAAGAAGCATAGGCAGCAGAGGTTAATGGTGATGCAGTGACGTCTCCAGACACTCATCGCGATAAATTGTTAACTTATTGATATTCAGGGATTTCTTTTTGACGCGATCGCGCCACAACCAAAGCATTATCGTTAACATCTTGAGTAACCACAGAACCAGCTGCTACAGTAACATTTTCACCCAAGGTAACAGGAGCAACCAAGACGCTATTAGAGCCTGTTTTAGTACCCTGCTTGATGGTTGTAGGGTGTTTCTGCTTACCATCATAGTTAGCGGTAATTGTTCCTGCCTCGATATTAACGCGATCGCCTCAAGCTTATAATCAATAATAATAAGGTTGACTAATTAATAAAACTTGATGCCGAAATATATTATGTGGGGTAGCTATTGCGAAAACGCTCTGGAAAAACGCACTCCTTACAGACAATCACATTTAGCTGGTCTTATGGTTCAAAAAGAACAAGGAATATTAGTTACTTTAGGCCCAACCAAAGATAACACCAAGGTCTTTGGGATTTATCAAGCAGATCGAAAAGATACTGTACGCCAGCTAATAGAGTCCGATCCTTACTGGCAACATGGTATTTGGACTGAGTATGAAATAAAAGAATGGATTCAAGCTTTCTAGATTGATGGACTAGATAAGTTATTGCCGTGATAACTTAAGTTAATTATGCAATATCAAGGTCTGTTTGTCGGTTTAACTACCTTAGATTTTATCTATCTGAGCGATCGCCCATTACCAGAAAATCAGAAATTAGTCGCACAAGATTATTTAACTGTAGCCGGGGGGCCAGCAACTAATGCTGCCGTTGCTTTTAACTATTTTGAGAATCACGGCAAATTATTGACTGTTTTGGGACAGCATCCTTTGACAGAGTTGATCGAACAGGATTTAGAGGAACATTCAGTAGAAATAATCGACTTAATGCCAGAGAAAAGAGATCCTCCTCCTATTTCATCGATTATCGTGACGGCAGATACGGGAAAACGTTCGATTATTTCAATTAATGCGGTTAAATCACCAGCTAATTGCTCGATCTCTGAAGATTTGCTGAGTGAAATAGATATTGTTTTAATTGATGGACATCAGATAGAAGTAAGTTTGGCGATCGCCAAACTTGCTAAAGCCAAACAAATTCCTGTAGTGATCGATGGTGGTAGCTGGAAGCCAGGATTAGAAAAGGTGCTTCCTTTCGTTGACTATGCTGTATGTTCGGCTAATTTTTATCCCCCTCAGTGCCAAAATGCCGCTGATGTCGGCAAATTTCTTCAGAATCAGGGAATTTCTCACATTGCTATTACCAATGGAGAGCAGCCAATTCAATGTTTTGCAGCAGGAGAAAGCTTGACTGTTCCCGTATTCTCAGTTAAAGCTGTAGACACTTTAGGTGCAGGGGATATATTTCACGGTGCTTTTTGCCATTATATTCTTGAGCAAGACTTTACCACCGCTTTGAGTTTAGCGGCAAAGATAGCTAGTAAGTGTTGTCAGTTTTTTGGTACTAGAAGCTGGCTGGAAGATTCAATCGGGATTGATACTGTTTAGTGAATAGCTTGATTTAAAGTTAACTGTAGCTGCTCAATAATTTTGTCTTCTTTGCTCTTAGTCCAATGAGCAAACCGTCTAGCTAATACGGGAGCAAATACAAGAGTACTAGTAAAGCCTGAAAATAAATAAAGTCCTGGAATATTTGCCAAATTACCGACTAAAGCAATTCCTCGATCATTAAATGCAACTAAACAACTATGACATTTACCAGGAAGATCTTCTAATAAAGGCAATACTTTACCTACCTGTTCACGAATTTGGGCTTCAGCAACAGTTAGATTAAATTTAGCTTGAGGATTCTCAGCGATCGCGCTAATTTGCCCCATACATAAACTACCATTGATAAACTGTACTGCCCCAGGATCTAAGATTAACTTAGTGGAATCCGCGTCGGGATAATTGTCAGAAAATTCCGCTTTTCTAGCTTCAGCTTCCAAGATAAACCTTTGCTGTACTGCTGGCATTACCACTGTACCCAACTCCAAATCTACAGGAGGAGTCATGATTAATTGAGCATGGGTGAAATAGTTGCTAACCTCAATCCCTACCTGCTGCAATAGCGATCGCGATAGTCCCCCCGCACAGACAACGGTATTGTCTGCATAGTATGAATTAGACTCGGTTTTCACCCCGATTACAGTTTCTCCCTGGCGTAACAAAGCTGCTTGTTCATAAATAATTTTGCCTCCGTTAAGCTGAAAAGCCTGAAGATAAGCATCAGTTGTCTTTTGAGCCTGAATATGGCCATGAGGTAATTTCAGTACTCCTGAAATGGCATTAGGATTGAGCAACGGCTCTAATATGCAGGCATCTTGAACGCTAAGTAACTCTGGAGTAAGCGCAAAGCGATCGTATTTTTGAGCGATAATTTCAGGGTCATCTTGGCGATCTATAGTTAAGACTAGATCAAGTTCTCTAAACTCCGTATCTGCTGCTAGTTCCTCACTCAGATGACGATGCAGTTCAATACCTTCTTGACCTAAAAAGCGAGTTAATTCATCTGTTCCCGACCAATAAGCCAAGCCGCCATAGCTATAAACAGTCGCATTGTCTGGATCAAGATCTTTTTCCAATAGAAGAACTTTAAAGTCTTGTTGACTCAGTTCATAAGCAAGACTAGCACCAGTTATCCCTGCACCAATTACTATCCAGTCATATATGGTCATTTATTTTGTTTGATTGAACTTCCTGCTCGCTTTTTAACTGTGCTTTAGCCTGTTGCCAAAGAGATTCTAACTCATCAAGATTGTAATCTGTCAGAGGACGAGGGGCGAATTTTTCCATCATTGATAAACGTTGAATAAAACGACTGTTTGTTCCCTGTAAGCCATCAAACGGACTTAGATCATACCAACGAGCAAGATTAATTATCGTAAATAGCAAATCTCCTAATTCTTCTTGTTGGTGTGATTTATCCTCAGTAGCTAATGCTGCTTTAAATTCGGCTAACTCTTCTGCAAACTTTGACCAGACTCCTTCTATATTTGTCCATTCAAAACCTGCCGCTGCTGCCTTGGTCGATATTTTCATTCCTGCAATTAGGGGTGGTAAGCTGCGAGCATAGCGTTTTAACTTACGGCTAAGCAACTGTGCTTGTTCGGGAGTTTCTCCTTTCTCCGCTGCCTTAATTTGTTCCCAGTTTTGAGCGACTTGCGCTGCATTATCGACTTCTACCTCAGCAAAGACATGAGGATGACGACGAATCAGCTTTTCGGTAATTCCCCTGGCAACATCTTCCAGGGTAAAATCTTGGCGTTCACTAGCGATTTGAGTCTGCAAGACTACTTGTAACAATAAATCACCTAGCTCTTCGGCGATCGCTTCAGGATCTTCTCGTTGCAGTGCATCGACAACTTCGTAAGCTTCTTCAATGACGTAGGGGATCAAAGTCTGTGGTGTTTGCGCTAAATCCCAAGGACATCCCTCATCGGGGGATCTTAGCTGAGCAACTACTTCAATCAAACGCTGTAGGGCCTCTAAAATAGACTGATGGGTCGTTGAATGAGAATCCATGCTCTTTTATTACTATAACTTTATTTTTAGCTCAATTTTTTTTAGGCGGTTCGAGCCTGCTTAATCATGGCTATCAGAGTATGGTGAGCGTCCTCTGCATCTTTGAGAAGATGATCAAACTCGACTCGAACAGGGACTACTTCTCCAGCAATTCGAGCTGAGATATTCATTCCTTGGGGATCGATTGAGTTCATAGTTGCGGTTTCTGCTTGAGGCGCATTGCCATAAACTCTGGCATAAAGAGCGATCGCCTCAGCGTGATCTTGGTTCATGTGTTGACAAATGCGATCGCTAATAGCAGGAGTAATCGGTTCAGACATAATTAGTTTTTGATGTGAGTTTAAACGCTAGTTTTTCCAGATTATCTATGTCAGTCAAGATTATTATGCCAGTAAATCAGCCCGAGCTTGAGTAATTATCAAGGCGATCGTCAATGATTTGACCGAATATTAACCAAAAGTCTCATAATTATAGAAGTTCAGTATTTCTTACTTTGCGAATTGTTTGAGGCAAAACACCTACTAGCAAAGCAAAAGCTTCATCAGGAAGATCAGCCACCGTTTCCATATCAAACCAATGTTCAAACTGATTTAAAATAACCTGCGCTCTTTCTGTTGGTTCGGGGTTGTCGATAATTTGCTTAGTTAGTCGAACCCATTGTCGTCTCATCTTGTAGGCTTGCTTTCTTTCTTGAGAATTTTGAGGGGCAACTAAAGACACATTACCTACCGCTAGCAGATTAATTATACCTAGATCGAATTGTCCACCAACAATTGCTCCTGGCCCGGCAAATTCAGCATGGTACTTTTTATAAATAATGAGTCCATTTTTGCGACGCGGATTAACTATCAATAACTCTTTGGCTTTTAATCTTGATAGAAGCCGCTCGATTTTAAACTTACTGTCTATATTTTGTTCGTTCACTCTTTAAGTACTATCGCTCAAGCTCAAAATCTCAGCAGATTACCATCAACTTAGCACCATAATTTTAAAATGAACTATAAAGAACTATAAATTTTTAATCTGTTTTAATCTGTTTTTTTAATAGTAGGCGCGGTGAATAATCAAACCACAAGTTGCCCCAATTTGCTTCTATATTTGAAATTTGGTAGCCGTGATGACAATATAACTGTTTAGCAGAGTCATTATTATCTAAAACATGAAGCCGAGTTTCTTGATAACCCCAATCGAGAGCAATCTGCTCACATTTAGTTAAAAGCTGACTACCAATACCCCGACGGCGGAAATCTGGATTAACGGCTAGGTTAGAAATATAGGGATACTGAACGTTAGTAGACCATAGAGAAGGAGAACGCAGTGCTATTTCCACAGTACCAACAATTGATAAGTCTGAATTGTCCTTCGCTCTAACTTGAGAATCTTGATGATCTGACGGGGGTAATTTAGCTACAAAGCAACGATAAAGGGGCGAATGAGAACGTAGACGGTAGCGCAAATCTTCATTAATGGTAAATTGCAGAAATGGATAAATCCAGCTAGCAAAATGAGGAAAGTTATAAAAACTCTGGGCCAAAATTGTGCTAATTGCTTTAGTATTTTCTATTGCAGCGGGGTGAATAGTTAATTTTAAATTGTTATCGATGTTGTGATCAACGGATTTTAAAATCATTAACTAAAAAGTAAACTCAAATTGTTTAATAATTGTAGTTGCAGATGAAGGCGGATGGGTTTTTTCTTAACTGTTTGGGAATAATAAGATTATGCCTTTGGCTTTTAGACAATTGCACCAAGCCCCGTCGTTTCACGGCGGGGTCTCTCTGACTTCGTTAATCAAGAGCTTTAACTGCTTTTAATTTAAGTTAATCGCTTTTGGCTTAGTTGGTGTCGCTCAATTGTCTTTGATCGCAAACCAAAATTGAATCAATGCTTCAATCTGAATATAGTGAGCTACTGAGTGATTTGTCTTGGGAAAAGACGGGTCAAGTCATCGTTGATGGAGTTGGTCAGTTGCTTAACATTGACATCGCCATATTACATATTAATCAATTGCCGTCTCAAGCTGAACAGTATTTCTTCTATCAAAAATTTAACGCAGAAAGCTCCCAAATAGATGCGGATTTACTCAAATTAACAGTCACACCTTGTACTGAATTTAGTTTGAATAACTTAATTATTAATCAGTATGAGACTCAAAAATCTGAGCTACAG
Organism: Myxosarcina sp. GA_180221_E-2-1-MAG-40_15; assembly: GCA_020692205.1. GTDB lineage: Bacteria > Cyanobacteriota > Cyanobacteriia > Cyanobacteriales > Xenococcaceae > Waterburya. Next base: position 59,408 of record JAIMKV010000009.1, read on the forward strand.
GTTACTACTAGCTATCAAGCTTGTATGCAGGCTAAAATACGTTCTACTTTATCTATTGCTCTATTTTCCCAAAGTAATTTATCTGCTTCTTTGACGATACATCGCCTTCAAAAATTTGATTGTTGGCAAGAACAAGAGGTAAAAGCGGTGAGGATGATGGCAAATCAGGCGAGTCTACTGATTTCTCAAATGCTAGCTAAAGAGAAGCTACAAGAATTAGCTCATCGAGAAACGACGATCAATCGCATTACGGCAACAATCCGTTCTAGCTTAGAGCCACCAGTGATGTTTGCGACTATAGCCAAAGAGTTAGGGGAAGCGTTAAAAGTGGACGGCTGTACTCTATCGCTGTGGACTAAAAGCGATCGCTTTGTTAAATGTGTCGGCTTATACAATCCTTATGAACCGCAAAAAATTATCAAAGATTCTCCTGACTGGCAACAGGCGACTACCTCCAGCGTGCCGATTCATAAAAATCCAATTCTTCAAGCTCTTTTATTTACTAAAAAAACGGTTAAGTCTTCAGACTTGGAACAGCAGCAAAATTTGGCTCGTTATGAGCTTCCCTGGCACGCTAAAGCCAGAGCTTTGATGATTGTACCGTTAATTGTCGAGGAGGAACTTATTGGTAGTATTACCCTGAGACAGTCTGACACGTCTCGTAATTGGAGCCAGTCAGAAATTGATTTAGCCGAAGCCGTTGCATCCCAGGCAGCGATCGCGATTGATCAGGTTTTAACTCATCAACAAGTAAAAGAATTAGCTCATCGAGAAACGACGATCAATCGCATTACGGCAACAATCCGTTCTAGCTTAGAGCCACCAGTGATGTTTGCGACTATAGCCAAAGAGTTAGGGGAAGCGTTAAAAGTGGACGGCTGTACTCTATCGCTGTGGACTAAAAGCGATCGCTTTGTTAAATGTGTCGGCTTATACAATCCTTATGAACCGCAAAAAATTATCAAAGATTCTCCTGACTGGCAACAGGCGACTACCTCCAGCGTGCCGATTCATAAAAATCCAATTCTTCAAGCTCTTTTATTTACTAAAAAAACGGTTAAGTCTTCAGACTTGGAACAGCAGCAAAATTTGGCTCGTTATGAGCTTCCCTGGCACGCTAAAGCCAGAGCTTTGATGATTGTACCGTTAATTGTCGAGGAGGAACTTATTGGTAGTATTACCCTGAGACAGTCTGACACGTCTCGTAATTGGAGCCAGTCAGAAATTGATTTAGCCGAAGCCGTTGCATCTCAGGCAGCGATCGCCGTTTGCCAAGCAAAACTATATCAAACCACCAAAAGACAAGCACAGCAGCTACAAATTGAAGAACAAAAAGTCAGAAAGCTAAATTATTATCTTACGGAGTCGGTATTAAAACGATTTCTACCCGAGGCAATTGTTAACAAAGCTGCTACGGGAGAACTTTCTTTGGATCTAACCCCTGAACCCCGACGAATCACGGTTTTATTCTGCGATTTGGTTGGCTTTACCAATTTATCTAGTCAGTTAGGAGTACTTCCCTTGGCAGAAATACTTAACGAGTATCTAGAAGCAATGAGTAAAGCAGTATTTGACCGCGGTGGCACGGTAGACAAATTTATTGGCGATGGCGTGATGGCAATGTTTGGCGCACCTGAAGATTTATCTTGTCCCGAACAAGCAACCAGAGCGATCGCCACGGCCGAAACTATGTATTTCTATCTGCAAAAGCTAAATGAACGTTGGCAAGCCAAAGCTTTGAAAACCAACCGTCAAGTTCCTCTACTAAAAATGCGCTGTGGAATTCATCAGGGGAAAGCGGTAGTGGGAATGTTCGGTGGCGGACAAAGAAAAGACTATACTGCTGTAGGTAAAGTAGTCAATATTGCAGCTCGTTTACAGAACGTTGCTTCTCCTAACAGTATCCTGATCTCAGAAGCTGTAGTGAATTCTTTAGGAAACAAAGTTAATTGGGAACCAGGACAAAATTTTCAGCTTAAAGGTATCGAACCAGATTTTCGGGCATTTAAGATTAAAATCAAAGACGATTGGCACTTATAGGTTAATTATTTCTTCTGCCAAGCGATCGCGAATTATTTTCCATTAATTAACCAAAATATCAGCAAATCTTGGTTTTTTCTGCAATCTTCGGCAATATTTATTAGGCTAAGTAATAAAGATTAAATTTATACCCCAGCCCTCAAAACGCCACTATGGTCGAACAGATTAAATTCCAATATTCTCTATCTTGGATTACTCAGATTGCCCAAATTCCTCAGTCAATTTGGGATGAGTTAGCAAAACCGTTAAACACACCATTTTTAGAATGGGAATGGCTTAACAACATTGAAACTTCTGGTAGTGCTACGGCTCGTACTGGATGGCAACCTTGCCATTTAGCAGTATGGCGCAACAGTCAGCTAATTGGAGCAGCACCTTTATACATTAAAGGACATAGCTATGGAGAATTTGTCTTTGACCATCAGTGGGCAGATTTATCTCATCGTTTAGGTGTAGAGTACTACCCTAAATTAGTGGGTATGACTCCTTTTACTCCAGCAGTAGGATATCGTTTCTTGATCGCTCCTGAAGAAGATGAAGCAATGATTACCGAACTTATGGTGGCAGCAATTGATAATTTCTGCGATCGCAATCGTCTTTCAAGCTGCAATTTCTTATTTGTCGATCCTGATTGGCAAGCAATCATGACCCAAAATGGGTTTCATAGTTGGCTGCATCATGGTTATATCTGGTCTAATCTTGATTTTAAAAGTTTTGATGACTATCTCAAAATGTTTAATAGTGACCAGCGCAAAAATATTAAACGCGAGCGAAAAGCTGTAGCCAAAGCTGGTTTATATACTAAAACCTACGTTGGTTCAGAGATTCCTCGCCATTTATATTCTGATATTTATCGATTTTATAGTAGTACTTGCAACAAATTTTATTGGGGTAGTAAATACTTAACTCGCCAGTTTTTTGAACAGCTTGATCCTAACTATAGCGATCGCATTTTACTGGTAGCAGCATACACAGAACAAGACGACAAAACTCCTGTAGGAATGTCTTTTTGTCTCCATAAAGGCGAGAATTTATATGGTCGCTACTGGGGTTGCTATGAGGAATATGACTGTTTACATTTCGAGACTTGTTATTACAAGCCAATTGAATGGGCAATAGCCAATGGGATAAAAATGTACGATCCTGGTGCAGGAGGCAGACACAAGAAACGAAGGGGATTTCCTGCCACTGCCAATTATAGTTTACATCGTTTTTATAACCACCGTATGGCTCAAGTATTAAATAACTATATGGGTGAAGTCAATCGCATGTCGCAAGCAGAAATTACGGCAATTAACGATAACCTGCCTTTCAATCAACAAGAAATCACCTTCAATTTAGATTGAGCCATAGATCATCTGGCACAATCACATTAAGTACGAAATCATGGATCGGGCGATCGCTAATAACTTGAGAACTAGCTGAGCAAGATCTAACTCTAGGGAGATAAAGATAGAAGAGAGTTCTAATAAAATGGCGAATGTAGAGAAATTAATCATAAATAAATATGTTGAGTTCACAACTATCGATTGGTAGACTAAAAGCTTACGCAGGTAAATTGACCCTTGCGATGAGTGCGATCGCTTTATCTATTTTTGTCTGGTTTGGTTTTGCTTCAGTTACCGGTCTTACAGCTAATGCAGAAACTATCGGTGACCTACCTTTGATTGTTGCTACATCTGGGGTATCTGATCAAGTGGAAGGTACAGCAGAAAAAGGTATTGGTACAATCAGACGTAACCTGGGTGATATGACAGGAGATACATCTGAACAAGCAGAAGGTGCAATGCAGCAGGCTAAAGGTGACGCTAAGCAAAATTTAGGCACTGCTAAAAACAAATTTGATGATGCTAAAGATACTGTAGAAGATAAATCTGAAAGTATTATCGATTCAGTAAAAAACTTCTTTGAATAAATCAATACCAGCCAAGAGAAAGTTTCTTGTTGAGTGGTGATTAATCGACAATTAATCAACAAGCAAATTAAGTAATCAGAATGCCAACTTGCATGTTGTTCCAATCTCGGTCATTAATCGCCTTTCTTATCACTAATTAATCTAAATTGTTTATTTAGCCATAATTTAAAAACATATAGCAATGAGTCAAGAACCACAAAATGCTTTTAAAGACGATGGAATTCGCCCAATCCAAAGCACAGAGCTTGAAATAGCAGCTACTTTTGAGGAGGATGGAGAACGTCCGATCGCCGAAAGTCCAGAGTTTTTGCTGCGCGATCGCCAACTAAATAGTAATAGCAGTTTAAGCGAAAATAACGACGTTCAAACCCCCCAAGATCTTGATAGTTCTAGTCCTGTAAGTAACAGCGAATCAAAGGTTGTTGATACTTTTGAAGCTGATGGAAAACGTCCCATTATGGCTAATGAATATGAGGTAGTAGATACTATCAGTATTGATGGCGAACGTCCTATTACTTCTAATAATAGTTAGGCAGTTTTTTAGTATAGGGGTTATTTATCTTGCTAAAGATAGAAATAACCCTCAGATAAACAACTATATATAAATCATTAGATAGAAGAAAAGCTAGGCTACAATTGTTATTCTGGTCTTGTAGATAATTAGTAAATAAATCAAATAAAAATATGGGTATTAAAGACAGTGCTGAAGAATTGAAGCTCAAAGCAGAAGCTAGAAGCGAAAGAATCGAAGGTAAAATCAGAGAAAATTTAGGAGAATATTCTGACGATCCAGAAGCAGTTGAAGCCGGAAAAGAAAAGCAAAAGCAAGCAGAAGCTTTAGATGAAAAAGCCGAAAATATGTAATCGCATTTTAGCAGACTGTAACTTCAATCAATAGTTAAATATATGTGCATAGGCGGTTATAGTTAGTGACTGCCTATTCTATTGCTGAGAAAAATTACTCTAGTCTAGATTTAAATTGATTAGCCCCGCCACCTTGAGCTAATATTTAATTCTACTTAGCTGTTTTTGAATGTTTGATATATTACAGCATTGCGAGCGCTTAAGGAATTAAAGCAGCAAGATCTTCTCAATTAGGGTTAATTTCCTTAGCTGCGATCAGGGCTTACATAATCTGGTTTTAAAGTGTGTTGCGGCTTAAACTAAAGAAGCTAATGACTAAAAAACAGGGGACAAAACTAGGTTCATCCCCCGTCTTCGATATCTAGTTGCTGTAAACACTTTAGTGAATCAACAACTAACTTAAGGCATAAAGACTATACTGAGTGATCAACTCTGTCATTATCAGCTATCGACTAAATTGCCCAAGAATTTAAACTACTTGTTCTACTTCAACAATTTCAGGAATTTTTTCTCTTAAACGACGTTCAATACCCATTTTGAGTGTCATCGCCGAACTGGGACAAGATCCACAAGCACCCTGTAGTCTCAATTTGACAATTGGACCTTCAATTTCGGCTAATTCGACGTTACCGCCGTCGGCCATTAAATATGGACGTAGTTCATCTAAGACGGTTTCTACATTATCTTGAGTTAATGCTAATGCCATAGTTAATTAAGTTGGTTAAGTTGCATGTTTATAAATTGATCCTAGCGTGTGATGGCAGGAATTTACGCTACCGCAGCTGGTTCTAACAACTGGCTTTGAGAAAAGACAAATTCAATGGTAATTTTAGCTTCATTAGGGTCGATAGATTCAATCACCTGATGTTTAGGAATGTAATATTTACCTAGTTTTTCGTAGCTTTCGTTAAACTCGCGTTTAGCTTTTAGATCGTTGGTTTTAGAATCACGGAAAATAGCATTGTAGCCAGTAGAAATATAGCCTTCTCCCGTATCTAGGCTTTCGTTAGTATTAATCACAAATGCCATTGGCCCCATAACACGACTAACCTGAGAAATTTCTGTACCGCGAATCTTGTAGTTAGATCCCATAGAGTCGCCTTGAACCAATATTTCTACTGCACCAGAAGCATCTTCTTCCCCTAAAGTAAAGGTGCTTTTACCGTGAGCGTTTTCAAAAGTGTTGCGTTTACGGTGAGTAATTACATCTCTCATATGATTATAGACGCTTTCGGAGACTTTCTCGTCTTCGATACCGCTAACTTCTACAGATAAATCGCTGTTGACTTTGATATCGGCGGTATATACTTCTTCTCCTTGCTTCAATTCCAGTTTAGTAGTGTAGCCAGGAAAGTCGCTATCCCAGGTGTAACGGTTTTCGTAAGCGGCGCGAAAGCGATCGCGTGCAGTATTATCTGTCATATTTTCTCTTAAAATATTATTTCTCTTCCTTATCTAGTTTAAGAAAATTTGTCTCAATTAACCGCGATCAGCAAAAATTAACCATGACTAAAGTCATATTTTCACTCAATCAGTATTGCCCAAAACATCGATGTTGCTCAACATGAGTTAACCTAAAAATAAATATAAATAACGCTTTTAACTTAAATACAATGCAGGTTAATATGTTTAGCTTTAATCTAAATAATCCTGAATCTTGGCTAATTTTACTAACTTATGCTGGATTTTGGGTTTATAGTTATTATTCATTGGTGGTTTTCCTCATTCATCTCCGTAAGCAAAACCGTCTCATCGAAAATGAGGATAATTCGTTAAACATTAGCAGCTAATTAATTAGTTCTACTAATTAATATTTTTATTACTCGTCTTCATCTTGTTTACACTAGAGACAAGTTACCTGAAGAGCTAAAATTTCAGTCAACAAGCGATCGCCATGATTTTTCAGGTAAATACACCATTATTCAATCTAAGCTAGAGTGGGTAAACTCAGCTGGCAGATTTTTTAACCGTCAAATACGATCTTAAATAATTGACCAAAGCCTGCAACCCTAAATGATAGCTGTCTGCGCCAAAACCACTAATTTGACCTATTGCTACTGGCGCAATGTATGAATGATGTCTAAATTCTTCTCTAGTGTAAATATTGCTTAAATGTACTTCCACAGTAGGTATTGCCACCCCTACCACTGCGTCTCTAATTGCCACGCTGGTATGAGTGTAAGCACCTGCATTGATGATAATTCCCTGATATTTGGTTCGGGCTTTATGTATCGCATCAACCAGCACTCCTTCACAGTTGGACTGCAAGCAGTCTACACTTACTTGCAGCTTCTTCGAATCCAACTCTAAGGCTCGATTAATTTCAGTTAAAGTCGCTGAACCGTATATTTCAGGCTCTCTCAGCCCTAACAAGTTTAAGTTAGGACCATGCAAAACTAAGATGCTTATCTCAGACAAGATAAATTAAATAGCGAAGCTAAAATTACAATTAACGATAACGATGGCGTTGGCGATCGTCTACAGGAATCGGGATTGCTTCCCTTTCCGTCTCTGTTTCTGGCCCTAGCAAAACTTCAATGAGCTTTTGCGCTAGGTCTCTTAGTTTGTCGAGTAGTTGCTCTATATAGTCCATCGGATTACGGCTCCTTAGGAAATCCTTAATTTTACTTATCTTAATTATTTCTGCCTTTTGATCATTAAACATCCACCATCTTATGTATAAGAAAGCAAATATTAAACCCTACTTAATTAATCTTACAACTTTTGTTGTAAATGTTTACTAATCAAGAGGTGTAATTTCAGAATTAATACCTACACTAGCATAAGCTGATAATTTGAGCCTATAGTCTGATCAAGGGAAAAGCCTTTCTTAATCTTTTTATAATTATTGTTGATTTTCTCAAGCCACGCTCAACAAATCATTGGAGTTCAAACCTTCCTCCCGCCAAAACACGGACAGATATATCTTAGCTGAATTTAATCCAACCTTATCTTCATTCTTCTGTTACCAGTTCAACATCTTCTAAGTATAAGTTTCAGGTGATTACGTCCAGTAAAGCGATCGCAATACCAATCTCGTTTGTTGAGTAAAGCTTGAATAAATACGGTGTCTAAAAAAGATCTTTCGCTGGTCATTAATACAAGCTAACTAGTTTTGTTTCGGACTGCTGCTCATGCTGGTGAAATTCTTATTAAAGCGTGTATTGCTAAAGAACATCCATTGTTGATCTTTGACCAATTGCCTAAATCAACCAAAGTAGACAATCAACTTCTAGATCTTAAAGCTGTAGTTGAATTAGGAAGGACAATTCAATATCAAGAGCTTCCTGAAAAATTGTGGGCTACTACAGGATATCGAATACATAATGTTGAGCTATATCGAGAATTTGGAAAACTAAGAAATTGGATTCAACATTTTGCATCCCCATATGATCGGACATATCTAACGGACAGAAATTTAGAATTTATTTTTGGAGTAATCGATCCACTAATTAATGATTTTTGGGGATTATATGCTGTAGACTTTCATGAAGATGATACCACTGAGTATGTTTTTGAGTTTTTAATCGAAAATAAGGTATCTTTTTTGTTTCCAGACGAATATAAAGAAGATATTGAAAGATTAAAACAGAATCTTTTGCAGGAGAAAAAGTAATATTGGAATCTATTGTCAGCTCTGATAAACTGGTACGCCCGAAACCATTTGTAAAATGGGCAGGTGGGAAAACGCAGCTTTTACCATATTTATTAGAAAGAATGCCTAGAAAATATGATAGATACTTTGAACCATTTATTGGGGGAGGAGCATTATTTTTTCAAGTAACTCCGAGTAAAGGATATATCTCTGATATTAATCCAGAGCTAATTAATGCTTATCAGGTAATTCAGTTAAATGTTGAATCCTTAATTGAAGATCTTAACAAACATATTTATGACAAAAATTATTATTACAAACTGAGAAATGTTGATCGAACTCCTGAGTTTAAAAATTGGTCGCCAGTCAAAAAAGCAAGTCGTATAATTGCCTTAAACAAATCTTGTTTTAACGGACTGTATAGAGTTAATTCTAAAGGACATTTTAATGTACCATTTGGTAGTTACAAAAATCCTAAGCTTAGTGATGCTTTCAATCTTCGAGAATGTAGCAAAGCATTAAAAGAAACTAAAATAGTACTTGGTTCATTTGATTTGATCAAACAGAATGTCCAACAGGGCGATTTTGTCTATTTGGATCCTCCCTACGCACCTCTAAATACAACATCAAGTTTTACCAGCTACAGTAAAGAAGGATTTGATAATAAGATGCAAGAAAATTTGCGAGATATTTGTGTAGCTTTAGATTGTAAACAAGTTAAATTTATGCTATCTAATTCTTCCACGCCTTTAATTTTAGAACTCTATAAAGACTTTCATTTATCTTTTGTTGATGCCTCAAGAGCTATTAATTCAAGAGGAGATAAAAGAGGTAAAGTCAAAGAAGTAATAGTCACAAACTATTGAAGGTCGAATATTTCTTTTTCAAAGCTTAATTTTAAGGCTTTTAACCATGCTAAAACGGTGCTTGATCGACGAGTTGGTGTTGCTCCTGTAAGTAAAGTAAATTTCTTAATTATTTCACCAACTTGGTCTTTACTCGGATAATCATTAGTTTCAAAATAAATTGTCATTGCTTTGTGAAATACGGGATGAGCAAAAAGACTTTGTGCTAGTTTAATATTCCTGACTGAAGGCGGGCTGTTACGAAAATCAAATCCTTGATTTGTTAGTTTCCATTCACCATTGTTTCGATCAATAAAGCCTAAAAAAGCTGCTGCATTGGCGTAATAATCGCCTTGTCTTAAATCTATCGTCCAATATTCGGCAAGAGAATCTTTAGTAGTTAATCCACTCGCGATTAAATCAATAGTATCTCGAATCTTGAGGATGTTATCTGCTTGGGGAAATGGAAATTCCGTTGGTTCTCGAAGATGTGGAATGATTTGATCGAGAATTTCTCTCAATGTAACTTGAATTGGCTTCTGTTCAAAAGTAAACTTTTTTACTTTGTCAAGTTTAATTGAATGGTAGTTTGTATCTTCAGTAAAAGAGTATAAAGATAGTGCAAATATGCCATTGGAGTAAGTAAGAAAAACGGGCTTGATTGGTTTATTCGTTATTTTTTCTCTCCACATTCTATAAGGATAATAAATCTGACGGACGTGAAAATCTTCTCTATCGCCCATTTTTGCTTCTACAAGATAAACCGCATCTCCTTCAAATCCAGAATCTACCTCTATTTGTACTCCTTCTACTTCAACAGGCAAAAGTTCTTTTGTCGATTGAAAAGAAAATTCAAATCGAGGGCTTCTAAGTCTACCTCTTATAGTCAATATCAAGTCACTATCACCCAGAAAAGAAGACAATAATCCTGAAGCGTGGGCAGCATCAATAACTTGGGATTCAGATTGAAATACAGAAGGTAAAGTTTGAAATCTATGTAAACGACTAGGGTCAAATTTCTCAATCGGGCAATTTTGGAAGTTAGTCGATGCGTATCCATCTCCAGCAATTATTTTGTATACACCGTTTTGTATAGGTAGTATGGTGCAATTGTTTTGTTTGAGAAGTTTTGAACGGCTATCTTTTGAGTCGAATTTGCACATTAATCGTGGTTCACGCCCAGAAATTTCCTTAATTTTTTCTGCTGTCAAAGTGACGTGACCTTGATTTTCGAGGCTTTCTTCTAAGTGAAGGTTATCAAAAAGCAATTTCCATCCTTCTGCATTATCTTTTGCTTTGCTCGTAGTTGTCATTTTTTGCTAGATAATTTAATTTTCCGAAGTAAGGCTTAAATTAGTCATTTAAGAGTTAACAGCTATTATTAGCTTATTGATTACTCTTTGCCAATATAGTCCTCACCACTAAATTTCCGCTTCCGTAATAATCCCCCAACAACTATTATTTAATTTTTATTTAAATTATGGGCAGATATATCTTACCTGAAGTTCAGCCTACTGTAGCTTTGGAGCATAAGTTTCAGGTAATTACACCCAGTAAAGCGATCGCATCTTACTTAAAAGTTCCTCACTGTAGCTTAGAAAGTTTGACCCAAAACATAGTTCGTCGACGGGGGATCGGAATTGCTTCTGTTTTGTTGAGTCGGCGTTTACTACAAAATGCGGTGCGAGAAGTAGTTGAGACTAAAGATATTGAAGGGACAGCCAGAGCTTTTTTAGCGACGGTCAAAGATGTATTATGCAGCGGCATAGATTTAACCAAGCTACAACAAAATTCTGACTGGCGAATTCAACAATTAGGTAAGCTGGCTTCTGCCTATCAAAACCAGTTAAGACAGAGAAATCGCCTGGATGCTGCGGAATTATATTGGCAGGGTGCACAGCAGATTGTTTACCAAAAAACTTATCTATTCTATGGTTATTTCACTCCAGGTAAAGATGAGGTGACGTTAATTAATGCGATCGCGGCAGACAATAGTGTATTAGTCTTACCCATAGATAATTTATATCCTCAAAATCAACAGGTTTTAAACTGGTTACAGTCTCAGGGATGGGAATTAACTTCAAGCCAGTCACAGGATACAGCAAAGATTAACCATCGGCTACAGCAGTGTTTCAAACAGAAATCACCATTGCCAACAGGAGTGAGTTTAAACGTTTTTCCTAGTTTAGAAGCGGAAGTACGGGGAGTCTTAACACAGGTAAAAGCTTTACAGGCTCAAGAAATACCTGCCCAAGATATTGTTTTAATCACCAAAGAACAGCTATATGGTGAAATTTTAATTGATGTTGCTTGGGAATATAATTTGCCCGTGCAGGTAGCTTATGAAATTTCTTTAGAACAAACCCGTCTCGGTGCGTGGCTTAAATTACTGTTGGAGGTGATCAGGGATAATTTTCCTTTTGAAGCTACGGCTAAGTTACTGTCACATCCTTTGGCAAAATATATGTCTGCCGAAATGTGGTCGTTAGCCAGACAAACACATCCTCAAGGTTTTACAGCTTGGCAGCAGCTAGGAGTAGATTTAAGTCTGCTTAATTTCGACCAGAACTATCGGCGGGAGGTTTGGATTAATCATTTGCTCGATATTTTATCTACTTGGGATATTTTAGAGAACGCCAAATCTTGGGCGAGGGAAGTAGTAGCATATTATCGTCTTCAGGAAGGATTAAAAGAATTAACTAAGCCTGAAGCACAACAGTTGAGTAAACAGGCATTTATCAATGAAATAAACGAAATACTGGCATTATTAACTATTCCTGTCCAACCAGGCAGAGGCGGAATCGAGCTACACTGTCCGACATCCTTACTTGGCACTAACTACCCTTATGTCTTTGTTTTAGGAACTGTCGAGGGAATTTTACCAGCAGCGATCGCCGAGGACTCAATTCTAGATTTTCATCATCGTAAACAGCTAGCGCAACAAGGCTTAAATATTCAAACTGCTGTCGATCTGGCTCAAAAGGAAACTTTCGATTTTTATTGTCTGTTGAATATTCCCACCCACAGCATCACTTTTTCTTATCCTGAATTAATTGATCGCAACCTCACTATACCGAGTCCTTATTTATCGCGTTTGGGATTAAAACCCAGTCCTCTTAAAAATAATTTACCTGTTGCTAGTTTGGAACTGGCACGTCAATTATATCTGCGTCAGCCTCATCTGCTGGCAACTGAAACTAGTTCATTACTTCTAATACCCGAAATAACTAAAGCGTGGCAGGTAGAAGTTCGCCGAGAAAGTGCGATCGCTCCCGATCAGTATGATGGTGTAATTGGGATTAGCATCGATCCTCAAAGTAAGATTTTTAGTGCTTCTCAGCTAACTCAACTTGGTCAATGTCCCTTTAAATGGTTTAGTGCGCGCTTACTCAGGCTTAAAGAATTAACCGAAGCCGAATCCGATCTTAGTGCTGCTGTTCGAGGAAATCTTTACCACCGTTGTTTAGAATTATCGTTGGCAGAAATCAAAACCGCCAATGATTTAGCCAAGTTTAACCAAGAACAACTAGCCCAAGCCTTTGCTACTGCCGAACAAGAACTAAAGCTAACTAAACTACCAGGATGGAAAGCCCAACGCCAAGAACATTTAAACTTGCTTCGTCTTAACTTGACTACTGCCGAATTTTTCCCGATTGACAGAGAACTCATTGCCCGAGAAACTAAGTTTGGGATGCAATGGTATGGCTTACGAGTACAGGGACAGGTAGATCGCATTGATCGCACCCCCGCTGGTTTAAGTGTAATCGACTATAAGACTAGCGGAGCAACTCCCGCAGGAGTGAAAGATGCCACAGGCAAAGCTAGTCTTGATATTCAACTAGCAATATATCAGGATGCGATCGCCAAAATATACCCCAATGAAGCAATTCAGGCGGCATATTATTCCCTTACCCAACAAAAAATTATGAGCCATCGGCAAAAAGACGCTGCCGAATTAGCGGCTTTTGCCGAAAAAGTTAAATTTCACCTAGAACAAGGATACTATCCCGTTGCACCTGATCTAGATCGTAAAGCCTGTAAATACTGTGATTACGATTTGGTTTGTCGTCAGGGCGATCGCATAAGACGTAAGTAAAGGCGATCATCATATTTTAAATTGATTAACTTTTGGACTCCCAGTAGATCTGCGACTAACCAGTTATTTTGCTAAGTCTCAATTTATTGGATTTTGTAAGATTCGATAAACTTATCTAACCATTACACTAGGTGTCCTCTTGTTCTGCCGTCTTCTTGAGGAATAAGCCGTTTGGAACACTAGCTGTTTGTCAGTAAGATAGCCTGTGACTTGCAAAGGCAAACTCCCCGCTCGTTCTACATCAGTTAGACAAAAAGAGATGCGCTTACCCTGGAAACTACCTCGACTTGAATATATAAGTTCGCCATCAGTTCGGCAAATCATGATATTCAGCATTGAGGAATCCAAAGGGGATATCAACAACAGAGATTGCACGGAATAGGTGCCTGTCTCTTGTGACTGCTGGACGAATAGTCCAGCCAGTAAATTGTGGTTGAATAGATCTGAAAGTAAGTCGCTGCTTGCCCATTGCTGATTTAGCAGGAGCAATACTGTTCTTTTCCCACAAACCATTTGGTAGCCCAATTCTTTTGAGATCTCTATTCCAAAAAAACTATCTTCTAGCAATTCGAGAGAATCTGCTAACTCAGCAGAGTTCATCTGAGTAATGGCGATCGCGTTGGTGTTATCCCAAGTTTGGGATTGCCGATCAGCCCCAGCGACAAACGGTAGCGTAAAGCGATCGCTTCCTAATCGATAGGAAATCAACACTTTAGCAAAGCCTGTTTCCTCGTCAGAAAGCCGATCAAGTGCAACCAGAGCAGCCTCACCACCAATTCGTCCCAATGCCTTGATCGTTTTATGACGAACAACATCATCAGTGACAGCAAGATTAACAATTAACTCGCGCTCAGCAGATTTTGTGGTTAAAAAACTGAGATTAATAGCTGCTGCTGCCCGTAATTCTGTCGTTTCCTGGTTATTTGCCATAATCCTACCTAAAGTCTGTTCCTCAACAACACCTAGGCGAGTTATTGCACTTAAAGCCTTGACTCTATTTCCTTTATTTCCTTCGGGTATTTCCCCAAGAGCGATTTGCTTAAGCGTTTGAACTTCAGTCGCATCTAGATTAGCTAATGCCTGAATTCGCAAACCATGTTCAGCGATAAAGACATTTTCTAAGGACATAATTTCACCTCGCTAACAGCCTTTCTTGATAAAACAGTGTTTTTTCATCGTGTCTCCTTGCCAATCAAAGATCCCAGTATTGCTATTGGATGCTCCATTATTTCCAATAAAGTTCCCAGCATCTGGGATATGATTTAACCCTAAATAATGACCGATTTCATGGGCAAATGTATTGCCAGAATTACTATAATTTCCATTTAGCGAAACGACGCTGCCCGTCATTGAATCATCGTCTTTTTTGTCACAGGAACCATTTACGGCAGACCACCCATCTGCGCCATTCATTGCTCTTACCACAAACACATCGTGAAGGGCATTGTCGGCAGTCCAATCTTCTGTGAGGTTTTGAGCCTCCGATTGAGAGTCGATAGTTGTATAACCACCAGCCTGACTAACGGAAATTATTCGCCACTCTAGCTTACGAATGCCAAGATTGACTTTGGCATAGATATCCCGGGCAAACTGCACAGCAAGTTCGATCTCTTCGTAATCACTTGCGGTGAAGTTTTCGTGTCCTACTAGAATAAGATTGACTCCAAAGGATGAGCCTTGAACCAATTCCAGTTGGCGCTTGAGGGATATTTTCTGTCTAGGGGCAGAATATCCGAAGACATCTCCTACAACAGAAAATGTTGAGGGAAGGGATAGACAATTCTGTGCAACTTGCCTTAGGCTTATTGCCATATTTTTGAACTCCTTATTTTTTGTTTTGTCTTTTTAAGGTGTTTAGCTCTTCTGCCATTTCCGAAATCTTTCTCTGTTGCTCCTGCACTGCCTTAGTTAGCACTGCAATGAGATCCATTGGGCTAAGTTGATCGCGCTCCGAATTTGCCACCAGTTCGGGAACTTCTTCCGCAATGAAGCCAATATGCTGCTCTTTTTGGCTATCGGCTTTGTAGTTGTACTTAACCGCATTTAAGCCTTGCAGGGCTGCCATTGCTTCTTGCCCCGAAAGTTCAGCTACATTTTCTTTGAGTGCGATCGAGGAAGCTTGGGTTAAGGCACCAGTCGTCTGAACATTCCCTTCGAGCTTGATTCCCTGTTTGTATCCACTTTTGTAGTTGACAATCAGCAGGTCTTTACCAAGGCTTGAACTGAGTTCGTGATAAAGGGCAAAGTGAGGACTAGAGTCAGTGGCATTGGGCGCAAGTTGTATCGCATTTGCTTCAAATTGAACCGCATTAGTCTTCTTGTCAGGACCTATATCTCGACCTAAAAGCTTACCGTCGACCCGCACTGTTCCTCTAATCGTGCCATTTACAACAAGATCATCATCGACGAAAAGTTTCCCTTTGACTTCTACACTACCACCTGGTTTGACAACGAGCCGATAGGCATTGTCCCATACATACCAACCTTCATTATTAGTTCCAACTTGCCATGACGGATTACTACCAGATTTGAATAAAATGTCTGCTTCACCGTTAGGATTTTCGATAGTGACAGGGCCACTTGCAACTATGTGAAGTTTGTTAGTTGGATTATTTGTACCGATACCGACATTACCGCCTGGTTTCACAACAAGCCGATAGTTGTTATCCCAAACATACCAGCCATTGGAATTTGTCCCAACCTGCCATGACGGATTGCTGCCAGATTTGAATAAAATGTCTGCTTCACCATTTGGGTTTTCGATGGCGACAGGCCCACTGCCAACGATATGAAGTTTTTTTGTTGGATTATTTGTGCCGATACCGACATTTCCATTTTTCGAGATAGAAAGCTTGTCATCTCCAGACCACAAACGAGCTGTTCCATCTGCCGCATACCAAACCCAGCGCTCTCCATTTGACGGGCTATTTACAAATCCAGGTTTATTGCGATCTGAGAAAGAAAAACCTCCTCCAGAACCACCACTATGGACTTCCAGTCCTCCCTCAACGTGAAGTGGGCGTGCAGGGTTGTTGATGCCAATACCAACATTGCCTTCAAGAATAACATTATTGTTGGCATCTAGTTTGATATCACCCATGGTATTTTTTTCCTCGTTTGAGTGTTGTAGAAATTGAATTGTGGCGCGATCGCCTTTCCCTAAATCTCCATGAATCAGGATCAAAGGGGCGATCGCTTATTGCTAGGAAAATCGATCTGATTAGCCGTTCCAGATAGGTTGATCATCATGAATGTTGGTGATTGATCTGTAATTTTTACCTATGGCGATCGCCAGCAAAATTCATAACAGCTCAAATAATAACGACCAAACAAAGTGAACGGTACTCTGCCTTGAAAAGGCAGAGCCTGCGTTCACCGCCTTCCGCGGTCAGAATTATTAGCTGAGTAAGGAGCCATATCTCCTTACTCTTGTGTTCATGATATTAAAGAAGAATTAATTTTTCAATAATCAATAAGAGGTACAATCTAACAGCTTTTGCTCAACAGGTGATTTTTCACCTGATACCAGGGCATTATCCCGTTGCCCCTGAGACAGATCGCCGAGCCTGTCATTATTGCGATTACGATTTAATTTATCGCGCCGAGCGATCGCCTAAGCTAAAAGCTAAGAAGCTCACAGCTAAAAGCTAAAATTAATTAATATTGGTAAATTTTTCCGCTCGATACCTTCTTTTCTGACACAATGTTTCCTGGCAACAATATTACTAGAGATTAAACCTATTTCTTTGAGATGGCAAAATGTTTAAGTCTATTTTATTTCCGATCGAATTAACCAGAGAGGCTCGCCAAGCGATCCAACTAACCGCAGATATGGTCAAAACCCATCAAAGCAAGCTGACTATTCTATCCGTAGTTGAAACCGATGATCAAGGAGTAATGAGTTCAGCCGAACGGGTGGCTAAACTACTACAGGAAGCCAAGTCATTTTTTGCTAATCAAGGAATTTCTGCTGAAACTATAGAAAGAACTGGAATTCCCGCCTTTACCATTTGTGATGTTGCTGACGAAATTAACGCCGATCTAATTATTATGGGCTGTCGTGGTTTAGGTTTAATCGATGAAGAAGCTGCTGCCGATAGCGTAACCAACCGCGTGATTAATCTCGCTTCTTGTCCTGTATTAGTGACAACCTAACAACAGTGTAGCTAGTTTAATTGCTCATGCCCGTAATCCAAACTAAGCTTATTTAGCTTGAGCAGCCCGATATTTAGCAGCTTTAGTGAGTAGAGACTCCGCAAAAGCGATCGCATCTTCGGCGGAATGACCACCTGTAATTTGAGCTAACTCTTCGGCTCGTACCTCCTGATTACTTAAAGGTTTGACTCTTACTACTGTCCGAATATCTGCAATGCTACTGCCGTTCGGTTTGGATTTAGTCGCTTCCTCGATAATAGTTTTTTCAACCTTAAAATGCCCGTTAGCCATTGCTGCAATCAAGGGTTGATGCGTTACACACAATACCTGATGTTGTTTACCAAGCTGATGTAGTTTTTCGGCGATCGCCTGAGCCACTTTACCTGATACTCCCGCATCTATTTCATCAAAGATCAAGGTACTCGAACTTTCTTCTGCGCCACTGAAACAAGCCTTTAACGCCAGTAAAAAACGACTCATTTCCCCACCCGAGGCAATTACCGACAAAGGCTGGATCGTCTCTCCCGCATTGGGACTAAAATAAAACACTACTTTATCTGCACCCATCGCTGTCGGGATGGATTTAACCAAACGACATTCAAATACTACCTTGTCCATCGCCAGGGGTTTTAACTCTTTGACTAGCTGCTTTTCTAATTTAGTTGCTGCTTTTTGTCGCAGTTGAGTCAGCTTGTGACATTCATGTGTTAGCTGTTTTGAAGCCAGCTCATATTCCTGCTGCAAAGTTGCAATTGATTGTTCCCCGCCTGTAATTAGGGCTAACTCTTGCTGTAGCTGTTGCGTTAGCGCGATCGCGTCACTCAAATCTGGGCCATATTTACGACAAATGTGCTTTAATTGGCTAATTCTCGCTTCTATTTCCGCTAATCGTTCGGGATCTGCCTCTAGATCTTCGCTATAGCGGTTGATTTGTTGCCCTGCTTCTACTATTTGCACCAATCCTGACTGTACCATTTCTAGAATCGGGGCTAATTCTGAGTCGTATTCCACCATCTCCATCAGACAAGATTCTGCCTTACCCAAAAGATCCGCCCCCGCAGGTACATCATCATCTCCTTCATAAAGTAGATGGTAAGCTTGATTGCCCAATTGCTGTAGCTCAACTACATGAGAAAGGCGATCACGTTCTTGTTCTAGTTCGTCTAATTCATCGGCATCAGTTAAATCAGCTTCGGTTAAGTCTTTGAGTTGAAATTGCAATAAATCCTGCCGTTGCAGTAACTCTTGTTCCGATTGAATTCGTTTATCTAAGGCTTTTTTTGCCTGTTGTGCTACTTCATAAGCCTGGACAACTATATTTAACTGCTTTTCGATTGGTTTACCACCATAAGCATCTAATAGTTGTCTTTGTCTGTCTGAAATCAACAAATTTACCGTTTGTCCTTGCGCCGTAATTTCTACTAAACGCGATCGCAATTCTGCCATCAATTGAAGATTAACCAATACCCCATTTACGCGACTGCGCGATCGCATATTGGTTTTACCGACAACTATTTCACGACTACAAACTAAAGTATTTTCTTCTAAAGAATCAATTTCTTGGATTTCGAGCCACTTGCTAAGCTGAGAATTAATTTCAAAGGTAGCTTCAATCATAGAGCGATCGCTACCGCTACGGATCATTCGGCTGTTTGCCTTCCCGCCCAAAACCATATCAATCGCATCAAGAATAATTGATTTTCCTGCACCTGTTTCTCCTGTCAGAACGCTCAATCCGCTCTCTAAATTGAGTTCCAAAGAATCAACTAAAGCAAAATTATTGATTTTTAGATTAACGAGCATCTAGATAAAATAAAATTAGGCTAACTTGAACCGAAATAAATAATTAAAATAATCACTACCAGCAGTTTAGCGAACACAGCAGCAGATCATCAGTATTTTTTTATTAAGGTTTTGTAGCGTGGTTGATTTGACATCTTGCCTTACAGATCAGCGTGTTGCTTAGAATTGATTACTAACAACTCTAAGCTTTTATTCACCTCAGCCATCAAAATTTTGAACTAAAAATAGAACTACTCTAGATAATTTACGACTAATTTAGTCTTGACCAAGATAGCTGATGCTGTGCTTTATTCCAGTGCCAACGCAGAAAGTTAGCTCGTTGTCCGACTGCTAAACCTGTTAAGTTAATCGCTTTTCTAGGTGATTCAGTTGCCATAGCGATCGCCTTTTCTAGATCGCATCCCCATTTGACTAAGTTCTCTACTCCTACTAGTAAAGGCAAAGTTGTTCCTGATAAAGTACCGTCGAGTAATCTAGCAGTACCTCCGCTAACGCTAATCTGTCGCTCATCCCAAGGATAAACACCGTCGGGTAACCCAAGGGGGGATAAAGCATCGCTGACTAAGAAAATGCCTTGTTGATAATTACTAGCTTTCAGCATAATTTCTACCATTGTGGGACAAACATGATTGCCATCGGCGATTAAACCACAATAGACATCAGGATTAATAATTGCTGCCCCTAATAATCCTGGTTGGCGATGGTGTAAACTTGGCATGGCGTTAAAAGCATGAGTCACCATTGATGCACCCCGATCAAATGCCTGTTTTGCTTCGGTAGCTGTAGCCAAAGAATGTCCTAAGCTGACAACAATATTTTTGTCTCGTAAATAACTAATTGCCGTATTGCTACTGTCTAACTCTGGTGCAAGAGTGATCACCTTGACTATCTGGCTATAGTCGCCCAAAACCTGTTTGATATTTTCAATCGTTAAAGGCAATAAATATTGTTCTGGGTGTGCGCCTCGTTTATGGTAGTTTAAAAATGGTCCTTCTAGGTGAACTCCTAAAACCTCAGCTGTGTTAGTTTGATCTTGGGTAGCGACAAACTGAGCTATGGTAGCTAGCGATCGCTGAATTTTATCGACTGCGGTTGTCACTATCGTGGGTAAAAAGCCATCAACTCCCTGTTGCCAAAGCAAGTCACAGATCTGTTGCAGCTTGGGTAAGTCGGTAAATTCTAAATCGGGAAAAGCTAAACCTAAACCACCATTTATTTGTAGATCTACTCCCCCTAATGATAGCCAGTCTCCTTGTAGGTCAATTATGATAGTATCTGCTGCTAAATCTAGCTTGCCTGCAATTTGCTTGATTTTTCCCGTCTTAACCGCCACCTGCTGTAAGCTTTGATGTCCAACAAGATGAGCATTAATAATCAATTGATTTGCTGTCATTTGTCGAGTATCTCCCTCAATCTGCTGCTCAATTAATTACCACTTCTATTAGTTTTAAAGTAAAGTTTAAAAAATAAGTATTTTAACTTTAAGTCAAAAAAATTTAACCTAAAAATATTTAAGATCAATTGTTGATACCTTGAAAAATGAGTTTAATTAAACCGAACGATCAAACAGATGAATTTCAAATTGCATCAAAACCTTGACTGAAACTAAACCCCTAATTGGAATTATTATGGGCAGTGATTCTGATTTACCCACGATGGAACAAGCGATCACCATTTGTGCAGATTTTACTGTGCCTTACGAGGTAGCAATAATTTCTGCTCACCGTACTCCAGAAAGAATGGTAGATTATGCCCACAATGCTCATCAAAGAGGTATCAAAGTTATTATTGCCGGTGCAGGAGGAGCAGCACACTTACCAGGCATGGTAGCTTCTTTAACTCCTCTACCTGTTATTGGTGTGCCTATTGTGACGCGTCAATTGAACGGAGTCGATTCTCTATATTCTATTGTCCAAATGCCCAGAGGTATTCCCGTTGCTACCGTAGCAATTGGCAATGCTCAAAATGCGGGGTTGCTAGCAGTTCAAATTTTGGCGATAGGCGATCGCGCTCTTCAAAACCAGATTGAACAATATCGGCAAAATCTCGCGCAAACAGTTCTTGACAAACAGGGTCGGCTTGATAAATTAGGTTATCAAGCATATTTAGCCCAAATGTAGATGTTTTCGACTGCTCTTGTAGTCTGCCTAAAAGCTCAAACCAGATCAAACAAGATTATGATTCAAATAGTCTAATTAGTGGAATTATTCAATAAGTTGCTCATTAAATGAGAAAATGCTGGAGATGACTTTACAATTCTTTACCCAGATTTAGAATTGGTGTAAACTACCTGAGAAAACTCGTATATCAAAAGTAAGAGGAGCGAACGAAAAGATGCAGTCGGCTCAGACACTGCGAACAGTGCCAAGAGAGTATTTAAAAGCTCCTGGTGGATTTAATCCTAATGTGTTAATGACGAGCGCAGCGCTCGCGCTATTGACGATCTCGACCATTGGTTACTTTTTCTGGGGATTCCCAGATTGGGTTTCTTTTGTGGCTAATGTGTTGGCGTTGCACTTGTCAGGAACGGTTATTCATGATGCTTCTCATAATAGCGCCCATCGCAATCGTATAATTAATTCTATATTGGGACATTGCAGTGCCTTAATGTTGGGCTTTGCTTTTCCTGTATTTACTAGGGTACATTTGCAGCATCATGCTCACGTAAACGATCCTGAAAATGATCCTGACCACTTTGTTTCCACAGGTGGTCCACTCTGGTTAATTGCTGCCCGCTTTTTCTACCATGAGTTTTTCTTCTTTCAAAGACGTTTATGGCGTAAGTATGAAATCTTAGAATGGTTTCTCAGTAGGCTGTTCTTAGTCACTATAGTTATCTTGGGTATCCACTATGGCTTTATTGGCTATGTAATGAACTTTTGGTTTGTCCCTGCCTTAGTAGTCGGGATGGCATTGGGACTATTTTTTGATTATCTACCCCATCGTCCTTTTAAAGAGCGCGATCGCTGGAAAAACTCCCGAGTTTATCCTAGCCCGATTTTAAACTTCTTGATTTTGGGACAAAATTACCATTTGGTGCATCATCTTTGGCCTTCGATTCCCTGGTATAAGTATCAATCGGCCTATTACGATACCAAGCCTCTATTAGATGCTAAAGGTTGTGAACAATCGCTAGGGCTTCTAAATGTTCAGAACTTTCTCAGCTTTTTATACGACATCTTCTTGGGTATTCGTTTCCATAAGCATTAGTTAGCTTAAACCTAAAAATCAAGTAGTGAATGAGCGATTAAAATTTAGATTTAATATTTATCAGCGTCGTTTAAAACAACCCTTACGTACCAGCCACGGTATCTGGCAAATACGTGAGGGTATTATTATTAGCCTCGTTGATCGATTTGGTGTGGTTAGTCAAGGAGAGATTGCGCCATTGCCCTGGTTTGGTTCAGAAACAATGTCTCAAGCCTTAGAGTTTTGTCAACAGTTGCCAGAGACTATCAGTTTAAAAGATATAGCAGCAATTCCAGATTGTCTCCCTTGTTGTCAATTTGCTTTTGAATCTGCTGGACTAATTTCTGCAATTGAGCAAGTTAATCAACCTAACAATTTAAACTATTGTTATTTACTACCCGCAGGAGAACAAGCTTTAACCAGCTGGCAAAATATATATCAGAATCAAGCAGCTACTATCTTTAAGTGGAAAATTGGCGTTTTGCCATTAGCCAGAGAAATGGAGATTTTAAAGCAGTTAACTAGCATTCTTCCTCCAGGCGTTAAATTAAGACTAGATGCCAACGGGGGATTAAATCTACAACAGGCGCGAAAGTTATTATTGCTGACGGACAAATTAAAAGCGATCGCCTTTATCGAACAACCCTTGTCTCCAGATAATTTTGCTGACATATTGCAGCTAAGACAAGAGCATACTACTCTTTTAGCATTAGATGAGTCTGTTGCTAGTTTTAAACAGTTACAGATAGCTCATCAGCAAGGATGGGATGGAGTGTATGTAATTAAGGCAGCCATTATGGGTTTTCCTAGTCGGCTGAAGCAATTTTGTCAGGATAATTGTTTAGATATCGTCTTGTCTTCAGTTTTGGAAACCGAAGTTGGTCGTAACACAATCTTGAACATGGCTCAAGAATTCAATCATCCCCGCGCGGTTGGTTTTGGAATCCAGCACTTCTATGATTAAAAATTGCCTTGCCTTGTTCAATTTTTCAGCGAGAAGGCGAGAAAAATCTTCCGAAACTACATTACCCTGCTCATCTATCAAATATAGTTTTTGGTAGTTTACGTAGTTGTTTTTTGCGAGGCTTACCGATACGCGAACGCAATTGTTGAGATAGTCCTTGATAGGTGTCTTCAATACTGTATTCAATTTACCAGATTTTTTTAATCGAAATTGTCCGCTTAAAAATGTCCAATCAAAGTGTATTTACTGTTGCTTGGGTTTTTTACCTCAGACTAAAATTTAACTACACGGCGTGTAACTAATCACCTTTAGTAGTGCGATCGCAATTATTTTAATCTTCAAGCGACATTTTTAGGTAATGGTGAAACCCTCTTCAGCCTACAATTCTCTAGCATCAGAACCTAGTGACAAAAAGCCTCTCGGTCAGCTTTTAAACGAAGCTGGTTTAATTTCAGCTAAACAAATCGAAATTGCTTTGCAAGAGCAAGTCGAAATTCCCCAGCTAAAAATTGGTGAAATTTTTGCTTTACGAGGTTGGCTCAAACAAGAAACTGCCGATTTCTTTGTCGAGCAATGGGACAAACTGTTACAGCAAGAACCAAAGCAACCCTTAGTCTATTATTTTCGACAAGCTGCATTACTTAATGAAAATCAAATTAAGCTTATTTTAGAGCAGCGCAATGACTCAGCAAAAGCTAGATTTCACCACATAGCTGTCCAACAAGGCTTGATTGAGCAGCAAACCGTTGACTTCTTTGTCAAAAATTTGCTTGTTCCTAGCAAGGAGCAAAAATCTTTAGATTTAGTTTCTTTTGCCACTCCCTATAAAATCTTGCAAAATTATATTCGAGGCGAAACTAGTTTTCAAAGATCTGAGCTGAAGGGAATTAAACTGAATCATGTAACTCTCAAAAGAGTCAATCTCGATAGTTCCAATTTAACTAGAGCAGAATTAAAGCAGGCTAATCTGAGCAATTCATCCCTAAGGCTAGTCAATTTAACGGGTGCTAATTTGGAAAAGGCAATTTTAAAAGAAGTAGATTTTGAATGCGCCTGCTTAAATCAGGTTAATCTTACCGATGCTCATTTGGAAGGCTCTAACTTTAATCAAGCTAATCTGAGATTTGCTGACCTAAGACATAGTTATTTAGTTAATGTTTGTTTTGCGGGAGCAGATTTACGCAAGTCTAAACTACAGGGAGCAAATTTAACAGGTGCTGCTTATGATCGCCAGACTTGTTTTGATCCAGAATTCGATCCGATCAAAATAGGGATGAAATTGATTAAATCTGATTAATCGCGAAAGACGCTGCTGTTTTGGTGGTTAAAGATCAAGCTGTTTAAACTAGGCGTTGACTAGACATGTGCATATCCAAGTCTGGGCGGAGTGAGTGTGCTTGATGTAAATAACGATGGATCATTGCCGATTGCGGCAGCAAAGTATTGACCTGAAGCAAAATTCTAATGCAGCGCGGTAGACTTTCCTGAACATCCATTTGCTGTAAGTCAATTAAAGGAACATGATTCCAACCAGGGCGTTTTCTGGCAGCAGCAGCGGGGAACATGGCATCGAGATCAGTAGTGACGGTAAAAAAGACGCAAACTAGATCATCTGGCTGAAATACATTGCAGGCCTCAATTTCATCTAGTAATTCATTGACAGCGATCGCCATGGCGATCGCTGTGTTTTCAGTCACAGTCGTTGCTCCACGAATGCCTCTTACTTTCCACTCCACTGTTTCTTCTCCCTCGTTTGATTCAACATCACATTATGATCCATAAACAATTAATAACTGTTTTAACTCAAAATTGGCGAGTGAATTTTGCCAACCAATTGATTTATATTTGCCAATTTTTCTAAGGACGATATAACCATAATGGCAAACCGCTAGTTGCCAGCTCAAACTGTACTGAATCAATTGCCATACCAATACCTGTTTTAGTTTGACTCCGACCAGGAATAAAACGGTTGATCCATGGTTTAGGTTCTTCAATATTAAAATATTCCGCTTTATCGGGGTCTAATCCTGCTAATTCTGCTGCCCATCGGCGAGCATCTTCCTCTGTGCCTAAGCGATCAACTAAACCTAATTCTAAAGCCTGTTCTCCAGTAAATACTCGACCATCAGCAAAGGTTCTCACCGTAGCTTCGTCCAATCCCCGACCTTTTGCCACGGTAGCGACAAATTGACCATAGCTAACATCGATTAACTGTTGTAAGATACGCTCTTCTGCTTCGGTTAACTCGCGATCAAATGCCAAAATATCCTTATAAGGTCCAGATTTAACTACTTTAAAAGAAACACCAACCTTGTATAATAGTCGTTCTAAGTTATTCCCCCGTAAGATCACACCAATACTACCTGTAATCGTTCCAGGATTAGAAACAATGTGCTTAGCACCAACACCAATGTATACACCACCAGAAGCTGAAATGTTACCAAAGCTAGCAACTACCTTCACATTTTTATCTGACTGTAGTCTTTGCAAAGCGGCAAAAATTTCTTGAGAATCTGCTACCGTCCCTCCAGGTGAATCTATTCGTAACAGTAGGGCGGGAAACTTCTTTTCTTCAATGGTTTTAAAAGCTTTTAAAACTTGTTTGCGAGTCTCTGAAGCGATCGCACCCGTAATTTCGATTCGCGCAATTTGTTTTTTAGTTTTGTTAAACGGCCAAATCATTAAATAATATCTGCTGTATATAGTCAGGAATAATCGCTAATCAATGATAGTTTACATTTGGTATCAACTGTAACTTACCTCTGGTTGAATTTTAACCGATCGCGATCGGCATATTATTATAAATTGATTCGAGCAGGGTATTAAAACTGGATTTTATGGCTCAAATAAAAGTCCATACCAATTAGTCTATTCAGTACGGACTTTTGATATTCAAACTACTAATAGTTGATGGTTGTATTTACAGATGCTGGTGTTTAAGGATTGTGACCCGATCTATCTAGCTTGTAGTTGCTGGTCACTTCCGCTTCTGAATTTTCTTCAGCTAGCACACGATCATGATCAAAATCGCTGTGGGAGCCATTGTTTCCCAAACCTCCTGAACCTCTATCTCCTTTAGCATAGGACTCTAAACTTTTAATGGCGATATAAAGAGAAGGTACTAAAAATAGAGTCAAAACCGTAGCAAACAACATTCCGCCAAATACAGCTGTTCCCAATGACCAACGGCTGGATGCACCTGCACCAGTAGCTACGACTAGAGGATAAAAGCCAACTAGACTAGAGATAGCAGTCATTAAAATCGGACGAAAACGCTCTTGTCCTGCTTTGATTGCTGATTTTACTATATTTAGTCCCTGTTCTTTTAGTTGGTTAGCATATTCCACAATCAGAATCGCGTTTTTACTCGCTAATCCAATCAACATCACCAAACCAACCTGAACATAAACATCGTTATTGATGATCGGCCAAATACCGCCAGCTTGAACAAGATTTGCCCGTACCCAAATAGCAGCGATCGCTCCTAACACCGCCAAAGGTACGGTAAGAATAATAATGAATGGATCGACATAGCTTTCGTATTGGGCAGCCAAGACGAGGAATGCCATTAATAAGCCCAGACCAAAGATCAATACTGACTGTCCCCCAGACGATTTTTCTTCCAGGGCTGTTCCCGTCCATTCATAACCCAAACTAGTAGGTAAAGTTTCCGCTGCTACCTCTTCCATGGCTTGAATCGCCTGTCCTGTACTAAAACCTGGGGCAGGAGAACCTTGAATATTAATTGAGCGAAAAAGATTGTAGTGGGTGATGGTTTGGGGGCCTGTAAATTCGGTTAGTTCGACAAGAGTACCTAATGATACTAACTGACCATTGGCAGAACTTACATAGAGTTGATTGATATCTTGAGGATTGGCACGAAAATTAGTGTCTGCTTGCACATAAACGCGATATTGTCTTTGTTCAAGGACAAAATCATTGACATATCTTGAACCTAAATAAGATTGTAGGGTATCAAAAATATCGTCAACATCAATTCCCAAGGCTTTAGCGCGATCGCGATTTACCGCTACCTCAATTTGAGGGGTGTTAGCAGCAAATTGGGTAAAGACGTTGGCAAGTTCTGGTCTTTGGCTAGCGGCAGCAATTACATTATTAGCATTCTCTACCAGTGCTGAGATGGGTAAACCAACCCGATCCTGTAGCTGGAATTCAAAGCCACCAAAGGTACTTAAACCTCTAACAGGAGGAGCATTAACCGCTAAAGCTCTTGCTCCTGTGATACTTTGGAAAGAAGCGTTAAGTCCACCCAAAATAGAATAAATTGACTGTTCTGTATTGGCTCTTTCCTCCCAAGGTTTGAGTTTACTAAAGACAAACCCGCGATTACTACCGTTACCGTCAAAACCAAAACCACTCAGGGCAAAATAACTTTCGATATCTTCTACCTCACTCATTTTGTCCCCTATTTGTTCCATTATCTCCTGGGTATAGTTTAGCGATACACCATCGGGAGCTTGCACAATAGTAAAGAAATAACCCTGGTCTTCTTCAGGAACAAACCCTGTAGGAATTAGGTTATACAAAAAATAGGTAAACAAAATCAGAGCCACAAAGCCAGCTAAAACAAAAGGACGAACGTATTTTTTGGTTAAGAAAGTAATTGCTTGGGTATATTTATTTGTAATCCAGCCAAATACTTGATTGAACTTGGTAAAAAACTTGCCCAAGATATTTCTATTTCTGTTTGGGTTGGTAGGACGTAATAAAAGACCTGCCATAGCAGGAGAGAAAGACAGGGCGTTAAAAGTAGATAGAGCGATCGCAAAGACAATTGTTAAGGAAAATTGTTTAAAAATTACTCCTGTTGATCCAGGAAAGAAAGATACAGGGATAAACACCGCAGCCAGAACTAAAGAGGTGGCAATTACTGCCCCACTTAACTCGTTCATCGTGTCTATAGCGGCTGGACGAGGCTTCATCCCCCGTTCGACTTTGGTCGCGATCGCTTCTACGACTACAATGGCATCATCCACCACTACCCCTGTAGACAGTACCATTGCAAACAAAGTTAGGGTATTAATTTGAAATCCAAATATGTTGAGAAAAGCAAACGACCCAACCAAAGATACAGGAATAGCGATCGCCGGAATGATCGTAGTTCGCCAGTCTTGCAGAAAGATAAACAGAATTAAAACTACTAGCAAAACCGCTTGAACCAGGGTAATTATGACTTCTTTTAAAGACACTTGCACAAATTCAGTCGCATCTAAAGCAATTTGGTAAGTCATCCCGGGAGGAAATGCCTGTGATAATTCGGCGATCGCTTCTTTGACTGCTGTGCCAACTTCTAAAGCATTACTGCCTGGCAACTGAAATATCCCCATCCCCACAGCAGGATCGCCTTTAAACTGTGCTGAGGTATCGTAATTTTCTGCTCCTAATTCAGCACGACCAACATCTTTAAGCTTAATTAAATTACCACCTTCTCCTGTGCCAACTACCAGATTTTCAAATTCTTCAACGCTAGCTAATCTACTAGCAGCACGGAGGGTAAACTCAAACCTTTGCTCATCAGCAGCAGGCTGTTGCCCAATTTTACCAGCACCCACTTGAATATTTTGCTCTTCTAGGGCATTGACCACACTATCTGCACCAAGATTACGGGCTGACAAAGCATCAGGATCGAGCCAGAGACGCATGGCATATTTTCTTTCGCCAAAAATAATTGCTTGTCCTACCCCTTCAATTCTTTTAACTCGATCAAGTACATAAAGATCGAGATAGTTACTCAGAAACAGATCGTCATATTCGCCATTCTCAGCAAAAAAAGCAATCCCTAATAACAAGTCTGGGGAAGATTTCTGCACTGTTACGCCCGTTTGTTGGACAGCACTGGGTAATTGAGGCTCGGCCAAAGCAACTCGGTTTTGCACATTGACTTGGGCAATATCGCGATCTATTTCTGGAGGGAAAGAAACTACAATGTTGCTAACACCATCATTACTGGTATTGGAGGAGATATAACTCATATTCTCCACCCCATTAACTTCTCGTTCAATAACGCTAGTAACATTCGTTTCGGCAGTTTCCGCATCTGCACCAATATAACTAGAAGTTACTTCTACCTGGATCGGCGCAATTTGTGGTAGCTGAGAGATAGGCAACGCTGGAATGCTGATTACCCCAACTAGCAATGTAATGATCGCAATTACCGTCGTTAATACTGGTCTTTTAATAAAAGTATCGGCAATACTCAGAATCATAATTGGTTCAGGGATTAAAGTTTAGGAATTGATAATTGCTAATTACTGATCTGCCTAACAACATTATTTAAATGTTGACTATCAATTGATTACTGAATTTCCTGACTAGTCACGGTTTGTGATCCAGGATTGATGGGCGTACCATCGACCAGATTGAGAATACCAGAAGTGATTAAGCGATCGCCTGATTCTAATCCAGAAACAACTTGATAAGATTGTCCTTGAATTGCGCCTAATTCCACTGGTTTTTGTTTGGCAACCAAAGCCGTTTTACCGTCTGGTTGTTTGGTTTCTTGGGCTACAAAGACAAAGCTTTTACCAGCAATACGGGATACGGCGACCGTAGGAATCAAAACCCCTGGCTGTTCTGACCAAATAATTCTAGCTCTAGCGAAGCTATCGTCTCTTAGTCTGCCGTTATTGTTAATCGCTGCTTTGACTAAAATTGCTTGGCTATTGCGATCTGCTCTAGGAGAAATAAAGCTAATGCCACCCTTAGAGAGTGCTTTTCCCTGAGTATCAATAATTTCAACGGGTAGACCTATTTTTAAACCAGAAGCCTGTTCTAACGGTACGCCGATATTAAGCTCCAAGGCATCATCTTTGATAATATTAGTTACTTCGTCCCCAGCTTCGAGATAATCACCGATTTTGGGCTGAATATTGCCCACCACTCCATCTATCGGAGCAGTCAGACGATTAAAATCTAGGTTGTCGCTGGCAATACCTACTCTGGCTTCCGATTGTTTTAAGGCAGCTTGCTGTCCAGCGATCGCCGATCTAGCAGAATTTACTCTTGCTTGACTGGCACTAAGAGCTTTTTGACTAGAATTTAAAGCTGCTTTTAGGGCATCGGTTTGGGCTTGCGCTGCGTTTAAATCTCTGGTGCTGTTGTCTAAACTTTGCTGTGATTGCGCTCCTTGCTTTACTAAAAACTTGGCTCTTTCTAGATTAGTTTTGGCTAGTTGTAATTCTGCCTCTTGCTCTCTTAAATCTGCTTGACTTTGCTGTACTGCCGCTTGGGCACTGGCTACTTCTGCCTCTACTGCGCTTAATTCGGCTTCAGCGTTGCTGACATTAGCTCGTTGAATATTAACTTGAGACTGGGCTGCATCTACTTCTCCCTGTTCTCTAGTTAGCTGAAGTTCTAAAATTAAGTCGCCTTTTTGTACTGTATCTCCCTCTTGTACCGCAATTTCCAGAACTCTGCCGTCAACCCTAGGAGCAAGAGCCACTCTTTGTTTAGCTTCTAGGCTACCGTTATACTCAGAACTAGATTGGACAGTGGTTCTATTTAAATCTACAACTTCTACAGGAACAGCAGGAGGTGGAGCTTGGGCTTCTGGCTGTTTACTGCAGCTGCTTAAAGCCAGAAACATTAAAGATGCACCCAATGCTTTGCTAGCGATTGCGCTATTTTGAAACATAGCAATATAAATAAATATTAAGACCTTAATACTAGCTCTAATATGGCTTATGTAGACTTTTTTTTACAAGTAGGTACTGTTTAGTAATATAGTCACCTTATGGTTTCCTAAAATGAATTTGAGCCTTTGCTTAATCAGAACTGCCCGATCCGCCAGGTAATTAATATTGTTGGTGATAAATGGACATTACCAGTCCTGTATGTTTTGAAGCAAGGAACCAAGCGATATAGCGAGATACGGCGCGAAATACCTGGGATATCTAAAAAAATGTTGACCCAAACTTTGAGAAGGCTAGAATCAGACAATATTCTCAAGCGTAAAATTTATCCCGTCGTCCCACCCAAGACAGAGTACAATTTAACTACTTTTGGGCTTAAACTAATTGAACCCTTAGAAGTTCTGGCAGATTGGGCATGGAAGCATCAAGCAGAATTACAACAAATATGCGATCGCCGTAATTAAAAATCCCTAACCAATACCCAAACAAAAATCAAAAACAAATAACAGAATTGAGGTTAGGCTACGGCTAAGTTTTTCCTCCCAACTGTAATATATGAAAATTGCTGGCTTAAAACTACTAAATCGAAATAGTATCGGTTTGTCCGTGATGAATCTCTACATCATCAAGGAACTAATCCTGCCGTTTTTGTTTGGCATGGGCATATTTACTTCTTTAAGTTTGTCAATTGGGGCAGTGTTTGAACTGATTCGTAAAGTGACAGATTCAGGACTATTCTGGGGCGTTGCTGCCAAAGTTTTGCTTTTGAGAATGCCAGAATTTATTGTATTTGCCTTTCCAATGTCAATTTTATTGGCGACACTAATGACCTATAGTCGGCTTTCTAGTGATAGTGAACTAATTGCCTTACGAAGTATTGGGGTTAATATCTATCGTCTAATTATGCCAGCGATCGCCTTCAGCTTATGTATTGTCGCAATTACTTTTTGGTTTAATAATTTTGTTGCCCCCGCAGCCAGCTATCAGGCTTCAGCCACTTTAAAAGAAGCATTGGGTCAAACCAGACCCGATTTTGAAACTCAAAACATTCTGTTTCCTGAGTATGAAGAGATAAAAACCGAAGGTGATCATACCAAAGAGGTATTAACCCGCTTGTTTTATGCCGAGGAATTTGACGGTGAGAAAATGAAGAACCTAACGGTATTAGACCGTTCTGGTCAATCTGTTAGTCAAATTGTTGTAGCGAGATCGGCCCAGTGGAATGTTTTAGAGAACATTTGGGATTTTTACGACGGAACTATTTATTTAGTGGGTGTAAATGGAAGCTATAACAACATAGTTCGCTTCCAGCATCAACAGTTAGCATTACCGCAAACCGCTTTAGACCTGACCAAAAAAAGTAAACAAACTAATGAAATGAACATTTTTGAAGCGCGGGAATATCTTGAAGTGATTCGGCATAGCGCAGACGAACAAAAGATTCGTAAATGGCAGGTGCGGATTCAAGAGAAAATTGCCCTCCCATTTGCCTGTTTGGTGTTTGCTCTAATTGGTACGGTTTTGGGTGTTCAACCCCAAGACTCTGGCAAGGCGACTAGTTTTGGGATTTGTATTGGACTGATTTTTGGTTATTATCTTTTATCTTTTATCTCTCAATCTTTAGGCATTTCTGGAGTTGTTCCTCCTTGGCTGGCTGCCTGGTTGCCCAATTTTATCGGTTTGGGTTCAGCGGGGGGGTTATTAGCTAAAGCGACGGATTAATGGCTTGGCGTAAAGCCAATTAATTGGCTATAAACCGAAAGATAAGCTAAGATTGCGATGCCAATAAAACTACCAACATAAGAAAGCACAATGTGTTGCCAGGAAAACTTAGGTTGGTGTCTTCGGCTTTGTTGCAAAGTATAAAATTTACGCTTCCAACGTCTCAAAACTGCTGCATTAATATATTTTTTGCGATGGGGGTTTTTCTGAAAAAGCGTTATTAAGATAGAGCGCACGTAGGTTTATTGAAATTAGCCACATAATCCAGCTATAGGCAATTATTCGTTATCATCAATATATAGCA
>JAIMKV010000087.1:0-624 GCA_020692205.1 Myxosarcina sp. GA_180221_E-2-1-MAG-40_15
AGATTGCTTAAATTGGTAAATGCGCGGTTGAGAGGGACAACCTCAAGACCAGCGGTCAGAACCTAGACAATACAATAGTTTGACAGTTTTTAAACCAAACTACACAGCTTTAAGAATAAAAACATAAACCAAGTTAAGCAGTCAAGAAACAAATTAGTTTTGGCACGAGCTTAAGCAAGCAAAAAAGAGCGAAACATCAAGTTCGAATTGATGAAATAAGTTCATCATGGAGAGTTTGATCCTGGCTCAGGATGAACGCTGGCGGTATGCCTAACACATGCAAGTCGAACGGAGTTCTTCGGAACTAAGTGGCGGACGGGTGAGTAACGCGTGAGAATCTGCCTTCTGGATGGGGACAACAGCGAGAAATCGCTGCTAATACCCAATATGCAGCAATGTGAAATAAAATTTGCCAGAAGAGGA
Organism: Myxosarcina sp. GA_180221_E-2-1-MAG-40_15; assembly: GCA_020692205.1. GTDB lineage: Bacteria > Cyanobacteriota > Cyanobacteriia > Cyanobacteriales > Xenococcaceae > Waterburya. Next base: position 424 of record JAIMKV010000087.1, read on the forward strand.
GCTCGCGTCCGATTAGTTAGTTGGTGGGGTAAGAGCCTACCAAGGCAGCGATCGGTAGCTGGTCTGAGAGGATGAGCAGCCACACTGGGACTGAGACACGGCCCAGACTCCTACGGGAGGCAGCAGTGGGGAATTTTCCGCAATGGGCGAAAGCCTGACGGAGCAATACCGCGTGAGGGAGGAAGGCTCTTGGGTTGTAAA
>JAIMKV010000087.1:673-18823 GCA_020692205.1 Myxosarcina sp. GA_180221_E-2-1-MAG-40_15
GCTAACTCCGTGCCAGCAGCCGCGGTAATACGGAGGATGCAAGCGTTATCCGGAATCATTGGGCGTAAAGCGTCCGCAGGTGGCTGTTCAAGTCTGCTGTTAAAGACAGAAGCTCAACTTCTGAACAGCAGTGGAAACTGGACGGCTAGAGTACGGTAGGGGTTGAGGGAATTCCCAGTGTAGCGGTGAAATGCGTAGATATTGGGAAGAACACCAGTGGCGAAGGCGCTCAACTGGGCCGTAACTGACACTCAGGGACGAAAGCTAGGGTAGCGAAAGGGATTAGATACCCCTGTAGTCTTAGCTGTAAACGATGAACACTAGGCGTTGCTTGTATCGACCCGAGCAGTGCCGTAGCCAACGCGTTAAGTGTTCCGCCTGGGGAGTACGCACGCAAGTGTGAAACTCAAAGGAATTGACGGGGGCCCGCACAAGCGGTGGAGTATGTGGTTTAATTCGATGCAACGCGAAGAACCTTACCAGGACTTGACATCTCGAGAACCGAGCGTAATAGCTTGGGTGCCTTAGGGAACTCGAAGACAGGTGGTGCATGGCTGTCGTCAGCTCGTGTCGTGAGATGTTGGGTTAAGTCCCGCAACGAGCGCAACCCTCGTTCTTAGTTGCCAGCATTAAGTTGGGCACTTTAGGAAGACTGCCGGTGACAAACCGGAGGAAGGTGGGGATGACGTCAAGTCAGCATGCCCCTTACGTTCTGGGCTACACACGTACTACAATGGTTGGGACAAAGGGCAGCGAACTCGCGAGAGTCAGCGAATCTCAGCAAACCCAGCCTCAGTTCAGATTGCAGGCTGCAACTCGCCTGCATGAAGGAGGAATCGCTAGTAATCGCAGGTCAGCATACTGCGGTGAATTCGTTCCCGGGCCTTGTACACACCGCCCGTCACACCATGGAAGTTGGCCACGCCCGAAGTCGTTACCCTAACCGTTTAGGCGGAGGGGGATGCCGAAGGCAGGGCTGGTGACTAGGGTGAAGTCGTAACAAGGTAGCCGTACCGGAAGGTGTGGCTGGATCACCTCCTTTTAGGGAGACCAAACCGTGAAACGAAGACGAAGATAAATAGTGTCTCGTCATCACAGGTCAAACCAAGGTCGGTTCGAAAAGCCCAAGTGGTGAGTCAAAAAAACTGTCAAACTAATTGTTCTGGTTCAAGTCTAACCAAGACCAGATTTAAAACTAAAACAAGGGCTATTAGCTCAGGTGGTTAGAGCGCACCCCTGATAAGGGTGAGGTCCCTGGTTCAAGTCCAGGATGGCCCACCACTAAAACGAAGACAGAAGTTAGAAGTAATAAACTGATGTTTATCTTTCATCACTGATGCTTTATCGTTAAAAGTAGGGGGTATAGCTCAGCTGGTAGAGCGCCTGCTTTGCAAGCAGGATGTCAGCGGTTCAAATCCGCTTACCTCCACCAACCAAGTTGAACCAAAAATCAAGAGACGAAGTAAAATTCAGCACTATCATGGCTACAAAGTAGAATGAGGATGCTGGACTTTAAGCAGTCCAGAATGAACCTTGAAAACTGCATAATATCTAGAACAAGCAAGTCAATCAAATCATCGTCAGATGAGTGGAGAGATTTGTTGGTGATAGAGCCAAAATAGAACTAAGTAATTAGGTCAAAAAAACTAAGCAGTAAGCAATGCTTACTGAGATAAGTGAAAACTTATCAACAATAGTCCAAGGTGTAAAAACCTACAAGTAGAGAAACAAGAAGATTACAAAGCGTAAGCCGAGTAAGAATCAAAGGTCAAGCTACAAAGGGCTAACGGTGGATACCTAGGTACACAAAGGCGAAGAAGGACGTGGTGACCGACGAAATGCCTCGGGGAGTTGGAAACAAGCATTGATCCGAGGGTGTCCGAATGGGGCAACCCAAATGAACGACCTGCTGAATATATAGGCAGGAACGAGCGAACTCAGCGAACTGAAACATCTTAGTAGCTGAAGGAAGAGAAAGCAAAATGCGATTTCCTTAGTAGCGGCGAGCGAAGCGGAAACAGCCTAAACCATTGACTTCGGTTGATGGGGTCGTGGGACAGTCACAATGGACTATGAAAGTTAGACGAAGCAGTTGAAAGCTGCACCAGAGGAGGTGAAAGTCCTGTAGTCGAAAACGGCAGTAGCCAGACTGAATCCCGAGTAGCACGGAGCCCGTGGAATTCCGTGTGAATCAGCGAGGACCACCTCGTAAGGCTAAATACTCCTGTGTAACCGATAGCGAAACAGTACCGCGAGGGAAAGGTGAAAAGAACCCCGGCGAGGGGAGTGAAATAGAACATGAAACCGTTAGCCTACAAGCAATTAGAGCACGATTGAACGTGTAATAGTGTGCCTGTTGAAGAATGAGCCGGCGACTTACAGGTTGTGGCAGGTTAAGAAGTAATATTCGTAGCCAAAGTGAAAGCGAGCCTGATAAGGGCGAATCTTGTCACAATTTGTAGACCCGAACCCGGGTGATCTAACCATGTCCAGGATGAAGCTTGGGTAAAGCTAAGTGGAGGTCCGAACCGACTGGCGTTGAAAAGCCAGCGGATGAGGTGTGGTTAGGGGTGAAATGCCAATCGAACCCGGAGCTAGCTGGATCTCCTCGAAATGCGTTTAGGCGCAGCGGTAAGTAGACTTGTTGGGGGGTAAAGCACTGTTTCGCTGCGGGCTGCGAGAGCGGTACCAAAGTGAGACAAACTCAGAATACCCAAGAAAATTTTACCAGTGAGACGGTGGGGGATAAGCTTCATCGTCGAAAGGGAAACAGCCCAGACCACCAGCTAAGGTCCCCAAGTACACACTAAGTGAGAAAGGAGGTGGGAGTGCACAGACAACCAGGAGGTTTGCTTAGAAGCAGCAATCCTTAAAAGAGTGCGTAATAGCTCACTGGTCTAGCGCTCCTGCGCCGAAAATGAACGGGGCTAAGTGTGTCACCGAAGCTGTGGACTTGTTTAACACAAGTGGTAGAGGAGCGTTCTGTATCGGGAGAAGCATTAGCGGCAAGCAGATGTGGACGGTACAGAAGTGAGAATGTCGGCTTAAGTAGCGAAAATATATGTGAGAATCATATACCCCGAAAGCCTAAGGGTTTCTTCGGAAGGCTCGTCCGCGAAGAGTTAGTCGGGACCTAAGGCCAGGCCGAAAGGCGTAGTCGATGGACACAGGGTGAATATTCCCTGACTACTACATGGGAGCTGAAATAGGGACGCATCAAAAATAACCACGCCCTGAATGGATTGGGAGTTGTCTACGGAGAACGTGTGGTAAAGCTAGTGCCAAGAAAAGCTATTTCAGTGATGAAGATGTAGTACCCGTACCCGAAACCGACACAGGTAGGCAGGTAGAGAATACTAAGGGGCGCGAGATAACTCTCTCTAAGGAACTCGGCAAAATGACCCCGTAACTTCGGGAGAAGGGGTGCCACCGAGAGGTGGTTGCAATAAAGAGGCCCAGGCGACTGTTTACCAAAAACATAGGTCTCTGCTAACTCGTAAGAGGATGTATAGGGGCTGACGCCTGCCCAGTGCCGGAAGGTTAAGGAAGTTGGTCAGAGGTTCGCCTTAAAGCTAACGACTGAAGCCCCGGTGAACGGCGGCCGTAACTATAACGGTCCTAAGGTAGCGAAATTCCTTGTCGGGTAAGTTCCGACCCGCACGAAAGGCGTAACGATCTGGGCGCTGTCTCGGAGAGAGGCTCGGCGAAATAGGATTGTCTGTGAAGATACGGACTACCTACACTTGGACAGAAAGACCCTATGAAGCTTTACTATAGCCTGGAATTGGGTTCGGGCTTCGCTTGCGCAGAATAGGTGGGAGACGAAGAAGACAGCCTTGTGGGGTTGTCGGAGTCATCGGTGAGATACCACTCTAGCGAGGCTAGAATTCTAACTTGCTCCCGTAATCCGGGAGAAGAACAGTTTCAGGTGGGTAGTTTGACTGGGGCGGTCGCCTCCAAAAAGGTAACGGAGGCGCACAAAGGTTCCCTCAGGCTGGATGGAAATCAGCCAGAGAGTGTAAAGGCACAAGGGAGCTTGACTGCGAGAGAGACAACTCAAGCAGGTAGGAAACTAGGTCTTAGTGATCCGACGGTGCTGCGTGGAAAGGCCGTCGCTCAACGGATAAAAGTTACTCTAGGGATAACAGGCTGATCTCCCCCAAGAGTTCACATCGACGGGGAGGTTTGGCACCTCGATGTCGGCTCATCGCAACCTGGGGCTGAAGTAGGTCCCAAGGGTTGGGCTGTTCGCCCATTAAAGCGGTACGTGAGCTGGGTTCAGAACGTCGTGAGACAGTTCGGTCCATATCCGGTGCAGGCGCAAGAGTATTGAGAGGAGTCTTCCTTAGTACGAGAGGACCGGGAAGAACGCACCGCTGGTGTACCAGTTATCGTGCCAACGGTAGACGCTGGGTAGCCAAGTGCGGAGAGGATAACCGCTGAAAGCATCTAAGTGGGAAGCCCACCTCAAGATGAGTACTCTCATGGCAATTGCCAGTAAGGTCACGGGAAGAACACCCGTTAATAGGCGCTAGGTGGAAGAGCAGTAATGTTTGTAGCCGAGGCGTGCTAACCGACCGAGGGCTTGACCTTAACTGATCCAGTCCTTGATTTAACCTCAACACTCGATTCTCTTTGGCTCCTTGACCACTAATTCTAGATTTATGCAGTCTTGAAGGTTCACCCCCTTGTGAACCGCCAGTCTTCCTGGTGCTTTTAGCACAGTGGTCCCACTTCGACTCCATCCCGAACTCGATTGTGAAACGCTGTCGCGGCCAAGATACTTGGAGGGTCGCCTCCCGGGAAAATAGCTCAGTGCCAGGTTCTTTTATTAAGAACAAGCTCCTTCGTGTTTTAATAATGCAAAGGAGCTTGTTATGTTATCATGTTTTATCTAAAATCTCTAATACTGCTTTAGAAATTAGTTTGTTTTTAAACCAAATTAATTTATTGGGTAAATCGGTAAATTTGACTCCAGCTTTTTCTAAATTTAATCTTTCAGAAACAGCGAGAATCAGCTTATCTGTATCAGCATTACGAACTTGATAAAATTTCTTCTGCAAGTACTCTGGTCGCCAGTAGCCCACAATTTCTAACAAAAACTCTCTGCCGTCTGGATGTACTAAACGAAAGTCAGGAATCATGACACTACCAGGAAGAGGAATGAGATCGACTTCTCTTTCCAATCGCCATTCAGTTTTGGCTTTCGCCCAGCTTTTAGCAAAAGAAGCCTCTAACATACTGTCATAAGGTTTTTCTGGAGGATAATGAGAAACAAGCCCACAATGCTCGCTGGTCAAACTAAACGTCCCTGCTTTAATATTGCCTGAATATTGATCGCGGTTTTGCAATTTTGCCTGGAGACTCCATTTAGTAACGTGAAGTAGGGCAGGAATCATTTTTGCTAAAGCCAAACCATAACGAGTGCTTGCTTTAAATAAGCTGGCTGGACCGTCCATCGTCAGAGTAAAACCTGTATCGGCATCTCCTTCGATATATGCCATTAGCTGAAATAATTTAACATAACGGAATAATAGCTTGTACTCACCAGGATCGTTACGATGAGCATTAATAATGACACTGCTAGCACGATAAAAAATTCCTTGAACCTGGGATAAATTATAACGATGTAGTAGAGATTCAGGTAGAGGTGCTGCAAACTGAGTTAAAATCAGATTTTCTTGTAGGTCTGCATATAGCCCTGCCTCAACTGCTTTGAGGGATACGGGACGTTTCAATGCATCGCTCAAGCTATAAGCCACAGCTTCTAATGTATCATTACGTTGGGTGGGTAATGCCAAATTTTTGGCTGCTTCAGAAAATACTTTTTGTCTAAGCATTAAAGGCTCAAGTGGACTAATGATTTCAAAGGTAGAGAAGGTATTATGTAATATGTGAGCTAGTCCTCTTTTGACACGATAATCTGGACTGTCTCCTTCCAATTCACATAGCTGGTGATTTAATTCCCCTTGGGTTTTGCCCAAATAACTTTGAAAACAATCAATAATTTCAGTGGCGATCGCCAAATTTCGGTTATCGATTCCTAACTTTTTCGGTACTATTGTCTCGCCATTGCGTTTATATATAAGTAGGTCGCTTTTTAGCATCAGAATTTAAGTTAAACATTTAGTAAAATGTATCAGTCCTTAGAATGTCGTCCAGATAGCTATCACGAATGGTATCAAAGAGGTAATAAACTTCGTGCGGAAGGGTACTATCATGAAGCGTTAACCAGCTACGAGCGTGCTTTAAACTATCAACCTTCTGACTACTGGACATGGTATCGCAAAGGTTTTGTCTTAGAGGCATTGGGCTACTATTCAGAAGCTATTGATAGCTATACCCAAGCCTCTAAAATCGAACCCGATAACTATTGGTCATGGTATGAACAAGGCTGTATTTATTTTACCGAGTTTCAACAATATCAACAGGCGATCGCTTGTTTTAATCAGGCTTTAGCCGCTCATCCTCAAGATTATTGGGCTACCTACCGGATTGGGGAGGCGTGGCGTAAGCTAGAAGAATATGAACAGGCAATAGCTTTTTACAACAAGGCTTTAGAACTTCGTCCCGATGATTTTTGGTCTTATTATCGTCGGGGAGAAGCACAGCAATACGGGGGCAAATTAAAGCTCGCGTTACAAAGCTATGACAGGGCTTTAAGTATTGAGTCTGATGACTATTGGGCATGGTATCAAAAAGGAATGATTTTACAGCAATTAGAGCAGTTTACTGAGGCAATTCGCTGTTATGAGCAAGCCTTGAATTTAGATCCTCAATCAGATACGGTTTGTTATCAACAAGCTTGTTGTTATGCTTTATTAAACAACACTAATTGGGCAATTATGAGTTTGGAAAAAGCAATTGATCTTAATCCAGAAAAGTATTTAAGGTTAGCAGCTAGTGAAACTATTTGGCATAAGTTTCTTCGGCAGACTGGGTTTCAATTGTTACTCGCGAATAAAAGTCGTCGATATGGTTGCGCTTTTAGCTGAAAAAAAATCAATCAGCTGGAATTAAACAACATAATATGGCTAACTACAATTTTGAGCGTATTGCTGGTTAGGCTTTGCCTATAAAACCTGATGTAACTTTGACCGATAGTGGCGATGATCGCCGTTAGCTTTATTGGTTTGAATTTGCGGCTTTTTTAATTAACCTCGGCAGTTTCAACTGCTGGTTTTGCTGATTTGCTAACAAACAGCTTGGGTAATAATAAACCAGAGCGCTCTTTGTAGGCAGCAAACTCCTGATAGCGAGCCAAAGATTTGTCTTTTTTGAGCATATTTGGCACAAAGATTAAGGCAGAAAACAATCCTAAAATAACCAAAGGAAGCCAATGCTGCGACAAAATCGCAAAGCTAAAATAGAGCAAAATTTCTCCTAAATAATTAGGATTACGGCTGCGGCTAAAAAAACCCTCGGTAATTAATCCTGGCTGGTATTTCAGCGTAAAGTATTTTTGAGCATCGCTACCGTAATGAAGCAATATTCCCAACAAGTTAGTGGCGATCGCTGCTGCCATCAAAGGCGCACTAAGCTCCACTCCACCACTAATTAAAATAAACGGTGCAACCCAATACAATCCCAGCAAAATAAAGGTAAAGATTCCCATGGTGAGCGATATTTCTGATTCCCACTGTTGGTCAGGATATAGGCTATCTTTAATTAGCCACATAATGCCATAAGTTCCATGAAGTGCTAAATATATCCAAGGAGCTACAGTAAAGTTTTGGTAGATGACCATTAAGCTTAAAATGAAGGCAAAAGTTAAAAATTTATGTAAATTGATGGGATGTTTGATTTTCATTCTTTAAGAATCAAGCTGGAGCTAAGCGGATTTTATTAACTAAATTCTCAATGGAGAGATTTGAGCATTTTATGTATCTTAACCTTTGTTGAGCGATAAAACACCTAGAGGTGAAATGAACTGGGAATAACTAATTTCTAAACTGCTTGGCAAAAAGCCAATACATCTTTAATTAACGAAGTTTGTTGCGGATAACTAATCTGAGGACGAGCAATAACGATTAAAGGAATAGCTAGATCTTTTGCTACTTGATGTTTAATCTCTTCTCCTCCTGCCTTTCCCGATGCTTTGGTAACAACTAAAGATATTTTCCATTGCTGCCATAAAGCTGTTTCTGTAGCAACGCTAAGGGGAGGGCGAATGGCAATTAGGCGATCGCTCTTAAACCCAGCAGCTATAGCCGCTTCTAAAGATGCTATTTTGGGTAATACTCTGGCAAATAGAGTAGCTTGATCTTGCCAAGGTTTGAATCGAGGTAATGCTTGACAACCAACGGTTAAAAATACTCTTTGCTTAGTTAAATAATTACCTGCTAGAAGCTGATCGAAACTAGCTAATTCGATCCTAAAAGAGTTAGTTTGCTCAGCAACTGAAGCTTGATAATTAATTCTTTCATAACGTAAATAAGGAAGGTTTAACTGAGTGCAAATAGCGATCGCCTGGCGCGAAACCTCAACTGCATAGGGATGGGAAGCGTCAATTACAGCCTTAATTTGATTTTGCTGGCAAAAAGACTGCATCTTTACCTGATCCATTCGGTCAACTACTATGGCAGTGGTGGAAGAATATAAGGAACGAGCAGCTATAGTAGTTACAGTTACGACGAACCGTGTATTTGAAACAGCCAACATTTTGGCTATGGTTGCGCTGTCGCTAGTTCCACCAATTAGCCAAACTTGATCTTTTTTGCCAAACTTATCCAAGCTAATCAAGAAAGGTTGGTAAATTATCTCCCTTTCAAAGCCTTGCGAAAATTGCGACGATAGGATTTATTCCCAATCAACAATACTGGCCATAATAAAGCGAGGGTAATTTTTCCAGGTAGACTAGCATTAAAGTTAGTGCGACGGTATCCTGATAAAAACTTCCAAATTCCACCAGCATAAACAACGAACAGTACTAAACCAATAAACTGTGGCATATCTACCTTGCTATCTAAATAAACCAATAACAGCTATATTCTAGCAATTGTCACAATTTATTCCCTTGGCTAGAAAGCTCAATTTATTTTGCAATTCTTAACGTGCCAATAACTACCTCGTTCAAAGTCAAATCGACCGACTCAATAGTAATAAGATACAGGTAGATCAAAAGAGAATAAAACTAAACCCCAATATATTAGGAGATGATGATGCGAGCAGTGCTAATGGCTGGTGGTTCAGGGACTAGATTGCGCCCTTTAACCTGCGATCTACCCAAACCAATGGTACCCGTGCTGAACCGTCCTATAGCCGAACACATCATTAATTTACTAAAACGTCATAATATTACTGAAGTTATTGCCACTCTTTACTATCTTCCCGATGTGATGCGGGATTATTTTCAAGATGGTAGCGACTTTGGGGTACAAATGACCTATGCAGTAGAAGAAGAACAGCCATTAGGCACCGCAGGATGTGTGAAAAATATTCAGCAGTGGTTGGATGACACTTTTATTACTATTAGCGGAGATGCAATTACGGATTTTGACCTGCAAGCTGCGATCGCTTTTCATCGTGAGAAAAAATCCAAAGCTACCTTAATCTTGACTCGTGTACCAAACCCCGTAGAATTTGGCGTAGTTATTACCAACCGAGATGGGAAGATCGAGCGCTTTTTGGAAAAGCCTTCGCTGAGTGAAATTTTCTCGGATACGGTCAATACAGGTACATATATTCTCGAACCAGAAATTCTCGATTACCTTCCAGAAAACCAGGAGTCAGATTTTTCTAAGGATTTGTTCCCTTTATTGTTAGAAAAAGAAGAACCAATGTACGGCTATGTTGCCGAAGGTTACTGGTGTGATGTCGGTCATTTAGAAGCCTATCGCGAAGCTCAGTATGATGGCTTAGACCAGAAAGTCAAGCTGGATTTTCCCTATAAGCAAAAGTCGGCGGGAATTTGGATTGGCAACAATACTTATGTCGATCCTAGTGCGGTTATTGAGGCACCAGCGATGATTGGCGACAATTGCCGTATTGGAGCGCGGGTCAAGATCGAAGCTGGGACAGTAATTGGTGATAATGTTACCGTTGGTTCGGATGCTAACTTAAAGCGACCCATTATCTGGAATGGAGCTACAGTAGGAGATGAAGCTCATTTACGCGCCTGCATCATCTGTCGTGGGACGAGAATGGATCGGCGATCTCAGGCTTTAGAAGGTTCGGTGGTTGGCAGCTTGTCCATTGTCGGAGAAGAAGCTCAAATTGCTCCAGGAGTCAGGGTTTGGCCGAGCAAAAGAATTGAATCGGGCGCAATACTCAATATTAATTTAATTTGGGGTAATACTGCCCAACGTAATCTTTTTGGACAACGGGGAGTATCGGGACTAGCCAACATCGATCTAACTCCTGAGTTTGTAGTCAAGCTTGGTGCTTCTTATGGTTCAACTCTCAAGCTTGATTCAACGGTCATTGTCTCTCGCGATCAGCGTAGCGTCTCGCGGATGATTGGTAGAGCAATTATTTCTGGGTTGATGTCGGCGGGAATTAATGTGCAAAATTTAGAAGCGACTGCTATTCCTATTTCTCGTACCATGATGACTCACATGATAGATGTGTCAGGGGGGATTCATATTCGCTTAGAGCCTAATCGACCTGATTATTTATTAATTGAATTTTTTGATGAACGGGGTATTAGCATTTCTAAATCCCAAGAAAAAAAGATTGAAGGAGCTTATTTTAAAGAGGACTTGCGCCGAGTATCGGTTCAAGAAATTGGCAGCGTTAGTTATCCTAGCGGCATTTTAGATACCTACAGTCGTACCTTCGAGAAGTACGTCAATATCGAAGCCGTACGTAACAGTAGTTCCAAGATTGTCATTGATTATATGTATGCCGTAGCTGGAGCGATTTTACCTCAGCTTTTAGCCAAGTTTGGCTGTGATGCGGTGGTGTTAAATGCCAGTCTTAAAGAAACTGCTATTTCTGCCACCCAAAAAGAAGTGCTGTTAGATCAGTTAGGTCAAGTAGTTGAAGCTCTTAAAGCTAACTTTGGCGTACAGGTATCTGCTAATGGAGAACAGCTTATTTTAGTAGATGAAGCGGGTTTGCCAATTCGCGATGAAGCTTTGACCGCTTTAATGGTTAATACTGTATTCACAGCTCATCCTCGCAGTACGGTAGTGGTTCCCGTTCATGCCTCTAGTGCCGTGGAAGAGATTGCCCGTCGTCATGATGGGAAGGTAATTCGCACTAAAGTTAATCCAACAGCATTAATGGCGGCTTCCCAGAATAATCCTCATGTGGTGCTAGGCGGTAGTAGTGATATGGGCTTTATTTTTCCTCAACTCCATCCTGGTTTTGATGCTATGTTTAGCATTGCCAAATTGATCGAAATGCTCACAATTCAAGAGCGATCGCTGGCTGATATTCGTCATGATTTACCAAATATCTATTACAAATCTTGCTCACTCCGCTGTCCTTGGAAAGTTAAAGGCTCTTTGATGCGTTATCTAGTCGAAACTCACCCTACAGAAAATTTAGAGTTAATTGACGGTGTTAAAATCATTAATCCACAAAATGATAACTGGGTCTTAATTTTGCCTGATGCGGGTGAACCATTAATCCATATTTATGCCAACAGTAGCGATCGCTACTGGGTTGATCGGCAACTGGCTGAATATCGTCAACGAATCCAAAGTTTTATTGATCGTGAACAGAGTTAGTGAAAACTGCCATTACAATTGCAGGGGGATGAAAGTCCTTCTGATAAATAGTACAATTGTTCACATAGTTTCCAGCAATTTTAGATATATTAAGGAGTAGCAAACCCATGAATAGCTGTATTTTGATGGCGCAGATAGTCAGCGAGCCTGAATTACGTTCTACTCAAGATCAAGTTAGCGTATCTTCAATGATGGTTGAATTTGAATCAGCCAAAGAAGGGGAATCCCCAGGACAAGTACAGGTAGAAGTGTGGGGCAAGCTAGCTGAAGAAATTAAAAATACTTATAGTTCTGGCGATCGCGTCATTGTTGAAGGTCGTTTATCGATGAATCTGTTTGAAATGCCCGAAGGATATAAAGAAAAGCGTGCCAAATTAGTTGCCTCGCGAATTTATGCGATTGGCGGTTCAAGTTCTACGGTTAAACCGCAGCAAACTCAGCAACCTGATAATGTCGTTAATTTTGCTTCTAGCCCCCAAGCTCAACCTGAGACTAACTATGTCGATACTACAGCTACAACCCCTGAACCTGCGTCTGTGCCTGCAAGTGGTGGTAATGAAGATTGGGATGAAATTCCTTTTTAAAGTTTATTTTGGGCGTTGCTGAATTGAAGTATGAAATATAGTCCTTGAGTTAAAAGCGATCGCTATTTAAAACTAATGCTCGGTCGATGATATAACCTATGAATCAAAAGTTAAGTAATCAAATTAGCGTTTGGCTTCATGACTGCCGTATTTTAAGTCTGCTTTCTTTATTGATCATTATCCCCTGCGGATTATTCTCCAAAGCCTATACGGGAATAGGACAAAAATGGGTACAGGATTATTCAGGAGACATCTTGTACGAAATTTTTTGGTTTATTCGCCCGATTAAAGACGAAGCCATACTACGAAACGTTACCAGTAAAATTGCTCTTGGGGTATTTATAATCACCTGTGTAATTGAAGTAAGTCAGCTATGGTTTTATTTAGTGCCAGGCGCAATTAGCTCTTCCTTGGTTTGGCGAATGTTGTTGGGTGCTGGATTTGACCAACGGTCAGAGCAGGCTCCGTCGTTTTACACCCCAATGCGATGGGTGCAAGCGGTGGAGTAATCTCTGACTGGTGGGACTTTCCCCACTATGCCTTGGGTTCGCTAATCGGCTGGTGGGGAATCGATCGAATCGGGCGCTTTAGTACTTTTAAATAGGTTAGGGTTAGATTAGCGATCGCTAATCAATCCTATTTTGCCACTACAAAATTAACTAGCTTGTTTGGCACAACAATCACCTTTTTAACCTCTTTTCCTTCTAGATAATGTTGAGCAATATCTGATTCTGCGGCATACTTTTCTAAGGCTGCTCGATCGCAGCCAGCAGGAACTTGGATCGTACCGCGAGTTTTGCCCATAATCTGCACCACTACAGTAATTTCGTCTACCACTAAGGCAGATTGGTCTACTTCGCGCCATTGCTGGTGATGGACTGATTCAGTGTGACCCAAAAAACGCCAAAGTTCTTCAGTAATATGAGGGGCAAAAGGAGCGAGCAACAGAACTAAAGTCTCAATCCCTTCTTGGTAAACTGGAGAAGTTTTGCACTGAGTATCCTTAAGAGCATTACTTAACTTCATTAATTCCGAGACAGCGGTATTAAACTGATAGTCTCCAGTTAAATCTTCCGTAATTTCTTTAATTGCTGTATGAATAGCTCGGCGTAAGTCTTTTTCTGCTTTAGTTAGTTCTGGAGATTGTTCAATTACTTTAGCAGGATCAAAACTTGTTACCAACGTCCAAACCCGATTTAAAAAGCGGAATTGCCCTTCAACATCAGCATCATCCCATTCTAAGTCTTTTTCAGGTGGGGCTTTGAACATGGCAAACATACGGGCTGTATCTACGCCGTAAGCGGCAATGACATCTTCAGGGGCGACACCGTTGTATTTAGACTTAGACATTTTTTCAAAGAAAACCTCTAGCTTATCTCCCGTTTCAGGATCTATTGGCCGATCGCGGTTAACATCAGCAGCAGGAATATATTTATTAGTCTGAGGATTTTTATAAGTTAATCCCTGCACCATGCCTTGGGTTAACAGGCGTTTAAACGGTTCATCAAAGTTGAGTAAGCCGCGATCGCGCAATACTTTAGTAAAGAAGCGAGAATATAATAGGTGCAAAATAGCGTGTTCGATACCGCCGACGTATTGATCGACAGGCATCCAGTCATTAACCTTATTCTGAGCAAAGGCGGTTTCAGTGTTGTTAGCGTCGCTGTAACGCAGAAAATACCAAGATGAATCAATAAAAGTATCCATCGTATCGGTTTCCCGTTTAGCAGGCTTACCGCAGCAAGGACAATCTACGTTTATCCAGCTATCCAACTGAGCTAAAGGAGATCCTCCTCGCCCTGATAGTTCCACAGATTCAGGCAACTCTACGGGCAGATCCCGATCTGGTACGGGTACCGTGCCACAGTCATCACAGTGAATTACGGGAACCGGACAACCCCAATATCTTTGACGGGAAATCAACCAGTCGCGCAAGCGATATTGAATGCGCGCTTGACCATAGCCCTGTTGTTCGGCGTACTCGATAATTTTGGCTTTACCCTCAACCGATGACATACCGTCAAACTGCCCTGAATTAACTATCGTTCCAGGTTCGGTATAGGCGGCATCTGCTAAGGGCGATTGACCAATCGCCCCTACGTCGGTATCTTGGGGAACAATTACCGTTTTGATCGCCAAGCCTTTCTCTGTGGCAAATTTAAAATCCCTAACGTCATGGGCAGGTACGCCCATTACTGCGCCAGTACCATATTCATACAAAACATAGTCAGCAATTAAAATTGGCACTTCTTCGCCATTGAAAGGATTGATTGCCTTCCCGCCAGTTAAAATACCCCGCTTGGGTTTATCTTCAGCAGTTCGTTCAATTTCACTTTCCCCTTTAATTTCTTCGATAAATGCTGATACGGCTTCTTGGTGTTCGGGGGTAGTTACTTCTGGAGTCAAAGGGTGTTCTGGGGCAAGCACTACATAGGTTACGCCGTATACTGTATCAGGACGGGTGGTAAAGACAGCAATTTTGTCATCTCGATTTACGATCGCAAATTCTAAATATGCCCCGACAGACTTACCGATCCAGTTCGCCTGCATGGTTTTGACTCGTTCGGGCCAACCTGTTAGCTGATCTAAGTCTTGTAAGAGCTGTTCAGCGTAAGCAGTGATTTTAAAGAACCACTGCGTAAGCAACTTTCGCTCTACAATTGCCCCAGAACGCCAACTGCGCCCTTCACTATCTACCTGTTCATTGGCTAATACGGTTTGGTCGATAGGATCCCAGTTAACGGCAGCTTCTTTTTGATAAGCTAATCCTGCATCAAGAAACTGGAGAAACAGCCACTGTGTCCATTTATAGTAGTCAGGAGAGCAAGTAGCAATCTCTTTATTCCAGTCAATCGAAAGTCCTAATTGCTTGAGCTGAGCGCGCATTTGAGCAATATTTTTAAATGTCCACTCGGCAGGAGGAATACTGCGATCAATCGCTGCATTTTCGGCGGGCAAACCAAAAGCATCCCAACCCATCGGATGCAGTACTCGATAACCCTGCATTCGCTTCAGACGAGCAATTACATCCGTAATTACATAGTTACGCACATGACCCATGTGTAAGTCTCCCGAAGGATAGGGAAACATTGACAAGGCGTAGAATTTTGGCTGATCACTTTGCTGGAGAGTTTTGTCTATTCCAGATTCTTGCCACTGTTGTTGCCATTTTTGTTCTATTTCTGCTGCGTTGTATCGTGACTCCACGACTAGGGTTACTCCTATAGATTGCTACGGTGAAATTTGATAACTCTTAAATAGTATAGGTAAAGTTGACTTTGACGTTTTTTAAAATAGCTTATCTAGTAATTATCTTTAATTTTGATGATTGATGGGTAATATAGCAACTGACACCATTTTCTCCAACAATCTCATCGCAATTACTAGGTCAATTTTGGCTAATGGAAAAAAATCCACCTAAAAATATTACTTCAGTTACGGCAGAACAAGCTACTGTTGCGATCGCTAATACCGCCGAAAACACGCACATAATCATCGATTTTGATGAGACATTACTACTGAGAAATTCTACAGCAGAATATATTAATAGCCTACGTCCCCGTTTGATTGGCTTTATCTTAATCATCTTCTTGAAAATATTAAGACCTTGGATTTGGCTACCACTACCATTCAAAGGAAATCAGGTTAGAGATTGGTTTTTAGTCATCGTGCCTACCATACTACTACCCTGGACGCTGTTGCTTTGGCAGCAAAGAGCCAAAAAACTAGCTAAAGACTATGCTAATACTGAATTAATTTCAGCGATAAACAGCAATGTCGATGCACCTATTATCATCGCTAGCTTAGGCTTTAACTTAATAATTAACCCGATCCTCCAGCACTTACCAGTGAGATGCGATCGCTTAGTATGTTGCCGATTTTGGCACGGGGCGAATGATCGCAAGAAAGGGAAACTATTGATGGTGCAAGAAGTATTATCGCAGTCGCAACTAAAATCAGCAATTTTAGTCACCGATTCGGAAGACGATTTACCTCTACTCCAAGTTGTTAATCAACCTTATTTTGCTATTTGGCCATTAGCTCAATATACAGAACCATTTAAAGATTTTTGGCTTTATTCTTTGGTCAAAAAAATCAAGCAATCAATAGCCATGTAGTTTATTTTTCTAAACGCACAACGTACCACTGCAAATATTGATCAGCACCTATATCTAATTCAAAGTAATTGCTCATTAAGTGTTGTGCCTGTAATTGTACCGAGTCAAACTGCTTTAATTCCTTGGGGATAATCACCTCCTCTGACAGCAAAAGACTAACCAATTTAGCTTCTAATTCTGCTGAGGTCATGAATTGTTCAGGTAGATCTGATTCGAGGACAACATAACCATCCTCTTGATACATAATTGGATCTGGCATTGACGTCGTAAATAAGAGAAAGTAATTTACTTATAAATTTTATTAACTTTGAGCTAATTAATTTTTTAACATCAATTGAACGCTAGCATAGATTGATTTTGACTTCAAATGTGTCTGGCTAATTTAAATTTAAACATACAACGCGATCGCCTTTATGCAAACTAACTCCAATCCTCTACTAAACCTTGAGTACCAATCTGTAATGGAAAATCTAGGTGATGATTACTATGATGTTGTACCTGCTGCCGAATTTCCCGCACATTATTTGCGTTTTCGTAACGATAAATTAATACCTTTGCTTGGTTTAGAATCAGGTTTAGTTAGTGATGCTGATTTTATCGATGCCTTTAGTAAGTTTAACGGCGTACGACCTTTCTTAGCTTTACGTTATCATGGCTATCAATTTGGGGCATATAATCCCTTTTTAGGCGATGGCAGAGGTTTCTTATATGGGCAAGTTCTAGGTGTAGACGGAAATCTATACGATTTAGGCACAAAAGGTTCAGGTAGAACACCTTATTCTCGGACTGCCGATGGTAGACTCACTCTCAAGGGAGGAGTTAGAGAAGTTTTAGCGGCGGAAGCTTTACATCAATTAGGAGTCAATACTTCTCGCTGCTTGAGCCTAATTGAAACTGGCGAAGCTTTATGGCGGGGTGATGAACCTTCCCCAACTCGTTCGTCGGTAATGGTTCGGTTGAGCAAATCTCATATTCGTTTTGGCACGTTAGAAAGACTGCACTATCTCAAACGTCCCGATCTGATTGAAAAGCTCTTAGACAGCGTTGTTGCAGTTTACTATCCAAATATTTTAAATACAGAGAATAAGTATAGTCAATTCTATGAGCAGTTAGTTAATAGAACGGCGCAGCTAGCAGCACAGTGGATGGCTGCTGGTTTCTGTCATGGAGTTTTAAACACGGACAATATGTCGATCGCTGGAGAAAGTTTTGATTATGGCCCTTATGCTTTTATTCCTGCCTATGATGCTCGATTTACCGCCGCTAGTTTTGACTATGGTGGACGGTATAGTTATGGCAATCAGCCATATATCTGTAAGTCTAATTTAGAAATGCTGCAATTACCTCTGGCAATGGTTACAGAACAAGCGAATTTGGCGGTAGGGTTAGCTCAATTTGATGATTCTTATCAACAACACTATCAAAAGCTAATGTTACAAAAATTAGGATTTGATCGCCTTGAGAGATTTTGGGAAACTGAACTAATAACTCAAACCATCAATTTATTGAGAGCTACTAAAATTAGCTATCATGGCTTTTTTGCCGAACTAACTCAGGGGTTTAATTACGGTTGGCGAGAAGATAGTAACTTAATTTTGGAAAACGCTAGTTTTAGCTCACAAGTAACCTCTAACTGGCGTAGCTTTTATCATCAATGCTTAAATCAAGTACCCGTTGCTGAAATGAATCTCATTGGCGATCGCCTTAAAGCCAAAAATCCTCAAACTGCGTTATTAACACCTTTAATTGAAGTAAGTATTCAGGTATCAAAAA
>JAIMKV010000088.1 GCA_020692205.1 Myxosarcina sp. GA_180221_E-2-1-MAG-40_15
ATCTTTAGGAAAAGCGATCGCCGAACATACCAACCCTCGCAATGCCACAGTTAACGTAATCGAAGGGCAAGGAATACTGACCCTAGCAGGCAAAGAGATTAGTTTGGAAGCGGGAGTGTTTATTTTTATTCCAGCTAATGCTCCCCATGCCATTCAATCATCAACCGAACTTGCTTTTTTGTTAACTCTTTCGGAACAGTTTGCTTAGCCAAGCTTGAAGCACCCAGAGAATTCAGAACAAGAAATCGCTCTATTGACCACAAACAATTGACTAAATTTTGAGGAAAAAAACTAGATCAAATTAGTCTGGTGAGAATTTTCAATTGACAAGGTGTAGTTCTAGATTGATTAATCCAAATTGAAAAGAATTGAAACACAATCTGTAACAATTAATTGCGATCGCCTAGTTTTTAGAGAGCAAATATGTAGCGCGATCGCACCTATTTAATTCAAATCACCCAAAACCCTTGCCACTCCTAGACTCTGACCAAACAATCAATTCTCCGTTTTGACCGCCACCAGCTAACTTTCGACCATTTTTACTCCAAGCCAGACAGGAAAAGCCATGTTTGCCACCTTTTAATATTTGCCCTACCTGTTTGGCTTTTGTCCACAAAACTAACCAGCCGTCATCAGCAGCAGAAGCGAGTAATAAACTTTGGGGATGAAACTCTAAAGCCTGAATTTTACCGTCATGTACAGTTAAAATATTAGCATTCCAGCCATCTTCATCCTCCGCTGCTTTTTTCCAGACAGCAATGCCTTCTACACTCGATGCTGCTAGTAAAGGAGTGTTATTTGACAATGGTTGCGACCAAGTTAAATTGGAAATCTTACCAGGAAAACCCCGCATCACCCAAGGATGAGAATTACCGTATTCTAAAACAGTGATGGTATTGTCTAAATTACCCGAAGCAATATATTTACTGTCTCCAGACCAAGAAGTAACAATACTAGCCGACGGCATCTCTATTAAGTAGGGATCATCATCCCAATTATTAGCATCCCAAATCTTGACTCCACCATCACCTGCGATCGCAATATTTCCTCCATTCGGTTGCCAAGCTAAATCTAAGACAGAAGAATTAGTGAAAGGCAAAGTAGCAATAACTGTTTGGCTATCAGCAGACCAAATTTGAACATAACGCCCCAAACTAAAAGCTAATTGGTTACAAGTAGGATGCCAACTCAGTTGATCGATCCATCTTGGCGCATTGTCTAATGTGGCAATTAATTTCACTTCCTTTTCTTGTTTTCCCCCCTTTTTAAGGGGGGTAGGGGGGATCCTCTCCCAAACTCTGACTTTGCCATCCTGTCCACCAGCAGCTAGAAACTTGCTATCGGCGGAAAAAGCCAGACAGTCTATTGATGCTAATCCTACAGGTAATAGATTTATGAGACTGTCATCTTGCCATAAAACTACTTCTCCCGCAGCCGAACTAGCAGCTAAAATACCATCAGGCGACCAAGCTACTGCTGTAACATATTCCGAGAGATTACCCTGCCACTTTGGTTGAAATAAGACTTTGCTCTTGGCACTTACATCAAACATTGTCTAAAGTCCTCTCGCAGTTGTGCCTCATCTAGATTGCGACCGATAAATACTAATTCATTCTTACGGGTTTCACCTTTTTTCCAAGGGCGGTCTGGTTTACCATCAAGCAACATATGTACTCCCTGAAAAACAAATCGTTCATCTTCTCCAGCAATATTTAAAATGCCTTTCATGCGAAAGATATCTACCCCTTTAGTTTGCAATAAGTTACTCAACCAGTTATTCAGTTTTTGTCCGTCTAGTTCTCCAGATTCGACAATGGCAAAGGATTTTACCGTCTCATCATGTTCGTGAGCATCTTCGGTTAAAAATTTAGGGTCAATTTCTAAAGCACGGTCTAGATCAAAAGCTTGTACTCCTAACAAGGCATCCATCGCTAACTCAGAGTTTTGAGTGCGATAAATTTTTGCCATCTTATTCATCCCTTGAATTTTGTTTTCTAACTCTGCCAATTCTTCAGAGCTAACAAGATCGGTTTTATTAAGAAGAATCACATCGGCAAAGGCAATTTGTTCTTGGGCTTCATCTGCCTCCCAATGTTGTTGAATATGTTTGGCATCGACGACGGTAACAACTGCATCTAAAGCAATTTTGTCTCGCATATCTTCATCGACAAAGAAGGTTTGAATGACAGGGGCAGGATCGGCTAAACCAGTAGTTTCGATTACCAGATGGTCGAATTTATGACGACGCTTCATTAAGTTTCCAATAATCCGCATCAAGTCACCGCGCACTGTACAGCAAATACAGCCATTATTCATCTCAAAGATTTCTTCATCGGCATCAATCACCAGTTGGTTATCAATACCCACTTCGCCAAACTCGTTAACGATGACGGCTACTTTCTTACCGTGTTCGTGAGTCAGTATGCGATTGAGAAGAGTGGTTTTTCCTGCACCCAAATAGCCAGTCAGTACAGTGACGGGGACGGTGTTGGTGGTTGTCGCTACCATAATCTAATTCCTCAGCTTTTTTAGATAATGATAATCGATCTCATAAGAGAAAAACGGTTTTTAGCATTAAAATTTACTAGCTGGAAATGAAAAAATGAGGATGCTGTAGATCTGATCAACTTTATGCGATCGCTAAATAAAATGCTGAATCGCCTCTGTTACCGCTTGGGGATTCTCTTCATAGATACCTAAAGTTCCAGGTAATCTGATTGTTTGTACTTGTTCTAATTCTGCCATTGCTAACATTTCGGCTTTTGATTTGGGTGGTGCGTTTTCTGCCAAGATAATTAATACGGGCATAGATACGGATGATAAATAACTTAAAAATTCTGCTCTAGTCGCCACAGGATCGATCGCCCCAGTGACAAAAGCAGCAGGGGCGTATCTTGCGCCGTGTTTTGAGGTAATTTGGTGTTTTTGAGCAATAAATTCGGGTGTTAATTTAGTTTCATCTACATAGACATGGCGTTTATACATTAAGCGGAGAAAAGAAGGCGTAGTGTTGAGATAGTATAACCCTTGTCCAATAATAGGCGATCGCACCAGATTTTTTACCCCATTTCGCACCCTATCTGGTAAACCCATTACTCTTAAAGGACCTTGCCAAGTAGGAGCAACTAAAATAAGCTGAGAAACAATACCTGGATTATCTTGTACAAGTTTTAGAGCGTATCCTGAAGCATGACCCGCAGCAATGAAGATAATTGGAGTATTAAACCTAGATTTAAAGAAATCTTGTAATAACTGGTGAAATAAAACAGGATTGTAATCTACAGGGGGACATTCCGAATCGCCAAAACCCAACCAATCTAAAACCGTAACCTGGTATTGATTGGCGAGTATTTGGGCAATACCTTTCATTTCTGTGCGACTAGAAACCGTACTAAAAGCAGGAAGTAATAATACAGGGTTTCCTTGTCCGATGGTTTCATAAACGATTTGATATTGTTTGCCTAAAAAATTCCAGTTATAAACTTTTTTTGTACCGCCAATATTAGAGTTAAGTTGAGTCGGTAAGGTTGCTTTAGTCATAGCTCTTAGTAAAGACAGATCTATCTATCTTCATCGTACCTGACAAATATCATCTGCTTTAGTTTTGCTTACAGCTATTTAGGGATAACGGTTAAAACTATGCTGACCAAAAGTCATTATTTCAACTAATGCCCACAGAGAATGAAGTTCCACTGCGAAAATTATTTGTGGTAGGGTTTTGCTTGAAAGGAAACCAGTAAGCTGATAATCGATAGTAGTTTAAATTTCCTAAATAATACTTTGCTTTCTGACGATCTGGAACAACCAAACCACGACTCTCTAATAATTCCAGTTGCTCATCTAAAGTTAGATGTGGTTTATTGAACTTCATAAAAAATAGTAACCTCCCTGGGTGCGCTTCTTCGATAGGCGTGGGAGGTGTTGTTACTATAATTATGCCATTTTCTATTCAATTATCAACTAATGCGATCGCTTTCAAAAAAATTAGTTAATCGTCAAACTAGGTTTAACAATTGCTGGCACAATGCGATCGCAAGCCATTTTAGCACCACCGATATTTCTGGCTACAGGGCCAACTTGTAATGCAGCCAAACCACCCATAATAAAAAAATTCGACTTGGGCAGACGTAAATAGTTATCTAATACAGGTAAACCGCTAACTATTTCTGTGGGATAAGTCTTTAGTACATTTTGTAATAAAGGATGACCAGAAGCATCAAATTTCGTGCCAGTGGCTAACCAGATACGATTAAACTGATGTCTACTACCATCGAGGCAATTAACCTGCCAAAGATCGTCTTGCCATTTCACCGAATTGACTTGACAGCATTCATCAATGATAATTTTGCCTTTATTAGCAGATAAGCTTAATTGCAGCAACATTTCAGGAGTCATTGAACCTCCATTCCGGGCTTGTTGAATTTGCTGATAACGGGAATACCAATCAGGATCGGCGTGAAAGTCTTTAAGATATTTTGGCCCTAACCAACCAGGATCGGCATCAAAGATTTTTGATTGTAACTGTTTTCTCGTCATTAGAGTCACAGTTGCACCCAAATTGATCGCACCTTTAGCTAAATGACCGCTTGTTAAGCCACCACCAATAATTAAAACCTTCTCTCCTATTAAGTTAAGGCGTTGTAAATCTATCTGTTGGGAATGACATAACTTATCTGAGGGATAATCTGATGTAATTCTATCTACCCAATCAGGAAGCTGAACTTTACCGCTTCCTGTAGCCAGTGCCACTCGACGAGCAATTATAGTTTCTCCCGTATCTAAAACTAATTGAAATTGAGAACGGGAAGAATGTTTAGTGGGTATAATCTGGGTAACTTTGGCTGGATAAACCTTATCTGCTAACTTACAGCGATGAATTACTTCACTACAAAAATCGTTAAATAATTTTGTTCCTGGTCTGTCGTAAGGTGGAAACAATTCATTATGCCTATGTTCAGCAAATCTTCTTAATTCGTAAGGATTAGGATCGGGATGATGTACAGCAGGGGAACGAAGATAAGGAATTTGTTGGTCTGCAAATTGCTGCTGCCATTGACTCATCCAAGTTCCCGCAGGATCGCAAACTAGCAGCTTATGATAATGCTTCGCACTTTTTTGTAACAGGTGGGTAGTTAAAGTAAGAGCCTGAACTCCTGCGCCAATGATAGCTATGTCTATATAGTTAGGTAATTTCACTCTTGAGAAAAAAAATGATAATGATTATCTATATCTTTATATAATAATGATTATCATTCTAATTGAATAGATAGTAATTAGGCTTTATGGTTTCTAAGCAGCAAAACGTTAAACATCTCTCTTTACTCCACCGCACCGCATCTTTACGGCGCATGCTACAGGAAAACCAGTTGACGGTTAACGATCAATCTGATCTATCCTGTGTATTTATCTGCTAAACGATTGAGAATTTGAGTCATGATTTATGTAGAGATAAGGAATTTTTCCCAAGCAAGCAATAAGCAAGAATCATTACTGCGATCGCACTTGCCAGCTTAATGATTCCATTGCTTTTTAGACTGATAATGATTATCCTTATATTAAACTTGCACTAACTATACTGCTTCTCTTCACCATGCTAGAGATTTTTCAACCAGAGTTACCCGTCACCATCATCACTGGCTTTCTCGGTAGTGGTAAAACCACCCTACTCAATCAAATTCTGCAAAATAACCAGAACTTAAAAGTCGCAGTGTTAGTTAATGAGTTTGGCGATATCAATATCGATGCTCAACTTTTAGTCTCCTATGATGATGACATGGTGGAGTTAAGCAATGGTTGTATTTGCTGCACGATCAATGAAGGATTGGTAGAAGCAGTAGAAAAAATACTCACTAAAGAAGGAAAAGTAGATCGTTTGATTATTGAAACTACTGGTGTAGCCGACCCTTTACCAATAATTTTGACTTTTGTTGGTTCTGATTTTCGCGATTTCACGCGCCTCGATTCAGTCATTACTGTAATTGATGCGGAAACCTTTACTCCAGAACATTTCAAGAGCGAAGCAGCTTTTAAACAGATTACCTTTGCAGATATCTTGTTGTTGAATAAAACTGATTTAGTTGACGAGGGACAATTACGAGGATTAGAAACCTATATTGCCTCGATCAAAAAAAGCCCCAGGATTATTCATACGAAATATGCGCAAGTTCCATTGCCATTGATTTTAGATGTGGGTTTAACGCCCAGAGATAGTTATGTCGAAAAGAAAGAACACCACCAACATCACGATCACCACCACCATCATTCCTCTCACCTAGAAGCCGATGGTTTTGTTTCCATGTCATTTCAAAGTGACAAACCCTTCGATGTTTATCAGTTTCAAAAGTTTTTAACCGATCAACTTCCAGTTGAAGTATTTCGGGCAAAAGGAATTATTTGGTTTGCAGGAAGCGAATTACGTCACGTCTTCCAACTATGTGGACAACGTAGTGATCTCAAGTCTGACCGTTGGTCTACTCCTCCTGCTATCCAGCTTGTCTTTATCGGTCGTCATCTAGATACCGATAAACTCTGCCAACAGCTAAATGACTGTTTATTTACTTCTGTTACCGTTCAATTTAACTTATTTCTAACTCATGACCTTAGCTAAGTTTGAACCCAATCAAATCGACAACATTAATCAGCAACTACCTAAATTAACTACTACACAACAGCATGGACATCTCACGCATTTGAGGAAACCTCAAATGACGTGTCCTCCTCCTGTATCTGAAGAGGAGATGCGTCAAGCAGTAAAGTAATTGGACTATCTAAAATTGCCCGTATTTGTGAAATGTACGGACGGCGTTTGCAAGTACAGGAAAGATTAACCGCCCAAATTGCCGATGCACTCCAGGGACTTTTACAACCTAAAGGTGTAGCGGTAGTAGTTGAAGCAACTCATATGTGTATGGTAATGCAGGGAGTGCAAAAACCTGGTTCTTGGACTTCTACCAGTGCGGTGAGAGGTGTGTTTGCTAATGATGGGAAAACTCGTCAGGAGTTTATGAGTTTAATTCGTCATAATCCTGCGTTTCATTAATTGATTTGCGTGCCATTTATCGAGATGGGTATTAACTCATCTCCCTTTTTGTTATGGTATTAGGATGCGATCGCTTTTTACTCCACTAAAATTAAAGAAAAATACTGTTAACATTACTCCGAAATCTCACCATCTCTTCGCTAGCGTTAAAATGTAGGGCAATTTGAGATATAGTCATCTTTCTTTGTTTTGCCCAAAGTAAACCACGTCGAGGAATTTGCAAGCATCCACCTAAATATACCGCTTCATCTTCATCTTGCTGTCGGCGTTGGGGAAGCCCTTTTTTAGGATCGTAACCTACCATTTTATGTTTCAGAATTACGTGGGCGAATTCGTGCATTAAATTTGATTCTTGTCTGGTAAGTGCATGACGAGAATTATGAATGATCCATAGTGGATTGTTTTTAATAATCCCTGCTGACCAATTGTCACTGTTAGATAATATTTCTATTTGTTCTGATTCTGCGTTGGGTACTATTTCAGGAGTAAAAATAGTTGCCTTGAAATGTTTAGCTAAAGCTTGTGCTGGAAATAGTTCAAAAGCTTTAAAGCCTAATACACTTCGCTGTTTATTTGCGATCGCTTCTAATCTTTGTCTATTTTTGGTAGTTAAACTTTCAACCAATCCCACTATAAATTACTCCTCCTCATCCTTGTTCTTAGACAAGTCTTTGTAGGCTGCTTTAACTAAAGATGCTAGAGCATTAGCGATCGCAGGATCGAGATTTTTATCGGCACGTAATTGAATCGTAATCGATTCGGGAGTATTTAAGGTGTTTTCTTCATTTTCGGTATTTTTGATTAATTCTGCAGGGGGTACTTCCAACCAGTCACACAAAGCTAAAAAGGTATCCATATCGGGAACTTTACCATTTTCTACTCGCGAGATCGTAGAAGGGCTAACATTACCTATTTCTTTGGCTGTCTCCCTCAATCCACGACTACCACGCTTGTTACGAACTAGACTCGCCAATCTTTCCGTGTCTAAATAACTTCTCATCTTGTTTCATAGAAGATTTAATTGTTTCTTTTTTGACGCAAAAGCAAAAATTATTGTATGCTTAATGAAACGATTGTATCGTACGTGAGAAAAAGCGTTGCTGATTTAAGTAATGACGTACAAAATGTTACTGTTCGTAGCTATTAGCCTTTAGCTATTAGCTCTTAGCTTTCTAATAACTGTTATTCATAGGCAGAAAAGCAAAACATTACGTATTCAGCAACGCCAAAATGATGATTGTAGGATGGGCATTGCCCACTTTATTTCATTCCTGAGATGATGAAGTAATTACGAAATTTAATAGCAGATAGTTTATGTCTACCAGCAGAAAAACAGAATCATTTGATCATTTGTTATGGGGTTTAAAAGACTATTTAGCTTCGGAGAAAAAATATCCCTATCCCGATTTACTGCATCAGGGGATGAATACTTTATCCCTAGAAATTAAGAAAAGTGTTTCTTTTCCCAAGACAATGCAGAGTTTTTTAGGTTTACTAGAACAACCAGTGAAGGATTATTGTCCTAGTAATTGGATTCCCCCAGAGTTTGATGGTGACTTTGGTTTGTTGGATATGGGCAGTTTGAGTGAAGAAGCGAATGATTATTTGACGGAGGTATTGTTAGCAAAAGATGGAAACTTGCAATCTGCCAGTACAGTTTTCAAACAGTTAGCGATCAACAATCAAAAGTTTACGCGAATTTTGGACAAGCTAAGAGATGCCTATAACGAAGATAATCCCGAACAAGCACAAGGAGAATATTTAATATTTCGTCCGTTTGTCATTCAACATCAGTACGCTACGACTAATCGGATCCGTAAAGCTTTTCGACGTACCAAATATATCTCTCCTGAAGATGTCGGGGAATTGTACGAAGACTGTGAAGCAAATCTAGACTATTGGTATTGCGATCGCTGTGGTATTCTAACAGAGAAAAATGGGCAATTAAAAGGATTAAAGCCTCGATTGTGTGGCAATCATCATCAAAATCTGAGTTATGTCCATAGTGTTAAATGGGAAGTCGGTTTACGCAGAATTAAAGATGGTATACAGCAACGAGTTTGTTTTCCTGGTATTCCCGAACTTAATTTGTATTCCGCTTTGGAAAAATTAAAAGCCGAATATCCAAATTATTTAAAAGAGGTTCGATTATATCCTGGGATTGATCGCTACGATATTCAGTTGTGTTTTAGCGATGATACAGTATGGGCGATCGATTTTAAAGATGTTCGCAATCCTGATAAATTGGCGAAAACTCTCAAGGGTTTATATGGTGAGGGAAGTTTGCGTTACGACGAAAGTTTTTATGTAATTAGCGATCGCTGCGTAGCTAATCATCCAGATTACACAAAAATTGCTAAAGAAGAAGCGAAACAATTACCCAAACAAACTCAAGTTGTTAGCGACAAAATTTTTAACAAGCAAGTCAAGCAAAAAATTACTCAATTACAAAAAGGAGAAGAATAAATGTCAGGAAATACTTTATTTGAACCTCCTGCGGATTTTACCAAGCGTATTGATGAGTTAAAAGACCAAATTCCACAATTAGAGAAAAAACCAGCAGAGAGAAGATTGCTTCTGCAAGTCGAACTTGGCTTTGCATTGATGGAGTATCTAGAACTTGATGACGAACCTGTTACAGTAGTTTGGGCAATTCTTAGTGGAATGTTTATCAAGCATCCCAAGTTAGAAAATTTAAGTCCAGAAAAGAGAAGGGCGATCGCAAATACTAGACAAATTGTCCTTTTTTCTTCTCGTTTTAATTGGCTAAATGCACTGCGAGACTATATTAGGAATATTCCCCAAAGCTGGCGCAACTATAATTTCGATATTCAAGATTTAGACATCAAATTATTAATGCTGCCAAAAATTTACAACAATCAATACATCAAAATATTTATGAAAGATGTTTGACTGCTGAATTGAATTATCGACGAAGAGAACGCAAACAAGTAGACGCAGGTACTTATTATCAATTTCAATCTGAGACAAAAGAAGAACCCGTTAGATTGCGCGTTAGGTTTACTCAGCAACAAGTAGATACATCTCCCAGTCAACCTTGGTTTGATGGACTACAAGCTAGAACTACCTTTACTGTCGATTTGGATGATTTAAGAGAGGAAGCTATTTTCTTGGATAGAAGAGAAGAAATATTAGCACAACAATATAATTGGTCGAATAACAGCAAAGGAAATTGGGTCAAGCGTTTTAACAAACTTAATTACCATAAAGTTGTACAAGGCAATATTGTCGAACAACAATCAGCCCAAACCTTAACCATAAATGGCTTTACTCATGTTGCGGGGATGGTAGCGTCGGGTAAATCTACTTTATCTTTGCTGTTAGCCAGTCATGTAATTAGAAATAGTCCCAATCTGCGTATCACTATAGTTGTTGGGGATGTTCAGTCAGCAATTAAAATTGCCAATCAAATTAATTGGTGGTTTGGCAACGATCCAGAACAAGACGAACCTGTAGCAGTACCAATTCTAGGTAGAACCCAACGAGATAAACATCTACAGGGCTTTTCTGGTTCAGATGATTATTTAACGCATTTAGAAAGAAGACAACCCCATTGGGGAGAACGTTGGTTGAGTACCGTATGTCCGCTACAAGCCAAGATATCATTAAGCGATCGCAACAACATTTTAAAAGGCAAGCCATTAAAACCAGGAAAAGAACTTTGTCAAAGCCTCCGAAGGGAACCCAAGGACAAAAATAAAAAAGCTACTGGAAAATATTACCTCTGTCCCTTTTTCCATAGTTGTCCTTCGCAGCAAGCCTATCGAGATATGACCAAAGCGCGAGTTTGGATTACTACCGCCTTGGGCATGGCGTATGGAGAAATGCCGAATCATTACGAACTACGTCCAATTAAAGTTGGCGAATTGGTTTACGAACAGTCGGATATTGTTGTGTTTGACGAAGCAGATACCATTATTGAATCTTTAGATAAAGTGTATGCGGAACAGCTAACACTGACAGATCGCAGTAGAAGCGGAGTTTTCGATCTTACTGGGGTTAAAACCGAACAATCTAATCGAATTGAAGCTTTGCGATCGCCTTTAAAATCAAGATGGAGTGCGGTACAAAGAAATGCTCAGACAGCCATTAATATTACTCTGACATTACTGAGTAACGATTTAGGAAAAGATGTTTTACAAGAATGGGTGCAGCAGGGTCACTTCACGCCTCACGTTCTTTTCTATAAGTTAGCGCGTCGTGTAGCAGGATTGGAAGAGTACACTATGAAAAGTCACAACAGCAGTTAACAGCAGATGAAGACAGAATACAACCCATGATGGAAATTGTGGATAATTTTCTCAAAGACGATCCTGTAATGAGGCGCAGTAGTTCTAATCCCGCAACCACTAAACTGTTAGAAATTGTGCAACTGATAAACAACAGAGGAGAAAGTGCTACCGACGAAGAAATTTATCAAGACTGTCGCAACTGGATAACTACTTTTTTTCCTGAGACGCAAAACAATCTAGATCGCTTGAAAACTGAATTAGATAACCTGAGAAATCAGCCAAATTCAGAAGAACTATATCCCTATCTCACCAAAGAAGAAGATCTCGACACCATTCAAACCCTCGCTTATCGCCTACAGTTCACTCTTACCGTTACCCTGCTAGATCGCCATACTAAAATTGTCTTCTATGAACGGCAAAATCGACCAAACAATATTTGCGAAGCTTCTCCCCATCGACGAATGCCGAGAGGAATGTTAAACATTTTGCCGTTACCAGTTACAGGGAAGCAATTTGGGACATATTATTCTAGTAAAGATAGTAATACTCTCAGTTTGTTTGCTTATTCCAATATCGGGCGAGATTACGTCCTCAATTTTCATCGCTTGCTAACGGATTTTGATGGTTTAAAAGGTGCAAATGTCCTTGCACTTTCGGGAATATCTTATTTACCTGACTCCACTACTTTTCATGTCGGCGATCCTCAAGGAGTATTAAAACCCGAAATAACAGCCCAAGAAGCGATCTCCAAAAGTAAATTTGAATTTCTGCCTCAGTTTGATGACAAAAATAAACCAATTCGCGTTTCTGGTAACTTGGGTGATAAATTAAAAGCCCGCCCTATACTAGAACAGGTTGCTAAATCTCTAGTAACTCAAGGCGGTAGCAATCACATAGTTACTGAATTGCAAACCTTAAAAGACTTGGGTGAAAACGATCCCGAACATTGGGCAGATCGCGATCGCATTTTGATTTTAGTTAATTTCTACGAACAATCTAAATGGGTAGCCAATGAGTTACGGACTTACTTGCCCAATCTTCGCGATGAGATCAAAAACCTTGAAAGTGATAATCTAGAACCAGATAAAGGGCGGAAAACGAACCAAGGAAAACTAAAAAGAGCCGATATTGAATCTTTTGCCCACACGGTTGGTAAAATACTGGTTGAACCTACAAATTCTATCGGACGCGGATTTAACATTCTCAACAGTAACGGTAAAGCAGCTTTCGGCGCAGTATATTTCTTTACCCGCCCCTATCCCCATCCTAACGATACAGCAGCGATCGCCCAAGAATTAAATCGACGAGCTTATCAATGGCGAGATAAAGAAGATTTTATTGCTTGGCAACAGGGAGACGGAATTGCCCAAAGTGCGGAAATATTGAGGAAAACAGCGAATAACTACTGGCGATCTGTAGAACAACGTTCTTATTATCGAACTCTGCGGGATAATGAGGATTTACTCGCTTTCCCTCGTCATGATTTAGCAGCCACAACATTAAGCAGAATTATTCAAGCAGTAGGGCGTTTAATTCGCGGTGGTGTTCCCTTTCATGGTTATTTTGTCGATTCTGCTTGGGCAGATAATAGTGCTAAAAGACTTGCTGCGGAGAGAGTTGGTGACGATCCAAATGCGATCAATAACGATAGTCAAGAGAATAGTTTGCTTGTAGCCACGATATTAAGAGTTTGCGACTATGCTTACGAAAACAATTCAGTTGGGAATGCTTTATATAGACCTTTAGCTGATGCTTTAGAAAATATCAAAAACGTTTTCTTTTGATTGATCGACGAAGATATATAAATCCTGTAAGGGCGAACGGAGTTCGCTCCTTACTCAATAATGTAATTTTTGAAAAATTATTATGCCTACAAAAAATAACTCTAATGTTGCCCTACCTGCCCGTATGGATTTAGCAGAAAACGCATTTGCAGATTTAACTGTTGCTGTATTAATGTTTCCTTTTGCTAGTGAAGTTCAAAATTTATGTAAAGATATGCAGCAAGTATTAAGACAAAAAGACCCTATACGTTTTCCCTATAGACAGTTAAATAATGGTTTACTTGCCTGTAGTTCTACTTTAACTTATGGTTTTGAATATTTAGAAACCATAGACTGTATTTCTCAATATCGCGCTTTAGCTGTTAGTAAATATCATTTATTAGAGAACATTCCAACACCAGAACAAATACACGATTTGATTTTTGCTTGGGCGCAAACTTGGACGAGGCAATATTTAAATAAGAAAAAAGGAAATAAAGATGAAATTGAAACAGTATGCGATCGCTTTTTAGATGCCATTGAAAACATTCCTGAAGATTGGCAATGGCAATATATTGAACCTGATACTTTAATTGAGGATATTAATTGCAATAATGGTTTGGGTTATCAAGCTATTCCCAGTTTGCTAGCAACTTTATTACACGAAAAAACTATTACGATTCAGTTAAAAGATAAAGAACAAGAAATTACCTGGCGTAAAGTACAAGGTGGTAGTTCGAGTAAAACAGGATTACATTTAGTTAGTTATCCTGTCAAAGCAAATTATATATAAAAAAATGAACAAGACGATAGTGAACAAGAAAAAGAAGGTTATTGGGCTTATCATTTAGATTTTCATGTACATACTCAAGCAGGAAAATTTAATCAAACAGGTCATTTAAAACCTTGGGTGTTTTTACATCTTAGTTGCCAAAGATATGCTCATGAATCTCTAATAGATGCTAATCATGGGCGAGATATTTCTATTTTAATGGGGATGAATACTGCTCGCATAGATAATTATCCTGTTGATTCTACTTTAGTTAAATTAACTATTAAAAATAACGATAATAAATATTCGAAAAATCAGTTACC
This sequence comes from Myxosarcina sp. GA_180221_E-2-1-MAG-40_15, assembly GCA_020692205.1. Classification (GTDB taxonomy): domain Bacteria; phylum Cyanobacteriota; class Cyanobacteriia; order Cyanobacteriales; family Xenococcaceae; genus Waterburya. The sequence goes on from JAIMKV010000088.1 coordinate 14,151, forward strand.
AGATTTATTAGCAGTATTTCAAGCTCGTCCTTTAATTAATCCTCAACATATATTAAATAATCCAGTTAAATATGGCAATTTTGATAACGACAATGAATGGGTAAAAGACGAATATTATTTAATTCACACTGAAGGCTATAAATATAAACAAGAAGGACAAAAAGGTAGAGGACACGGACATCATATCGATACAGGATTTAGTTTAAAAGAACTGGCAAATATTACTAGTAAGGTCTTGCAACTATTAGACGGTGTATTAATTCCAGACAAACTAATAGAATGCGATATTAAAGCACCCACTGGAAAAAAAATGCCTTTAGCCATGTGCGACTATGACGTTATTAGTACAGATTTATATTTTCCTCCCGCAAAGCGAAAACAACTGGGAAAACAAGAAACTAGCAAACGACAACGAGAAGACTTACAAATAAGAACAAATATTATTAAAAATAGTTTTATTCGTTCCTTAAATAATAATCCAATTTATTTATTTATAATTTATCAAGAAGAACATACAAAAAAATTAGTTTATCGGCAGCTACGAGAATCTTTGTTATTGCAAGAGAGCGATCGCTTTCCAGATTATCTGATAGTCGAAGATGTTTTGATTGACGACTTAAGCCTCTTAGACAGAATATCTGTAACTGGCTTGGCTTCAGTTAACCAAGATTTTGATAAAGAAATAAAAGGAGGACATATTAAAAAACGGCAAGCCTGGCAAAAATTCTTAAATATTAATGTTCTTAATAAAGTAAATAACAAGCAAAGCTTAAATATCTTTGCCATTATCGAAATTAAAAAGTTTCAAAAAACAAAAGGAATAGACCCGAAACAAAATAACATTCATGCTGTAATTAGGGAAGCTTGTATATTAGAAAATATCAATTCTCAAATGCTGCAAACAGTTAGCCCAACGGAGAAAGATGATACCGCTTATAGTGCAAAAACAAGAGGAAGAACTTTAAATGCAGTATTAGATATAACTTTACGTCAAACAGGAACATTATATGGCTTACCTTCAGAAGTTTATCAAGCAGCAAAAATTTCAGAAAATATTGCTCAAAAATTAGATGTGATTGCTTTTTCTCGAGTACAAAAAAATAACTTTATTGGTCGAGCTTCTTTTCAATATGCGATCGCAATACGTTTAAATACAACAGGATCAGTAGATGTTTTACTTCCTAACCATAAACAATGGATTTCCTACACAAAAGCGGGAATAGAAATAGGCAAATTATTTTACAAAGCAAGACAAAAAGATCGTAGTAGTATTGAACAGATTCAAATGAAAGGTGGACATTTAATAAAATTTGTTGCTGATACTTTAGTTAACTATTTGGAAAATCCAACTATTGCTTTAATTGAAGCTGATGTTTGGCGCAATGAAAAAAGTGAGGATGGGAGTAATAATAAAGCTTGGTTTCAATTAAAAAATGAATATCTATTAGAACAACGAGATATTTTGAATTTTACTCATGTCCTCGGTCATAATTGTCAATATCAACGAGATGACGAAAAATTGAATAATTTATTAGGTGTTATTCGTCTTCGTAGCGGTAATGAGACACCTCAATATATAACCAATAGAAGCAATTGGGATAACGACACAGAAACATCAAGACTTTACTCAATTAAGTGGCTTTATCGATAAAACTATTCCAAAACTATTACACTATAAGTAATATCAAGTAAGAATAATTAGTTGAAATAAACAGACTTGTTGCAATAGAAAAATATTTATTACCCGACCTCATTTTTAATGTAGGTATTCAAGTTCTCCCACAACACAAGTTCGACTTTTGGCTATAATGATAATCGTTATCAAAAGCTTTTGTGATGATCATTGCCGTAGCCAGTCCCCCAGGTGCGGGTAAAACCCACTGGATTTGTCAACAGATAGCCAAAACCAATAAACCTGTAGCCTATTTCAGTCCCAAAACCGATTCCCTACCCATTGATACAATTTATCTGCAAAGTGAATATCCTCAACTCAAAATTTACCAGACAGGGGAAGAAGCCGCGTTATTGGCAGGATCAGATAAAGCCATGACCTATATTGAAATCCCCTGGTATTTAGACTTATCGGGAATCGAACCTTTGCTAACAAGACTGAACTCTTATCGAGTAGCGATAATTTCTCCCGATGCCAACAACACAGAGTTTGTAACTTGGGCAGATGAGGTTGTTTCGGGCAATCAAATTACTAAGTTGACAACATCTTTGCAGATTCATCGGGGAGTCTTAAAAGGAGAAATTTTAGATTTTGATAGTTTAGCCACCTTTTGGCTAGAAATGACTCAAGGTGCTTATGGTGAAGTGGTTCGGGCAAAAGGAATGTTTGACTTAGAAGATGGACAAATCTATTATGGCGATTTTATGCCTAATCAACCTGAATTAGAGTTTGAACCCCTAAATTTACCCCGTTGGCTTGATGGTAGACCAACTCGTAAAAGTGGTTTTGAAATTGTGGGTAACAAGCTAGATCAAGCTGAAATTGCTCAAACTATTAAAGACTGCTGTGTTCCCGAATCGGCAATTAGTTATTACCAACAACAGCTAAAAGAGTCTTTAGCAACTGAACCAGAGGTAGAGTTAGTATGAAAATAGCAGTAATATCTTGTATTCATGGAAATTATCCCGCTTTAGAGGCAGTGTTACTGGATATTGACCAGCAAAAAGCGTCAAAGATTTATTGTCTGGGGGATTTAGTCGGTTATGGACCTCATCCTAATGCCGTAGTAGAACAAATCCGTTCCTTAGATATTCCCACTGTACAGGGTTGTTGGGATGAAGATATTGTTGAAGGATTAAACGCCTGTGACTGTAGTTATCCGTCTCTTTTAGCTGAAAAAAGAGGTAAAATTGCCCACGAATGGACTAATAAGGAAGTACATCCTGAAGTTAGGGAGTATTTAGCACAATTACCCCATACTTATAAAGAAGATAATCTTTGTTTCGTACATGGTAGTCCTAGTAGCAACCACGAATATCTTTTACCTGAAATGGATGCTTTTACTGCCCTAGAAAGAGTCTTATCTAGTGATGCAGATGTGCTGTTTTGTGGACATACTCATGTTCCCTATGTTCGCACCTTAGATTCTGGACAATTGCAAGTTAAAGTTAATCAGCCTAATAAAGATGAACAACCTGCAATCAGTTTTAATACACCTTTGAAACGCATTATCAATGTTGGTTCGGTAGGTGAACCCCGTCATGGTCGTCCGAATGCTACTTATGTGGTTTATGACACGGAGACAGATGCAGTAAGCTTACGGGAAGTGGAGTATGACTATCAAAAAACTTGCGCTGCGATTTTAGATGCTGGTTTACCGCCTATTTTTGCCTGGCGTTTGGCTAGGGGGTTGGAATTTGCGGAAAAAGCAGATGATCCTACTCATGTTTGCGAGAGGTAAATAATCTTGTTTTAATGTTTGGCGATCGCTATTAGTTAGATTATTAGTTGTTAATTTTCATTTCCATAAGTAAATCTCCGTCATCAAGATTATCAATGTATGAAAATCCAATTGTTTGATAAAGCTTTCCTGCTATTTTATTTTTAGGTTTGTGCATCGTTTGAATACGCTTTGCACCTAATTTTTTGATTTCTTCGATAACTAATTTTAAAGCTTTTGTTCCATATCCTTGACCTTGAAAATGTTTATCAATCATAAATCTAAATATCTAATATAGTTCTGGATTGGGTGGATCGTCTTCTACACAAAAAGCCAAAAAACTAATCATTTTCTCTTTGAGAACTTTAAGCCATAACTTTTTATTGCTTGCTTTTGCTTCCTGAATAATTGACTCGATTAAACTTGTTCCAATTCCTTGTTTTTGAAAATGTTTGGTAATCTGGATTTCTCCTAAATAAATTTCGGTTTCTGACGAGATAACTTTCATAAAACCAACGAGTTGGTCACTGATTTCAATTACTTGATATTCATCGGGAATAAACCGCTCTCGGAACAGTTGTGGATTCCAAGAATAATTTTTCTCGACATAACTTTTCATATTTGCTGTATGAATTAAATCGAGAAGATCGATATCTGTCAGGGTTGCCTTACGAATAGTATATTGCATGAGTTGACAAGAGCGCGATCGCACTAATTATCATTTTAAAATCGCTTCAATTGTTTTGTATATTTTGTCGTAATTAATGGAATTGAAATTAGTTGTATCAATTTTAAGGGTGCGATCGCAAATATCCACAATTTCATAACCTCCTCTTTGCCAGTATTAATGGTAACGAATAACGCTTGGCTATCCTGTTAGCTAACGTAGTTTTACCAGTACAAGAAAAACCAGAAATCAAAATAAGTATTGGTTTCATTATTATACTAATGTGACCGCCTTTATAAAATCACCAGCTATCGAATCATTGCCAATTCAATAACAAAGAAAACCTGAAGAAGTATAGCATTACGCGAATACGTTAGGACATTGAG
>JAIMKV010000089.1 GCA_020692205.1 Myxosarcina sp. GA_180221_E-2-1-MAG-40_15
ATCAAAACTTTGAATTCCCAGAGGAGGTTCTACCACGTGGTAACGCTCTCTAATCCTGGCGCAGGCGCAGGTCGCGATATCGAGTCTACAGGTTTTGCCTGGTGGGCTGGTAATGCTCGTTTAATCAATCTTTCCGGAAAGCTATTGGGCGCACACGTTGCTCATGCTGGATTGATCGTATTCTGGACTGGTGCGATGACCATTTTTGAGGTCGCTCACTATGTCCCTGAAAAGCCCATGTACGAACAGGGCATGATCCTAATTCCTCACCTAGCAACATTAGGCTGGGGTGTAGGACCAGGGGGAGAGGTAATTAATACTTACCCTTATTTCGTAGTAGGTGTTTTGCACCTAATTTCTTCCGCTGTTCTTGGTTTAGGTGGTATCTATCACGCACTTCGCGGTCCCGAAAGGCTAGAGGAGTATTCCAATTTCTTTAGCCAAGACTGGAAAGATAAAAACCAAATGACTAATATCATTGGTTATCACCTAATCCTATTAGGACTCGGTGCTTTCTTGCTAGTGTTTAAGGCTATGTTCTTTGGTGGCGTATATGACACCTGGGCTCCTGGTGGTGGTGATGTTCGCATTATTACTAACCCCACTCTTAACCCTGCCACAATCTTTGGCTATCTAACCGCTGCTCCTTTTGGTGGCGAAGGTTGGATTATTGGGGTTGACAACATGGAAGATATTATCGGCGGTCATATATGGGTCGGGTTGATCTGTATTGCTGGCGGTATTTTCCATATCTTAACTAAACCTTTTGGTTGGGCGCGTCGTGCTTTGATTTGGAATGGTGAAGCTTACCTTTCCTATAGTATTGGTGCTGTGTCTTTGATGTCCTTCATCGCTTCTTGTTACGTTTGGTTTAACAACACTGCTTATCCCAGTGAGTTTTACGGTCCTACTAATGCAGAAGCTTCTCAGGCACAAGCCTTTACTTTCTTAGCTCGTGACCAACAAATGGGTGCGAACATTGGTTCATCACAAGGTCCTACAGGTTTGGGTAAATACCTCATGCGCTCACCTACAGGCGAAATTATCCTGGGCGGAGAAACCATGCGTTTTTGGGATTTTCGTGGTCCTTGGCTAGAGCCGATGCGTGGTCCTAATGGAATCGATCTAGATAAAATTAGAAACGACATTCAGCCTTGGCAACTACGTCGTGCGGCTGAGTATATGACTCATGCTCCTAATGCTTCAATCAACTCTGTTGGTGGTATTATCACTGAGTCCAACTCATTCAACTTCGTCAATATTCGTCAATGGTTGGCTGCATTCCAGTTCATTCTTGCTTTCTTCTTCCTCATCGGTCACTTATGGCATGCTGGACGTGCTAGAGCTGCTGCTGGTGGGTTTGAAAAAGGTATTGATCGCGAAACTGAACCAACATTATTCATGCCTGATTTAGACTAAGTGAGTATTGAAACTGTTAGCTTAGTTACGGTTTAGTATATAAATAAGCCTCTGCTACTTTCTTGGCGGGGGCTTATTTATTAAACGTTGTTGATTTAGAGTTTAATATTTCGAGTAATGATATTCGCGTAAGCAAATAACTTTTGATATAGATGCCAGATTTAGACAAGATTGCTGCTCAGTTGGAAAGTCCTAATTCTAAGGATCGTTTATTGGCTTTGACCTCTTTAAGGGAAGTTGCACCAGAGGATGCTGTTCCGTTGATCAAAAAAGTTTTAAATGACGACATACTTCCTGTGCGTTCAATGGCGGTTTTTGCTTTGGGTGTGAAACCTACTGCTGAGTGTTTTACGCTGTTGATCGATTTATTAGAAAGCGACTCGGATTATGGAATCCGGGCGGATGCAGCGGGAGCGTTAGGTTATCTAAACGATATTCGTGCTTTTGAACATTTGGTTAGAGCTTTTTACGAAGATACCAACTGGCTGGTTAGATTTAGTGCTGCTGTATCTTTAGGTAACTTACAGGATATTAGAGCCAAAGAATTACTAATAGAAGCCCTCGATAGCGATGAGGTTATTCTACAGCAAGCAGCGATCGCTGCATTAGGAGAAATTAAAGCCACCGAAGCCGTAGATAATATTCTTAATTTTGCCGCCTCAGAAGATTGGCTAATTCGTCAGAGAATTGCCGAAGCATTGGGTAATTTGGAGACAGAAAAAAGTATTTCGGCATTAAAGTTTTTAGCTAAAGATCTGCATCCCCAGGTAAAAGAGGCAGCACAGATATCGTTAAAGCGTTTAGGGCAAAATAAATAGTTTTTATTTTCTTAAGTCATTTGGGAAGACTAGGAATGGACTAGTGCCAAGCCAAAAAATTTTAGTTTGCCGAAGATGGTTTCGACTGTTCTTTCATTTGTCTTCTGCCCCAAGGCTTTAAAACGGAGATAACAATAATGACCAAGAGGAAAATAACCTGAATTATTGTTCCAGCTAAAACACCTTTGGCATCAAACCCATAGATTGGATTGCTAAGTGCTTTTAATCCTTGTTGTCCTGAAAGTTCAGCAGCAACATTGCCCCAGGGAAATAGCCAGAAAGTTCCAAAAATAACTAACCCAGTCGTCAATATCCACTTGGTAATAACCCAATAAAATTTAGTAAATCCATAGTTTGTTCCCCAGCAAAGGAAAGTTGCTGTAATAACTGAACCAACAGCTGAGGGAATTACAATCCAGTCATCCAACAAAGTAATCGCTGAATCAAGAGAATGTAGTACATTTGAATTTGTTGAAGTTGTGTTTCTCAGTGACAATAAAAACATACTTAAAACAGCTCCTGTCCATAGCGCAGCAAAACTAATATGTGCTGACAGTAGCCAGTTTTTTTGATAAAGGTTGAGCTTTGGCATTTTTTTTCGCTAAATTACTGTAGTATTGCACTAAATCATCAGAAACTAAGCTTGAACTTGTTTGTTTCAGGCTGAATAATTATTTAATATATTGATATTTAATATATTAAATAATTGACCAAAGAGCAACTTGACAAAATTGAAGTTGCTTAAAGAAGGTTGTGAATAATTTGATCGAGGAGTTTTAAAACGGCTTCCTGCTCAGTTTCTGAAATTTTGCTAGTCGCCTTCTGAATTGTCTCTGCGCCAATTGACGGCAGAATGTGCATAAGTTTTTTTCCTTCATCAGTCAACCAAATGCGAATGATACGGCGATCCTCAGAATCACGTTCTCGATAAACAAGGTTGCGCTCTTCCATTCGATCCACTACTCCAGTCAGCGTTGCACCTAATTGCTTGAGCTTATCAGCAATTCCAGACGTTGAAAGCCCATCCTCTTCCCATAAACAGCACAAAACAAGATAGTGAAATGGGGTTAATCCGTAAGGTTCTAGCCGTTCCAAAAAATCTCGATACATCAACTGGGATACTAGTTTAACTTTGTATCCTAGATTGTATGGTGCTAAAGCATATCGCCATTTTTGAAAAGAATCATCATCTGAAAGTGAGCTAGACATTTTAGGGCAAGATTGATTGCTAAATTAAATAGTCATTAAATAGTTAACGTATTAACAATATTATGATTATTTCTTGGTAACAACTTTAAAAAAGTCTTGAATTCTATAGTTTTAGATGAATGTATTTATTCGTGAAGATCGGTTGCTGGCAATTGCTACGGTAGAGGTTTTGTGATTTATTAATAACATTCCTGTAGATCAATAGGCGATCGCAAAGCAACAAAAAATTCGCTGAGAACCAGCCTTAGATGACTGTGTTCTCATCTGTCTATGCTGATTCAATTAACTTTTTGAATCATTGCCAAAACGTTGTTGCAAGAATTCAGTCAATAACCTTATTTTTGTATTTAAATGCCGATTTAAAGGATAGACCAGGCAAAGAGCAAGTTCTGGTGGTTGATATTCAGGTAGAATAATCATTAGTGTTTGTCGATCTAACTCTGATCTAACAATAAAGGTGGGTAATAGGGCAATTCCTAAACCCTGTACTGCTGCATCTTTTAATACTTCACCATTATTAGAACAAAGTACTCCTTTAACCGTTACCTGCTCTTCTCGATCTTGATTGATTAATTGCCATTGGTTTCCGGTAACTATCTGTCCATAATGTAGACAGGAATGCTGGCTTAATTCGCTGGGATGCTTGGGAACACCATGTTTTTCCAGATAATGAGCAGAGGCACAAAGAACTCTAGGTACAGGCGCGATCACTTGACAAACTAAGCTAGGAGATGTTTCTGGGTGAGAGATTCTGATCGTTAAATCGTAGCCTTCAGCGATTGGATCGATAAAGCGATCATCTAAGGTTAGCTGCACCTGTAATTCTGGATATTGAACCATAAATTCAGCGATCGCCTTGCCTAAAGACAAAGTACCAAAAGACATCGGTGCGTTTAGTTTGAGCGTTCCTTTGGGTTCAGTTTGTAGTTCGGATACGGCAACTTCTGCTGCTTCAACTTCTGCCAATATATTCAGGCATCGTTCATAAAAAGCTAGTCCCGTAGGGGTAGGGTTTACCTTACGAGTACTGCGTTGCAATAACTGTACTTTTAATTCGTTTTCTAGGTTGATTACTAATTTATTAACTGTCGAACGAGATACTCTCATCTTTCTGGCAGCCGCGGCGAATCCTCCTGACTGCACGACTTGAACAAAAGCTTCCATGCTGACAAACTTATCCATTTATTGTAGAAAAAATAGAGACAAAGTGTTTACAAAATAGCATATTGTCTTTTAAATAAAATCAACACATAATAAATATAGAGCAAAAATTTAAGTTAAGGAGGTAAGCCAAATGATTACAATCCGCCATCGAGACGAACGAGGCATTGCCAACTTCGGCTGGCTAGATAGTAGACATACCTTTTCTTTTGGCAATTATTACGATCCACAACAAATGGGTTTTGCCAGTCTCAGAGTAATTAATGAAGATAAAATAACACCTAGCAAAGGGTTTGGCACTCATGGACATCGAGACATGGAGATAATTACCTATGTTCTTTCAGGGGAATTAGAGCATCGGGACAGTATGGGTAATGGCTCAATAATTCGTCCAGGGGATGTACAACGAATGTCCGCAGGTACAGGAGTAAGACATAGCGAGTTTAATGCCTCTGACACTAACCTTGTTCATTTATTGCAAATCTGGATTATGCCAGAGCAAAATGGGATAAAACCAAGCTATGAAGAGAAGCACTTTGACCAAGCGCAAAGACAGGGCAAATTAAGACTAGTCGGCTCGCGGGATGGACGAGACAACTCGGTAACAATTCATCAAGACGCGAATCTTTATCTTGCTTCACTAAACCAAGGCGATCGCCTTACCTATCAAATAGATAATAATCGTGCTGTCTGGTTACAAGTTACCCAGGGTGAAGTTAAACTCAATGAACAGTTACTACAGGCTGGTGATGGTGCAGCAATAATTAATGAAGCCGAAATAGCGATCGCTGCAAGTAGCTCAGATAGTGAAATCTTGCTGTTCGATCTAGCAAAATAGCAATTGACAAGGGACAATTAGTAATTTCAACAGTTGTCTCCTTGTCTATAGCCCGTTCTCTTAATCTATCTAGCTAAAGTGAATCTCTGTTTAAGGAGTTGGCGGTAGTTCTTCTGGTGAATTCGATTCTTGTGGTGCTGATTGTTCGTAATTAGAAACAATTTCCTGTATTTGAGGATTATTTAAAAACTTACGAGTATCTTCAATTAGCTGTTCCCCCCAAAGATTTTCTTCCAGAAACTGGATATCACTATAACGACTATCAAGCTCTAGAGCAGCTTTGCCTAATTCAATCGCTTTATCAACCTCACCTTCGCTAAATAGAGCTACCGCCAAAGCTAACTGAGGTTCTGCCTGTTTACCATCTACCTCAATTACCGACTCCCATCTGGCGATCGCTTCTTGGCGATCGCCTTGTTCATATTCGACTAACCCAACATTATTTAATGCTGGCCAAAAAGTTTTTTCTTGAGCAAAAGCTGCTTCATAAGAATTAATCGCATCATCAAACTGATTTAGCTTAAGATAAGTATTTCCTAAATCAAACAGTGCTTCGGGAGAATTATTTTCTATTTCTAGTCCAGCTTCTAACTTTTCTCGCGCTGCTTCATAGTCGCCTTGCTGAAAATAGGCGTTGCCTAAAGAGAACAAAATATTTTCTTGTTCTGGAGCCAGGCTTTCTGCTTTTTCTAAGACTGTTATTCCTCGATCTATTTTTTCTTGCTGAATGTATAAACTTCCTAAAATGAACCAAACGTCATAATTACTTGGAGCTAGTTGAGTTGCTAATTCTGCTCTAGGTAACGCTAAATCATACTGCTGAAAACGAATTAACTGCACTGCGTCTTGGAGCAATTGCAATCCTTGCAGTTCTAATTTTTCTGAATCTAGCTTAGGTACGTACGGCAGCACAGCTTGTCCCCTGACTGGCAGAGATAAACTAGAAATGCCAGCACAAGCTATTAAAGAAATTAACCAGTTACGTTTAGACACAGCACCGTCTCAATTTTAATTATTAATACTCACAAGTTACTTCATTGTCTGACCGAACGGCAAATTTTAGGCAAAAATTTGATTAAGATTATTTTTCTCAATTTGAAGTGTTTTTCGTCAATTCTGGTTGTACTGCTACTTGGCTAGTATATACTCTCCTCACCCCTGTAACCTGCAAAGCAATATTTTCCATTCGTCTTAAAATAATAGGATCAGGAACAGTCCCCATCAGAATAATGGCATCATCTTCTTGTGCCACGTAAACAGTAGAAATATCTTCGAGTATGGAATCTTGTTCAAATGCTTTAGCTACTCGTTGAGCAATACCACTAAGACTAAACTCTCCGTACAAGCCTACTCTCTCGGCAGGAATCACTTTGAGCTGAAGATTATTAGTTTTTTGATTGAGTTTAAACAGATAGATTCCTAATATGGTTAGGGAAATTAACCACACCAACGAAATTAGCCAGATGTGTCGGTAGTTTTTGGCAAGATTTTGCTTGATCTTAGGTAATTCTTCTTGACTGCTATCGAAACTTTGACGTAGTTGAGTAATTTCATCTTGCTGTTGACGATAAGCAAGCTGAAGATTAGAAATAGCCTTTTGAGGTTTAATAGTAATTGGGGTAATAGTTGCGCTTTGTTGGCGAGAAGGAGCTGAACTTCTTAGCTTGCTCAAAACTACTCCTGAATCGGTACTAATTAAGAGTTTTTCTAATAACCCTGGAGCAATTTGCGTATAACCTTTGTAAATATTGCGAATAGCTCCCACTAAATCTTGAGTCTCAATATTTTTTAAAAAATAACCTTTTGCTCCCATTGCCAAAGATTTAGTGATATATTCATCACTATCATAAGAAGTGTGAATCAAAACTTTAGTCTCAGCAAATCGATTGGTTATTTGTCTCGTAGCACTAGCTCCATCTAAGCCTGGCATCTCCATATTCATAATGACAATGTCTGGTTGAAGAAGTTCTACTTGCTCAATTGCAGCAATTCCATTATTAGCAGTTCCTACGATCTCTATATCTGTTTCTGATTCTAGAGAAACTTTCAAGGTTTCTCTAACCATTCTTTGGTCATCGACGAGTAGAACACGAATCATATTTAAATATAATTAAAAAATATACAAAAGAACTCAACTAGAAACCAGAAACTTGCTAAGTATTTTATTGGTACTAGTAATTACTTATATATGATTACCTATAGATCTTTTTAATGTAAATTCCTTTACTGAATCTTTATGGTATCATCAATGAAAAAGCTCTATTCCCACAGCAGTTAACCAACTCATCTGCGACTAAATCAATTGGCTGCGAGTAATCTGTTGACCAACTAAATTGATTGGTTAACCAACATAAAATTGAGTAATTGTTTCATGATATTCCTGAGTTTTAGTATGTTCAATTCCACAGAAAATATTGTACTACTTAATACTTTGACTTAACCTGGTCAGGATTTCTTGTGATGAATAGTAACGTAAATACTATAGCCCAATCTTTAAATGTAAATGGGCTGGATGAGTTTATTTATCGCCAGGAAGGGTACAGGATGTCAATGCCTTAACAATTGCTCTGTCAGTGACTCCATCAAACTAGACCGTGATTGTATGGTTAATTTTAGCGATTTTGATATTTTAAATATTTTTTGCCAATAAAGTAGCTAAAAATTATATGTCTAGAATTTATTGGACTCAACTTCATACCAGAGTACACAAAACTTTACGCCAACGATCGCTTTTGCCTTCAGGAGCAAAAGTTTTAATTGCTGTGTCTGGGGGACAGGATTCTTTATGCCTGGGAAAGCTGTTATTAGATTTACGCTCGAAGTGGAATTGGCACTTAGCGATCGCTCATTGTGATCATCAATGGTCTACAGATACAGGCATTGCTGAGAGAGTTGCTGAGGTGGCTCAAAGCTGGCAGCTGCCTTTTTATCTTCAGATTGCTAGTGCTTTACCAGAAACTGAAGCAGCAGCCCGTCAATGGCGTTATCAAGCTCTCAGCGAAATTGCTAGAGAAAAAGATTTTAACTATATCGTTACTGGGCATACAAAAAGCGATCGCGCCGAAACTTTACTTTATAACCTAATTCGTGGTGCAGGGGCAGACGGATTATCTGCCCTCAGTTGGCAACGCCCTTTAACTGAGAAAGTTACTTTAGTACGTCCAATTTTAGAGCTATACCGTCGAGAAACCCTGGAATTTTGTCATCAGTTTGATTTACCTATTTGGTTTGATCTTGTCAATCAAAATCATCAATACGCTCGTAATCGGATTCGTGGCGAGTTAATTCCTTACCTTGAGGAGCATTTTAATCCCAGAGTGGAAAGCTCTCTGGCGCAAACGGCAGAATTGTTACGGGCAGATGTGGAGTATTTGGAAACCACTGCCCAGGATTTACTACAGCAGGCACTAACAGTTAATAGCGATCGCCTAAATCGCGATTGTCTCCAAACAGCACCGCTCGCGATTCAACGCCGCGCGATTCGACAATTTTTACCTCTAGTAATCACTAAACAACCAAATTTTGAGCAAATTGAAGCAGTGATTCAATTAATTTCTGCGCCTAACAAAAGCCGTAGTTCTACTTTACCAGGAGGTGCGATCGCCGAGGTTTCAGGGCAGTGGATTATCTTTTTTCGATGCGATCGCCATAATTAAGCAGTAACGCTTTGACTTTTGACTTTTGACTTCTGACTTCTGACTTTTGACTTTTGACTTTTGACTTTTGACTTTTGACTTTTGACTTCTGACTTCTGACTTCTGACTTCTGACTTTTGACTTCTGACTTCTGTATTAGTCATCCATTTGCCAAGGTTCGGTAATATTACCTTCATCCAAGATTTTTTTCGGACGTAGAATTAACACCAATTGACCAACAATTGGTGCTTCGGGTTCGGTTTCCAGCCAGCGTAATTCTAGTTTCCCTTCTATTTCCACCACGAAATAGCTATTCACATCCCAATCTTTATTGGCTCGATCTAAAATGACCAAAACTTCTTCTACCTTGCCACCGAGATACTTAGGCAGAAGATCGCTAGGACACAAATAACCCACAGGATCTTTGGCTTTAAGAACTACCTGCCAACCTGGAATCGGAACATAAACACCTCCAGTGGCTTCAATTTGGCTAAAAGGCTGCTGAATTTTGACTCGATTTACTGCTGTTATGTCTTGGTTACTTAGGGGATATGAGCCAGCCAAAGGAACAATACGAGGTAGCTCTTCTTCTAATTCCAAACGATACAGAGGCAGCAACGGTTCAGTTGCACTTTTGATTACGCTAAAATCACTTAATAACTTTTCAATCGCTTCTCTGGCACTAGCTGAATGAGCAAATTTTAATCCTTGGGCGATTAAACGCGATCGCTGTTGCAGATCTTTTTGACTTTTGGCTCGTTTCCAAGACAAATAGGCTACCCAATCTCCAGGATGATTCGTAAAGACTTCGGGTAACTGGGACATCCGCGAGACATCTTTAATTGCCTTAGCCACCAAATGCGCGCCATCTACGTCAATTCGCTTCTCGTAAGCAAGCAGGCTGGCATCGACTCGCTGCTTTTGGTTGAGTATGCGGAATTCATATAGTACATCGCTGCGAGGTCCTTTAAAATAGGCTAATACCTCAGGTTTAACCTCTGCCTGAACTAAATTATCAAAAACTTGAGCTGCGACAATGACCAAATTCTGTTGGCTATTTTGAAATCCTGTGTCTTCAAAAATTCTTTGAGTACTGTATCCTGCTTGTTGTAACTTTTGACAAACTTGTCCCCACTCTACCCAACTGTTTTCTTTATGCAGTAGCGATCGCATTAATTCCTGCGCTTGTGTTTCTGAGATCTGTACCTGGCTATCCTGTGGAATATTATTCATCACTTCTTGCTCCTATATTTGCATCTTCTTCCTAGTAAAGCCATCTAATTTTTCTTTAATCTTCTGAACTTTTTGAATTTCCCTGATGGTTATGAGTCAAGGAATGAGGCACTTCTAACCCGTTAACCTCCATTAAGCTGGGGTTACTCATAATCTCTTGAGGTGTCCCATCGGCAACAATTCTGCCTTGATTAAGCATCACCACGCGATCGCACACTTCAATAATTAATTCTAAGTCATGGGAAGAAATCACAGTTGTTTCGCGAGAAGAGTTAAGAAACTTAATTAATCTGCGTCTGGCTCTTAAATCCAAGTTGGCGCTGGGTTCATCATACAGTACGATCTGGGGCAACATAGCTAAGACAGCCGCGATCGCTACCATACATTTCTCCCCTCCTGAAAGCTGATGGGAAATTCGATTTGCTAAATGAGTCACTCCAGTTAAAGATAAAGCAGCATTGAGGCGAGCTTCTACTTCTTCGGGGGATAGCTCGATGTTTTCTAACCCAAAGGCGATATCATCCCGTACCGTAGGACAAAATAGCTGATCGTCAGGATTTTGAAACACCAGTCCAATTTCGGGATTAAATTCTCCAGTTTCTATCGGGCGATCAAACAATCTTACCTCACCATAAGTAGGTTTTAAAATCCCACAAATCGCCAAAAACAAACTAGTTTTTCCTGCACCATTAGCCCCAATTAAGCCAACACTTTCTCCTGAGGTAATCTCTAAATTGATATCTGTCAAAATTGCTCTTTCTGGTTCATAACTAAAGCATAAACTATTCAAAGAAATTGCTTGAGTTTTAATTGACAATTGCTCTGCTGTTGTTACTAGGTTTGTCATTAATTCTTTTGAACTTTAATAGTAATGAATAATTTTAAATACTTAACCAAATAAAACTAGGTAAAGTTGCTTCTAAGGTAACCAGCGATATTGAGATGACAACTGCCATAATTGTGATCCATAAGCTATAGCGATCGCTATGTTTGTTCCATTGCCAAGAGTTTTTTTTGCGAGTTCTTTGGCTACCATAACCTCGTAGAATCATTGCCTGATAAATCCTTAAAGATCGCTCATAACTCCTCACCAAAATGCTACCAGTTAATTGAGCAAAAACTTCCAAATTTCGACGCTTAAAACCTTTAGCCTTAAATCCTCTTAATCTCATAGCTCGCTGCATAGTTGTGAGCATTTCGCCCAATTCCTCTAGATAACGATAGGACAATAAGGTCATATCGACAATTACCCTAGGAAAACCAAAAGAGCGCATTGCTTTAATACTACTTAAAAATGGAGCTGTGCCGAATAAAACTAGGCTCACCGTTAAAATACAAAAAAATCGTACTGAAATTAAGAGTGCTTGCCAACATCCTTCTGCATGAATAGTTAAAAATCCTAGCTGAAAAATTGGCGTATTTCCCGAGATAAAAGGCAGCAGAAAGACCACTGTTAAAATGAACCAGCTTGGATAGCGTAATCGCTTAATCAAAAATGAAATAGGTATTTCTGAAAGACTAAATAAAATGCCAGTAATTATCACCATTATTGGTAATAACCAAATATTTTGAATAAAAGCAAAAGCAAAAATTAAGCTTAATAAACCTATTAGTTTATAGCCTTGTTGCCAGCGATGCAGAGGAGAATCTAAATAAGCATAGCGATCAAGAATTAATTTCATTATTTAAGATTTTAATAATTCGGGTTTGACTTTCTCCAAAAAAGAAATCAACATTACCGTAAATACACCTTCAATAACTGCTTGAATACTATAGCCACTTAAAGAAATCAAAATAGCGGTTCTTTCGGCATTAACATCCATATCGGGAGAAATATTAGTCACTAATAAAATGGCAAACATTGCTGCTGATAACAATAATGCTCCTGCACCAGAGACAAAAGACAAAATTGTCGTTAAAACTGGCTTATTGCTCCCTAAGCGCCCCCGTTGTTGAAATAAATGATAAGCTGCGATCGAAGGTGAACCGATAATGATGGCATTTACTCCTAAAGTAGACATGCCGCCATGCTGAAACATCACTGCTTGAAAAAATAGACCAATCAGTATTGCCAAAAAAGCATAGTAACCCAAAAGCGCGCCCATTAAACCATTAAAAATCAGGTGAATACTAGTGGGAGGTATAGGAATATTAATTAAAGAAGCGACAAAAAAAGCCGCTGTTAATAAAGAAGCTTTAGGGATATTCGCTTGAATATTGCGATCGCGCTCAATCTGGCGCAGACAGTACCAGGTAACACCACCAGTCAAAGCATAACCAGTAATACAAACGCTAGGAGAAAGGAAGCCGTCAGGAATGTGCATTTAAAGGAAATTAATCTAGTTTAGAAGACTTGGAGCGCGAAAAATATAAAGCAGTTCCGATAAACCCCCAGATACCAGCTGCCGCCATAATCGCTTTTTGGGCAGAAGTATAGCCTCTGCCACCAGATGCCAACTGAGTGTCAGCAACATTTTCTCCCTCACTCAGTGGAATGCTAGTAATATCGCCATGTCCAGATTGACGCACTTTGACATCCCAATCACCGATATTTTCAGGTTTGGTATCGGGAACAAAGGTGAAATTACCAGATTCATCGGTTGTGCCTTTTAGCCAGGGGGTAGCGCGATCGCTTGGAGCATAAACTACTACCTGAGCGTTGGCCATCGGCGTACCGTCGTCGTATTTAGCCTCAATAGTAATCGCAGCTGTTTGGCGATACTCGATATTTGCACCGTGAGCTAAGGTTTTTTCGGGTACTGCTATTAGCGCGAGTAAAGATAAAAAGAAGTAAAACCGAATCATAAATTACTGTAGAGCTATCAATTACAAAAATTGTCCAATTTATTAGCCAAAAAAAGTTATTTTTGGCTTTTTTTTCAAGATTTGCCAATTTTAGGCAGAGAATGGCAAACTATTATTTAGTTTTCTTACTTATTGTGAATCTGTAACTACACAATGACCTTCACCGACATGACCCAAACCAGCGATCGCCTCGGTCAACGTTTGATAATCTGCCTCAGATAGTTGAAGTGCCATATCAGCCTCATTGAGTTGTACCGTACCATTGCTAGCCAGATCAGCTAAAGGCTGAAATCCTAAAGCATCTTGATTCAAAGCATCCTCTGGGGGGGTATCTGCATCACCAAAAATATGATCGAAGTGAAAGGTTGCTTCTACCTTGCCAGGAGTATCCGCTGCGACTACTCCCTGACGATCTTCACCAACAAATTCACCACAGACATACTCGGCTGGTTGATTGAAGCCCAAGTCAAAATTAATTGTTTCTCCATCTTTGGTTGCTTGACCTTGTAGGGCTATGGTATTTCCGGCGATCGGACTTCCTGGATCAGCGGGGCTTAATTGCCAGGCTAGAGCATTGTAAAAACCAGTGGGAACATTAGCTTGGGCTACTACTATTGGTTCTGCATCAGCTTCCCCCGCTGCCAAATCTGGAATTTCTGAAATATTAAAATTTGCTTTATTTTGATACTCAATACTTTCTTTGGTATCGCCTTTTTGTGGTTCAAAAGACGCTTCTGTAGAATATGCCACTGCATCAGCAATATTGACGTATAAATGATCGAAACTTATTTGCCAGCCATCTTTACTGACAAAACCCTGTCTCACAAAATCTTCTCCATTTGCCACCAGTGTTAAAGTTCCTTCTTCCGTAGCTGCTGCTATAGTTTTTGTTGCGTTTTCTTGAGCAAAACCACTGACAACCAGAGAACCTAGAGCTATTGCGTAAGCAAATATACGTACCTTGTTCATATTTTGTATCTTGCGCTGAAAAAAATTAGCATTGTTAGAATTTGGTAAATTTTTTTACCCCTCTTTAGTAATAATGAATTTCGACTACACTTTTCAATCCCCCTAGAGGGCATTACAGCTAATTTTTTCGTTAAATTTAACTTTATAATGAGCAATTTTTGAATGTTTAATTTTTTAAGAGTAAAAATCAATCCGTGTTATTTTCCGTTAAATTGCTTACAATGCCATAGAAGCAAAAGAAAAAAAAGTTTGTGATTTCTTGATAAATCTTCGGGAAATATTCCCAAATTTCTGTTTAATCTTCACCAAAGTCACAGCAATCGAGGCTAAAATCGGAAAATAATTGCCATTTCCTAGTTGATAACACTCAACTAGGCGATTAATTCCAATCATGGTTGAGCAGGTTGTTAGCTTTGTTGGCGAGCAGACAGCTTATTCCATAAATCAAAAGTTAAATAATGTGTAATTAGACACAAGTTGAGCAAAACTTAACTAAACTTAACTAAAACAAATATCATTAAATTTTTCACTGAAGGAGCAAGAGGAAAACGGCATGACCCAAGCTAATCAAGTTCTAGCAACGATCGCCAATCCTGGAAACGATTGGGAAAGTCTAATCGAAGAAGATAGTAACAAAAATCAAGATAATGTAGATCTTAAGACAGCCGCGATTGGCAAGAAGAAAAAAGCTGCTACCTCAACCACAAAACGCGCTGAAAGAGGCAGAAAAAAGCCTTATACTGAAGACTCGATTCGGATCTATTTACAAGAAATCGGCCGGATCCGACTACTAAGAGCAGAAGAAGAAATTGAGCTAGCTCGTCAAATTGCCGACTTACTTGAACTAGAAAGACTCAAAGACAGTCTAGAAGACGGCTTGGGTAGAGAAGCTACCGATGAAGAATGGGCAAGAGAAGTAGACATGGAATATCGCAAATTCCGTCGTCGCCTATTTATTGGTCGAAGAGCTAAAGACAAGATGGTACAGTCCAACCTGCGTTTAGTTGTCTCGATCGCCAAAAAATATATGAATCGTGGCTTGTCTTTTCAAGATTTGATTCAAGAGGGTTCTCTGGGTTTGATCAGAGCAGCTGAAAAATTCGATCATGAAAAAGGCTATAAATTTTCTACTTATGCTACCTGGTGGATTAGACAGGCAATTACAAGAGCGATCGCGGATCAATCTCGTACGATTCGCCTTCCCGTTCACTTATATGAAACTATTTCCCGGATTAAAAAAACTACTAAATTACTTTCCCAAGAGCGAGGACGCAAACCTACCGAAGAAGAAATTGCTACTCGAATGGAAATGACCATCGAAAAGCTCAGATTCATCGCTAAGTCGGCTCAATTGCCAATATCTTTAGAAACGCCTATCGGTAAAGAAGAAGACTCTCGTTTGGGCGATTTCATCGAAGCTGATGGCGAAACACCAGAGGATCAAGTATCAAAAAGCCTACTTAGAGAAGATCTAGAAAGCGTATTAGATACTCTTAGCCCTCGCGAACGCGATGTTCTCCGCCTGCGTTACGGTCTAGATGATGGTCGCATGAAAACATTAGAGGAGATCGGACAAATCTTTAATGTTACCCGCGAACGCATCCGCCAGATCGAGGCTAAAGCTCTTCGCAAACTGCGTCATCCCAACCGCAACAGCATATTAAAAGAATATATTCGTTAGACCAAGTTAGTAATCCATCTTTAGTTAGATAGTAAGAAGGGATCAGTATTTAAATGCAAGATCCCTTTTTTAGCTGCGGTAAGAAGTTTCTCTGCTCAGTACTATACGCTCGGAAAATTTTTACTAGCGCCAGCTAGAGAATCAACATTTTAGATCTTGTTTGATAATTTTAATCAGCCTTAAGAAGATTTTAAAAACGATAATGCTGACAACACCGGGAACAATTTTAAGGTGGAAAGCTTGAAAATAGCCATATTAAAACCTCTTGAGCTAAGAGCTAAAAAGAATTAATCTATAACTTTGACTAAAAACAAGCAACTTCTTGAAGTTTGTCTCCCCAAATAGATTAAAGTGAAAAACTACTGAATTTTATTATTTCCAAGGAATTGAAAAGCGATCTCCATGTCTGCTGTAACTACTGCCCCCAAGAAGAATTTCAACTTTCCCCTGACTGCCGTTGTCGGACAAGAAGCAATAAAGCTGGCTTTATTATTAGCAGCGATCGATCCAGAATTGGGCGGGGTGGCGATCGCTGGTCGTCGAGGAACGGCTAAATCAGTTATGGCGCGGGCGATCTACAACCTTTTGCCACCGATTGAAATTATTCAAGGTTCTCTCTACAATTGTGACCCAGCTAAGCCACAAAATTGGGATGACGATACCGTTGCCAAATACGGCAGTACCCCTAGAGAAAATATTCCGACTCAGATTATTCCTGCTCCTTTTGTCCAAATACCGCTAGGAGTAACAGAAGATCGGCTGTTAGGTTCAGTAGATGTAGAAGAATCAGTTAAGCGGGGTGAACCAATATTTCAACCAGGGTTGCTCGCTCAGGCGCATCGTGGGGTTTTATATATTGATGAAATTAATCTATTAGATGACCAAATTGCTAATCAACTCTTAACAGTCTTGACTGAGGGGCGGAATGTCATTGAACGGGAAGGAATTAGCTTTCAGCACCCCTGTAAGCCGATTTTAATTGCCACTTATAATCCCCAAGAAGGGAATTTACGAGAACATCTGTTGGATCGAATTGCGATCGCCCTTTCGGCAGACGGTATATTATCTCTAGAACAAAGGGTTGAAGCGGTTAATCAAGTAATTGATTTCACTAACTCCCCCCAAGAATTTGTCGATGCTTACGCAGAGGATATGGATAGCCTGAAGACTGATATTATCTTGGCGCGAGAATGGCTCAAGGAGGTTAAAATAACCCATGATCAAATTCTCTATCTCGTACAAGAAGCAGTTAGGGGAACAGTAGAAGGACACAGAGCCGAATTATTTGCAGTAAGGGTAGCTAAAGCCTGTGCAGCTTTGGATGGTCGAGATCATGTGATTGCCGATGATTTACGTAAAGCAGTCGAGCTAGTCATTGTTCCTCGTGCGACAACCATCGAAGCACCGCCAGAAGACACACCACCACCACCACCGCCACCGCCGCAACAACAGCAGCCAGACGAAGAACCAGATCAAGATCAAAACGAAGATGATCCTGAAGAAGAACCAGAACAGGAACAGGAACAAGAACCTCCCGCTATTCCCGACGAGTTTGTCTTTGATATCGAAGGGGTAGTACTAGATCCTGAAGTGCTAACCTTTGCTCAAACCATGCAGCGACAGGGTAAATCTGGGGCGCGGAGTTTAATTTATTCCGAGGATCGCGGACGGTATATCAAGCCGATGATTCCCAAAGGGAAAGTTAAAAGAATTGCCATTGATGCTACCTTGCGTAGTGCTGCACCTTATCAAAAGACAAGACGAGAGCGCCACCCGGACCGTAAAGTCATTGTGGAGCAAAGCGATCTGCGCTCTAAAAGGATGGCGAGGAAAGCAGGTTCGCTGATTATATTTGTCGTCGATGCTTCTGGTTCAATGGCACTAAATCGAATGCAGTCGGCTAAAGGTGCAGTAATGCGATTACTAACTGAAGCTTATGAAAATCGTGACCAGATTTCTTTGATTCCTTTCCGTGGGGAACGCGCCGATGTTCTACTTCCCCCTACTCGTTCGATTACGATGGCAAAAGGCAGATTAGAAAGCCTTCCCTGTGGCGGTGGTTCTCCCTTATCTCATGGTTTGACCCAGGCGGTAAATGTGGGCATTAACGCCCAAATGTCGGGAGATATTGGACAGGTAGTAATTGTGGCGATCACCGATGGTCGAGGTAATATTTCCCTATCTCGTTCTCTGGGGGAGACACCCGAAGCAGGAGCAGAAAAACCGAATATTAAAGCAGAATTACTAGATATTGCGGGTAAAATTCGCGCCATGGGCATGAAGCTGCTAGTAATTGATACAGAAAGCCGTTTTGTCTCTACTGGCTTTGCTAAAGAACTAGCCAAACAAGCTGGCGGAACGTATTATCATTTGCCTAAAGCAACGGATCGAGCGATCGCAGATATGGCACGAGGCGCAATTTCCCAGATGTAGCTATATTTATGCCAAATTAGGAGCGTTTGACCAAATTTATCTCATCAAGATAGCGAAGACCACAATAACCAATCATCTCACGTGAAGTATTTTGGGCGATCACACTATTTACCGAACTTTTCAACAGCACGGTTGGATCTGCCCTACCTGCAGGCGCATCCCCCGCACTCAAATGAGTAGACCACAATAATTAAATTCAGAAAAGCTAAGAGCTACGAATTATAGCATTACGTATAAAGGTTAGGAC
>JAIMKV010000090.1 GCA_020692205.1 Myxosarcina sp. GA_180221_E-2-1-MAG-40_15
TTAATCCCTCAATTTAGTACCTGAATTCTTACTAATATTCTTCGGTTACTCTAGTTCGTGACCGCCTTAAAAACAAACAAAGTAGATATTTTATGACGAACCCAGAACAAGAATACATTCAAGCTGGGTTACTTTTTATTAACTAGATTATTGAGCTTGATCCTAATAATACTAAAACTTGTTTAGTTAAAACTATCAGCTATTGCTGTATTCTAAATAACAGTAAGCTCAAACTCTAAGTCATGTTCAAACCTTGAATCTTCTCAGTAAAGGGTTGAATTGATCGTGAAAATAACATTACTCAATAAAAATATTATTTTCTTTACAAATATGTTGTAAATCTTATTACTAGCCTGGACTTTAGCCGATGTTCAACAGAAAGATCTAAATTAGGACTTAATAATAGATGACGGCAGTGAGAATAGGATCAAAACAAAAGTCTTGATATAACTGGATTAGCGATTTACTAGTACGATTTAATGTTTAGTTTTAATTAAACGAGGACGACTTTATTGATCTTGTCAATGTAGGTCAAAAAATGAATCAATCTATTCAAAATGCGATCGCCTTGAACAATTTTGACACCCCAATTTTTAACAACGGTGCTAATATAAGAGCTGAGAATCAACAGATTAGCGATTAAGTTTTTATTCAGTATCGAAGGTTTTTCCGTAGAGTATTGAGATATTTCTTTTCTAATAATCCGGTCTCTCTAAACACAACACTCATTGAGAAGACAAACAAATTATGTCAATTTATGTAGGCAACCTATCTTACGAAGTCAATCAAGAAGACTTGAATGAAGTATTTACCGAGTACGGAACTGTTAAACGAGTTCATATTCCTACCGATCGCGAAACAGGGCGCGTCAGAGGATTTGCTTTTGTCGAAATGGAATCAGAAGCCCACGAAGACAAAGCGATTGAAGCTTTAGACGGTGCAGAATGGATGGATCGTCAGTTGAGAGTCAACAAAGCTAGACCCCGTGAAAACAGAAGTTCATTTAGTGGTGGTAGAAACAACCGCTTCTAAATCAGACAGCTAAATCAAAAATTAAACGCTTTTTAAGAATTGGCTAGATTTCTTCTACATCGCTCTTGGAAGGCGTTTTTTGTGCTGCCAAGAAGATAGTGTAGCAGACCATTATACACAGCCAACTTAAGTCAACAAAGTTAGTTCACAGCTCTACTCTTTGTTTGATTCTCAATCAAAGCTAAAATATTTATTCGAGAATTCCACTTCCAGGCTCATTTTTTTGCATGATCGCACCCATAAAAGCTATACTCCAATCGGATTTAATAAATAGGAATTAATCTGGGAAAAGCATGGTAGCGGTAGCAATCTTAGCAGCAGGGCGTGGCACTCGCATGAAGTCCGATTTACCCAAGGTGTTGCATACATTAGCAGGGCGATCACTGGTAGAAAGAGTACTTGATAGTTGTAGTTTACTCGATCTTGATCGACAAATTGTGATTATCGGCTACCAGGGAGAGATGGTCAAGCAGGCGTTGAGTCACCGTCAGGGAATAGAATTTGTCGAACAAACTCAACAGTTAGGTACTGGTCATGCCGTACAGCAGGTAATGTCTAGCCTACAGAAATATCGAGGAGATCTGCTGGTCTTAAATGGCGATGCACCTTTATTACGTCCAGAAACTCTGCAAAAGCTAGTAGAAACGCATCAGATCAAGCAAAATGCAGCAACTTTGCTAACTGCTAATTTACCCAATCCTCAAGGATATGGACGAGTTTTCTGCAACGGAGGCAATTTGGTCAGTCACATCATCGAGGATCGCGATTGTAATCTAGCCCAAAAGCAAAATCGGCGGGTAAATGCGGGAATCTATTGCTTTAATTGGCAAAAATTAGCTACATCATTACCTAATCTGTCAACCAATAACGATCAACAAGAATATTATCTAACCGAAGTTGTTGATTATCTAAGTCCAGTAATGGCTTTTGATGCCGAGGATTATCGTGAAACCAATGGTATTAATGATCGCCGACAGCTATCGGAAGCCTACGATATTTTGCAAGCTAGAATCAAAGACGACTGGATGAAGGCAGGGGTAACCATGATTGACCCTAGCAGCATTACTATTGACGAGAGCGTTCGACTAGAAGCAGATGTAATTTTAGAGCCTCAGACTCATCTGCGAGGAAACACCACGGTAGCTACAGGTAGTCGAATTGGGCCTGGTAGTCTAATTGATAATAGCCTGATTGGTTCAAACGTAAATGTTTTATATTCAGTCATTACTGATTCAGAAATAGCGGCTAATACTAGAGTTGGTCCTTATTCCCATTTGCGTGGTGAGGTAAAATTGGGTCAAAGTTGTCGCATCGGTAACTTTGTTGAAATTAAAAAGACTACTGTAGGTTCAAATACTAACGTAGCTCACCTGTCTTATTTAGGGGATGCTACTTTAGGCGATCGCGTTAATATTGGCGCAGGAACTATTACCGCTAACTATGACGGCAAGCAGAAACACCCGACAACCATCAAGCAGGGTACTAAAACAGGCTCTAATAGCGTTTTGGTTGCTCCTGTTATCTTGGGTGAAAATGTTACCGTAGCAGCTGGTTCGGTAGTTACCCAAGATGTGAATGATAATGCTTTGGTTGTGGCGCGATCGCGTCAAAAAGAAATCCCTGACTGGCATAGTCAAGACTAAATAGCTAAATATAAATATAAAAGAGACGCTGTATACAGCGTCTCTTTTTACTAATCGAGCTATGAATTACAGCACTTTTCAACAGCACGGTTGAATCTGCGCTCAAATGAGTAGACCACAATAATTCAATTCAGAAAAGCTAATGGCTACTTGTTAATACCTAAGTATAATTTTTGAGTTAGAAATATTTATTCACTGAGATATTAACAAATAGAAAAATAATTTTTACTGTATTACAACAATTTTCAACTTACTTATATTTACTTGTATAACTTATTGACTACTAATATATTATCCGTTGTTTTACTGATTTACAATTTGTGATCGCTTTACTATTCTTTAATACGTATTGTATGAGCAATTAATAAAATTTTGAAACGACTACTAGATTACTGGCGAGATTCAGACTGTTTAGTTAATTTAAAACCTGTGTTGATTGGTTAAATGACAACCTAGTTAATTCCAATTAATAACCATTCTCCGTTTAACTGTTAAGTTCGATTAGTTAAAAAACAGGTGCAAACATATCTAATTAAATTGGTGATACCTACTGTCACATGGTCAAACCCAAGCAGCTAGTAAATCTTTTTTTTAAAGCTTTTAATTTACGCTCAACCTGCCGTTCTACTATATTGATTACTAGTTTAATCGTCCTGGCTATTTGTAGTATTAGACAGATAGGAAATATAGAATTTTTAGAATTAGCAGTATTCGATTTAATGATGCGATCGCGCTCAGAAACTGAACTAGATGATCGCATAACTATAATTGGCATTGACGAATCGGATATTCAAACCTGGCAGCAATCTACCTTTTCAGATCGTTTGATTGCCCAATTATTAAAAGAAATACAGCAACATAATCCCGCAGTTATTGGCTTAAATATCTATCGCGACTTACCCCAGCTGCCAAGAAATGCTGAATTATTGAAACAGCTAGAAGCCGAAAATGTAATCGTCATCAGAAATATTGCTGAAGATAGTGGTGTTCCTACTCCATCAAATGTTCCCCCCCAAAGAGTTGGTTTCGATAACCTTTTGCTTGATAGTGATGGCAAAGTTAGACGCAACTTGCTGATGTTGCAGATAGGAGCTCAACCGATTTATTCATTTGCGCTGCAATTAAGCAAGAGTTATTTAAAGGCGGAATCTTTAGAGGTGCAGCCAGCGTTTTTCCAGCTAGAGCAAACTGTTTTTCCAGCTTTAAAAGCTAATTCCGGTGGCTATCAACTATCGGCATCAGACGCAAGAGGTTCGCAAATATTACTAAATTATCGCTCGCCAGACAAAGCAGCTAGACTACTATCATTTAGTCAAATTTTAAATGGTGATTTTAACCCCGACTGGATTCAAGGCAAGGTAATACTCATTGGCTATACTGCACCCAGCAAAAAAGATCTATTCTCTACTCCCTTCGATGTCGAGAAAATGCCTGGAGTAGTAGTTCATGCTCATATGGTGAGCCAAATTTTAAGTACGGTGCTGGATGGAAAACCTTTGTTTAGGTTTTTACCTGAGTGGGCTGAATTTATCTGGATTTGGCTGTGGTCGATCGCTGGAGCAGTTATAGTGTGGCAGATCAAGTATCCCCTAACTTTGGGGGGAAGTTTGATTATTACCGTCGGAGTATTGTCAGGAATTTGTTTTGTCAGTTTCTTGAGCGCAATCTGGATTCCCGCCATTCCAGCTATGATCGGCTTGTTGTCTACAACTGGCGTAATTTTAGCTTATAAAACATTTTACAGTTCGGTAGTTGATGAATTAACTGGCTTAGCCAATCGGGCGCAGTTGGTAAACCTGCTGCAACAATCTATAGCTAAATCTAAAACAGCGATCGCCGTATTGTCGATTGACCTGGCTCGATTTAAAACCGTAAATGATAGCTTGGGTAGCTCTATCGGTGATCGCCTCTTAGTTTTAGCAAGCAAAAGAATCCAAAACTGTATTCGCTCCCAAGACAAACTAGCTAGAGTTGGAATAGCAGAATTTTCTCTAGTTTTATTTACCCTAGAAAATCAAGATTACGCGATCACGATCGCCAAACGAATCCAACAAGAACTGGTTCAACCATTTAATATTAAAGGACAAGAAATCGTTATTACTACCAATTTGGGGATTGCTTTCTATCAGCCTGGGGCAAAAATTAACGCCGAAGAACTACTCAGAAACAGCAATTTAGCCCAAGAGCGCGCTCAAATTCTGGGCAAAAATCAGTATGCGGTATTTGCGCCGAGGATGCATTCAGAAACAGTGGCTCAATGGCAGTTAGAAAGCGATCTGCGTCATGGAATTGAACATCGTGAATTTCAGCTATACTATCAGCCGATTATTAATCTTAAAACCCATCGCCTTGCGGGATTTGAAGCTTTAGTACGTTGGATATCACCTACTAGAGGATTTGTTTCTCCTGGAGAGTTTATTCCTTTATCAGAAACTACAGGATTAATTATTCCCTTAGGAGACTGGATTTTGCACGAAGCCTGTCGACAAATGCGCCAGTGGCAGCAACAGTTTAACCTGCAAACCATAACCATCAACATTAATCTTTCCAGTCATCAGTTCAAATCAGATTTAGTGCAACAGGTAGCTGGGATTTTAGAGCAAACCAAGCTTGCTCCTGAGTGTTTAAAATTAGAAATTACCGAAAGTGCGATGATGAATGATGTCGAAGCAGCGATCGTACTGTTAAAGCAGCTTAAAGGCTTGGGTATCAAGCTGAGTATTGACGACTTTGGCACGGGCTATTCCTCCCTGAGCTATCTCCAGCAGTTTTGCGCTGATACCCTAAAAGTAGACCAGTCGTTTGTGTCTCAGCTAGAATCATCGGCTAAAAATAAAGCGATCGTCG
This sequence comes from Myxosarcina sp. GA_180221_E-2-1-MAG-40_15, assembly GCA_020692205.1. Taxonomy (GTDB): domain Bacteria; phylum Cyanobacteriota; class Cyanobacteriia; order Cyanobacteriales; family Xenococcaceae; genus Waterburya. Next base: position 5,523 of record JAIMKV010000090.1, read on the forward strand.
ATATTATAGTTACCCTAGCTCACAAGCTAGATATGGATGTAGTTGCTGAAGGCATCGAAACTAATAACCATCTACAGATTCTCAAGACTTTGAACTGCGAATATGGTCAAGGCTATCTTTTTGCCAGACCCTTAAAAAGCGAAGCTGCTGCAAATCTTTTGTCACGACAGTTTGCGGCTAATTGTGCCGATAGTTCTTCTAGATCAACAAATTTTTAATTAGCTAAACATTACCTGGAAAGATAATTTCTCACAGCAGATAAATCTAAAAATTCCCAGACTTGAAAAAACTCTAACAAACGAGTGGCTATTCGACTCACTCCTTGGGCAACATTAGACTCAATGTTTAGCGGCATGACAGGATCGTGAAGGGATAAACGCAACAAAAACCAACCATCTTCTGCGGGAGATTGACAAGCTATTCTCACTCCTTCATAGTTGTGGGGAACAATTTTCCAGTCAGCTTGAGCTACCGCCAATTCTTCTAGTTGCGCGATCGCGCTATTGCCATAGGTCTGAAAGTCATCAGTCTTGATGTTTAAGCGAAATTCTTCACTTTCTACTGGCTCTTGTAAATCATTAATCAAATCAGTTAGCAGCTTTCCCTTTAGCTTGGCTTTAGCCAATTCAACCAATAGCTTAGTCGCTAAATATGCTCCGTCATCAAGAAAGTAGTTTTCTTTCATTGCCCCGTGTCCAGAAGTTTCGATCGCCAGCCAAGATTCTACACCAGAGTTATTGAGCCTGATTGATTCATTAATCACGTTTTTATAGCCACGCTGGAAACGATGATGTTTACCGTTTAAATTTTGCTCAATAAATTGAGTTAAACCATCAGAAGTAATCGAGTCTGTAACTACAGTAGAGCCTGGATGTTCTGCTAAAACTATTGCCGAAACCAAGGCGATCATCCGATTTCGATTCAGCTCGTTTCCTAAATGATCTACGGCTGCAACGCGATCGACATCAGTATCAAAAATAATGCCGAAATCAGCGTTATTATGAACCAACGCTTGGCAAATTGCCTCCATCGCCGCTTTATTTTCAGGATTGGGTATATGATTGGGAAACATGCCATCAGGATCGAGAAATTGACTACCTGTTGTGTCTGCACCCAGAGGTTTTAAGACTTTATCTACATAAAAGCCTCCTGCACCATTACCCGCATCCACAACTATTTTTAAACCTGTCAACGGCTGTTCAAAATTATCGGGATGATTTACACCCTGGCGAATAGTTTCGACTAACCTGGCTGCATAGATCGAGATAAAATCTTGACGCTTAATCTCTCCTTTGGCAGCATTGGTAATTAGATTTCCCGCTTCAGCAATATTTAAAATTTCGGTAATATCTGACTTGCCTAAACCACCTTGGGGCGTAAAAAACTTTAATCCATTGCGATTAAAAGGTAAATGGCTAGCAGTCAGCATAATTGCTCCATCGCAGTTAAACCCTTCGGTTACTGTACTCATAAACATGGCGGGAGTAGAAGCAAGATCGAAGTTGTAGACTTGACAACCTGCGATCGCAATTCCCTCAATCGCTGACTGACTTAAAGTTACTCCCGATAGGCGACTATCTCGCCCAATAGCAATAGTTAAGTCCGTAGCCGATTTAGCTGTCTGCTGTGTAAGCCAGCTAACAAAAGCATTTCCCAATGTTTTAACCACATCAGGAGTCAAATTAACTGCCTCGTTACTGACACCTTCTAAAGCTACACCGCGTATGTCAGAACCATTTTGGAGCTTTTTACCATCGATTTTATTGATTGCTTTCATATCTAAAACTAAATAATTAAATTAGGAAAACCTTACAGAGCAATATATCTATGCGCCAACACCATATATTAATAGATATGGCGAGATTAAAATCCATGATTAAATTAAAAAACAGTTATGCCTTTAATTAAAGTTCAATCTTCTGTCTCTCAACCCGAAGCAGCAGTCAAAAGTTTACTAACTAATCTATCGGCTAATTTAGCCAAGCATTTAGGCAAACCAGAATCCTACGTGATGACCGCTTTTGAATCTGATGTACCCATGACATTTGCTGGCACGTTCGATCCTGTTTGCTATGTGGAGATCAAAAGCGTTGGTAAGATGAGTCCTGACCAAACTAAATCGATGAGCCAAGATTTTTGTAATCAAATCAGCGAAAAATTAGACGTACCTGCCAATCGCATCTATATCGAGTTTGCCGATGCTCAAGGCTATATGTGGGGTTGGAACAAGTCTACTTTTGGCTAGTCTACTCTAGGTTGCTCAGGGCGATCGCTTAACCCAACACAATGTATTACGGTTCATCTAATTATTAGCGATCGCTGTTTGCTCTTAGCTAGATGCTTTAAACCCATAATTGCCAAAAGCGGGCATTGTTACCAGGGTTTATTACCTATTTCAAGGCAAATGCATTGGGACGCAGTTGACTCCAAGATTGAACCTGTTCTAACTGAGTAGCTAGCGCAATAATTGTTGCCTCAGAATTTGGTTTGCCTACCAACTGGACTCCTATAGGAATGCCATTGCGATCAAATCCATGAGGAATATTGATTACAGGTTGTCCTGTAACGTTGAAAGGTGGACAGGGAAGAATCCAATTAACTATGCGTTGAAACGTCTTTTCTGGCTCTAGATTTGCCCAATCACCAATTTTAATTGTAGGGTGCATATAGGTAGGAGCGATTAACACATCTATTTGAGCAAATATACTAACCAACTGTCGCGCAATTAACTGCATTTGAGTTACCGCCTGGACATATTCACCCGCCGTACCAGATTGAGTTAGTACCCACTGATTCATGGGACTTAGAGCTTCGGCTGGAATTCCTGAAGCAGCAACGGCACTTGCCCAAACGATCTTAAAAGGTTCGATTAAAGGAGATAAGTCGATCGCCTGGGGAATAGTCTGATGACCCATGCTTCCTAGTTGCTCGACAATACTTGCCACACTTTGCTGACATTCTGGGGCTGGTTCTCCCACGGGTAGCAAAGAAGTAATAAAGCCGATTTTTAACGCTGGTAACGGCTGTTTAGTAGCGGCTAAAAAAGGAGTTTCAGGTTGGGACAGCCAATAAGGATCGCCAGTCATATAGCCAGAGGCAATATCTAAAAATGCCGCAGCATCAGCTACCGTTCTAGTAACAACACCATGAGTTCCTAATCCGCTAAGGCGATCGCCTACAGGTGCAAAAGAGATTCGTCCCCGACTGGGTTTGATTCCGACTAAGCCACAGCAAGCGGCAGGACCTCTAATTGAACCACCAGCATCTCCACCTAGCGCGATGGAACACAATCCCGCAGCTACTGCCGAGGAAGAGCCTCCACTAGAGCCACCAGGTGTATAATCTAAATTCCAAGGATTACGAGTTGGCGCAAAGCCTTCTGGTTCAGTATAGGGAAAAGAACCCAACTGGGAAGTTGCCGTTTTACCCAAAATAATAAAGCCTGCCTGTCTGATTTTTGCCACCACCCCTTCATCATATTTAGCGACCTGATCTTTGAGTGCTGGTATACCATAAGTAATGGGCATATTAGCGACTGATTTGAGATCTTTGATGCCAATCGGAACCCCAAAAAAAGTGGGCAGATAGTCAGTATCTATAGTCTGGGCTAACTGAGCCGTTTTTTGTTGAGCATCGGCGATCGCGCTTTCTTTTGCCACATAATAAAAACAGCCTAGGCGGGAATTATATTGTTCAATTCGCGATAAATATAGTTCAGTTAACTCTAAAGGAGTGACTTGTCGGTCTTTAATCAGCCTGGCTTGTTCTAATGCTGAAGTAAAAGCTAGATCGGTTAAGTTGTTTAAAGACATAAAATAGCTAATTAAGTGTTAAGAGTTAGTCCGCTATTAGCATCAAAGATAAATAGTTGCTCTAGATCGAATTTTACCTCGAGGCGATCGCCTTTTTTACCTTGCCAATCAGCATCTGTCAGCAGATTAAGCCCTAAATTACATTCTGGGGCAATCGCTTTGACTAAAGTTTCTCTACCCAAGGGTTCAATTAAATCAGCTTCTAATAATAACCAGTCTTCATGATCTTGAGCTGACGAACTTTTTAGCGTGATATGTTCGGGGCGAATGCCCAGCTTAAATGACCCGTTAACTAGCTTTAACTGCTGTTTTAGCGCAGAGTCAAGCTTAATCCCTTGATTTTTAAATATAATTAAGCTTTCACCATCGTAAGCTGCGGGTAAAATATTCATCGGTGGATTACCAATAAACCCTGCTACCATGCTATTTACGGGATTAGCATAAATAGTTTGCGGACTGCCAATCTGCTGCACTCTGCCATCAGCCAAAACTACTATCTGATCTGCTAAGGACATCGCCTCTACCTGATCGTGAGTAACATAAACCGTAGTGATGCCAACCCGTTGATGTAACTGTTTTAATTCGGCTCTGGTATCGTCCCTTAGCTGGGCATCCAAGTTAGATAGCGGTTCGTCTAACAAAAATACCTGAGGCTGACGGGCGATCGCCCTACCTAAAGCTACTCGCTGTTGTTGTCCTCCCGATAGCTGCTTTGGTTTGCGTTTGAGTAAATGTTCAATATCCAAAGTACGGGATACCTCTTGTACCTTACGTGCAATCTCTTGAGTGTTTTCCCGCCGCATTTTCAAACCAAAAGCCAGATTATCAGCGACGGTTAGATGAGGATAGAGGGCATAATTTTGAAACACCATTGCCACATCTCTTTGCCGTGCGGGTATGTCGTTGACTAATTTATTGCCAATATAAAGTTCCCCGCGAGTAATTGATTCTAACCCAGCGATCGTTCTCAACACAGTTGATTTACCACATCCTGAAGGCCCAACCAATACCCAAAAAGCGCGGTCGGGAATTTTAAAAGTAATATCTTCAATTGCGGTAACTCGATCAAATTGACGCGTAATCCCCTCTAGACTAACTTGAGCCATAAACTATACTGCATCCCCTGCACTTATTCACTAACATCGAAAGTATAAATGGCTCTGATTTAGCGTAGCGCATTAGCGCGTTTAGCTTTTTCTGGCAATCTTTAACTATCGAGCTACATGTATACCTAAAAGTTAAACATTGCTACATTTTAATTTGTAGCTTAACAACAAAGTAGTATAAAAAGCGACTAAGATATCCCTCCGTCCCTTGGCGATCGCGCAATTTAAACTTCTAGCGTTAGCATGATTTTACAGCCTGTCAATTTAGGAATAATGTAAACACTAAGGCTTAGAGCTTATAACCAGATTAGATTAATGCCAACGAAGCTAATTAACCCTAAATGTAAATGTATCGGTTAATCTTGTTGATTTGAGAATACCGTTGTTAGAATAGCCTTGTTTTCTGGAAATGTAAGATTTGCTGATGTCTAGAACTTCTGTTTCTGCCTTACGAGATGGAGTTATTCTAAACAATCGCTACCGAATTGTTAAGCAGGTTGGTCGAGGTGGTTTTGGTAGAGCATACCTAGCCGAGGATACTCATCGCTATCGAGAATTATGCGTTCTCAAAGAATTTGCTCCGCAAGTGGAAAGCGATCGCGAATTACGTCAGGCAGAAGATTTGTTTGAACGGGAAGCGGGAATACTATACAAGCTAAGTCATAAGCAAATTCCTAAGTTTGAAGCCTTGCTGAGAACTCGCGTTGATGGTAAGCGATCGCTTTTTTTGGTTCAAGAATATATCGAGGGTCAAAGCTATTGGCAACTGTTGCAGCGGAGGGGGAAACTTACCGAGGCAGAAGTTACGAAAATGATCTGGGAATTACTCCCTGTTTTAGATTATATTCATGCTTCTAAATTAATTCATCGCGATATTTCTCCAGATAATCTGATTTGTCGCGACCTCGATGAGCGGACTGTTTTAATTGATTTTGGCTGCGTTAAAATTGCTGCCAATGCGGTTTCTAAAACGACGGGGAATTCAATTACCATCATTGGCAAGAAAGGCTATTCCCCTGATGAGCAGATTCGCCGCGGTCAAGCTTTTGCCTGTAGCGATCTGTATTCGTTAGCGGCAACTGCTGTAGTTTTATTAACTGGCAAACAACCAGACGAATTATATGATAGTCATCAAGGGCGGTGGGACTGGGAATCCCAGGCAAAAGTCAGTCCTGGATTAAGAAAATTATTAAATAAAATGCTGGCCTATAAGCCATGCGATCGCTATCAGTCGGCTGACCGAATCCGCCAGGTCTTAGCTAAAGAACAAAATTCACCCTTTAACAGTTTTATATCTCATTTTCGTACCTTAATCGTCGCACCAGGCGATCGCGAAGATTCCAGACTCCCGAGAAGCTTTTCTCCTTTAATACCCAGTCAGATTTCTCGCTTTATTCCCAATACAAGACGTATTTCTCGGCAAATTACGCTTATTCCCTTCAGGGCTGATTTTAGAAAAGCTAGACCTTGGCATTGGGGCATGATTACCGCAGGAGTGATCTTAATTCCTGGCTTGGTTAGCTTTGCCATAATTAAAACTAGAATTGCGACCACAGTTGTATTCGATTTAAAGCGCAAGGCTCAAAATTCTGTATTAGGCCAAAATGAGCAATACCTTCAACAACAAATATATCAAAGAGTTAAGTCTTTAAATCTTGACGCTGGAGCATTTTATCGACAAGTAGATCTGGCTTTTCATGAGCAATACCCACAACTAAAAGGAATGCAGTTAACCGATAAAACTGAACATCAACCCTATCGAGAAGTTTGGTATCAAATCGCTAATACCTTGTTGAAACAACAGGAGAGAATCAGATAACTAGGCAAAAATAAAGTAGTAATTAAAGTAAGTTTGAAAGCCCTAAGATTAATTACTTCTGACTTTATGCGAAGCGGTATACCCATAACGGACGGGTACAAGCCCGTTAGGGCTGACTCCTGAATTCCGCCTCGCGGCACTAGTCTTCAGGATCGATAGTCTTACTGGGAGAAGCATCATATAGCGCGTCTAATTTAGAACGGGCATCATCTACCGATACTGAACGCATCACCAGTAAAGGTTCTTCAATAACTCTACCCTGCTCATCTAGTAACTCAGGATGAACTGTTTTTTGCTTCGAGTAAGATTGATTTTTAGTTAAATTGTAATTTGGAGGATAAAACTTTTGAGTTTCTGCACTCAGGGTAACTAAGCTTCTAATTAAATTACTAACTGCCAAAAGAGCAATAGCTGTAAATATTAAAATGTAAATTAAATGCAACATTTGGGTTAACTTTTCCTCATAAATTTATAACAATATTTGTTAACTCGAAAACATAAGTTTTTTTAGTGTTGTTTAAAATTTTGATTTGCTTGATTTTTAATTTCCCGCCATTTTTGAGCTACGTTCCAACACTCGGCAACTAACTGATGCCAGGGAAGCAAGATTTTAGAGTCTATTCCTGCTGAACCATCCGTAGCCTCAAGCAGCATTTGAGCTGTTTGAACCTCTTGTTGGCTGTGAATAATTCTCTCCAATAGTTGAGCCTGCTCCTGAGCAGATAAAAAAGGCATTTGCTCTGATTCTAATAAAGAGCGCGATCGCCCAAACCAGTATTGGAAATCTTCTAACAGTGGCTCTAGGATAGTCTTGAGCAGGTTCTTTGCCGTAGGTTGTTCAGTAGACATTAATTATGTTTAAACTAGCTTACTATCTCAATATTTATCTTAGCGGTTTTTACAAAAATTAATATAAATTTCATTTTTTTGATACTATTCTAATCGATTTTGCCGCGCTCAAATTGAATTAGTCAGCGGTAAAATATCTAGCTTATGTTAAATTCTGAGCCAAAATATAGATTTTTGCGTTCCCACTAATTATTTATTTACGTTAGTCAAAGGTACTTATGGAATTAAGTAGCTGCTCACAGTTCCTGACATTGCTGTCTAAAACCAAAGCCAAATTTGCCGTTGGTACTGGAAATGTTGATGTGACAACCAAATACCAATACCGATCTAGAATATAACGATATTACTTGCGTCTTTATATAACAGCCGATGCCCGAAGCAGAACAAGCACAACAACCGATTAAATTACTCCGCACTAGTGAATCCGAATCGTTACAAAAAATCCGTCACACCGCGTCTCACATCATGGCAATGGCGGTGCAAAAGCTGTTTCCTAAAGCACAGGTAACGATTGGCCCTTGGACAGAAAATGGCTTTTATTACGATTTTGATAATCCCGATCCCTTCACCGACAAGGATTTAAAAAAAATCCGTAAAGAAATGATCAAGATTATTAATCGTAACCTGCCCGTAGTGCGAGAAGAAGTAAGCCGTGAAGAAGCTAAAAGTCGGATTGAAGCCCAAAACGAACCTTATAAATTAGAAATTTTAGACAGCATTCAAGAGCCTATAACTATTTATCATTTAGGTGAGCAGTGGTGGGATCTTTGCGCAGGGCCTCACTTGGAAAACACTGCCGAGATCGATCCTCAAGCGATCGCTCTTGAAAGCGTGGCAGGGGCATATTGGCGCGGGGACGAAACTAAAGCGCAGCTACAGCGTATCTACGGTACTGCCTGGGAAACACCCGAACAGCTAGCCGAATATCAACGCCGTAAAGAAGAAGCCTTAAAACGCGACCATCGTAAATTAGGTAAAGAACTAGGCTTATTTATCTTTGCCGATCCTGTAGGGCCTGGTTTGCCGTTGTGGACTCCGAAAGGAACTATTTTGCGATCGCAACTCGAAGACTTTCTTAAACAAGAACAAATTAAACGGGGTTATCTGCCTGTGGTTACGCCTCACTTGGGTAAAGTCGCTTTATTTAAGATTTCAGGACACTGGCAAAACTACAAAGAAGATATGTTCCCCATGATGGCGGAAGATGAGGCATCGGCAGCAGCAGAACAGGGTTTTGTCCTCAAGCCGATGAATTGTCCGTTTCATATCCAGATTTACCAAAGCGAATTACGTTCTTATAAAGAATTACCGATACGATACGCTGAGTTTGGTACAGTGTATCGTTATGAGCAGTCTGGGGAATTAGGCGGATTAACTAGAGTCAGAGGCTTTACCGTCGATGATTCTCACTTATTTGTTACCCCCCAACAGTTGGACGATGAGTTTATCAAGGTAGTCGATCTAATCCTGTCTGTCTTCAAAAGTTTGCAGCTTACCAACTTTAAAGCCCGTCTTAGCTTCCGCGATCCCAAATCAGACAAATACATGGGTTCAGACGAAGCTTGGGATAAAGCCCAAAATGCGATTCGTCGGGCAGTAGAAAAGATGGAGATGAATCATTTTGAAGGTATTGGCGAAGCTGCTTTTTATGGACCAAAGCTAGACTTTATCTTTGAAGATGCTTTGGGTAGAGAATGGCAACTAGGTACAGTACAAGTAGACTATAATCTCCCCGAACGCTTTGGACTAGAATACGTTGCCGAAGATGGTTCTCGCCAGCGTCCCATTATGATTCACCGCGCTCCTTTTGGCTCTTTAGAAAGGCTAATTGGCATCTTGATTGAAGAATACGCAGGAGACTTTCCGCTCTGGTTAGCCCCCGTACAAGTACGCTTATTGCCCGTCAGGGATGCTCATTTTGATTATGTCAAAGAAGTCGCAGCCAAAATGCAGGCAGCAGGCATTCGTGCCGAAGCTGATACTAGTGGCGAACGTCTGGGTAAAATGATTCGTAATGCTGAAAAACAAAAAATTCCTGTTATGTCGGTAGTAGGCGATCAAGAGGTAGAAAACAATACTTTGAGTATCCGTACCCGCGCTTCTGGAGAATTAGGCGCGATCGCGGTATCAGAAGCGATCAACAAGTTAACTACAGCAATCTCAGAACATAGCAATTTCTAGATGACCTGTATGTCGATCATAATTTGTCCTGGTGTTCATTCTGCTCAATTAACCGAAAGCTTTGTTCAAGCAATTCAAAACTGTATTGGACAACGGAATTATTTGATTTTGCCCACCGAGGAGTATCCCCCTTATTCAGCGATCGCCATCAGTCAATGGTTGAACCAACAGCAGCTAGCTAAAACCCAAGCATTATCTTTCATTGCCTTTAGTGCTGGTGTAGTCGGGGGAATGGGTGCAGCTACAATATGGCAGTTGCAGGGCGGTAAGATTAATCACTTTATTGCCTTTGACGGTTGGGGAATGCCTTTGCTGGGTGATTTTCCGATTTATCGCGTTAGTCATGATTACTTTACGCACTGGAGTTCAGGAATCTTGGGTACAGGAGAAAGCGGTTTTTATGCCGATCCTGTAGTGGAACATTTAGACTTATGGCGATCGCCAAATAGTTGTATCGGCTGGCAAGTAGTTGGTTCTGGGTTAAAAATTCGTTGTTGTTTGGCAGATTGTTTAGAACATATGCTAAACGAGCCGTAATATTTAGTTTAATTTTTATATTTGTAATGTTAAAGATATTTTTAACAGTAATTTTCGATAAACAGATAAACTATATACATAAATAAGATTTCTGACCAAAGGCATTTAAGCCAATCAGCTAATTTATGGCTCAAGAAAAGCAAATTAAATTATGCTTAAAAGCTTGAGTATAAAAAATAATGCTGATTTTTGTTGCATATTAGACAGTAAATTTTACAATAAAGAAAGTCAAGTTAGACGGATAGCAAGCGTGGTATCTACAAGTATTCCTAAAATCTCACAATCAACCCAAACTCCCCAACGCCACACTGGCGCATATGCTTTAATGGACAGCTTGCGTCGTCATGGTGTCAAACATATCTTTGGCTACCCTGGTGGGGCAATACTGCCAATTTATGACGAGCTATATCGTGCTGAAGCCAGAGGAGAAGTCCAACATATTTTAGTCCGTCATGAACAGGCTGCGTCCCATGCAGCCGACGGCTATGCTCGCGCTACAGGCAAGGTAGGAGTTTGTTTTGCTACTTCTGGACCAGGGGCTACTAATTTAGTTACAGGTATTGCTACAGCTCATCTAGATTCAATTCCGATGGTGGTAATTACAGGACAGGTAACTCGTGCTGCGATTGGAACTGACGCTTTTCAGGAAATAGATATTTTTGGGATAACCACTCCCATAGTCAAAAATTCTTACGTGGTACGTCATGCTAAAGACATGGCAAGAATTGTGGCTGAAGCGTTTCATATTGCCAGTACAGGTCGTCCTGGGCCTGTCTTGATTGATATTCCCAAAGACGTTGGCAACGAAGAATGTGATTATGTACCCGTATTGCCAGGTAAGGTAAGTCTTCGAGGATATAAGCCCACGGTTAGGGGCAATCCACGTCAGATTAACGCTGCCCTAAGACTAATTACCCAGGCCCAAAAGCCACTGATGTATGTTGGCGGTGGTGCAGTTGCTTCTGATGCTCATGCTCAAATTAAAGAATTAGCTGAAAAATTCCAGATTCCTGTAACCACAACTCTAATGGGCTTAGGCTCTTTTGATGAACACAATCCTCTTTCAGTGGGAATGTTGGGCATGCACGGTACAGCCTATGCTAACTTTGCGGTAAGTGAATGTGACTTGTTAATTGCTATTGGTGCTAGATTTGACGATCGCGTTACTGGTAAATTAGATGAGTTTGCTAGTCGTTCTAAAGTAATTCATATTGATATTGATCCCGCTGAAGTTGGGAAAAATCGCACTCCTGATGTACCAATTGTCGGGGATGTGCGCAAAGTACTAGAACAAATTCTGACTAGAGCCAAAGAAAATGATTTTGGCTCAGATTCTGGCATGACCAAATCTTGGTTAGAGCAAATCAATCATTGGCGTCAAGAATATCCTTTAACTGCGCCGCATCCTGAACAGGGTTTATCGCCTCAGGAAGTGATTGTCGAATTAAATAACCAAGCACCACAGGCTTTTTATACTACTGATGTGGGTCAACATCAAATGTGGGCAGCCCAGTTCCTGAAAAATGGCCCTCGTCGTTGGATTTCCAGCGCTGGTTTAGGCACAATGGGCTACGGTTTACCTTCAGCTATGGGTGTCAAAGTCGCTATTCCCGATGAAGAGACTATTTGTATTAGTGGCGATGCCAGCTTCCAAATGAATCCCCAAGAGCTAGGAACTCTGGCACAATTTGGGATTAACGTAAAAACCGTGATTATCAATAACGGTTGGCAGGGAATGGTGCGTCAGTGGCAGCAAAACTTCTTTGGTGAGCGGTATTCATCCTCAAATATGGAAGTGGGTGCGCCAGATTTTGTCATGTTAGCTCAAGCTTATGGTATTAAAGGTATGATTGTACGCGATCGCGCTGAATTATCTAGTGCTATTGCCGAAATGTTAGCTCACGAAGGTCCCGTATTAATGGATGTGCGCGTCACTAAAGACGAAAACTGTTACCCGATGATTGCTCCTGGTAAAAGTAATGCTCATATGCTGGGCTTACCTCAAAAAGAACAGCCTGCTGCTGAGTTTGTTAACTGTCATGAGTGCGGTACAACTAATCCGATTGCTAACAAATTCTGTCCTGAATGCGGCAATCAATTGTAATTTTTGATTTAGTAATATTTTGGGCAAGCGATGGTTCTAGCTAGAGCGATCGCTTTTTCATTTTTAGTTGGCTTGATGCCTAACCATATTTCTAGGATTGTCACCTCTGCCGAAAGCATCCAACGTGCCAAAGGCGTTACAGTTACTTTACCAAGCCAAGACAAGACACCCTTGACATACTCCCCGACCTGAAGGTACGGGGATTCTAACTTCAA
>JAIMKV010000091.1 GCA_020692205.1 Myxosarcina sp. GA_180221_E-2-1-MAG-40_15
TTTGTATTTTAGCTATTTTACCAAGTCTCTCACTACTTTTGGGAATTGGTATTACTTTTGATCCTTTATTGGCGGAGTAGGAGAAGTCGTGATGTGTCCAGACCGATGAACCAGGGCATGGGACGGTCCTTTAATCGTTCCCACTTTTCTTTAAATACTTCTGCCTCGATGTGGTAATCGTCAGTGTCGGTTGGTGGTTTCCCCAGTTTTAAGTAGATGGTCATGCGGTGAGGTGTTTCACTCGTCCAAACGACCCAGGCAGAGAATGTATTGGGTTGAGTATGGTGCTGATTAAGGATATCTAAAAAGGTGATTTGATGGGCGCGAATTCCAATGTGAGTATGGAAGGATGAAACTGAATCTGCGGTTTGGAGTGTGCAGTTCCAATCAAGGGCATAGATAGTGTGGTGATCAAGCGGCTGAATGCGCGCGTAGTTTTTACATCCAGTCAGTTGGGCAACGGCAAGGGTACTGGGGCGACCAAAAATCGCCTGCTTATTTCCCGCTGCAACGACTTTACCCTGATCAAGCACTAGTAATTTTTGACAAACCCGATAGGCTTCTTCTAAGTTATGGCTGACGAAAAGCGTGAGTCCCTTGTAGTTAGAAAGGGTTTTGAGCAGTTGCTTTTCGAGTTTACTGCGCAAATGGGTATCTAGTGCCGAAAATGGCTCATCTAACAACAACACATCGGGTTTAGGTGCTAACGCTCTTGCCAGTGCCACTCGCTGTTGTTGTCCACCCGATAGCTGATGAGGATAGCGATCGCCCAACCCCTTGAGTTTCAATTGTTCGAGTTGCAGAGTCACGTAACGCTTGACCGCATTTTGGGAAAGTTTCTTCAATCCATAGGCAATGTTTTGAGCCACCGTCAGGTGAGGAAAGAGGGCATAGTTTTGAAATAGAAACCCGACTTGGCGATCGCGGCTAGGGAGATTAGTACCCTGATGAGAGTCGTACAAAATTCGCTCATTTAGCACGATTGTTCCCCTGGTCGGAATTTCAATTCCAGCAATGCAGCGTAGGGTCATGCTTTTGCCTGAACCAGAGCTACCCAGTATTCCTAGGGTTTGTCTCTCAACGGTAAAGCTAACTTCGAGATCGTAATGGGGGAGCTGTTTTTGAATATCGACGATGAGTTTCATGATGGTTGTTTTCTACTGGCTGTTGCTGTTGACTTTGGGATTGTTGAGCTTCTAGCTGCCTTACCCACCACAGCAGCACCAAGGCAATGGTTGTCATGATCAGCACCATAACGTTGGCGAGTCCGTAACGCTGCATCTGCACGGCATCGTAAATGGCTAACGGTAGGGTTTGGGTGCGTCCAGGAATGTTGCCCGCTACCATCAGCGTTGCCCCAAATTCCCCTAACCCTCGTGCTACGCTGAGTCCGAATCCAGCCAAAATACCTCGATAAGCGGTGGGAATCGTGATCCGCCGCAGCACTTCCCACTCTGTCGATCCCAAGGTGCGGGCGGCTGCTTCTAGTTCTGGGTTGACGTTGGCGATCGCAGCTCTCGTGGATTCCACCATCAGGGGTAGAGCTACCACCGTTGAGGCGATCGCGCCTGCTTGCCAGGTAAACAACAGATCGATGCCCAACCATTCCTTAACGGGGCTACCCCGACCCAATGCTAAGAGTAAGAAATAGCCTACGACACTGGGGGGCAAGACGAGGGGCAAGTTAAATAGGGTCGAAACAAAAATCTGTCCTGGAAATTGCTTCCTTGCCAAAAAGATCCCAACGCTAAGACCCACAATGAAAATCATTGGGCTAGCCAGGACAGTAACTTGGAGAGACAGGATTAAGGGTTGCCAGATCATGATACAGGCTTCTCTCCAGGCAGAACAAAGCCGTACTTCCGCATCAGGGGTCGACCCTTCTCCCCATTAATCAAGGCGGCAAACTGCTTAGCTTCCTCTGGATGGGCAGCACTTTTGGGGACTGCCAGCATTTGTTCCAAAGGATTGTGGAGTTCCTCCCGCAGCAGCATCCATTTTCCAGGTTTCTCCACGCTGAGCGAAAGCGCTACGATCGCTACGTCCACATTGCCCGTTTCTGCATACTGCTGGGTTTGTTTAATGTTTTCCCCCAGGATGAGTTTGGGCTGAATCGCGTCCCAAATGCCCGCCGATTGCAATGCTTCCCGTGCTGCCACGCCATAGGGGGCATGATCTGGATTGCCGATCGCCACCCGCTTGACTTCAGACTTCATCAAGTCTTGGATGTCTTTGATTTCGTGAGTGCCATCTTCTCTCTGCCACAGGGTGATTCGCCCCACACCATATAACGCCTTGGTGTCTGAAAGTACCAAACCTTTGAGGTCTAAATCCTCAACAAATTTCTTGTTTGCAGCAGCAAACAAATCTACAGGCGCACCCCGCTCGATTTGCTGAGCCAGTTGTCCGGTTGAACCCAGGTTAAATGTCACCCGATGCCCAGTTTCTTGTTCCCACAACTTGCCGATCTCTGGCAACACATAATTCAAATCGGCAGCAGCAGAGACTGTCAAGGTAATTGGATCAGCCGTTGGTGTGGCAGCAACAGGAGTAGAAGACGGCTGATTTACTGTAGACACCCCACACGCTGCCAACAAACCTACTAAAGCCAGCACCCAAAACCAGCCTCGTTTTTTGATCATCTCCTGATAAATTTTCCCCAAATTGACAGCCCATGCAAGTATTATTTACATTATGCTAACATACTTGCACAAGATTTTGCAGCTTAGGTATTCAAATTGTTGAGCCAAGTCAGTAGACTTCTTGTACAAAGCGGATTGATTGAGCCGCTAGTACTGCGCAGGATTTTTCAAACTAGGAGAACTAGCGATCGCTAATAGCAACAACCATCAAACTAACTGGATAGTTGTAATTTTCTTTGACCGAAAATAGTGGGATACAAGCCCCATCTTAAAAAGACGGGGCTTGTATCATGACTAAATGTAATATAGTTTAGTCATGATAACTCGCACTTACGAATTTAAGCTCAAGCCAACAGTCGAACAAGCCTCAATATTTGAGTCTTGGCTAATTGCCTGTCGCAAAGTTTATAACTATGCACTAGCAGAAAGAAAAGCTTGGGTGAATTCTAGAAAGTGTGAGGTTAACGCTTGCAGTATTCGACAGGAATACATTCTACCTGCGGACACCAAGCGACCCACTTTTGCTACTCAATGCAAAGCTTTAACTCAAGCAAGAAAAGATTTTGAGGAGCTAGGACTGGTTCATGTTCATGTATTACAGGAGACATTAAAGCGATTAGAAAACGCTTTTGTGGCAATGTGGGACAAAGGATACGGATTCCCGCGCTTCAAGTCTACTCGAAGCATGAAGTCTTTTAACTTTAAGCAGATGGGGGTTAATCCACTCAGACAAGGTGCAGTCAAACTACCTAAAATTGGTTGGGTTAAGATGCACCAATCAAGAGAAATCTCCGACGGGTTTGAGTTGAAGCAAGTTAGAGTGGTTAGACGCGCTAGTGGCTGGTATGCAATGTTATGCTTGAGATCGGACACATCTGTGCCAGATATCTTGCCTCATGGTGAGCCAGTCGGTATCGATTTAGGATTAGAGAAGTTTTTAGCTACAAGCGCGGGTCAATTAATAACCAGACCAAAGTTTTTTGTCTCACTCCAAGGCAAGCTGAAATCGCTGCAACGGAAAATGAAGAACAAGAAAAAAGGATCTAGTAATTGGAAGAAAGCCAATTCGCGAGTATCTCGACTGCACGAGCAAATATCTAATACTAGAAAAGATTTTCACTACAAGGTAGCAAATCAATTGTGTGATATTGCGGGAATGATGTTTGCCGAAGATTTGAACCTAAAAGCGATGTCCAGGGGAATGTTGAGAAAACATACGTTAGACGCTGGTTTTGGACAGTTCTTAAGTATCTTAGAATTTGTCTGTCATAAGCGAGGAGTCTACTTTGAACGTATAGATCCGAATCTAACTTCTCAAACTTGTCCAATATGTCAGACTCTAACAGGTAAAAAACTACTATCTGAGCGGGTACATTCTTGCAAGTCATGCGGATATATAACTAATAGAGACGTAGCTGCTGCTCAGGTAGTAATGCAGCGAGGTCTTAAATCTGTGGCGGTGGGGCGCACCGTCCAGCGCGACAACGCGGTCTTGGGGAGGGGCTGTCGCCTGGGGTTGCCCCAGGCGTTCATAAGCCCCGTGGTTTCCCCCATGAGCGATTGTCGCAAGACAGCTTCTGAAGGGGAAAGGTCTTAGAAGATCTCTGTGCAGGAGGAATCTCCGTCCCTTTTAGGTCGGAGAGCGTCAATACTAACTAAAGTCAAAATAGTTAAGCTAAACGGAGGGCGATCGCAAATACTATTGTTGCTACCAATGCTGCTACTGTGCGAACATGATTCCAAAATGTCCAATTGGTTAGGTAACTAGCCCATAATTCTCCACCTTCAGGACTATTGGGAGCGACTTTTGCTAGGGCATCGTTCAAAGGTACATTAAACGCGATCGTGACTCCTACTGTACCAACGATATAAAGTAAACTGCCAACCAGTAAGTAGATTGAAGCTGGATGATGGAACTTTAACAGGGAAAAGATAACCAAGAACAAGCAAACTACAGCTGTACCAAACAATGCAGTCATAAACAAAGGATTAATTACGGTAATGTTGATTAACTGCATAGCAGCAATACCCTCTGGCGGGTTTAGTCGAGCCAGAGCTTTCATCACGAAAGATGAGAAAGCAAAGAAAACTCCAGCCACCAGTCCAGTTCCTAATACCGTAAAAACCTTCAATGCAAACATAACATCTCCTGTA
The DNA here is from genome assembly GCA_020692205.1 of Myxosarcina sp. GA_180221_E-2-1-MAG-40_15. Classification (GTDB taxonomy): domain Bacteria; phylum Cyanobacteriota; class Cyanobacteriia; order Cyanobacteriales; family Xenococcaceae; genus Waterburya. The sequence continues at coordinate 4,797 of JAIMKV010000091.1, forward strand.
GATAATTGGATTTCTACTTTAGATTCCATGTACATAAATTTCCCAAGTCGATATTATCCTTAGATAAACTGACTATCCTGGGTGCTGAAATTAAGACTGATTCATTGTGCTGTATTTGATTGAGGTGGTGGTAACTTGGCAAATTTAGGTAAATCTGGATGCAGATAATCCCACGGTTGCGCGCTGACGGTGTAAATATCCATTGCGGGTTTAAACCAGCTTGGATCGTCAAGGCTACCTGCCAGAATGCCCATAAGTTCCGGAATTGGTGGCTTGCTAAATAATCGAGAACCACAGTTAGGACAAAACCCACGACCAACAATCCCTCCGCTATCACCCGTAACATCATAGTATTTAACATTTCCAGTGATGCTAACTGCATTGCAAGGTACTAGCATTCCAGCAGCAAATGCCGTTCCTGTAGCTTGCTGGCAATCGCGACAATGACAATTGCCCATCATAATTGGTTCTGCCAAACATTCATAGCGAATAGCTCCACACATACAACCACCAGTGAAAGGTAATTTCATCAAAATAGCTCCAGAATAATTTATTAGGAAAGTGAATATTGATGGTTGTTTTTATTATGTCTAAAACCAAAAATAGAGCAGTAATTTTGGATTAATAGTTTAGAAATTTACACTCTGCAAAGATGTAAATCTTAAAATTAAAACAATCAAATTAGAGTTAGTGAACGGTACTCCGCCTTGAAAAGGCGGAGCCTGCGTTCACCGCCTTCCGCGGTAAGAAAAAGATTTAAACTGTAACTTCCCGCCTTGGTTAACCAGGCTTTGTTCCATAAATTCTATACAGTGGTTATGTTCGTTAGCGACGATAACTTTTGCCTGATGTCCGTCACGCATCACCTGGTCGCGGTCGCGATATTCATAGGCAATAATGATTAAAATATCACCTGGTTTACAGAGTAAGGCTGCACCACCATTAGGACAAATTCCTCCCTTTCCTGCTGTTCCTGCGATCGCATAGGTAGACCAACGTTTGCCGTTATCAAGATTAATCACATCTACTTCTTCTAAAGGAAGAATACCTACTTTATCCATTAAGTCTTGGTCGATGGTAATACTACCGACGTAGTTAACATTGGCTTCTGTGACTCGGACGCGATGCAGCTTGGCGTGCATTAACTTAATCTGGGTCATTGATTTTTTCTCAACCTGTCACTTTTATCATAAACTGCGAAGCAAGCTTGGCATGAAACATTATAGGTGTTGTCCTTCAACCTGCATTTGGCAATTAGTGGCGTTTTCAGCTTCAATCTAACAAATAGCTCTTAGACCGCTAATTAACCGCTGGATTCCTGCTTCAGCAGTCGATAATTGTAAGCTACCATAAGCCACCCGAAGATAACAGCCATTTTCTATACCAAAGGTACTACCAGGGATTACTGCTACTTGATGGTTTTCGACTAACTGTTTCACTAGCTCTAGATCGTTTAAATTAGTATTTACCGTTAAAAAAAAGTAAAATGCACCATTTGCAGGGGAAATAGTACATATATCGGTAATAGTTTGCAATTGCTTGTTGACAATACTTCTGACTTTAGCAATCTCTTTGAGATGCTTTTGACAATAACTAATTCCTGCTTGTAATGCGCCCAATGCTGCATATTGAGAAACTACGGGAGGACAAATTAAATTAGTATCCTGGACTTTTTTAATTGACATCAGAAGCTGTTGCGGCACTACCATATAGCCAATGCGCCAGCTAGCAAAACCATAGGCTTTGGAAAGACTAAATAGAGAAATAGTGTGAGCTTCGCTGTTGGCAAACGCGCCAGGAGAAGTATGCTTCGCCCCGTCGTAAGTAAAGTACTCATAAGCTTCATCACTAATATGATAAATACCGCGATCGCGACAGAGATCGTTGACTGCTTTGAGGCTAGCTTCAGGATATACTGCACCCGTCGGATTATTGGGTGAAATCGTGACAATGGCTTTGGTTTTGGGCGTAATTGCTTGAGCGATCGCGCTCAAATCTAGCTGATAGTCTTGATCAGTAGAAACTAACACCGAACGACAATTAATCATGGCGATCGCCATCTCATGATTAAAGTAATAGGGAGTATTGAGGATAATTTCATCTTCTGCTTGAGTAATCGCGAGGATGGCATTGACAAACGCCATATTGCTGCCAGCCGTCACCACAATCTGGTTTTGAGCGCTAAGATTGATTTGATTATCTGTAGCTAGCTTGGTGGCGATCGCTCTTAGTAAGGGTTCAATTCCCGTGACGGCTTGATATAAATGATTGCTTGGTTGGGCGAGAAACGATTGCAAAGCTGCGATCGCCTGTGGTGGTGGAGGGTAACCTACTAACCCCTGTCCCAAAGATATTGTTTCTGGATTGTGGCGAATTAATTCACTCACCACAGGAATCAATGGTAGCTGCACCCGATCCATGCGAGTATTAAAATTTTTAGTGATTAAAGACATTAAGATAAAGATATTACTTCAGTCATTCTAGTTATTTTAAATATCTTGAACACTGCTAATAAAACTATTACCTATCCGATTGTCGAAACCTTTCATTCTGTTCAGGGGGAAGGTTATTGGACGGGAGTAAATGCTTTTTTTATTCGCCTCGGGGGTTGTGATGTTCACTGTCCCTGGTGCGACACCAAGCATTCTTGGAACCCCTCACGTCATCCGCAGCAGTCTACAGCGGAATTGACCATAGCAGCTAAGGCGGTAAATCCTGCTATCACAGTTATTACAGGGGGTGAACCGTTGATGCACGATTTGTTTCCCCTAACTACACAACTCAAAAACGCGGCAATGCGGGTTCATTTAGAGACTTCTGGCGCGCATCCTTTCAGTGGTGAGTTTGACTGGGTAACTTTTTCGCCCAAACAGTTTAAAGCACCTCATCGCAGTATTTACTATCATGCCAATGAACTAAAGGTAGTAGTTACTAATGAGTACGATCTAAAATGGGCAGAACAACAGGCTGCGTTAGTCCCAGAATCAACTTTATGTTATTTGCAGCCAGAGTGGAATTCGCCTCAAAGTAAGCCGCTAATTTTTGACTATATTTTGCAACATCCGAAATGGCGCATCAGTTTGCAAACCCACAAGCTGTTGCAAATTCAATAAATAAAGCTAAACCTTGTCAGATCCTGTAGCGGTGAGAGCAAAGATCAACAAGTCTCATCTCGATCCAACAAGGAATGACTTTTTACGAAGTCAGAAGTTTTTGACAGTTATTCAAACGTAAATTTTAAACGCTTACTTTTGCTTTCGACCAGACTCCATGATCGTCTTCGTCATATTGATCATGGATAGTAGACCAAGCTTGATGTTCTGCTTTGGTTTCATCATTAGTTTCACTGAGAACAGCATTATATTTTTCAATAAAGTCTTGTTGTGCTGCTTCTGAGAGATGGGAGCGAATTTCGGGTGAAAGATCTTCGACTCCAGTGCATTGACCAGGACAAGGACGAGGCAAGGTGGTATCATTGACGTGAATCTCTTCACCACCTGCGCTTTCAATTAGTAGCTGGTACTCACCAGATTTATTGGCAGGGACTTCCGCCATCAATAAAAATTCCCCAGCTTTAACGCGAGTTTCATAAACCGCTGCCTTTTCTTTAGGCATTCCCAATGTCGCCAATGCCGAAGCCAAACCCGCACCAGCACTACCTGCGATCGCACCAGAAGCAGCACCAAGCAAAACAGAAGTAATTGGTCCAGCAGCCACTACAGAACCAATAAAGGGAATAAACAATACTCCCATACCAGTAAATAAGCTTAGCAAAGAACCAAATAAAGAGCCGAAAACTGCTCCTGTACGTAAACCACCCAGAACTACATCTTTCTTACTGATAAATCCTGAAATGCGAGTTTGGGACTGGAAGTTTTGACCCATCACCGAAATATGATCTTGAGCCACACCACGATCAATTAGTCGACGAACTACATTATCTACCTGCTTTTCTTCTTTTAAAACAGCGGTAATAGTGCGTTCTGCTTTGTATGTTTCTTCTGCCATTATCTAAAATCCTGTTAAATTAATTTTTTGGAACTTGTGGATCTATTCTTAAACCAGCGGGGTACAAACTTTCATCTGTACCCCGTATGGTTAATAGTTATTTAGGTTGCATCATTTCTGGCAAGATAAACCTAAATCCAACTAGGCATTAACGGCGGGCATTGTTTCGTCTCCAACGCGTCTGCCACTGGGATCTAGACTTTCACCCTCAAGGAAGGAACGTAGCATCCAAGCCATTTCTTCATGTTCTTCCATTTTCGCTGTCAGGAAGTCTGCTGTACCTTCATCGTGGAATTGTTCGCCACATTTGTCGATATCTTCTCTCAGGTTGCGAATAACTTGCTCATGATCCTGTACTAAACGAGCCACCATTTCGCTGGCTGAGGGCAGATCGTTGGGATGCTCTTTCAAAGAACCGTATTCGATAAATCCTGCTGCTGTTCCCAAAGGATAACCACCTAACTGACGAACTCTTTCTGCTGTTTCATCAATACTAATGGTTAAAGCATTGTAATGCTCTTCCCATAGCTCGTGTAAAGTTCTAAACTGGGGTCCAATCACGTCCCAATGATATTTTTTGGTTTTGATAAGTAGTAGGTACAGATCGGCTAGATCTCTGTTCAAGAGTTCAATTACGCCGTGGCGTTGTTCTTCGCTAAGACCAATATTTATTTTAGGCATGAGAGTGATAATTGCTGATGTAACTTCATTTTCATTGAAACAATTTGTCTGCCAACTCTACATCTACACTTAGAGAGAACCTCTGGTCATGTTGTCTTACCCAAGAGCTATATCAAAAGATATAAGCAAAAAATTACTCACTGTCAAACGAATTAGCCAAAACCTGAAAATAGCTTAATAGCTGGATTTGACGCTAATTTCTAACCGCTGACTGCTCTTCAAAATTGAACTAACTAAAATGTTTTGGTAACTCCATGTCATATCGTTCCGCGTAACAAAATTAGCTCAGATTGCGCGATGAATTAGCTACGAAAGTGGACGAATCAAGATTTTTGCCTTACAAAACAGAGAGAAACAGCTATCAAACCAACTGATTATTTCTTCTCGCTAGTTTTTTGCTTCTAGGTAATTCTAAGGAAACGAGGAGGTGAACACGCGATCGCCTAATCTTAATTATTCGTCTTATTTTGCCAGTTTATCAAAGCCTATGATTGTTACGGAACTGTGTGTTTATCCTCTCAAGTCTGGTCAAGGAATTAAGTTACAGCAAGCGCAAGTTAAAACCCAAGGTTTTCTCTGGGATCGAGAACTAATGCTTGTCTCTGGCAGTGGTAAATTTATTACTCAAAGACAGTTTCCGATCTTGGCTAAAGTTCAAGTCCAGATTGCTGAACCAAATATTACTCTACAGCTAGAAGATAATACTTTTCCAGCGATCACTTTGCCGCTTACTTTAAACGGGAGATTAATTGAAGTCGAAATTTGGCGCGATCGCATTTTAGCTATTGATCAGGGGGATGAGGTAGCACAATGGTTTCATCAGCTTTTAGCTTTGACTCCCGATCAGGTTTGTCGTTTAGTCAGACAATCTCCAGAACATACTCGTTTTTTAAGCCGAAAATATCCTCAGGACAATAACCAGCCTGTAGGTTTTGCTGATAACTCGCCGATAATGTTAACTGCAACTGCTTCATTGGCGGAACTAAATCAACGAATTGCCGAAATCCATCTTTCCCAAAACCAAGCAATTCCAATGAACCGTTTTCGACCGAATATTGTGATTGAAACTACAGAACCTTTTATTGAGGATAGCTGGAGTGTAATTCAAATTGGTGCTATTCAGTTTAAGATGTTGAAGCCCTGTAGTCGCTGTATTATTACCACCATTGACCAAAAACAGGGTCAAAAAAACCAGCTCAAAGAACCTCTAACTACCCTAGAGACTTTTCGGCAGTTGAGTGAACAGGGTGTCATGTTTGGCATCAATATGATTCCCCAAAATGAGGGAATTATTAGCGTCGGCGATCACCTTAAGATTCGCCAAACAAGAGATTAATCTGAGGCGTTCTCTGGCTGTTGCTAAAAAAATAAATCTTTCATCAAAGATTATTTTTGGTCTGCTGGCGATCGCTAGCTAATAGTAGACGACTGGTCGATTACTATAAAAGTATGAAACGGATCAAAAAACGCAATGAGTTAATTAAAATTGGCAAAGAAATTGTTGGGCGACAAGGATTTAAGGCAGCCAGTCTCAATCAAATACTGTCTAGTGCAGGCGTTCCCAAAGGTTCTTTTTACTACTATTTTTCCAACAAGGAAGATTTTGGCTTGGCGATTATTGATGATTTTGCGAGGGAATATCGCGCTCGACTCAAAACTACTCTCGGCAATGAACAATATTCTCCCCTGACGCGGTTACGTAATTACTTTGAATTAAAAATTGTCGATATGGAGAATTGTCGGTGTAGCGACGGCTGTCTAATCGGTAATTTAGCTCAAGAGTTATCCACACACAACGAATTCCGCGATCGTCTTAATCAAGTATTCGCTGAGTGGGAACAATACTTTATTCAATGTCTCGAAGCGGCGTATGAGGCAGGAGAAATCAAAAGCAATCGGGATTTGGCTGATTTAGCTAAGTTTATTTTATTGAGTTGGGAAGGAGCTATTTTACAGGCTAAAGTTTCTCAGTCGGTGATTCCGATGAAAACCTTTGTCAAAGTTTTGTTGGAGCAAGTTTTAAATTAAGCAGTCTGACACAACTCAGGTTTAAGATGATTTGATCTTTTTAGTAAATCGGTCTTTAGTTAGATTAAATTTTACTGTTATAAATACTAAGGTACACTCAGACTAGACGACTGGTCTACTATTAATTAGATCGCTAGCAACTATTAATTTAGATAATTGATAGTTGCTAGCGATCTAGGATCAAATTTTAAACCAACCAAATTAAGTCTTAATTATGTCTGAAATTAAAAATAAAGTAGTTATTATTACAGGGGCAAGCAGTGGCTTAGGAGAAGCTACGGCTCGTAGATTAGCCGCCAATGGAGCTAAGTTAATGCTGGCTGCTAGACGAGAAGATCGGCTCAAAGAATTAGTTGCTGAGATTGAAAAAGATGGTGGTATAGTCAAGTATCAGGTTACAGATGTGAGCGATCGCTCACAGGTAGAAGCGTTAATTAAAGCCACTCATCAGGCTTATGAGCGCATTGATGTTTTAGTTAATAATGCTGGCTTAATGCCTTTGTCCCCTTTAGATGCAGCTAAGGTAGATGAATGGGAAAAAATGGTAGATGTCAATATCAAAGGCGTTCTGTATGGTATTGCTGCGGTATTACCAATCATGCGACAACAAAAATCTGGTCATATAATCAACCTTTCTTCAGTAGCGGGACATAAAGTATTTTCAGGAGGGGCAGTTTATTGCGCCACCAAGTTTGCCGTCAAAGCGATTTCAGAAGGAATTAGATTAGAATCCAATGGCGAAATACGTTCGACCAATATCTCTCCTGGGGCGGTAAATACCGAATTAACCACTACTATTTCTCATGACGAGACAGCCAAAAACGTAGACCAACTTTACGGAGTGGCTATTGATGCCGATGCGATTGCCCGGGCGATTACCTATGCCATTGAACAGCCAGAGGATGTGGACGTTAATGAAATGATTATTCGGCCTACCAAGCAAGAACTTTAGGGATTAATTTGCTTAATTTGCCCATTAACAGTTTCCTACCTTAGTTAAACAAATCGATAACTATCTTTATACCCCCGCCGTTGGCACGATTGTGATTCAAAATTTAATCATTCCCACTCAAGGAGGTGAAACAGATCAAGATGCAGTACAAAAAGCGATCGCACCGACGCAAAAAGCTTTAGATTCGCCCTTAATAAAATTTGCCCAATCCAATTAATTATTCACTATGACCACCACAAAAGTCCCTCATCTCCTCAGTTCTTTCAATCTTAAAGATTTAACCTTAGGCAATCGCGTTGTCATGGCTCCTTTGACTCGCTCTCGTGCGGGTGCAGCTAGAATGCCTAATACTCTAATGAAAGAATATTATACTCAAAGAGCAGGTGCGGGTTTAATTATTACCGAAGGTACTACCATTTCTACTCAAGCAAATGGTTGGCTGCATACACCTGGAATCTACACGGCGGAGCAAACTGAGGCTTGGAAACAGATTGTCGATGCGGTACACGCTAAAGGTACGCTTATCTTTCTGCAACTATGGCATACAGGTAGAGCCTCTCATAGCAGTTTTCACGAAAATGATGGATTACCCGTTGCACCTTCAGCAATTAAAATTGAAGGGGAGGGAATTCATACCCCTAATGGAAAGCAACCTCGCCAAACCCCTAGAGCTTTAGAGACAGCAGAAATTCCTCAAGTGGTAGAAGATTACCGCAAAGCAGCAGCCAATGCCAAAGAGGCTGGTTTTGATGGAGTAGAAATACATGGTGCCAATGGCTACATTATCGATGAATTTTTGCAGTCTAAAACCAACCACCGCACCGATAAATATGGTGGGAGTATTGAAAATCGCTATCAGTTTTTAAAAGAAATTGTCGAATCTATTCTCACTGTCTGGGATTCAAGCCGTGTGGGAGTTAGACTTTCTCCGAACGGCAATTACAATGATATGGGTTCGCCAGATTTCCGAGAAACTTTTACTTATGTCATACAAGAGTTAAACCAATACGGATTGGGTTATTTGCATATAGTTGACGGTTTAGAGTTTGGTTTCCACGAACTAGGAGAACCAATGACCCTAGCTGAAATTAAAACCATATATGACGGTACTTTGATGGGCAATTGTGGTTATGATCGCAACTCAGCCGAACAAGCGATCGCCTCTGGTGATGCTGACTTAATTGCTTTTGGTAGACCCATTATTAGTAATCCCGATCTAGTTGAGCGTTTTGCCAATAACTGGGAACTCAATCCTAGTCCAGAGCAATCTATCTGGTACTCTTTTGATGCGGAAGGTTATACCGATTTTCCTACATATCAAGAAGCCCAGGTATCGGGTTAAATGTATTTTTAGTTGTTAGTTTTCAGCGCGATCGCCTCAAAAATTGCCTCGTGTCGAGTTGCTAAAACTACAATTTCGCCAAATGAAGCAGCTTCGGCTTCCGAACCAAATTCAACATCTGTTCCTAATTGTTTAGCCAGCTTTTCGGCTTTTTCCAAATTACGCCACTCGCCTTTGCAAAGTTGACAAAATCGAAGAAGCAGGAGACATGATTAAGGTATATACCCATGAAACTGTTTGTTCGGCGGGAGAAGCACTAGGAAGTCCCCCGCAAATGTACTTATTCTTTAGGTGCGGTTTGGGGTGCAATTGAAACTATGCAAGGCAAACGCTATCGTGGAGTGTAGACTGAATCTGTGCTGCGCGGTGGTAGTCACGATGTTTTTGAACTCAATCCTATAGATTAATTCAGTAAAAGACAATAGAAATCAATTAATTTTTGAGAGGTTGTTAATTTAAAATATCACCACCCATAAAACGACGATAACGAATTTCTAGCTCTTGTTTTAATGAAGGAGCATTCTCTAGCATCTTGTCTGCTGCAATGATCTTTTCCGCTGCTTCTCTGGCTAAATTAAGCACCTCTTGATCTTCCACCAGGCTAGCTAGAGCAAAATCTGGTAGTCCTGACTGACGAGTACCCAATACTGCCCCAGGCCCGCGAAAACGCATATCTGCTTCGGAGATAAAAAAGCCATCTTGAGATTCTTCTAGCACTGCTAAACGCTGTCTGGCTTCAATATTCTTAGTACTACTCATCAAGAAGCAATAAGACTTACTGCTACCCCGACCAACTCGTCCCCGCAACTGATGTAGTTGAGATAAACCAAATCGTTCTGCGTGTTCAATGACCATCACTGTCGCATTCGGCACATCAACTCCCACTTCGATTACTGTAGTCGAAACAATAATCTGACACTGGTTATCGCGAAAAGAATTTAAGGCTGCATCTTTGTCTGCCGAACTCATGCGACCATGCAGCAAAGCAATTTGAAACTCAGGAAAGATTACCTCTGACAAACGTTGATGTTCTTCTGTCGCCGCCTTAAGATCGAGCTTTTCTGATTCTTCGACTAAGGGGAAGATAATATAAGCCTGTCTGCCTTGAGCAATTTCTCGACGAATCAAGTCATAGACTTTTTTGCGATCCTTACCTTGTTTTGCCATAGTATCAATCGCTTGTCTCCCTGGCGGTAATTCATCGATCTGACTGACATCTAAATCACCATGTAGGGTTAAAGCCAATGTCCGAGGAATAGGAGTCGCCGTCATGGTTAAGACATGGGGAGATTTTCCTTTGCCTAATAAACGCGCCCGCTGCTGCACTCCAAAGCGGTGTTGTTCGTCGATTACAGCTAAACCTAACTTATGAAATTTGACGGGATCTTGGATCAAAGCATGAGTACCTACCAGCAGAGGTAATTCGCCATTTTCTAATTGAGAATGAATTTCTCGTCGTTTGGCAGTTTTAGTCGAACCTGTAAGCAACTCTACAGGTAAATGTAATAAATTAAACCAAGTAACTAACTTACGATAATGTTGTTCGGCTAATACTTCTGTAGGTGCCATCAAGGTAGCCTGATAACCAGATTGGACGGCAGCCAGGATCGCATACACGGCGACAATGGTTTTTCCTGAACCTACATCTCCCTGGACTAGGCGATTCATTGGCGTATCAGAAGTATCTAAATCCTGAAAGATTTCCCTGATCACTCTTTGTTGAGCGTTAGTTAAGGTAAACGGCAAGATCTGATTAAACTGCTCGATTAACTTACCCTGTGGCGTGAAACTAGCACTCGATTGATTTTGCTTTAGCTGTTGACGACGCTGTAGAAAGCCTAACTGGAGATAGAAAAATTCATCAAAGACTAACCTGCGTCTGGCATGGGTCAGTTCTTCACGGTTTTCAGGATAGTGAATACAGGCGATCGCATTTTTTAATTTAACTAAGCCATATTGATTGCGTAGTTCGCTAGGCAGAGGATCGGGCAATTGGGCAGCAGCGGGTAAAGCAGCAATGACTGATTTTCTGACGGTATCGGCAGGGACACCTTCGGTTAAAGGATATACGGGCAACAGCCGACCAATTTTGATCGATTCAATACTTGCCCCCGCACCATCTAAAACTTCGATTTCGGGTTTATCGAGAGTAACGCCATATTTATTCTGCTTTACTAATCCTGACGCAGCTACAAGTGAACCTACAGGATACTGGCGCTTATATCTTTCTTGCGAACCTCTATTACTAAATCTGGCACCCATCAGAAAACGATTGAGCTTTAGTCTGCCTGTGGCATCGCTCAAGATCAATTCAAAAATAGTTAATTTTTGATTCTTGGGACTATTAAAACATTTGCAGCTTTTAACTGTGCCGATTACGGTTACAGTTTCTCCTGGTTCAAGATGGGTAATTTGCACCTGACGGGCATAGTCAAGATGATCGCGAGGATAATAAAATAGTAGATCTCTGATGGTATATAGCCCTAAACGTTCAAGATAATTGCTTCTACGGCCAATATCAATTACTCTACTCAAAGGTTGGTCTAGAGTAAGCGTCTGGTTAAAATAAGTGTTAGCTTGGGGACTATTTAAAGCTGCGGTGCGGGGAACTTTGGGCTTGGGTAGTATGTCAGGTGTTTCGGCGAGCGCTTTTTGCTGATGCAGAAAATTGCGAGTACCGATAACTAGCTGCTTTCTTTGAGAAGAACTCAAGCTTTCATAGCCTGCGAACTTTTGCGCGATATCGTGCCAGTGTATCTTGTCTCCAGCAGGAATATTTCTGGGAGGCTTACCCAAGCTGAGACAAATAAACTCACTGAAGCGAAATTGATTACCAACTAAATCTGTATATCCTCTGTCTGCCTCTACAGACAATGCTTTCTGCAATCTCAACCAATCTAGCGTTTGTTCACCCATTCCCAATTTTTAGCTGTCGATAATTGCTATTTTAAATTTTATTTACGAGCTTGCATATCAAAGTAGTAAAATTTTGCCATGTTCCAGTTTCAATTTAGGCTCTCTTATTGTTTAAACAAAGCTAATTCTATGGTCTTCAAGATTCGCAATCGCACTTTTAACTGGGGAGAAAGAACTTATTTAATGGGGATTCTCAACGTTACTCCTGATAGTTTTAGTGATGGTGGTGAATTTGCTAATGTTGAGACTGCACTGACTCAAGCTAGGGACATGATCAATCATGGTGTGGATCTTATTGATATTGGTGGGGAATCAACTCGCCCACATGCAATCGAGATTTCTGTGGAAGACGAGTTAGCCAGAGTTATTCCTGTGATTCAAAAACTACGACAGGAAAGTTCAATACCGATTTCCATCGATACGACTAAAGCTATTGTAGCTCAACAAGCGATCGCCGCAGGTGCAGATTTGGTGAATGATATTTCTGGGGCAACTTTTGATGATCAGATGCTGCCAACAGTGGCCAAATTAAAAGTACCGCTGATCTTAATGCATATTCGCGGTACACCAAAAACGATGCAGTCTTTGACTGAATATCAAGACGTGGTAGCAGAAGTATTAAAATTTTTAGCGAATCAAATAGCTAAAGCGATCGCCTGTGGTATCCCCAGAGATCATCTGATTATCGATCCAGGTATTGGTTTTGCCAAAACAGCCGAGCAAAGTTTGGCACTAATTCAGCGTTTAAGCGAGCTAAAAGCCTTGGAATTACCAATTTTAGTCGGGGTATCCCGTAAGAGTTTTATGCGTCCTATCCTGCAAAAAAACCTTCCCAAAGAGCGAATTTGGGGGACTGCTGCTGCCTGCTACGGCGCGATCGCCAAGGGTGCAGATATCTTAAGAGTTCATGATGTAGCTCAAATGTACGATGTATGTCGGGTAGCAGACGCAATTGAACGGAATTTTATTATCTCAAGAGTTTAAAGATAGTATGGTTGAGAATTGGTAAAAACAGTTTGGGACTGAGGAGAAATATAATACCTAACTGCTGCATTAAGCCTTGAGTATCTCCTTGTCCCCAATGTTCGATAATCTTGCTCTGTTCAATGCGATCAATGTGCATGATTGATATTGTAATTTGCTTCCCAGTGGGCGGAAGACCTTGAAATTCTCCTGTATGTGTAGCTATAGATCTGCCACAGGTAACAACTTTACTACCTTCTACTTTTTACTGTGTTGCTACATCAATGGTTCGGACAAAATTAA
>JAIMKV010000092.1 GCA_020692205.1 Myxosarcina sp. GA_180221_E-2-1-MAG-40_15
AAATCTTTATGATTACGGAACTATTGCTGCTTAATTTTGTCCGAACCATTGTTGATAAAACGCCGAAATAACATTGTTAGCAATACGTAATTTAGCAGCACCGTCACCGACAGCTGTTTTTGACCTAGAATAAGTCTTGCCTGTGTTAGTAAATTACCTTCGGCGATGCAGTTTCATAAAATTATTGCCCAGCTAGGCAATACAGCTAAATTAAATAGTTTAAGCCAAAATCAACATTTAAATCCTCACATAGAGGGAGTGGCAGCCATCGAGCAGGCAAACCATAGCTTATTAAGCTATATAGAAGGAAAAAAGTTTGCTGGGGCGATCGCTACAACTAAAGCTGGTGCTTTAATCTTGCCCCCTGACGAAGCTTGGCAAGCACAGGCTCTAGCTAGAGACATTGCTTGGATTGCTACCCCTAACCCCAGGCTGTTATTTGCCCAGGTAATTAGCTTATTTTATCAGCCCTTTAAACCTTCACCAAGTATTCATTCCAGCGCAGTTATTGACTCTAATACTAGTGTAGGACAGGATGTATATATTGGCGCAAATGTAGTTATTCAATCGGGTGTCACTATTGGCGATCGCGTCTGTATTCATCCTAATGTAGTAATTTATCCTGATGTTACTATCGGTAGCAATACCATTCTTCATGCTAACTGTACAATCCACGAACGAACCCGAATTGGCTCTAACTGTGTAATCCACAGTGGTGCAGCTATTGGTTCAGAAGGCTTTGGCTTTGTGCCGACACCAACAGGCTGGTACAAAATGGAACAGTCTGGCTATACCGTCTTAGAAGATGGAGTAGAAATTGGCTGTAATAGTGCGGTGGATCGCCCTGCGGTGGGAGAAACTAGAATTGGACGCAACACTAAACTAGATAATCTCGTGCAAATTGGTCATGGTTGTCAGATTGGACGCAACTGCGCTATGGCATCCCAAGTAGGCTTGGCTGGAGGCGCAATTATTGGCAATGGGGTAATGTTGGGGGGACAAGTCGGGGTAGCAAATCAGGTTACGGTTGGCGATCGCGTAATTGCCACGGGACAAACTGGCATTACTGGCAACGTGGCATCAGGAGAGATGGTTTCGGGAATGCCTCATATCCCCAGTAAGCTATATCGGAGGTTATTTGTGATGTATAAGCGATTACCCGAAATGTATCAGATGTATAAGGAGTTGAAGCAGCAAATTAAATCTGACTAATTATTTTGTTCATAACGACGGTGAGTGCGATACTCCTGAAAAATGCTGCTGAGGTAAACGCTAGTACAAATGTCATAGTCTTGCTTTTCCAAGCCATTTTCTTGACTCCAATTTTGCATCATAAATAAAGATAAAGAAGCATTCAGCACTCGATCAAAATAACCTCGATCTTAGAATAAATAGTTTTAATACTATTAATTCTTGGGTTGAATCTAGATTTTGTTAGCAATAGCTCTCAAATACCCTAATCTTTGATCTACCTAATGTATAGAGCTAAATAAACTAAATCTTTATCAAGTTGGCTGGCTAAATAAACTTAAGCTAATCGATATTAGAAACTCTAAAGTTTAAAGCAGCCAATTAAGTTTTTGTTAAAATCTATACAAATTAAATCTCGAAAATAAACTCTAATTAACAATTGCATAGATTACAGGATGCAATTGCACAAATTGCACAGATATAGCTAGACAATTTTTATTATAAATAAAATAAATAAACCAAAATTAACTCAGTTAGAAAAAGTCACAAATTACGCCGTATCCTCAACAACCGAGACGGCACAAACCGTTGATTAAAATAGCTAAATTACCGTAACGAACCGTATTGATAGACTTTAAAAATTAGCCAAGTTTAGTTATATTCATGCCTTAGCTGAGCAACTGATTTACCAGCAGCAAAATTGCTATCTTCAAATAGATGAAATCTAAAAATTAGTTATGCAATTGATTCTTTACAGCAAGCCAGGTTGTCATTTATGCCAAGGATTGCAAAAAAAATTAGAGCAGGTAAGCCAGATTCAGTTTGAGCTAGAAATCCGCGATATAAATACCTGCGAAGCTTGGTTTGCTGCTTATCAATATGAAATTCCCGTATTATGTCAAAAATTGTCTAATACGGAAAAACCCCTGCCACGTATATCTCCTAGAGCGACGGTAGCTAAATTAGAGCAAATGTTACAGAAAAATTTAAGGACATTAGAGTAAAAAAATGTGCAAAATATAGTACCGTTAACCGCATTTAGCCAAAATAAATATGATGAAGCTGCGCGAATTATTAGCCAAGGTAAATCTCCAGCAACCAGAACATTCGGCTTTGGATTTAGAAGTGAATCGAGTTTGCACCAATTCCCATGCTTGTAAACCAGGGGATTTATTTATCGGGATGCCTGGAACTAGGGTAGACGGAGGAGAATTTTGGCGCAGTGCTATGGGACAAGGAGCGATCGCTGCTGTAGTAACTCCCCAGGCTGCGACTAAACAACCTCCCAGTCAAGATGCCTGTATCATCCAAACCCAGGATGCGATCGCTACCTGTAGTGCGATCGCCGCAGCTTTTTATGACTATCCTACCAAGAAGCTGGGTATGGTTGGAGTTACAGGAACCAATGGCAAAACTACCACCAGCCATCTAATTGAATATTTTTTGCTTCAGGCACAACGCTCTACGGCAATGCTAGGTACTCTTTATACTCGCTGGCAGGGATACAGCCAAACTGCAACCCACACCACGCCCTTTGCTGTAGAGTTGCAGTCTCAGTTAGCTGAAGCAGTAAAAGCTGGTAATCAATATGCGGTAATGGAAGTAAGTTCCCATGCACTAGCTCAAGGAAGAGTAAAAGGCTGCAATTTTGAGGTGGGAGTATTTACTAACTTGACTCAAGATCATTTGGATTACCATCAGGATATGGAAGACTATTTCCAGGCTAAATCTCTGTTGTTTAGTCCCGAATATTTATCAGGTAAAGCAATTATCAATCTCGACGATCCTTATGGAAAACGTTTGATTGAACAACTCGATCGCAGCCAGGTTTGGACTTACAGCGTCGCTAACCAAGATGCTGATTTGTATACTACAAGTTTAGACTATCAGCCAACAGGGGTTAGCGGGTTCTTGCACACTCCCGCAGGAGAAGTGGCATTTAGTTCCCCTTTAGTTGGTCAGTTTAATTTAGCCAATCTTCTGGCAGCAGTTGGTGCAGCCTTGCATTTGCGAGTGGATTTAAAGCTACTTGCAGATAGCTTAGCTCAATTTGCTGGTGTTCCTGGCAGAATGGAACGGGTGCAGCTAAGTCCAGAACAAGATATCAACGTGATTGTTGATTATGCACATACTCCAGATAGCTTAGAAAATTTACTCAAGGCTGCACGCCCTTTTATCAGTGGCAAAATGATCTGTGTCTTTGGCTGTGGTGGCGATCGCGATCGCACTAAGCGTCCTTTAATGGGCAAAATTGCCGCCGAACTTGCCGACATTGCCGTGGTAACTTCTGATAATCCCCGTACCGAAAACCCCGAGCAAATTCTTCAAGATATAGTCGCAGGAATTCCCGCTACGGTTGCACCGTTGATCATTAACGATCGCGCCCAGGCGATCGCCACTGCTATTAAACACGCCCGACCTGGAGATGGTGTATTAATCGCTGGCAAAGGACATGAAGATTATCAGATCTTAGGAACAGAAAAAATTCATTTTGACGATCGCGAACAGGCCAAAATTGCTTTGAGCGATCGCTAAATTTAGGTTGCAGAATCAGGAAATAGGGTTTGTTTATGGAAAATCAGCCTCAAATAACTACCTTTTCCTGGTTCCCTGGCTGCTGAAATCATTCTTGGGTGTAGTTGGACAATTTCTAGTTCTATACTTGAATCAAGGGATTTGTCGCAGCCGTTGTTTAATTTATTCGCACTTTGGCTATTAATAAACCTAAAATTTTGTCAACACTTATTAAAATTGTGTCGGAATTAATCTCAGATTAGACAGCTAATTTTTACATTTGTTTACAAATAATGATAAACTCTAATGCGTAAACTTGCTTTAATAAAAGGGTAGATGAGTATTACTAAATAAGTCTTTGTTTGCATTGCTCTCAAGTTAATTTAAATTATCTACAAACAAATTTCTGAACTATGACTATGTGCAGATACTCATAAGTAAGAATTGTGTTAAACATATTATGTAGATCTGTTTAGGTGAGTTGGTTTATAGCTATCGATGAACACTTAACCAATTTAAAGGTTGGTTTGGAGTTCAAACTTATCAGCTTAAATATTATTTAAAAAAATCAACCTCTGTAAATTTAAACCACAAGCAATAAATTTAAAATGGCTTAAAAATAAAGCCGAACTACTGCCATTAGTAGATGTAAATAATTTGTAAGAGCTAATATATTGGCTCGCTTGAGCTGACCATTAGCTGTGAATGTTGGTGTTGAGCAGCCAATAAATCGGCAATTTATTAGTTAATCTGCGAAGTGCTTTTCGTAGATCTTTTAGTTGTATTTAGGCAAATAAAGCATGAATCAAATTGAAGCAAAATTCGTAGCTACCGACACCGCATTTCGAGTAGAGGGTTACGAAAAGATTGGATAGAACTTTCCGTTTGTGGGAGGTGGATTCAATCGCCAAAATGCAGCGATGTGGGGCTATATTGCACCTAAACAGGGCGATCGCACTCTTTGGCAGGGTTAAGAACGCAACTATACCTGAATGAAGGTAAATCAGAATCAGAATTATTAGTAAGGAGCAGTTAATTTATCGTGGTAAATACAGCAAATACGTCTGATGTCAACGCCAGGAACAACCACCAGCAATCAGGAATCAAGAAAACCGCCAGACCAGTAACTCCCTTAGGAATTCTAGTTCAGCAACTAGAACACATTTCCCACCAAGCTCAAGCCGAATCAGTTTCGACTGAATTCAAAATGTCCTTGGACAAAGCATATCACTTAGCTGCGGGTCTTGACCCCTATTTGGAAGATTGCACTACTTCTGAATCAGAGGCTTTAGCTAACTTAACCGCTAAAACTCAAAGCGAAGACTGGAGCAAGCATTTTGACGACGGAGCAACAGTACGCGCCTTAGAACAAGAAATGCTTTCAGGACATATCGAAGGACAACTATTGAAAATGTTGGTATCAATCAGCAAATCTAAGCGCGTCTTAGAAGTGGGAATGTTTACAGGCTATTCCGCTTTGGCGATCGCGGAAGCGTTGCCTGATGACGGTTATCTTGTTGCTTGTGAGGTAGATGAATATGTCTCTCAATTTGCCCTCAAATGCTTTGCTGTTTCTGATCACGGAAAAAAAATTACGGTTAAAGTTGCTCCTGCCATAGAAACCATGCAGCAACTACTAAAGGCTGGCGAATCTTTTGATTTAGCGTTCATTGATGCTGATAAAGGCGGCTATATCGATTATCTCAACCTCTTGTTAGATACCGATTTACTAGCCCCCGATGGCTTTATCTGTGTAGATAACACTTTAATGCAGGGACAACCATATTTACCCGAGGCGCAACGTCAAGAAAATGGTCAGGCGATCGCCTATTTCAACCGTTTTGTTGCCAATGATCCTCGCGTTGAACAGGTTTTAATCCCGATCCGTGATGGTTTAACTATCATTAAACGCAAGTAATCTTCGTTGGGGTAAGCGCTGTCTTGCCCCTAACAATATCTATTGAACAAAGGCTAATATCAAAAATTTAAATTTGGTTCACATGGCACAAAGATCATCTATTTCAGGAAGTGGTTCAGCGATCATTAAGAATATAGGAACTCTAATTTTATTATTACTGTTGCTTCCTTTTAACCTGGTAATTATCTTGATATCCTTAATTGGCAACATCTTCACGAATCAGAAAGAACAGCCAGTTGCTGATAATGCTCCGACAGAACCAAAGAAAATTCTCATTACTGGAGCAAAGATGACCAAAGCGTTGCAGCTAGCCAGATCTTTTCATCGAGATGGGCATGACGTATATTTAGTTGAAACACACAAATATTGGCTATCGGGTCATCGTTTTTCCCGTGCCGTCAAAGGCTTTTATACCGTACCTGTACCCGAAAAAGAACCAGAAGCTTACTGTCAAGCTTTGATTGACATAGCCAAGCAACACAACATCGATCTCTTTATCCCTGTATCTAGCCCTATTGCTAGCTACTATGATTCCTTAGCCAAAAAAGCCTTAGAACCCTATTGTGAGTCGATTCATTTAGATCCGCAAGAAACGGCGCTTCTCGATGATAAACACGCCTTTTGCTCGAAAGCAAAAGAATTAGGGCTATCCGCACCTAAAGTATGGCGAATTAGCAATCCACAACAGATCTTAGATTTTGATTTTGAAAGTGACGGTAGTCAATACATAGTCAAAAGTATTCCTTATGATTCAGTACTGCGGTTAGATCTAACCCGATTACCTTTTCCAGGGATGGAAGAATATGTGCGTAGTTTACCGATCAGCCCCGAAAAACCTTGGGTAATGCAGGAATTTATTCGCGGACAAGAATATTGTTTCCATGCCACAGCACGTAACGGCAAAATCAGACTACACTGCTGTTCTAAGTCTTCACCTTTTCAGGTTAACTATGAACAGGTTGATAATCACGCCATTTATCAATGGGTAGAAAATTTTATCCACAAAATGAATCTGACAGGACAAATTTGTTTTGACATGATCCAAACTGAGGCTGGAACAGTATACCCAATTGAATGTAATCCTCGTCTACATTCGGCGATCACTATGTTTCACGATCATCCAGGAGTAGCAAACGCCTATTTAACCGATGGTAAACCAGGAGAAGTGCCAATTACTCCTTTGCCCAATAGCAAGCCAACTTACTGGACGTATCACGAACTCTGGAGATTACTAGGGATTCGATCTTTAAAAGAACTGAATGCCTGGTGGCAAAAGATGAGCCAAGGAACTGACGCTATTTTAAGCCCAGATGATCCTTTACCCTTTTTGATGCTGCATAATTGGCAAATTCCGCTATTACTACTAGATAATCTACGTCGTCTCAAGGGCTGGGTCAAAATCGATTTCAATATCGGCAAACTAGTCGAAATCGGCGGTGACTAAATCAGTCAACAGAGACTTGTAGGGTGGGCAAGACCAAAGTATAGATTTGATAGCTTTTAATCAATTAATTTTGCCCACCGCATTACAAATCCAAACTTCATTAGTAATCAGTAATTAGTAATCAACATGGTCTCAACCAGCACAAATCCGAATACAGAAGCGAAGAAAAGAGCTTTCGATTTAATGTTAACCTTTGTTAAAAGTCAATGTGTCTATGTGGCAACTCGTTTGGGCATCTTCGATCTATTAAATGATCGCGGCGAACAAACGGTGGAAAGTTTAGCTCAAGCAACTAATACCGATACCGAACGACTATATTTTATTCTGCGTGCCTTGGCTCATGTTGAAGTATTAGCCGAAAAACCAGGACGAGTATTTGCCCCAACTGAAACCTCTACTTTATTAGTCACCAATCAAGAACCATCCGTGGGACACTTGTTAATGCACCTGATCGAACCCGCACAATGGGATGCCTGGAAAGTATTACCAGAAGCTTTGGCTAAAGGAGTAGTTCCTTTTGAACTAGCTAACAACAAAGGTGTTTATCAATATTGCTACGATAACGAGTGGAGTAAAGACACTTTTATCAAAGCAATGAGTTTTTTGACCAACTCTCAGGTAGACGGGTTACTCGATGTCTATGATTTTGGTCAGTATGAAACCGTCATGGATGTCGGCGGTGGACAAGGTGGTTTAATTGCCAATATTGTTAAGCGTTATGGCTGCAAGGGTATTTTGTTTGACGTGCCAGATGTGGCAGAAACCGCGCCAGAATATATTAGTAGCTTAGGCGTTAATCCCAAGGCGATTGAAATCAAAACTGGGAATGTTTTTGAGTCAGTACCAACAGGGGCAAAAGCGATCGTCATGAAGCATTTTATTTCTGCTTGGAGTGATGAAGATGCGATGCAAATTTTGGCAAACTGCAAAGCAGCACTTCCTGATGATGGCAAACTAATTTTATTACAGTCTTTTGTCCCCGATCTCGATGAACCAAAAACTGAAGCCGATGGCATTATGCCTGGCATCTTTGCCGTGCAAATTAATGTCGCAACTCCTGGTGGTGGCTGGCGGACGAAAAAGCAATTTCAAGAATTGTTTGAAGCAAGTGGGTTTAAATTAGAACGAATAGTCAAAACTGATAATAGCCTATCGGCAATGGAATTCAGCCTAGCATCACGGTAGAAACGCTGCGCTTACTGTTCCTACGGAGTAATTGGAAATAATCATGTCGATCGCTCTTTCTTTCATTTTCTTTTTAATTTTATTTACCGTAGTTGGGATGTATGCTGCAACGCAAAAGCAGGATACGACTACCGATTATTTACTGGCAGGAAGAAACGTTAATCCTTGGGCGATCGCGCTATCGGCTTTGTCAACTGGTCAAAGTGGTTTTTTGTTTACGGGACAGGTGGGCTATGCTTATACTCAGGGTTTATCCAGTATGTGGTTAGCGATTGGTTGGGCGATCGGTGATTATTTGGCTTGGTTATTGGTTTTTAAACAATTGCGTCAGGTTTCAGAAGCATCAGAGTCGGAAACTGTCCCCACATTTTTGGCTCAAAAGCAACCTGGCTATCGCTGGATTACCGTGATTTCCGCCCTGATTACTATTTTATTTTTGGGTACTTATGCCGCAGCACAACTATTAGCAGGGAGTAAAGCACTCAACAGTTTGTTTGGTTGGGACTATACCTGGGGAGTAATTATTGGGGCGGTTGTAGTTGTTATCTATTGTTTCTCTGGAGGCATTCGAGCCTCAATTTGGACAGATGTGATCCAAACTATAGTGATGATCGGTGCTTTATTGTTGCTGTCAGTTGTTACTCTTACAGTTAGTGGCGGAGTTGCCGACATCTACACTAATTTAAGGCAAATAGATCCAAACTTAGTCAGGTTGTTTCCCTCTAATTTAGCCTGGGGCTTCTTCCCGTTTTTTGTTGGCTGGCTAGTGGCGGGATTTGGTGCGGTAGGGCAGCCTCATATTGTTGTGCGGGCAATGGCACTCGATTCTGCAGACAATATGGGTAAAGCGCGAGATATTAGAACTATTTGCGGTTTGATTACCGCTTTTAGCGCGATATTTATTGGCTTGGCAGCGCGAGTATTGCTACCTAGCTTAAATGATCCAGAGTTGGCACTATTGGACTTATCACAAAATCTCTTACCAGGAATTTTGGTCGGAGTAATGTTGGCTGGTTTATTTGCAGCAACAATGTCTACCGCTGATTCTCAAATTTTATCCTGTTCAGCTGCCCTAACTCAAGACTTGTTTCCTGAGTTAGCTAAGTCCTATAGATTCGCCAAAATGGGCACTTTAGCCGTCACCTCGATTGTCTTAGTAATTGCTTTAGTCAATAACGATAGTGTGTTTGGTTTAATTACCTTTGCCTGGTCAATTTTAGCTTCTGGTTTAGGAATTTTATTGATTTTACGTAGTTGGCAAAAACCTGTCTCTACTCCTGCTGCGATCGCGGTTATGATCTCAGGTATTGCGGTTTCTCTGATTTGGAAACTAAGTTTAGAATTATCAGATGCAGTCTATGAAGTCTTTCCTGGTATGGCAGCGGGATTGATAGTTTATTTGCTCATCTCTTGGTTGGGACAGTCAGCAAAAGTCTCAACCAAATGATCTCAGTCATTCCTAATACAATAATTTAATTTCTCTGGGCAATTTAAACATAATTAATCTCTGTGACTGTTATGCTATGTCTAGCCTAAATCATTAGCAATCTTAAATTGATTAACATCGGTCAAACATCAAGCAAGTAATCTACCAATCATGTTTGACAACATTGTACTATGCAAACTCTCTTACAAAAATTAGTTGAATTTTGGCGGAGTAAGATTAATCTTAAAATTACTTCTCTAATCACTACGGTAGGTACAGTAGGGATAGTTAGCTGTTTAATAATTATCTATATTGTTGCTCAAATTTCTGATGAAGTTTTAGAGCAAGAAGCTTTTGCTTTTGATCAAACAATTCTGCTGTGGATTCACGCCTTTGCTAATCCAACTCTCGATCGCCTCATGCAAATTATTACTCGGTTCAACGATCCAAATGTAGTTAGTATTATGGCAGGCTTTGCCCTCATACTATTACTCTGGAAACGCTGTTATCCAGAAGTCAAAATATTTCTGATTGACTGTGCGGGCGGTGTAATTCTTAGTTATGGACTCAAATCTGTATTTGGTAAAACTCGCCCCGATCTGTGGCAATCACCCATCAAAGAAGTTTCTTTTAGCTATCCCAGTGGTCATGCTTTAGGTTCAATAGTTTTCTACGGATTTTTAGCTCATCTTATAGCAACTCGCTACCCTCAATTTTCTTGGCTGATCTATCTGCTAGCCGCTGCTTTTATCGGTGCAATTGGTCTAAGTCGTTTATATTTGGGAGTGCATTGGCCGACTGATATTATTGGCGGTTATGGCATTGGCTTTTTATGGCTAACATTCTGCATTACGATGTTGAAGTTGCAGAAGCTAAAATCAACGGCGACAAATGGGGCTATATTCTTTTGAGGGCGTTGCGGAATCGAAATATGAACATTATTATGAGTAATTCCAGGTTTTAAATCAGCAACGCTCTTTTAAGCTCGACGTTTTAGAGCTAAAGAGGTCTTAATTTTTTTGCCAATATTAAGCAGATTACCATCAAAAAGATGGCGATCCAAACGTTTGATTCGACCTGGAAAATCTTGTTCGCGGTATCTTCTCGAAATCTGAGTAATACCATCAACTAAGTCATCACGACCAAGCTGAGATAAAGGCTCAATTAATTCAAGATAGCAGTTTTCTCCATAAGCATCGCTGAGATAAGAGTTTTCAATCAACAGTTCTGGAGAAACATCTTTTTCGATAAAGGTATCTACTCGATCCAGCAATCCTAGTGCCAGTAATGCAGTCATAGTTTTAAGACACTTATAACATTTGCCACAGTTATAATTACCTTGACTATAGCTGCTTTTTTCATTGCATACCCGAAGATGTTTTAAAGCTACATCCCATTGAGCTATTGACTTAATTTTTTCTAGCCGAGACAAAGCAGCATTTTCATGACGGATTTGTAGCCCAAAGTTACTGTATAAATGATCTAGTAGAGGATGAGAACCCCAAGGCGCTAAACTTGCATAATCATAAGTAGAGGCAATCGAAGCCATAGTTAATCTGGGCGCAAAAGCATGAGAAATCGCCGCCAAAAACGAGCCAAGATATTCAAGTCGCCAAAAACTAAAGTTGGAGTCTAAATCTCTAAAATGAGCATAGGCGTTTGTCGTCACCTGGAGCAAATTAATATCTGCATCATCGGCGATCGCCGAAACGGCATTGATTACGTTTTGGAAACTAGGATCGGATTCATTTTCGCCTTGCAGAATACCGTATACTAAGATTCCGTCTTTAATATAGCGAGGATGTTCGCTAGAGAAATTAAGCCGATTATCTTGCAACATTGCTAAAGCATCAATGCCTCCTGAAAAGAATGCACCTGCACGGGTTGGCTTTTTGGGAAATAACACATTTGATTGGATTGGGGCTTCGATGGCAATTACCTGGCGATCGCCTCCATGCCAATTAATCAGGCATCTCATCGCGCTGAACAAACCCTCTTTGATTTCTGGACAAATGGGCGTATCTATGGCTATTCGTTTTTCGCCGTAGCGCATGGCAGGAAGTGCGCCAGCTAGTAAAAAAGAGTTGGGATTGAGGAACAGATCGTCTTGAAATTCAGCCGTAGTTTCAAAATAAACATCTTGACTAGGGCGATCGCAATTTTCCCAAGTAAGGGTTGCAGTTATCCTAGCTCGATCTGCTATAGTTTCTTTTCTAAGATTTTCTATTTTCACATTTTATCCAATACATATCTTCAAGTAACATCTTATTGTAATCGGTCTGATTACTGTGTTTTCAACCTATTTTTTAGGTTACTGCTCTAAATTCTTGATTCTATATACTTCTTAACCTACATTTCACCTCTTAAGAAAAATTTCTTGATTTTTGAGAAACTTTATCAACTATAATGTGCATTTAATGACAAAATAAACATTAGACAAATGAAACGAAGAAAATTTTTTTTCCTTGTGGGAGTTGCAACACTTACCAGTAGTCTGGCTGTTGCTTGCAATAATCGATCAATAACAACTGCGCCTACTACCTCCAGTCCAGCCACTCTCGTTGCTGCGACTGGAGGAGAGTTGACTATTTACTCTGGACGCAACGAGGAATTAATTGGTCCGTTACTTGAAAAATACGAAGCAGAAACTGGAACTACGATTAATGTGCGTTACGCTGATACTGCGGAGCTAGCAGCGGCAATTCTTGAAGAAGGGCCAAATAGCCCTGCCGACATTTTCTTTGGTCAAGATGCAGGGGCATTAGGAGCACTTCAGAAAGCTAATCGAACTAGGCAATTACCAGAAGAAATTTTAAAAAAAGTGGATAGCCGCTTCCGTTCTCCAGAAGGTCAGTGGATTGGTGTTTCTGGTCGCGCTCGTGTCATAGATTATAACACCGAACTAGTTAACGAAAACGAATTGCCTGACTCTATTTGGGAATTAACAGAAGAACAGTGGCGTGGTAGAGTAGGTTGGGCGCCTACTAATGGATCTTTTCAGGCTTTTGTAACTGCCCTCAGAGTTACCGAAGGAGATGATCGCGCCCTACAGTGGCTTGAAGCAATGAGAGACAACGATGCTCAAGTTTATAGTAACAACACAACTATCTTAGAAGCTCTTGGTCGTGGAGAAATAGAACTTGGTTTGGTGAATAACTATTATTTGAATCGCTTTCAAGCAGAAGATCCCAACTTTCCTGTTGACCATCACTATACTGAAAATGATGCAGGCTCAATGATCAATGTTGCTGGGGTTGCCATTACTGATACTACCGAACACGAAGAGCAAGCAATATCGCTGATTAACTATTTATTGAGCCCTGAATCTCAACAATATTTTGCTCAAGAAACTAATGAATATCCGTTGGCAACAGGAGTTCCTAGCTCAGAAGAGCAGGTACCTTTAGAGCAAATTGATGCCCCAGATATTGATCTGAGTAACCTCGACGATTTAGAAGGCACTTTAAGTCTTTTACAACAAGCTGGAGTATTGTAAATTAAAAGAGCCTGACCAGCCAAATGTGAGGCTGCATTGATTGCTTATTTAATTTTATAGTTATGTCGCAGCAAATATCACGTTTCTCCATCATCGAAAAGTTAAATTTAAACAAGGGACAAACGCTCAGACCGCCTCGGTTTTTGGTGGTGATGGGTGCGATCGCTGCTCTGGGGATTTCCTTACCCTTAGTTTACCTAATTATTCGCACCATGGGAATTGGTGGAGAGCAATGGTGGGAGTTTCTGCGGCGCAAACAGACATTAGAAATTATTTTTAATAGTGTCGCCATGGCAGTAGTGGTAACTTTATTGTCTGCACTAATTGCCATTCCTCTAGCTTTTTTAACTGTTCGTACTGATCTGCCAGGTCGCCGATTTTGGGCGGTTGTAACTACCTTACCTTTAGCGATTCCTACTTATGTAGGTAGCTTTACTTTGATTACTACTTTCAGTCCTAGAGGCAGTTTGTTGCAAACTTGGCTTGCTCCTTTAGGAGTAGAAAGACTTCCTTCGATCTATGGTTGGCCAGGCGTAGTGGCTGGAATTGCGCTATTTTCCTATCCCTATCTGCTGTTGAGCGTTCGGGCAGGCTTGCAGGGAATAGATCCAGCTATGGAAGAATCAGCTCGGAGTTTAGGTCACAATTCTTGGTCGGTTTTTTTTGGGATTACTTTTCCCCAGCTTCAACCTTCGATTATGGCTGGCTCTCTTTTAATAATTCTCTATGCACTTAGAGACTTTGGCACTCCTTCGTTAATGAGGTTTAATTCTTTTACGCGAGCAATTTTTACTCAGTACCGGGCTAGTTTTAATCTCAATTTTGCTGCTGCTTTATCATTAATGTTGGTATTGCTAGTTTCGATTATTCTTTTATTAGAATATCAAGCGCGAACGAAGGCAAAATATTACAGTCGGGGATCGGCATCAAGAAGAAAACATCAGTTAATTCGTCTTGGATCTTGGAAGTGGCCGGCTTTGGCTTTTTGTAGTCTAGTGACATCACTATGTTTAGTTTTACCTATTGGTGTTATTACTCTTTGGCTACTGCGAGCCAGCGATCCGTTAGCTGTACTTAAAAGTATTTTACCTCTCACTCTTAATTCTGCTTGGGCAGCTGGGTTGGCGGCCATTTTTTCCACATTGTTTGCTTTACCAGTAGCAATTTTAGGCGTGCGATTTCCAGGAATTCTGACTACATTAATCGAGCGATCTTCTTACATTGGTTTTGGCTTACCAGGTGTTGTCGTTGCTCTCACTCTAGTGTTTTTTGGTGCTAGATATGCACCCTGGCTCTATCAGACAATGCCAATGCTCGTCTTTGCCTATCTAGTCATGTTTTTGCCTCAATCGGTTGGCACAATTCGTGGCTCTTTACTACAAGTTAACCCCAGACTAGAAGAATCAGCTCGAATTTTAGGACACACACCTTGGCAAACTTTTGAAAAAATAACCATTCCCCTGGTGCGTCCGGGAATAATCAGCGGAGCGGCTTTGATTTTTCTTACTGCAATTAAAGAACTCCCCGCGACCCTGTTATTGTCTCCCATTGGCTTTAGAACCCTAGCTTCACAGATTTGGGTGGCTACCAACGATGCAGCATTTGTAGATGCAGCAGCAGCTTCTCTAGGTCTGCTGATAGTTTGCACGGGATTGACTTTAGTGTTGATATCTCAAGAGAAATACCGCGATTAAATAAGTAGGTGGTTGACAATGTTTCTGTAAGATAAAGATCAGAGAAATAATAGTTTGAGCGGGAATTTGGCTAAAATTATCGGCGATCGCGCGATTATCGTTGGTGGCAGTATTGCTGGACTACTAAGTGCCAAAGTATTGTCAGATTATTTCGAGCAGGTAATTATGATTGATCGCGATAAGTTACCCGAAACTCCTCAGGCGCGTCGTGGTGTGCCTCAATCAGTGCAGCCTCATGTTTTGTTTACCAAAGGCTATCGGATCTTAGCCGAGTTTTTTCCTGGTATTGAAGAACAGTTAGACAATAACGGTGCTTTAAGTATCGATTGGGCAAGGGAGTTTAAGCATTTTGTCGAGGAAAAATGGGGAATAGAGGCAAAAGAAGCTTCTGATATTGTTTCGATTACCTGTAGTCGCTATCTTTTGGAGTGGACAATTCGCCAAGAGTTACTCAAGCTGCCTAAAATTAAGATTTTGGAACAAAGCAAGGTGGCAGGTTTGGTTTACGATGCTCAAACAAATCAGATAAGAGGAGTCAAGCTAGATTCAACCCAACAAACCGAGCTAACAGCAGATCTAATCGTAGACGCTAGCGGTAGAAGCTCTCAGGCTTCTCAATGGTTAGAACAAATTGGTCAAACTGCTGCACCTGAAACCGTAGTCAATCCTTTTTTGGGTTATGCTACTCGCCGTTACAAATTACCAGATAATCAATCGTCAAACTGGAAGGTATTATTAATCTCTCAGTCTCCGCCCAAAAATACGCGTTTGGGATATTTAGCCAAAATCGAAAACAATGAGCTGATTGCCACGCTGGGCGGTTATGGCAAGGATTTCCCCCCTTTAGAAGATCGCGGATTTCGAGAATTCGCTCAAAGTCTAGCACAGCCTGATTTTTATCAGGCGATCGCCGATGCTATCCCCACATCACCTATTTATGCTCATCGGGCAACAGCAAACCGAATGAGAAATTACCACAAAGTTAAACTACCAGTTGGGTTTATTGCTTTGGGAGATGCAGTATGTGCTTTGTGTCCCGTATATGGACAAGGAATGACCGTAAGTGCTTTGGGGGCAAAAACTTTACAGGCTTGGTTAGATAAATCTTCGCGGGGCAAACTAGATAATAATCGCTTCCAGAAACAACTAGCCAAAAACAACTCTTTTCACTGGATGTTAGCTACTAGCCAAGATTCCCGCTTCCCTACCACAGTAGGCGGTAAAAGCAAAAGCGGAACAGTAGATAAACTGATGACGGGCTATATGAATAAGCTGGTTAGTAAATCCGCGTCTAAACCTAATTTACAGCTAATGTTTTTAGAAGTTGCTCATTTATTGCGATCGCCTTTATATCTTTATCATCCTGCTGTTATCTGGCAAGTTTTAACGTAAATAACAATTAAGCCGATTTAATTTCATTTCGTATAGTTTGAGTTAGCGAATCTAGAGTTAATCCAGGTATGCTTTTTTCAGGTAAAGTAGCTATCCCGACAGGTAATTTCAAGTTCAAGTGGTTAATAGTTTTGATAAGAGTATTGTGAGGAGGAGGAGTAACAATCGCTGCGGGCATCACCCCAATACCCAAGCCAGATTCAACCATACTTTGTAAAGCTTTTAAACTCATATAGCATTACGCGAATACGTTAGGACATTGAGCAAAGGCAGAATCAACACATTCTCTGATATTCTCAAAGTCATAAATTCTCTGTTTCATCCAAGTTTTAAGAACAGACCACCAACGCTCGATTTTATTCAGGTCAGGGGAGTATGGTGGTAAATACCAAATTTCGCATCCTGCATCCTGAGCTATTTCTTGAATGCTGTGTCCTTTATGAAATGTTGCATTATCAATGACTATGATGTCGCCAGGCTTTAATTGAGGAAGTAAACTTTTCTCTAACCAAGT
>JAIMKV010000093.1 GCA_020692205.1 Myxosarcina sp. GA_180221_E-2-1-MAG-40_15
CTACTGCTATTGTCATATTTTTTTAATCCTCTTGCTTAGATAATATTAGATTGCAAGATCTATCAAAATGTACATTTCTATCATGCCTTAGGTACTTATCTCAAATTAGCTTGAGAACTACCAAGATTTATAAAACTTTACCAGATTACCAGGTAGTATTTCCTGTCATCAGATGAAACTTTTCTTAAGATACCGTAACAAAGCAAATTCAGCGACAGCACTTAAGTACTTTGTATTAAAATAACATGAAAATACTGGTATCAGGCGAATTAAAGACAGCTTTTGACCTAAAATTTAGATTGCCAATCGCTAATCTTCGGCAAGAGCCATAAATATTTATTAGCAAAATTTTGACAAAACGACATATTACAACTTGCAGATATATAGTCAAATACTAGTTTAAAACATATAATTCCAAGTTTTTACTGAATCCACTGAATGAGAATATAGAGATATAAAACAAAATTCCTTATGACAACCAATCAAACAAAACAACAAGCATTAAGACAGGATATTCTTGGCTCTCGCAGACTAAGCAATCTGCTATGGGCAGTTATAGTAACAATCGGCGGTCTAGGATTCTTGTTAGCCGGTCTATCTAGCTATTTTCACACCAATTTGTTAATTGTTTCTGATACTAGTGAATTACAGTTTGTTCCTCAAGGGATTGCTCTGAGTTTTTACGGTGTAGCTGGTTCACTTTTGGCTACATACTTATGGCTACTTTTGATTTGGAATGTGGGTGGTGGCTATAATGAATTTGATAAAAACACAGGCAAAGTAACGATCTCTCGTCAAGGATATCCTGGCAAAAATCGACGGGTAAAAGTTGAAATTCCCATCAAAGAAGTGCAATCTGTTAGAGCTGAGATTAGAGAAGGATTAAGCCCCAAAAGAGCTTTGTATTTGCGCTCTCAAAAAAGAAGAGATATTCCTTTGACCCGAGTTGGCGAACCCATAGCTCTTTCAACTTTAGAAAACCAAGGAGCAGAGTTAGCAAGATTTTTAGAAATTCCCTTAGAAGGACTTTAATTTCAAGAAGCGGTAGATTAAGCAGTGGATGAAGTAGAAAAATAGAGAAATTTAAGTTAAAAATACTTAATCATCTTCATAATCTCCATTTTGAGGAAATTGAGCTACAAAGGTAAACGGTACTCCGCCTTCCGCGGTCAGAGAGACCCCGCCGCGTCCGACATAAACGGAGGGGCTGACTCTGACTTCGTCAATGTTACCAAAGTAAATTTTAGATTTAAGACATGACTCAAAAAACTAACGCCTGGCTAATCAAGATGTTTTCGTTAATGCTAATTAGTAGTTTGGTCTTGGGAGGTTGTGCTACATCAGCGAAAGATATTTCACAATCATCCTCATCATCTGATAATCTGGCAAATAATCAATCACAATTGGCGAGTGCCAACAATAATAACAAAACAATGAGTAACAATTTGCCCCAGCTAGAAGGGATGGCAAAAGTAGAATTGCAGGTTAATGGTTCTCCCATCTTGATTGAAATCAACGGTACAGAAGCACCAACAACTGCGGGTAACTTTGTTGATTTAGTCAATCAGGGTGTTTACGATGGATTGGAGTTTCACCGAGTGATTCCTGGTTTTGTGGCTCAAGGTGGAGATCCTCAAGGAAAAGATCCCAACTTCAGTGGACAACTGGGGACAGGGGGCTTTATCGATCCACAAACTGGTTTAGAAAGACGCATTCCTTTGGAAATCAAGTTAGAGGGAGAAGATAAGCCTACCTACAGTAAGGCGAAACTTTCTGGTTCTGAGGTAGTCCTCAAACATGATCGCGGTGTCATTGCTATGGCTCGTTCTGCTATGCCCGACTCTGCTTCTTCTCAGTTCTATATTGCCCTGGAAGAATTACCTTCCCTAGATGGAGACTATGCTGTCTTTGGCAAAGTGGTCGAGGGGATGGATGTAGTGAACGGCATTCAACAAGGCGATCGCATTAGTACAGCTAAAGTGGTAGAAGGTCTTGAAAAACTCCAGAAATAAATCGATTTTAATTTGTGTTTATGAGTTTCTCAGGTAACTTTTTTCAACCCAAAGCTCAGATAGTTTAAAACCCAATGGATGTGGTTGTTACTGGGATAGGATTGATATCCTGTCTCGGATCACTTCAATCAACTTGGTCGAGTATTTTACAGGGTAAGTCAGGGATTAGATCGCGCCAGCTTTTTGAGGCACTCCCTGCTTATCCTTTAGGGCTAATTAATGCTCAACCAAGCAAAATAGATGATTTAACCCAAAAGATCTTGGTTGATGCCTTAAAAGATGCCCAACTCCAACCTCCACTTCAAGAATGTGGTGTGGCCATAGGCTCTAGTCGTAGTTGTCAGGCAACCTGGGAAAAATTAGCCCCCTCTGCCCCAGCTGGTGAATTGAGTGATTCAGCCTCTAATTGGTTACAAATTTTACCTCATCAACCAGCAATGATCGCGGGTAGTTATATCCAAACTACTGCTCCTGTATTGGCTCCTATGGCTGCTTGTGCAACAGGAATTTGGGCATTAGCCAGAGGCTACGAGCTAATCAAAACAGGTAGATGCGAAAGAGCGATCGCTGGTGCAGTCGAAGCCCCAATTACCCCCCTGACTTTGGCAGCTTTTGAACAGATGGGTGCATTAGCAAGTACAGGCTGCTATCCTTTTGACTACAAGCGCGAAGGATTGGTTTTAGGGGAAGGAGGAGCGATGTTTGTTTTAGAAACAGCAGAATTAGCAGCTCGTCGCCAAGCAAAAATTTATGGCAGAATCTTAGGCTTTGGTTTAACCTGTGATGCTCACCATGTCAGCGCACCTCAAACGGTTAATGGCAGTTCAGCTAGAGCAGTTAAGCAGTCATTAGAGCGAAGCAAATTAGAGGCTAAAGCGATTGATTACATTCAGGCACACGGTACCAGCACAATTTTCAATGATCGCCATGAAGCACAGTTGATTCAACATATATTTCCTCAACAGGTGGCGACAAGTTCTAGCAAAGGCTCGATCGGTCATACTTTGGGTGCATCTGGAGCAATTAGTACTGCCTTGACTCTTATGGCTTTAAAACATTCTTATTTACTTCCCTGCGTAGGGTTGAGAGATCCACAATTTCAGCTCAATCTAGTTACCAGAGCCAAAAAAACTGCACTCAATCATGCTATGTGTTTTAGCTTTGGCTTTGGAGGACAAAATGCAGTAATAACTTTGAGTAAATAACTGATTTCTGAACTCAAGAACAAAGGTATCGTAAAGACAAACCAACAATATTCTCGATTATTCTTGCCAACAGCTACAAAAGTTCTTAACAGTCAAGAGGATTTATCAGTAGTTCAAAAGCTGAATTCTCATCAATTCGGTAGTTAATATTCATTAACAAATTGTTGCAAGATACTCCGACTGTTAGAGAATATAAGCTTAGTAACCTCTAATGATGGCCATTAAAGTCAGCCTGTTCAATTTAAGAGAAAAAAGTTAAGTATTAATAATGGTAGATAGCCTTAAGAAACCCCAGTTTGAGGAAGTACGTCCTGGAGTAAAAGCTCCTGCGGCAGAAACTATTCTCACTCCTCGCTTTTATACAACCGATTTTGAAGAGATGGCTAACATGGACATCTCCCTCAACGAAGCTGAACTCCAAGCAATCTTAGAAGAGTTTCGTGTTGACTATAACCGCCATCACTTTGTCAGAGATGAACAGTTTCAGAAGTCTTGGGACAGCATTAGTGGCGAGACGCGCCAACTATTCATTGAATTTTTAGAACGTTCCTGTACAGCTGAATTTTCAGGTTTTCTACTCTACAAAGAATTAGGCAGACGTTTGAAAGCAAAAAGTCCTGTCTTAGCGGAAATTTTTACGCTTATGTCTAGAGATGAAGCCCGTCATGCTGGCTTCTTAAACAAGGCTTTGTCTGACTTTAATCTTTCTCTGGATTTAGGATTTCTCACTAAAAGCCGTAAATACACTTTCTTTAAACCTAAGTTTATTTTTTACGCGACTTATCTTTCGGAAAAGATCGGTTACTGGCGTTACATCACTATTTTTCGTCATCTACAGCAGCATCCTGAAAACGAAATTTACCCGATCTTTAGCTTCTTTGAGAACTGGTGTCAGGATGAAAACCGTCATGGCGACTTTTTTGATGCCATCATGAAATCTCAGCCTCAGTTTCTCAATGATTGGCGAGCAAGACTATGGAGTCGCTTCTTTCTGCTTTCAGTGTTTGCAACAATGTATCTGAACGATGTTCAGCGTTCTGGATTTTATGAGTCTTTGGGCTTAGATGCCCGCGAGTATGATAAGTATGTAATTAAGCAAACCAACGAAACTGCTGGAAGAGTATTCCCGATCATTTTAGATGTAGAACATCCCGATTTTTATCGGCGTTTAGAAAAATGCGTGATTAACAATCAGAAACTAACTAAAATTGCTGGATCTGATGCGCCTGCACCGTTTAAACTTCTAAGAAAGTTGCCTTACTATGTTTCTAACGGCGTAGAATTAATCAAAATGTATCTAGTTAAGCCAATTCGCGTAGATAATCTAGCTGATACTGTTCGTTAAAACTTTTCTTTAGTTCCTGCTTGATTTTTAGTCCTGTTTTTGAACAGGGCTTTTTTTGTGTTTGGCTAAAGTATGATGTCTAGGTATAATTTCGCCGCAGAATATACAATTTGAGCTGTTTTTCTCAGCGATCGCCATTTTCAATGGTTTTATTTGATTGGCATTTTGGAGATTTGCTCTTTTTATTTTGCCAGATATACTATTGCAATTCAGCAATACCTTGGTTCTTACTCATTACTGCTGTGATGGTTGATTGTCGATTAACCAGCTACCAATTCCACATTACGGGATTGTCATCAAGATGATCGGTTACTTGTTTACCAATGCGATCAATCTCTTGCAATTCATCAGGAGATAGATTAATGCTCGCTGCTTTAGCATTATCTATGGCTTGGGTGGTAGTTCTCGCCCCAGCGATTGCCTGGGTTTGAGGTTGGGCAATTAACCAAGCTAGAGAAAGTTGAGCTAAGCTACAGTTATGACTTTCGGCAATGGGTTTTAACTGTTTTAAAGCGTTTTGAGCGCGTTCAAAGTTCTCTCCTTGAAACAGGACATTAGCACTGCGATGATCTTCTTTGGCGAATTGATGACCTGGAGTAAATTTACCTGTTAGTAGACCTTGAGCCAAAGAAGAGTAGGCTAAAACAGAAATATTATTTTCCACACAATACGGTACTGCATCCTGTTCGATCTTGCGCCAGAACAATGAATAGGGTGGTTGCAAACTATCAATTCGGCCATATTGGGCAGCTTCTGCTAACTGTTCGCGATTAAAATTAGAAACTCCAATTGCTCTAATTTTACCGTCTTCTTTTAATTTATTGAGAGCTTTCATTGTTTCTTCAATTGGAACAGCTTCATGGTTAAATGAGCCAGAGGGCCAATGAATCTGATATAAATCAAGATAGTCAGTCTTTAGGTTAGTCAAAGAGCGATCGCAAGCTTCAATTACCAGATCGTATTTGAGATGATTAGCAAATACTTTAGAAGCATAGACTAATTGGTCACGAAGATCGCCTACAGCTTGAGCGACAATTTGCTCTGAATGTCCTTCTCCGTAGACTTCAGCCGTATCAATGGTGGTTATCCCTGCTTCCACAGCAGCTCGAATTGCTGAAATACTCTCTTGGTCATCGATTCCTGCCCACATTCTTTTTCCCGCCTGCCATGTTCCCATTAAGATCGGGGTAATTTGAACCTCTGATGTTCCTAGCGATCGCGTTTCCATATCAATATTCTCTGCTCAATAATGTTCAAAATTATTCTACAAAGATTTAATCTGATGCGTATCAGTGAATAGGATTAGATTTAGGACGTTGCCGACTGAGAAAGCGATGTACCCCTGTTTACTTTTGCTAAAGTGATATTGCAGCCCTCTTAAAGTTTTCCCCAAATTTATGGAACCAACTAAACTATCACTTCTGCCTATCTCTCTCCCATCTTTAGGTATTGGCACTTGGTCTTGGGGAGATCGCTTATTTTGGGGTTATGGCTCAGATTATGGAGCAACAGAGGTGGAAAAAGCTTTTGAGGCGGCTGTGGCTCACGGCGCGACTTTTTTTGATACGGCTGAAGTTTACGGTTTAGGCGAATCTGAGCGGCTCATCGGACGATTTTTAAAGCAAACTACTCAACCAGTACAGATCGCTACTAAGTATTTTCCTTTGCCCTGGAGGTTGAACCCCGAGGCGGTAGCTGATGCCTTAACTAACAGTCTCAAACGGCTTCAGGTAGAACAAGTTGCTCTGTATCAAGTTCATATGCCCGTTAGCTTTTTGATGAGTCAACCGACTTTAATGGAGGCTCTGGCATCAGAGGTCAAGCGAGGTCGTATTCTTAGCGTCGGCGTTAGTAACTACTCGGCACAGCAGATGCAGCAGGCACACGATCTATTAGCACAATATGATGTTCCTTTAGCCGTAAATCAAGTTCATTATTCGTTGCTAACGAGAAAGATTGAGCAAAACGGTATTTTAGAGCTTGCTCGTAAGTTGGGAATCACGATTTTGGCATATAGTCCTTTGGATCAAGGGCTATTGACGGGTAAATATACTCCCGAAAATCCTGAACTAGTCCAAGGAGCAAGAAAGCTTAATCCCAAATTTTCGGCTTCTGGTTTGAGCAAGATTGAACCAATAATTAGCCAACTAAAACAGCTGGGGGAAAAGTATCAAAAAACTCCAGTTCAGGTAGCCCTCAACTGGCTTATAGTTCAAGAGAACGTGATTCCAATTCCTGGGGCTAAAAATCCTCGGCAGGCAGAAGAAAATGCAGGAGCAATGGGTTGGCAACTCAGTGCAGAGGATGCTGAACAACTTAGTTTATTAAGTTTGAATTATTGAATTATTAGTTATTCTCAAAATGGCGATCGCATTTATTAGGTGAGACAAGGTGATTGCCTATTAATTGAGAAGTGATCGCTGGCGAGTAAACGCTCAAGATAAGCTTTACTTGGGCGTGCTGCTGTATAGGTTTTCATTAGGCACAGCAATATAGATCCCCTCTTCGTGTTTCTTGATTTTGTCTTCAACTGACATTTCAAACTCTCCCTGAGAAATTACAACTAACGTCGCTATCAACCTAAAAATTGATTGCTTAATTTGATAGTAGGGGATACACACCACTGCCAAGTTGCAGAAAAAGCCAATAATAAGTGTCAGAAACAGCAAAATTTTAGACCGAAAATCACACAACTCTGAATACAAGCAGACAACCTAAAAGATACGAGATGGTTAGCTAGATTGAGTCGAGCGTATTCTTCCCAGGTCATATTGGTTATCTGGGTAAGGCAATCGCTTTTATCAATTCCAATCAATTGAATTATTAAGGTAATACTTGAGATTTTGGCTGCAACAAGATCAAATTAGCGATCAACTGGTTCAAAATAACGACATTCCTTACATGGGCCTTCTGGATTAACAGCACAACGCATAATTTCTGAACGAGCATTAAAGCGACAATTAGCATCGCCAATTATATAGCGATCGCCTATCTGAGTAGTTTCTTCAGGTCTTTTAGATTCTTGGACATGGAGAGTGGCTTTATCAAAGCGATAGCCGCCGACGCGATATTGATAGAAATGATGACGCTCCAAAATAGCGTAAGTTTTTCCCTCAAAGTCTAGATAATTACCAGGCTGAAGCCGACGATTAAGATTAAGCCTGCCAATGCAATGACGAGTCGGGGTAAGAATAATTTCTGTAGGTAATAGATTTTTCTCGATCAACATGAATACTAATTAAAGTCTCAACTTTATTGAAAAATAGTAACGTGTTCTGGCTTTATCGGCAGCAGTTGATGAACATTGAAGCAAAAAAATTAAAGTGAACGGTTATTTTAGCTGCTAGATCTCGTTTAAATAACATTTTGGGGAATTATAAACTTAATACTGCTATGTTTTGGTTGCGTAGTTATGGATCGAGAATTAATTGTTAAAGCCTTAGAAAGAGCCTGTGGTAATAAAAACTTGCGCTTTCAAGTCGTTGTTCAAGAAGACCGACTACACATTTATGTCAACCGCAAAGCAAACTATCAGCCAGATTACGTCATCTTAGCGGAAACGGTAGCCGCTGCGATCGCGTCTTTAAAGCTTGATTCTCTCAATGCAGTTTGGCTCTACAGTCGCCAATTAGGTAAGCTAGAACCAGACTGGCAAACTACCTTGGAATTACCCACGCAAATTAATTCAGAAAGTGAAGCCACTGTTGGCAGTACTGAAAATCTCGACACTGAAATAGATTTTCCTCAGTTTGAAGACTTTCCAGTTGAAGATAGTATTGACGACGCAGGCTTGCTACAGGATCGGGAAATGGTTCACAAAACTTTTCTCAAAGCAGAAATAATCAATACTTTATATAGCTTTACACCAGCTAAAATTGATTTGTCCAGAAACCAACAGCTAGATAAAGTCGTAACAAAATTCTCACTACCGCCCGTAATCAAGAAGTTTTTCCTGCCTGTGGTATGGACACTAACTACGGTAATCTTGATCGTCTTGAGCATTGTAAGCAATAACTCCAGTACTGTAGTTGCTTCTGAACAAATTCCAGCTCTGTGTAACCATACTATTGGTTCAGTTAACTACTGTCGTTTAGCAGTTGATTTGGCAGGGGAGAAGAGCATAGCGCGATCGCCCCGAAATCTTTTTCCTTTGAGTGAGGTAACGAAAAATGCCGCAATCTATGGCTGCGAAAGATATGCTAATTTCAAAGCAGGCAGCTCAGCTAATCTTGCAACCCAACAGACTCCAGTAATTTATAGCTATGGCGAAAAGGTTTTTTCTCATATCTATGTCATTGAAGCAGAACAAAAAAAGGCTAAGCAGCCAGGAAACATTAAGGTAGGATGTGTTTATACTACAGGAAAAATACAACGCTCACCTAAACTATTAGCTGCTGATGTTATTCCCTCCAATTGGCCAGCTCAAAGCTACCAAAAATCAGCTAAACTCAATGCCCCTCTCTACTTGGGGATTTATACTAACCTAATTAGTTTGGGTTTAAATACTGTATTTGCTGCCTTAGGAATTGCGCTCGCTTCCTGGTTAGATTTAGGGCTTAAAATCGATCACGTTGACACTATTTATTGGGTAGCCTTAATTCTGGGCATTGTGCAGCTAATTACAGCTTCTTTGACTGCTTTTGGCTTGGTTGGTGCGATCGCTTTATCAATTTTGACAATTTTGGTGATGAGCTTATTAATTAAAGACTTTCAAATTAATTGGAATTATAGTTATCCTCTAATTGCTCTAAGTATGTTCATGATTATTGCCGTTCAGTTTTTACTTTATGGTCTTTGCTTGGGACTGATTAATAGCTTAATCTGATTTCGATCACAAGTATTTGTGATCGAAATCAACATTTTTTTTAATAGCATCAAGCATATTAAAGAAGAGATAATTCATGCAACAGATACTCTCTGTTACATGAATTATCCCCCAGTTTGGTACCTGGGGGCTTTTTTTTGCCGATATATGCGCCAATTCTGCTGTTGTGTAACAGTCAGCTTAAATAAGCTAAATTACAATGAGCGATTTTTATGAGGCAGATCTCTTTCGGTTTTGAGCCATCTGCTTTGAGGTTTAACCAGGAACTGAAGATAAATGGGAATTTTGCCGAGAATATAAAACGGGATCGCGATTAAATTTTTGAGAGGTAGATCGGCACGACCAAATTTACTCCAGGCAAGCAATACTCCACTGACTAAAAAGATTCCGGCAATGCTGACCATAACTGCGGGAATAATTGAAATTTTAATAAATATAGCTACCAGCCAAGCAGCTATCATGCTAACCAGCCAAGCCATCACCAACAAAGATAGAGGCGGAATAAAAATATCTAAGGCTAATCCTAAAGCAGCCAAATTTCCAGTGGTTACAAAAGCTTTTAAGAGTCGAGGAACTTCGACCAAAATCATTTCCAAATGTCCGTGTTCCCAACGCGATCGCTGGCTTTGAGCATCGCGATCTCTCATCAGACGACCGACAACTAAGGCATTAGGGCAAAATACAGGAGTAGAACCTGCCAAAGCTAAATCCACCGTCAGCTGCATATCGTCGGTAGTTTTACTTCCTGCCAAGGAAACTTGGCTGATTAATGACCAAGGAAACGCCATTCCCGAACCTGTTAGTAAACAATGCCAACCCAGACGATTTAAACCTAATAATCTCACCTTATTTTTGACCTTGATGGAAAACATCGAAATATTGTCTTTGAGACTGGGATTTTCAGGCTGTTCCATGAGATAGGTAGCTTGTACTGGTCTACCTGTAGCGATCGCTTTACAGGTAATGTTGTTGATAGTATTGGGTTCAATCATACAGTCGCCATCTACAATTACTAAGACCTCTGGCTGATCGTGCTTAATTTGCTGTATGGCATAATCCAAAGCATACCCTTTACCTCGCTCAATCAAATTCTCTCTTTCTAAGACTTTTACTCCCGTTGATTTTGCTAGTTCTGCGGTATTATCATGACAATTATCGGCAATAACAATTATCTGATCTTGTTCTGTTACTTGTTGGAGCAGTGCCTCAATTACATCTTTAATTTGCTCGGCTTCATTATGAGCAGGAATTAAAATAGTAGTTCTAGGTCTTTCAGCTTCTGAATCCACTTCAGAAGAAGGCAAAACAAAAGCTGCCAAACATTCCAGAAAAAATATGAAGCAGGGAATCAAAATCAGGACTCCTACTGCCACAAAAATAATTTCAACTATAGTATTAAATTCCATCTGAATAAACTTCAATGCTGGCTAATTAGTAATAATATATTAACTTTACATACCTATCCTTTTTGTTTCTGATTGATGAAGACTTAAGTTATGAGGAGAGGTCCTAGAAGAATCATGTTAAATTTAGTAAATACAAGTAGTCTGGTGCTGATAAATTATTACATTTGAGTATTACTAAACTGATCCACATTTAACTTGCATAATTTGAACCCCCAATTCTTTATCTTATAGATACATAAGCTCAAAATGTTCGGTCAAACTTAGTGTCAATCAGCTTAACTACTAATGGCTCAAATTCCAGTTGTGCAATACACTACGTTAGCGAAATTATCTTTGTATCTTAAAATTTAAACTAATATGCTTATTTCTATCTGTATCATTACCTTCAAGCGTCCTGAAGGCTTAAAAAGGCTACTAACAGCTATCAATCAACTAACCTTTGAGACGATACAACAACCTGAAATCGAAGTAATAGTCGTAGATAATGACACTTATGGCGCAGCCGAAAAAGTTTGTCAGGAAATAAAACCAAATTTTCAGTGGGTTTTAAAAACCAATGTTCAGCCTCACAGAGGTATTACCTATGCTCGTAATAAATCTATCAGCTTAGCCTCGAAAGCAGCAGACTTTATTACCATTATTGATGACGATGAAGTACCAGCAGCATCTTGGCTAGAAAAGTTATTATTGACCCAGCAGAAGTTCGACGCCGATGTGGTCACAGGACCAGTTTTACCCCATTTTCAAAATAGTGATGTTCCTGATTGGGTTAAAAAAGGAGGCTTTTTTGATGCTGCTCGCTATCGAACTGGAGAACAGCTTCACGTAGCTTTTACCAATAATGTTATGGTTCGGGGTGAAATTATTCGTCAATACGACCCAGTATTCGATCATCGTTTTGCCATCACTGGAGGTGAGGATTCATATTTCTTTTACAAGCTTAACAAAGCGGGTTACAAAATTGTTTGGGCAGATGAAGCGATCGTTTATGATTGGATTCCCGCTTCTCGCACCAATTTAAAATGGATTCTCAATCGAGGTTTTCGGACTTGGGGTACACATAGTCTATTAGAGAAAGAGTTAAATCCCTCACTGCTGATTCAATTTGTCAGAATGCTCAAAGGGCTATGCTTAATTTTGCTAGGTATTATGGGGCTGATTCCCGCCTCTTTGATGGGTAAACCAGCAATTGTCAAAGCCTTGTTATTTATTTACCGTGGTGCAGGTACTTTTGCTGGTTTGATTGGTGTGGATTATGAAGAATATAGAACAGTACATACCGATTTGGGAGTTAGTAAGCAGTAGAACATTGTTGATTTAGGAGGTAAAATTAATAGTGCATCAAGAAAGTATGGGAGTGATTAAATCACAACATTTTTAAAGCTAACTCACCTCGACTTAATGTTCTTTCTGTGGTCATGAAAAGATTCATAAGCACGGAAAAAACCACTCAAGAAAGCCAACGGTATTATAGTCATTCCAAATTAATTTCCGTATGCTGCTACAGGCTAATTTTGAGGGCATTAGCAGATGTAAGAATTAGTCAAAAATTCTAATTTTATGAGTCAGCCAGAGTTTGACTGGCATTATCTAATTCCAAACGACTATCATCGCGCTCTTCTAACTTATTCTTTAGACCTAGTTGTTCGCGATCGCCCATTTCTAAACCAGCGTTTTTACCTAGCTGATCGACATCGTTCATTTCTAAACCGGTTTCTCGATCTAATTGCTCGGCATCGTTTACTTCGCTAACTGGCTGGGTTTGAGCAAACTTTTCTTCGCCTGTATTCATCTTTCTTCCTGTTTAAAATATGACTAATCACCAGACACTGCATATTAGCAAGATGGCTGACAATAGATTGTGATTCCAAATAAACGTGTTGTGAAACTTGGCTGTGAATCCACTGCTTCAACATAAAACGGATCTTCGACTTGTGCCATTGCTTTGGAAACAACCAAGGCAACAGAGAATATTA
Source organism: Myxosarcina sp. GA_180221_E-2-1-MAG-40_15 (assembly GCA_020692205.1). Classification (GTDB taxonomy): domain Bacteria; phylum Cyanobacteriota; class Cyanobacteriia; order Cyanobacteriales; family Xenococcaceae; genus Waterburya. Next base: position 12,770 of record JAIMKV010000093.1, read on the forward strand.
CTAGTACGGTGCTAATAGTAATATTACTCATAATAAAAACATTCTTGATTTTTCTTTCTTGTACAAAACTATTCAATTAAAACAATTACGAAGATCTACCTTCAGTTGGACCTTGAATAGCTTTCCAGCCAGCTAAACCACCTTGAAGTTGCGATACACTTTCAAATCCTTGCTGGCGTAGCTCTTCTGCCACTTCTGCTGCTTCTTGATCGGTATTACTGTAGACATAAAGCTCACGGTTTTTTTCCAACTTATTCATGTCGGAAGCTAACATTGCTCCTGTAATCCGTTCTTCTAAGAAAGATTCGCGATCGCGTGCGTCAATAATGGTTAATCCAGGTTCTCCCCACTGAAGACGTTCTTTTAAGGCTTGGGCGCTAGACTTGGGAGTAGCATCAGGAGGAGTTGGAAGTACTTTATCTACTACCTTCTCTTTGATATTAGAAATTGCGTTAGCTTCTGCTTTTTGTTCAGACATAATTTAACTTCAATAATTAATTTACTGTTACAGTTCATTAAGGCAATTTTCTGCTCATAAATACTCCATCAAAAGTAATAGTTGTATTTTCAACCTGCCAATTTAAAATATTACTTTTGACTCATAAATTTTAGATTGTTTTTATTTAACTTCATTAGTAAGCGTTGAAAGCAAATTGTAGCTTATACAGGTCTGCCTGTATTTCAATTAAATTCTAGTTTAGATTAGTTTAACCGAAGATCGGGACAAACTGATGTTTTCTACGCACCATGAATAAATCCCAACTTTCACAATAAAAACATGCGCACCGAAGAAAGCCGTCCCACTCCTGATGACATCCCGCCACAGAAGTTAAATTACCCAGCTTCTCAACGGGATATGACTCCCCAACCCGACAGCGATTTATCCAACTATAGTCCTGCCAATAAGCTAACTGGAAAAGTAGCATTTATTACTGGTGGGGATTCAGGTATTGGTCGCGCTGTGGCGATCGCCTATGCCCTCGAAGGTGCAGAGGTAGCCATTTTTTATAACGAAAATGATACCGATGCTGAAGATACTAAAACGATGGTCAAAAAAATCGGTCATAAAGATTGTTTGACCATCAAAGGTGATGTGCGGAACTATGAAGACTGTGAAAATTCAATCAAGCAAGTAGTAGATCGCTTTGGCAAGCTGAATGTTTTGGTCAACAATGCTGCATACCAAATGACTCAGAAGAAGTTTGAAGATATATCTTTAGAGCAGTTTCGTCGCACGATGGAAACCAATGTTTTTGGCTATTTCTACATGGTAAAAGCAGCTTTACCACACTTAACAGAAGGAGATGTCATCATCAATACAGGCAGCATTGTGGGTAAGATAGGTAAGGGAATGTTAGTCGATTACTCTACTTCTAAAGGTGCAGTGCATACCTTTACCAAATCTTTGGCGTTAAACTTAGGCGATCGCGGTATTCGAGTCAATGCGGTTGTTCCAGGACCTGTTTGGACACCTAATATTCCCGCCACCATGCCGATTGAAAAGGTCGATCAATACGACACTGACGGCATCATCAAGCGTGCAGCACAACCAGAAGAACTCGCCCCAGTCTATGTATTTATGGCTTCTTCTGATAGTAGCTTTGTTACAGGCGCACTTTACGACGTAACGGGTGGACAGTTATCAGCATAGGGGTATGATCGTTAGCTTTTGACAACTGGTCAGCTCAAATTCAAACCATCATTGACCTAAATTACAGTAGGAATCCCGTAAACATTAGATAAATATTGTTTTTCTCTCCAGACAAATCACACACATTAGGATTCATCAGATTATGACTATCTCTCCTGACAAAATTCCCGCTCAATCTCAAGATCAAAAGCCCGCTCACGAGTCGGAAATGACTCCTCAACCCATATATGATCGCGATAGCTACAAAGGTAGTGAAAAACTGAAAGGTAAAGTTGCCCTAATTACGGGGGGCGATAGTGGGATTGGTCGTTCCGTTGCTGTTCTATATGCTAAAGAAGGGGCTGATGTTGCCATTGTTTATCTCGATGAACACGAAGATGCCAAAAAAACTAAAGAGTTAGTTGAAGCCGAAGGACAAAAATGCGTGCTGATTCCAGGTGATATTAGTGGCGAAAAGTTTTGTGCTGAGGCAGTTCAAAAAACCGTAGATGAACTCGGTAAGCTGGATATTTTAGTTAATAATGCTGCCGAACAGTATATGGAAAATCCAGAAACTTTAGAAGATATTGATTCTGCAAGATTAGGCAGTATCTTCAGCACGAATATCTTTGCGATGTTCTACTTCTGCAAGGCAGCTATACCTCATTTAAAAGAAGGTAGCGCCATCATTAACACCACTTCAATTAATGCCTACAAAGGTAATGCCCCTTTACTCAGCTATTCCACTACCAAAGGCGCAATCCTTGCCTTTACGCGCTCTTTATCTCAATCTTTGGTTGAAAAAGGTATTCGCGTCAACGGTGTAGCACCTGGCCCTATTTGGACTCCTTTTATTCCTGATGCTTTCCCCGCCGAACAGGTAGAAGGCTTTGGTAAACAAGTTCCGATGAAACGTCCTGGTCAACCTGTAGAAGTGGCTACTAGCTTTGTATTTCTCGCTTCGGAAGATGCTTCTTACTTTGCTGGACAAGTATTACATCCCAATGGTGGTGTTGTAGTTAATGCCTAGCAAGTAGAAATAAATTGAGAGTAATTATCGTCGCTATTTGAGGATCGTTAATGAGTAAGCAGTTATCAAAACTATGGTAACTGTTTACCAGCTTAAATATATGTCTGTAAATAAATTACCTGAGTTGGGATTAGTTTGTGTCACCGCTTCTGATGAAGTAAGATTTCGTACCGTTACCCGTAGAACCTTATCCAAGCTATCGAAGTCGGAACAGCAAGCACAGTTAAGAACAGTATATGCTGCCAATGTAGAACGTTTGACTAAAGCGATCTCCTTTTGTCAACGAGCCAATATTCGGCTTTATCGTCTGAATTCGGCATTATTTCCCTTTGCCGATGAACCTGTAGGTGCAGAAATATTACCAGAATTTGAGTCGCAGCTAGAACAAATCGGCGATCAGGCTAAACAATGGGAAATCAGGTTAGTTTTGCATCCCAATCAATTCGTGGTCTTAAATTCTGACCGCCATGAAGTAGTAAGAAACAGCATTAAAATTCTCAAAACCCATGCCCATATTTTAGATTTATTACAATTACCTCGTTCTCCTTGGGCATTAATCAATATACATGGCGGCAAAGGCGAGCGCGCCGACAGGCTGATCGATAACATTCAGCAGCTACCAGAGAATGTTTATTCCCGTCTTAGCTTAGAAAATGATGAATATACCTATAGTAGCGAGGCGATCGCTGAAATCTGTTTAGCTACCAATATTCCGATGGTGTTTGATGCTCATCATCATCTAATTCATGAACAGTTAGCTAGCTACGATGAACCCAGCGTCAAGCAAATGCTTCAACTGGCTAAAACCACCTGGAAACAACCTGAATGGCAACTGGTTCATATTTCTAATGGCAAACAACACTTCCACGACACCAAACATAGTGACTTTATTGTTAATATGCCTGTCAGTTTTCGAGACGCACCGTGGATTGAGGTAGAAGCAAAGCAGAAAGAACAGGCAATTTTTAAATTAAAACAAGAGTGGTTAGCATCTTTCGAGCGGGAACAATTAACCATACACTAGTAGTGATGATTACCGAACTTTTTAGTAACATTATTCAACCAAACAAACCAACTTTAAAAGGCATATTTGCTGTCTGCATGATTGTTGCAGGGATTACTCATTTTGTTGCCCCCAACACCTACGTTAAAATCGTTCCTCCACAACTACCTTATCCTGAAGCACTTGTCTATATCAGCGGCTTTTTTGAGATTTTGGGCGGTATTGCTTTACTAGTACCCTTCCTTAGCCAAGCTGCCGCTTGGGGTTTTGTGTTATAGCATTA
>JAIMKV010000010.1 GCA_020692205.1 Myxosarcina sp. GA_180221_E-2-1-MAG-40_15
AATAAACTACCATTTTACCTCCAAGGTCTTAAAGCGATGAAACTTATACGGAGTCTTGTTTAGCCTGGTTATCCCCCCGTCAGTTAACTGAGTCTGATTCTGCGATTTCGTTGCCTTTCTTATCATAAATAACAACTTTAAAATACGAGTTAATCCAATTTCTGTTTGTATTATTAAATATTTGTCCATAAAGATTAAGAGAAGAAAAATTATCTTTTTTTTATTTCTAAGTCTTGGAATGCAAAATTACCATAATCCGTGTTTACAACAGTATCCTCAATTTCTTTAATATTTAAACTTTGTGCAAATGATGACTTTCCTGTGCCTATAAGTATCATCCACAGAAACAAAAAGTTGAAAAATATTTTAAGTTTTAAGTTCATAACGATATTGACATCAAAAATTTTCTTGTATATTTATTGTTCCCTAAGACATACATAAAAATTGCAGTTGTTATTGAAAAAATGCGATCGCACTACAGATCAGCGATCGCATTTCCCATCACATTACAGAGAGCGATCATTTAATGCGATAAAGATAAAATAGAGTACAAAATTACAACCAAGCACTTGTATCTATGAAAATCAAAGAGATCGTTCATCAGGCAAAGGGAGGAGGATATTGGGCAGAAGTGCCAGCTTTACCAGGATGTATTACCGAAGGAGATACGATGGAAGAGCTAGAAAACAACCTCAAAGATGCAATTGAAGGATGGCTTGAGGTAGCAAACGATCATCATACTATATAGGCACGCTGAAGGCTTTGATGAAAATAGCCGAGTTAATAAAAGACGACCTTTAAAAGAAACTGAATACCAGAAAAGCGATTTCATTAGTTTTTTGTTGTCAGAGCGATCGCATTTCTGATCACATTATCAAGGCGCGATCGCTAAATTTATTGAAGTAGGAGATGATCTCGTAGCGAAGCCTTACTGCCCAGAAGCTAAAAGCTATTAGCCTTGAGCTTCTGGGCTAGTTAAATATTAGGGGGGGAGAGTATTCTCTATGCCTCTACCAGTTGCGGCGCAGGCTGTGGTTCAATTTCTGTTGGCGCACCGTCTTTGACTAAAGAGCGAGAACTGCCACCAGTTTTAATCATGTCAGCAACCATAGCAAACATGGCATCTATTTTGCGCTTTCTCCACTCGGCAACCAGTGCTTCAACTTCAGAAGTTGGTAGTCTTCTTTGCATCGCTTCATAAAGATAGGCTGCGTGTCTGGTTTCGTCCTGTGCTACGCTGAGAATACTTTGTTTTAGATTTCGGCTTTTGGGTTCATCATGAGGCAAAGCTGTTGCCATGCGAGCAAAATCTTTACTGGCATCAAACTCCAAAATATAAGTACTGCCCATAAATACCAGCCAGTCGATCTTTTCTGCTTTTAGTGACTCTGGATCATAGTCTCGATAGAACTTACCAAAGAACGGGCTAGAATTTTTTTGCTCTTTTGATTGCTGTTGCTTAATCTCGTCAACAGTTTTAACCTGTTTGCCTAGTTGTTTTAATCCGTGAGCAAAGATTTGACCATGACGCTCTTCGTCAGCAGCGTGGATCGTTAATTTTTCTGCTAGCCAAGTATCTCCTTCGGTTGAGGCTCTTGCCGCTAATTTGGTGAGAAAAGGTACTGCGCCAGATTCAGCCATTTGAAAGCCCGCGAGGGTATTAGGACGAGTCTGTGGATCGCGTAATCTACTTGCCAAGATATATGCTGTCGCACTCGAACCAATGGTGTTGAGAATGCTAGTAATAAAGTCCATTGCAATATCTATATGTATGTATAGCTGGTTATGTTTATTCTAATGAATTATTTTTAGTCAGAATGTTTATTCACCATAGTCAATGACAATAACATTCGCTGCTGTTAAAGCTTTTTCTCTGGCTGATTGAATTGTTTCTGCTTTGGCTAAAGCTACTCCCATACGACGATAAGGACGAGAATCTGGTTTACCAAACAGTTTGAGGTCTACATCTACTGTTTCTAAAGCTTTTGCGACGTTAGCAAAGCTGATTTGCTCTGAATGCTTCTGTGCCAAAATCACTGCGCTAGCAGATGGCGCAACAACCTCAATTTTAGGAATGGGCAGACCAAGAATTGCCCGTAAATGCAGTTCAAATTCATTTAAGTTTTGCGAAATTAACGTCACCATTCCCGTATCATGGGGACGAGGAGACAGTTCGGAAAATATGACTTCATCTTTAGTAATAAAGAATTCTACGCCAAATATTCCTGCTCCACCTAGAGCATCGGTTACTTTAGCTGCGATCGCTTCAGCCTGCTCAATTTTAGCCGTAGATATATCTGCAGGTTGCCACGATTCTTGGTAATCGCCTCTTTCCTGACGATGACCAATAGGAGGACAAAATAAAGTTGGTGCATCCCATTGTTTCACGGTCAAAAGCGTAATCTCAACTTCAAAATCAATCAATTCTTCGACAATAATTTTTGGTGTATCTCCCCTAGCACCTTCAATAGCATATTCCCAGGCTGATGTTACTTGGTTAGCTAAATAAACAATTGATTGACCTTTGCCAGAAGAAGACATCACGGGTTTAACTACATTAGGAAAGCCGATCTTGGCTGATGCTTGAGCTAATTCTTCGAGGCTGCTGGCGTAAGCATATTTTGCCGTACGGATCCCTAATTTTTGGGCAGCAAGCTCACGAATGCGATCGCGATTCATCGTATAGTTAGTAGCTGCTGCGGTAGGAATTACCGTAATTCCTTTTTGTTCAAATTCTGCTAGCTTTTCGGTACGGATCGCCTCAATTTCTGGCACGATAAAATCTGGCTGATATTTGTTGACCACCCGCTCTAAATCATCACCACTCAGCATAGAAATAACCTCTGATGCGTCGGCTACCTGCATGGCTGGGGCGTTTGCGTAACGATCTATCGCCACGACGAAATTACCCAAGCGTTGTGCAGCGATGACAAACTCTTTGCCCAACTCTCCCGCACCTAACAGCATGATTTTTTGGGGTAACTGCAAATTTTTCATTGATTAAGGCGATTAAATTAACGAAACATTATTCAAAATTGTAGAACTATCTCGATTTCTCAAAGCTTGTATCCAAGTTAACTTTAATCTTTTCTATATTTTTTTCCAGGCTAGTATAGAGCTATTGATTGCTCTAAAACGTGAATTATTTTCTACGAGCCAACCGCTTTGGATATAGCCAGCGAGCAAATAGTTTGGTCATTCTTGGCATCACTACATAAGTCATCAGCCATACGAGTATGGCAGTAATCATTAAACTTTTCAGCAGCAGAGGCATAGGAAAAAATTCTAGTAAAGGTGCCAGGGTAAAATTTGCTAATTGAATTAGGGGAAACAGAGCTAATAAAGTAATTGTTGCCATTTTATAGCGTGGAGGTGGCACAATCGGCTGAGGAGCAGGCAAGGTAAACCAAGTTTCTAACCCCGTAATTACTCTAATTCTAGCTGGTTCTAAACGCAAACTTTCAGCCCGGGCTAACCATTGACGGCGACATTCTGATTCTTCCCAGATCTGAAGATTGCTGGCGCGATCAAACTTAAAAATTATTTGATATTCATTGTCTGCTGGACTACTAGGGCGAAAAACATTAGTCCCTAAATGCCCTTCAAAAGTCATAGCTGTGGCAGTAATACCAGAGATAAATTTTTCAAATGCTGCTTCGCATCCAGGTTTGACTCGTCGCGAGATCACAACTGTAACTGGAGGATCGATGGGATTTTTCCCTCTCATTTTTATTGCCATTATGGTAGTTAATCTGAGCTTAAGAAAAAATTGTAGTTTTGTGACCCAAGACCCACAGGTAGTTAAATATACAATTTTGTCAGAAAAACTGGATTAGGTATGTGTGCAATATCAGCTAACTCAGTATATCTAAAATGACTAGAGCATCAGTATCATGATCTTTTGCTCAATCTAAAACTAGAACCGTACATGTTGGTTAATCAGCCTAAATTAATTAGGCGTTAGTTGAGTTGGCTTTGATTAATTAACAACTAATCACAAATTGTAGAAAAATTAAATATGAAAAAAAAATGATTTTAATATGATTTAATTATGATAATAACTAAACTGAAATATCAGCTAAACTGGAGTTAATTTAAAAACTTTGGTAAATGGAATTAGTAAATATTTCTCTCATTGGAATGGGTTTGGCTGCTGATGCGTGTGCTGTTTCTTTGAGTAGTGGTTTAGTTATTAGACATATTAAATTTAATAAAGCCGTTAAAATTGCTTTGGCATTTGGAATCTTTCAGGGAATAATGCCTTTGATTGGCTGGCTAACTGGTTTAGCTTTTCGCGAGTCAATTATTCGCATCGATCATTGGATTGCTTTTGTTTTATTAACTGCTATTGGTAGCAAAATGATTTATGAAACTTATCAGGAAAAAACAGAAAGCAAATTTAATCCTTTAGATAACTACACTTTATTAGGATTAGCGATCGCGACCAGTATTGATGCTTTAGCTGTCGGTTTAAGTTTATCTGTCCTGAAAATTTCTATTTTCTCCGCAGCCGCAATTATTGGCATTATTACTTTTTGGTTATCCCTAATTAGTGTTTATCTTGGTCATAAATGGGGCAATTTATGCCAATTTAAATTAGAACTAATTGGCGGAATCATGTTGATTATTATTGGCGGTAAAATTTTAATTCATCATTTGGCTAGTTAATAATCAATTCTTAGAAAAATCTATAGTTTTGTGACGAAATATTCAGCTAGTAATCAAAGATACAATTTCCTCTAACTCAACTGTATACAGTATGCAAAAGTAACTATTTACTGATGCTATTAAGTTGAAACAAAGATAAGGAGTATCTATGTAGTGAATGCAATCGACCCCAAACAAACCGATCATCCTAGAGGAAAACCGCCTCGTAAGGGTTGGCAAGGTGCGATCGCCAATTATTTTGAATTTGAGCGCTATCAAACTAGTTTTCGGACAGAAATACTAGCAGGAATTACTACCTTTATGACGATGGCGTATATTTTGGTAGTCAATCCATTAATTCTTTCTGATGCCATTTTTCTTAATGAACCGCAAGATTTATTTGCCGAACTGGTAGTTGCTACCGCAGTGTCAGCAGGAATTGGGACGTTGATCATGGCTTTGTTGGCGAAATATCCTTTTGCCCTTGCCCCAGGGATGGGAATTAATGCCTTCTTTGCCTATTCGGTGGTGCTGGGTTTGGGTATTGACTGGCGCGTCGCTTTGGCTTCCGTCTTCATTGAAGGATTGATTTTTATTCTACTAACTATCAGCGATCTTCGGCGACATTTGATTACTGCTGTACCTAGCTCAATTAAATCGGCAACCACTGTCGGAATTGGCTTTTTTTTAGCTTACATCGGCTTAGGCGGAACAACCGAAACAGGAGGCGCGGGGCTAATTGTCGCTAACGAAGTTACCAAAACTGACTTTGGTAGCTTGGCACAACCTCAAACTTTAATCGCAGTCTTTGGTATTTTCTTGACGGCTTTTTTTATGGTGCGAAGGATCAAAGGCGCATTGCTGTGGGGAATTATTGGTACTGCTATATTAGGCTGGGTATTTAATGTAGCGGCTGCGCCTCAAGGAATTGCTTCTATTCCCGCTTTTCCAGCGGATTTATTTGGGGCTGCTTTTATCGGTTTAGGCGGAATTAACGGTAGCAACTGGATTGACTTTATCGCCGTACTTTTAGTGTTTTTGTTTGTTGATATGTTCGACACCATTGGCACTCTGGCAGGGGTAGGAATTCAAGCAGGATATATCGATGAAAATGGCGAATTACCTAGAGCAAATCAAGCCTTGACCGCAGATGCGATCGCCACTACCGCAGGGGCAATTATGGGAACATCCAGCGTGACGACTTTTGTGGAATCGGCTTCGGGGGTAGCTGAAGGAGGGCGTACTGGCTTTACTTCGGTAATAGTTGCGGGGCTATTCTTTATTTCCCTAATATTTACGCCAATTTTTGAAGCCATACCCGCTTTTGCTACTACTCCCGCCTTAACTATTGTTGGGGTACTAATGATGGCGAGCATTACCAGTATCAACTGGGAAGATTTAACCGAAGCCATACCTGCATTTCTCACCATCTTTTTTATTCCCTTTGCTTTTTCCATTGCCGCAGGGCTATCTATTGGCTTAATTACCTATCCCCTATTAAAAACATTTAAAGGTAGGGCTGGTGAGGTTCCTGTGATCACTTGGATTCTTGCAGCTATATTTGTCGCCCGCTTTATTTTTATGACTTTGCGTTTTGGCTAATAACCAACATCAAATACCAGAATCTGGCTTTGCCGAACCCCTAACTATCAACTAATCAACTCAATTATGGTGCAACCAACAAATCAAGAACTAACTTTAGACCCAGAAGATATCAAAACCGAAGCACCCGCTTCAATTGAATCAGATTTAATTTATGGCTTAGAAGCGCGTCCGCCTTTTGTCGAATCAGTATTTGTCGCCCTACAGCATGTATTCGCTTGCTTTGTAGGCATCATTACCCCAGGTTTAATTATCTGCGGGGCGTTAGAAGTACCCCCTGCCGACACTACCTTTATTCTTAGTATGTCTTTGGTAGTTTCAGGCATTGCTACTTTTATTCAGGCAAAACGTTTCGGTCCTGTAGGTTCAGGATTGTTAAGTGTTCAAGGAACAAGTTTTGCTTTCTTAGGTCCAATTATTGCAGCAGGATTAGCAGTAAGAAGTTCTGGTGGTACTCCCCAAGATGCTCTGGGGTTAATTTTTGGTTTGTGCTTCTTTGGCGCATTCGTTGAAATTTTTATTAGTCGCTTTCTACATTTGGCTAACAAAATTATCACTCCAATGGTCACAGGAGTAGTGGTAACTTTGATTGGTTTAACGTTAATCAATGTTGGTATTACTTCAATAGGTGGTGGTGTAGCAGCCCAGAATAATGAAACCTTTGGTAGTCCTGTTTACCTAGGTATTGCGTTTTTGGTCTTAGCGGTGATTGTGGCTTTAAATAGCACTGCCAATAACTTTCTGCGGATGTCCTCTATTGTCATTGGTTTGATCGTAGGCTATTTAATCTCAATTCCTTTTGGCTTAGTCGATTTTAGTAATTTAGCTGGCTTACCCGCAATTGCTCTGCCAATTCCCTTTCGTTATGGCTTTGGATTTGATTTTGGGGCATTTATCCCCTTTGCTTTTTTGTATGTAATTACAGCGATCGAATCAATTGGCGATTTGACTGCAACTTCAGCTATCTCTGGCGAACCGATTGAAGGTCCTGTATACTTCCGCAGAATTAAAGGAGGAGTATTAGGAGATGGTATAAATTCCATAATTGCTGCTTGTTTGAATACTTTTCCGAACACAACTTTTAGTCAAAACAATGGTGTCATACAACTTACAGGAGTAGGAAGCCGTTACGTGGGCTATTTTATCTCCGTAATCTTTGTCATCCTTGGTCTATTTCCTATTGTGGCAGGAGTTTTTCAGGCCTTGCCCCAGCCAGTCTTGGGCGGTGCAACAATTGTTATGTTTGGGACAGTAGCAGTAGCGGGAATCAAAATTCTTTCCTGCGTTAATCTTACTAAGCGTAATTCAATTATTCTGGCAGTAGCTTTAGGTTTAGGTTTGGGAGTTACCTTTGTCCCAGAAATTTTAGACAATCTGCCCTCTTTAGTTAAAAGCCTCTTCGCTTCTGGGATCTCTACAGGAGGAATTACTGCTTTACTATTAAATCTAATTTTGCCAGGGCGAGAATAAGCAGAGTAGACCCTCAGTAGTACTTTTGATTGTTGACTTCTATCAAATTATTGATTAGCGAAGAATATGTATCAACTAAAAGCGATTATTATTGGTTCGGGAATGGCAGGATTAGCAGCAGGTATTGCGATGCGCCAGGCGGGATACGAAGTAGAAATTTACGAAAAGACTAGTAAATTGCGTCCTGCGGGGGCAGGTATTTCTCTCTGGTCAAATGGAATTAAAATTCTTAATAAACTAGGGCTAGGCAAAGAAGTTGCGGCTATTGGCGGACAGATGAACCGCATGGAATATCGCAACCATCAAGGTGAAGTTTTAAATGATGTCAACTTGATACCTTTGATGGAACAGGTGGGACAAAGACCCTATCCTGTATCGCGTACTGACTTGCAGGAGATGATGCTTAACGCCTTCGGCAAATCTGATGTAAGGATGGGAATGCGCTGTGTGGAAGTTAAGCAAGATGCAGATAGTGCCACGGCAATATTTGAAGATGGTAGTACTGCTACAGGAGACGTAGTTATTGGTGCAGATGGCGTACATTCTGTAGTTCGTACTTATCTTAACGGCGGCAAAATTGAACCACGCTATGCTGGATATGTCAACTGGAATGGTTTAGTCGAAGCTAGTCCAGATTTAGCTGAAAGCGATGTCTGGGTAATTTATGTTGGCGAAGGAAAACGTGCTTCAATGATGCCTGTAGGGGGTAATCGCTTCTACTTTTTTATGGGTTGTCCTCAACCACAAGGAACAAAAACTCCGCCAGAAAAGATCCGCGCTGAATTAAAAGAAACCTTTGCTGGGTGGGCGCAACCAGTGCAAAACCTGATTGAAAAACTCGATCCCGAACAGGTCAACCGCCTGGAAATAGGCGATATCGATCCTTTGCCTAATTTAGTTGAAGGGAGAATTGCTCTGGTTGGAGATTCTGCCCATGCAACTACGCCTACGTTGGGACAGGGAGGCTGTCAGGCAATGGAGGATGCGGAAGTATTGTGTCGCTATTTAATCACCACCAATATTAGCGTTGAGGATGCGCTCAAACGTTACGAAGCAGAACGTAAAGATCGGGTGGCACAGCTAGTTTTAAAAGCTCGTAAGCGTACTGATACTATTTACAATAAAGACCCAGATTTGACTCAGCAATGGTACGAACAATTAAAACAAGAAAATGCTCAAAATGTAACAAGTGCGATCGCTAAAATTATTTTAGGCGGCCCTTTACATTAATGTAGAGAAAGATCACTTAACTACAAAATTTTATGTCAGGTAAATTGACGACTCACGTTTTGGATACGGCAAATGGTTGTCCTGCCCAGGGAATTGCGATCGCACTTTGGCAACTAGACTCTAATCTCAACTTAGATTCCAAAACTTTATTAAGAACTACGCAAACTAATCATGATGGGCGTACAGACTTACCATTATTAGCCCCAGAAGAGATAGAGGTGGGAGTGTATGAATTAATTTTTACAGTGGGTAATTATTTTGCCCAGTATGCAGATTATCCTCAGCCGCTCTTTTTGGATCAAATTCCGATTCGTTTTGGTATTAGTGATCTGGAAGTTCACTATCATGTACCTCTGCTGGTTTCGCCTTGGTCTTACAGTACCTATCGCGGCAGCTGAAAACAACAAGCTTAAGAAAAAGTCAGTATGAAGTAACAATATTTGTTTCAAAATAGCCATTATTGAGAGAAAAAGTTTTGTTCGACAGCTATTTTAATTCGGCGATCGCCAGATCACTTTAATGTTTAGAAGTTACTTCCTGACTTAAATTGCGACTGGCAACTTCATCATCATAGGTAAGCATTTGTCCCGAACCCAGACGCTCCATATAATCTTTGAGTTCTGAAGCGATCATTCCTGACAGCATATAACAGCCGATTAAATTAGGAATTGACATTGCCAAAATCATCATGTCACTAAAATCAAGCACGGCACCTAAGTTGACTACTGAGCCAACAAATACGCAAAAGACAAACAGAGCCTTGTAAATTAAGATGCTACTATTGCCAAATAAATATTCCCAAGCTTTTTCGCCATAATAACTCCAGGAAATCATAGTAGAAAAAGCAAACAAAGCTATAGCGATCGCCAAAATTACAGGAAACCAATTAACCACAGTAGCAAAAGATTCAGTGGTCAATAGCACTCCATCATCTATAGAGGTATCTTGATAAGTTCCAGTAATGACAATTACTAAAGCGGTCATATTACAAATAATAATTGTATCGATTAAAGGCTCTAATAAAGCTACTAAGCCTTCTCTGAGTGGTTCGTCGGTACGTGCTGCTGAATGAGCGATCGCCGCAGAGCCAACTCCTGCTTCATTAGAAAAAACACTGCGTCTAATTCCCTGCACCATTACGCCAATCAAGCCACCGCCCACTGCCTGAGGCGAAAAAGCCTCTCTGAAGATAGTAGCGATCGCGCTGGGAATTTCAGTAAAGTTAATTAAAATAATCCACAAGCAAGCAAGAATATAAATTACCGCCATCAAAGGAACTAGTCTACCCGTTATCGCAGCAATTCGACCAAGACCGCCAATGATGACGATTGCAACCAAAGCAGCTACAACTATCCCAAAGAGCCAGTTGGGCAGATTGGGAATAATATTGGCTACAGCGGCATAAGACTGGTTTGCCTGGAACATATTCCCTCCCCCGAAAGAGCCAAGGATACAGAGGATGGCAAACAAAGCTGCCAAACCTTTGCCTACTGGGCGTAGACCCAGATCTGATAAAGGACGAGAAATATAGTACATTGGTCCACCAGCCACCGAGCCATCTGCTTTAACTCGTCGATACTTCTGAGATAAGGTACACTCGGTAAACTTACTGGACATGCCAAAAAAGCCTCCTAGTGTCATCCACAATACCGCCCCAGGTCCTCCAGTCTGTATAGCGATCGCCACTCCTGCAATGTTACCTAATCCAACAGTCCCCGATAGTGCCGTTGCCAATGCTTGAAAGTGAGATACTTCTCCATCGTCATTAGGATCGTCATATTTACCCCGCACAATATCGATAGCATGCTTTAACCCGCGAACATTAATAAATCCCATCCGCAGCGTCAAGAAAATTGAGCCACAGATCAACCACAGCACAATTAGAGGAAAACCAGCAATTTCAAAAAAGAGAATTTTGTTTAGAACATCAACAAGTTGGGAGAAAATACTGTTAAGTGTACCAACAAAGCCTGCTGATGCTGTTTCCTCCGCAGCCTGCGCTATCTTTGGTAGAGCAAAGCTTAAAACTATGACTAAAGCTAAACATAGCTTCAATTTATATTTGAATTCAGATGATTGTTCTACAAGCTGTTTCAGTTTCAGCTTTGCGAGCAAGCATTGAATATTTTTCATAGTATTTATAGTCTTTTTACAATTTAAAGTTTAATTGTAGTAATTAAGTCGGTTTTGTTAATTATTGTGTTTTACGAAACAATAGACAGTAACATTTTCTACAAAAAATAATGAATAACCAACAATATGCGATCGCCCAACTAAATCAAATGCCCCAGGCGGAGTTCACCGCTGTTTTAGGCGAGATTTGGGAACAAACGCCCGAAATCGCGAATAAAGCCTGGTATAGTAAGCCTTTTAACGATCTAGAGGCTTTATATCAGTCTATGATTGCTGTAGTAAATAAGCTCAACGATGCCGAACAGTTGGCACTAATTAAAGCTCATCCCGATCTCGGTAGCAAAACAAAAATGGCCGAGGCTTCGGTACAAGAACAGGCAGGAATAGGTTTAGATCGCCTATCTGAGTCAGAATATCAGGGTTTTCAAGCACTTAATCAGGCTTATAAAGATAAGTTTGACTTTCCTTTTATTGTTGCAGTGAAAGATCAGACCAAAGAAAGTATCTTGGCAGCTTTTGCAACTCGTTTAGCAAACGATCAAGAATCAGAAAAACAACAGGCTTTAGCAGAAATTAGCCAAATTGCCCGTTGGCGACTAAAAACCATGATTGAATAGTTAAGAATTAAGTTGAGGATTACGTTTGGTAATTTAGGTGACAAATGCGATCGCCATTATCTTACAAACTAAGCCTAAGTTTATCTCAATCAAAGGCTTAAATATAGATGAAAAGCAGTAAATTAACTCTTTATGCTCGAAATTGGTTATCTGTAATTATTTTAGCTGGATTTGCTTTAGCAGCTACCATCTTAGCTGCTAATTCTCAATCAATGGAAAATGAAGCAGCCACTGATTACTTAGTTAAATCCACGCCAGAGAATGTCATCTGGGGAGAACTATTTACCTCTGACAGCGAGCCAATTTTAGAGGTAGAATCTGGAGCTGTGGTCACAATTGAAACCATATCCCACGAAGGTATCTTACCCGACCAGGGTGATACTGTAGAGTTTTTTACCGCAGCAGGAATTGACGCAGCAGACATTTTACCCGACCAGCTAGCAGTCAAAGAACAAATTGAAAGAACTGCACCAGGGCCTCATGTAATCACGGGTCCAATTTATATTGAAGGTGCTGAACCAGGAGATGTTTTAGAAATCAAAACTTTGAGCATCGATTACCGGGTCCCTTATGGAGTAATTTCCAATCGTCATGCCAAGGGAGCTTTACCTGGAGAATATCCCGTTAATGATGCAGAGATATATACCAAAGTTATTCCTTTAGATATTGAACAAGGAATCGGAATTTTTCGTCCTGCTAATCAAAGACCGAACATCGATTTGCCTCTCCAACCTTTTATGGGCATCATGGGAGTAGCTCCTGTCGATCCTGAAGAAGCCGTAAACTCAGTTCCACCAGGGAACTATGGCGGCAATATAGACATCAAACATTTAACTGCGGGTTCGAGTTTGTATCTACCAGTACAAGTTCCAGGAGCGTTATTTTATACTGGCGATCCTCACTGCGCTCAAGGAAATGGGGAAGTTGCTTTAACGGCAATTGAATGTTCTTTAACTCCCACTTTTGAATTAATTGTCCACAAAAATAAACAGCTAGAATCTCCCATGGGAGAAACCCCCGAAGCTTGGTTGGCAATTGGACTCGATGAAGATCTAGATGAGGCGATGAAAAAAGCCGTGCGCGAATCTTTACGAATCGTCGAGGATGAATATGGTTTGACCAAACAAGATGCTTTATTGTTTGGTAGTGCAGCAATTGATTACGAAGTTTCTCAAGTAGTTGATATCGTCAAAGGTATTCATGGAGTTATTCCCAAAGATATACTGCAACCTCTAGAAGAAAAATAGGCAGTAGAGATAACTATCGGCTTGATCTATGACAGCTTACCCATACTTGCTTACCAAAGTCGAGGGAACTGTCCTGCTTAAATAGAAGTAGAGTAGAAATGTTAGAACTCTCTACAGAAGCGCAAGTTGAGTTTAAACATTAGATCATGCCTTATATACATAACAGTGAAGTTGCTCGATTAATTAAGTCAGACTATAAATTAGCAGATCTGCAAAATTTGATTTCGCTATTACAGAAACAAGAAACGCTGAATTTTCCGACTCTAGACAACGGTTTATTTCCTGCTGCCATTGTTTCAGACTCTAATGAATATACTGGATATGCTGCGGTATGGGTGCGAGACAATATTTATGTTGCTTATTCTCATTACGTTTGGGGAGAAAATGATCTAGCCCTCAAATGTGTTCGTTGTTTGATGCAGTATTTCCAAAAACACCAACATCGCTTTACCAAAATCATCGATGGCGAGGTGAATCCCGATGATGTGATGCAGCGTCCTCATGTACGATTTAATGGCGCAGATTTAACCGAAATTGACCAAAATTGGCAACACGCCCAAAATGATGCCTTGGGTTATTTTCTCTGGTTTTACTGTCAGTTGATTAGCGATCGCCTTTTACAACCAAGTCCAGAAGAATTAGCAATTTTAAGCTTATTTGTCTTATATTTTAAGGCGATCGCCTATTGGCAAGACGAAGACAGTGGACATTGGGAAGAGGAACGTAAGGTTTCAGCTTCTAGTATCGGGGTTGTAGTTGCTAGTCTTCAGAGTTTGAGCAAGCTATTTAGCCAAGATTTATTAGTATCTGACTATTGCCAGTATCAAAACCAAACAATCTCCATTGAACTTTTAGATCATTTAATCAAACCAGGACTCAATGCACTAAAAACAATTTTGCCGGCTGAATCTAACCAACCTGATCGAGCGAGGCGTTATGATGCTGCGTTACTATTTCTGATTTATCCTCTAGATATTTTAGATGATCTCACGGGCGATTCCGCTCCGCGAAGCAGCTTCGCAGATCGCATTATCGACGACGTAACTCAAAACCTCCAGGGTAAGTATGGTATTTCTCGCTATCTCAATGATTCTTTTTGGTGTCGCAACTACACCGATCTGCCTGAAAATATCCGCACTAGCATCTCTACAGAACGAGAACAATGGCTGCAAGAACAGGGAAGGGAGTTACAAAAGGGAGAAGAAGCTCAATGGTGTATCTTTGACCCAATTATTTCCGCTATCTATGGAGTCAAGTTCCAAAAAACTCAGCAAACAGAGTATTTAGAACAACAAACTTTTTATCTCAATCGTTCCCTAGGACAATTAACCGCAACAGACAGTAAAGTTGGTGAGTTTAAATGTCCCGAACTGTATTATCTCAAGCAAGATCAATATGTTCCTAACGATGCTACACCGCTTTTATGGACGCAAGCTAATTTACATCTAGCATTAAAGATCATGGAACAAAGTTTAACTTGAATTTCCCAGCTTCACAGCCAAGCCAATTTTTTTATTCAATAATGAGCGTATTAATAGAGTGGGTTGCTTACTACATTTGTCTTGGATCTCAATTAAGTTAGACCGCTATTTGTTGATTACTGGTTGAGGAAGCGTGATAATTTAGCTGATCTTGCTCAAAGTATTTTACTTGGCGGGGTTCGAGATATACTTGTTGACCTAATTCCAACTCAAGGCGGGAAAATTCTTCTCGATTTAAATGAGCGCTAACCACGGAGCGATCGCCCAAAGCTAATTCTAATTGAATTTCCCAGCCTAAATGAACAATTCGTTGAACCTTGGCCGCCACATGATGTTTTTGAGGAGTTTCAAAAATTTCTAGATCGTGGGGACGAACGAACAAGCGTGAGGCAGAATTAGCTCGATTAGTACGCTTAAAAAGCGGACTGGTGTGATCTAAAATATTAACTTCGCCGACAAAGCTCATCACAAAAGGATTGGCTGGATTATCATATACTTCTGCTGGTGTGCCAATTTGTTCGATTCTACCCTGGTTCATCACCACAATTTTATCGGCTACAGCCATTGCTTCTTCGCGATCATGAGTGACAAAAATACTAGTCAGATGTACCTCATCATGGAGGCGACGCAGCCAGTCGCGTAATTCTTGTCTGACTTTGGCATCTAATGCCCCAAAAGGTTCGTCGAGGAGTAAAACTTCAGGTTGAACTGCTAAAGCACGGGCAAGAGCAACTCGCTGTCTTTGTCCGCCAGAAAGCTGACTCGGATAGCGATCGCCAAAACCTTGAAGCTGAATTAATTCTAGGAGTTCGTTAACTCTTTGTTTGATAGCTTGAGGCGATTTTTTACGGATATCCAGACCAAAGGAAATATTTCGTCTAACGGTCAAATGTTTAAATAAAGCATAGTGTTGAAAGACAAAACCGATGTTGCGCTTTCTAATATCGAGATTGGTGGTATCGCGACCGTTGATCTTAATTTTACCTTGATCGGGGGTTTCTAAACCAGCGACAGTTCGGAGTAAGGTGGATTTGCCTGAACCAGAAGGACCAAGCAAAGCAACCAAGGTTCCAGGTTTAACATCTAAATTGATGTTATCTAAAGCTTGAAAGTTACCAAATTTTTTGGATACTTGAGAGACTGTGATACTCATAAGACGTTGTTGATTTAAGGTATAAAATTGATAGTTAGACTATTCGTAGCCATTAGCTATTAGCTTTTTAATGATGGGTTCTTGTTTCGAGAATTTCTTTGAAAATTAAGGTTAATGCACCTATTAAAGCTAAAATTGCTGCTGAACCAAAAGCAGCTTCTGCCTGATAGTTCTTATAAGCTTGTTCAACAAAAATCGGTAAAGTAGCTGTTTTGCCCAAAATACTGCCAGATACTACCGCTACTGCGCCAAATTCACCCAATGCTCTGGCATTAGTTAGAATAACGCCGTACAGTAAACCCCAGCGAATATTGGGTAAAGTAACGCGGTAAAAAACTTGCCAATCATTCGCGCCCAAGGTGCGAGCCGCGGTTTCTTGTTCTTCGCCAATTTCTTCTAGGACGGGAATGACTTCACGAGCGACAAAAGGCATGGTAACAAAGGCAGTCGCCAAGACAATTGCGGGAATAGCGAACAAGATTTTAATATTCAAACCTGCTAGTAAACCACCCAGCCAGCCATTTCTACCATAAAGCAAGACGATAGCTAAGCCAGCGACAACGGGGGAAACTGAAAATGGTAGATCAATAATACTGAGTAATAAAGTACGACCGCGAAACTGATTGCGACCAATTACCCAAGCAGCACAAAGACCAAAAATAGTATTGATGGGAACGGTGATCGCCGTAACGATGAGAGTCAATTTAGTAGCTTGCCAGAAATTTCGTTGATTGATTGAATTCCAAAAGACATCAATACCTTTATGAAAAGCTTCATAAAAAATGAAGATTGATGGCAGGAATATCAACACTGATACATAAATTAAGGCGATCGACAGTAAGATTACCGATGCTTTTGGTTTAGTCAGCATAACGACGACTCCACTGTTGTAAAAGATTGATGAGCAACAAAAGTATTAAAGAAACTAATAACAGCACAGTACCAATTACCGTTGCCCCATCGTAGTCATATTGCTCTAATTTTTGGAACACTAAAACAGGAGCAATTAAGTCTCTAAAAGGAATGCTCGATGCCACAATTACTACTGAACCATATTCCCCCACCGCTCTAGAAAGACCTAAAGCCATTCCCGTTAAAATTGCTGGAATTAATGGCGGTAAAATAACGCGCCAAAACGTCTGAGCTTCTGATGCACCTAAAGACCAAGCTGCTTGTTCGATTTCTGGTTCGAGTTCGAGTAATACTGGCTGCACGGTTCGGACGATAAAAGGTAAAGAAATAAACAGCATTGCCACAAACACCCCCAGTCTGGTAAAAGCAATCCTAATGCCGAAAGGTGCAAAGAGTTGCCCAATCCAACCGCTATCGTTATAGATAGTTGCTAAAACCAACCCAGCTACAGAAGTAGGTACAGCAAAGGGAATATCGATCACCCCATCGAAGATTCTTCTACCAGGAAACTGGTATCGGACTAAAATCCAGGCAACCAGAGTTCCCATAATGCCGTTGATCAGACCCGCAGCTAAAGCAGTGACAAAAGTAATTTCATAAGTAGAGCGGGCAAGTGGAGTGGTGGCAATTTGCCAGAATTCCACTGGACCAATAGTTAAAGACCTGGTAATTAAAGCTGCCAAAGGCAAGAGTAAGATTAAACTCAAATAGCCGATGGTTATTACCCAAGGAAGAGAAATTCTGGTTGAGTGAGCCTGCTTATTTTGGCGAGTTGATGACAGATTGGGTTGAAGACTAGTCATATTATGGTTTACTTCCGCTATCGGGATGAAATTGTTAAATATTTTTCGATTAAAAGTACCCGCCAGCAAACAATTGTCAAAACTAAATCCTCAAATGTTCCTAAAATTTCGACAAAATACCAGTCAAATTTATCAGTGCCAATTCCTGGCAACTTGTAAATACTCTTTAAATAGACCGTCGCGGCATTAGCTACATTCTGCAACATAGACTCGGAAAAATCTTGCTTGGGAGTTTTAAGAGCCAATTTGACAATCAACAAATTACGACTATTGTGATGGTGATGAGGAGTAAGGTTATGGTTTTTCATAATTGCACCTATAGCATTTTGGTAGTATTTTGGCTCGCTCAAATCAATCAAAATTATTGTTGACCGATTTTGACCATCATTTTGTCGAACTCTGCACCACTATCAAAAAATTGCGCTTGAATTTCATCCCAGCCGCCTAAATCTTCGACGGTAAATAGGTTTTCAATGGTGGGATATTGTTCGGCAAATTCTTGAGCAACAGTGGTATCGACAGGACGAAAACCAACTTGAGCAAATTCTCTTTGTGCTTCTGGAGTAAACAGAAATTCGGCAAAAGCTTCGGCAACTTCTCTCGTACCGCGCTGATCAACATTGGCATCGACTACTGCTATTGGATTATCAATCGAGATGTTGTAATCGGTAGGAATAATATAAGGAATATCTTGCCCTTGTTGTTTGGCTAGTAAAACTTCGTTTTCGTAATTAATTAAAACATCACCCTGCCCCTGTTGATAAAAAATATCACTCGATTCGCGAGCATCTTTGGGTAAGATCGGAACGTTGGCAAATACTCGTTCGGTAAAGGCTTGTGCCTCTTGCTCGGTTCTTCCCGCCTGGGTCATAGCACCCCAGAGAGCTAGATAATTCCATCTCGCCCCACCTGAAGTTTTAGGATTGGCGGTAATTACTTCGACATCTTCATTAGCCAAATCTGACCATGTAGATACATTAACGCTATCATCCCGTTTGACTAGAGCTGCTACGGATTTATGGACGATCGACCCATTGGACAATTCTTGTTCCCAATTTGGTTCAATTAATCCTGCTGCTTCAATTTGCTTGGTATCTAAAGCCAATGCCAACGCGACGACATCTGCTTCTAGACCATCAATGACAGCACGAGTTTGAGAACCAGAACCACCATAACTTTGCTCAATGATTACATCTTGTCCAGTTTGGGCTTTCCACTGTTCGGTAAACTGAGGAATAATTTTTTCATAGGCACTTTGAGTAACGGCATAAGAAACTAGAGTCAGCTGGACTTCTTCTGGTTGTTGGGCTTGGGCTTGACTAGTATCACTAGCTTCATTTTGAGGTGTAGCACAACTAGCGATCGCACCACTAGCAATCAGCCCTGCTAACATCCAACCAATAAACTGCTTACTTCTAATCATGATTTGCATTTATTTTATTTGAAATTCAATCTTACACAAGTTTAAAATGTTTTACAATGCATTTGCGAAACAAATTTGATTTGAAGTGAATTAAATTAAAAAAAGCGATCGCCATTGATTCGGGTTGAGTCAAACGGCGTTCACCGCCTGACAAGATAAAATATTAGACAAGCAGCAAACCAGAAACTGATGCCAGGGGAAACAAATCTCAAGACTTTGTTGCAATCTATGCAACCAGTCCTTTGCTTAACTAAGGGGCGTTGCATCCCTGCGGGATGATTTAAAGAGGAAGAGCATCAAAATGAAGATAGTGGAGCAAAAGTTTAATTGAAAGTCGAAGCATATCCTCACACTTGGAATAACATAAAGTTTTCCTCTTTAGACGGGCAAGATAGTGTCTGAGTCTAGTGTTTTCTCCCTCAACCCTAGTCATATACGTTTTGAGAACGAGATGATCGCAATCACTAATAAAACAAGGATCAACTTTCCATCCGTCGGTAACATAGAAAAATGACTGCCAGCCTTTAATTATCTTCCATAGGGGTTCAAAAGTTTGGCTTGAGCGATCGCCTAATACCCAGGATAAAATTCCTGGTGAAAAATGATTTACGACTGTCCACAGCCATTTTTTATTTTTTTTTACCTACAAAGGTTTGTAATTCATCGATTTCAGTGATTTCAGGTATTTCCTCAACAGATGGTGCATTAGGTAGTTTATCAGCAGTAGCTTTGACCCATCGAATTATCGTATTGTGGTTGACTCCAGATACTCTTTCAATGGCACGAAAACCCAATCCGTTGACGTACATCTTCAAACAGTTTTCTTTGACTTTAATTGAGTATCCTCGCGCTGTATATTGATCGATAAACTGGCGATCGCATTTCTTGCAATGATAGTTCTGCTTTTCTCGGCGATGACCATTTTTACGGACTTTATCTGACTGACAATTAGGACATTTCATTCTTCATTGTTATCAGATCATCCCTACGGGATGCAACGCCAAATATAGTAATAATCGTAATGCCATTGTAATTTTTGCTGTGGTTTTACTCCCTTCAAGGTAATTTTTTTACCTTGAAGGGAGTAAAACCAATTCTAGTTTCGTCCTGACACCAATAGGCTATTTCTCGATTATCAAGCCGTTTTTCTCTAATCTCTTGAACTATTCCTTCAATTCTCCGAGGTAAAAATTGCTGAAATGCTTTTCCCACAACTACTGCTTGTTTTTCGTGAGTGGGACGTGGTACTTTTAACTTACTTTGTAACTCGTATCTGGCAATTTTGTAGATTGTCGAATAACTTACTTCTAAATCTTGACAAGTTAGAAGCCATAATTGTATTTCTTGATAACTAATAAATCATTGAGTGTCAGATAACTCTTGTTGAAGTTTGGCTACAGTTTCAACACCCATTTTCTTAGGTCTACCAGTTTTTGGTGGTTCTTCTCTTCAATTGATACGCCTGGGTTATGATCCCAGCGATGCCTTCGGCGTACGCAGAGCGTAATCGCCGTAGGACAAGTTGCCAAATTATTTGGTCAATCATTAGATGTTGGCATAGGTCTGGCAGATTCAGTTAAATCAAATTTAAAAAATTGCCTGGCAATTAGACTGTTAAGCAAAATAAAATACTTATGTTTTGTGACTGAAAATCATTGATTTAATTTTGGTAATCAAGCTAAACTAATTTTGCGTTTTGACGATACCATTCGATAGTATTTTTTAAGCCTTGCTTAAAATCGGTTTCAGCGACAAAGCCAAACTTCTCTTTTGCTCTTTGGGTATCTAAACAACGGCGGGGTTGACCATTGGGTTGATCGGTTTGCCAAACAATCTCTCCCTGAAAATCCATTAGCTCACAAATAGTTTCAACTAGATCTTTGATCTTTACTTCGTGATTAGTGCCTAAATTTACTGGCGCTGGTTCGTTATATTTCTGAGTTGCCATAACAATACCCCGCGCTGCATCAGTAGAATATAAAAATTCGCGAGTCGGACTACCATCACCCCATGCTGGTAATTGTCTATCTCCTCGCTGTTGTGCTTCATACACTTTACGAATCAAAGCGGGAATTACATGAGAACTACGAGGGTCAAAATTATCCTCTGGACCATAAAGGTTAACTGGCAAAAGATAAATCCCGTCAAAGTCATACTGTTGGCGATAGGCTTCTAACTGCACTAATAGAGCTTTTTTGGCAATACCGTAGGGTGCATTAGTTTCTTCAGGATAACCATTCCATAAGTCGTCTTCCTTAAATGGTACTGGGGTGAACTTAGGATAAGCACAAATAGTACCGACGCAAACAAACTTAGTTACACCTTCTTGGTAAGCAGCATGAATCAGCTGAGTACCCATCATCAGGTTGTCATAAAACAATTCCGCTGGCTTCTCTCGATTTAAACCAATCCCCCCGACGTGGGCAGCCAAATGAACCACAATATCTTGGTTTTTCACCGCCTGTTGGCAATTTTGCCACTGGCAAAGATCTAGTTGGCGCGATCGCGGCGTACTAATTCTGTCTCTGTTGGCTCCAGCTAACAATAACTGATCGACTACCTGCTTGCCCAGAAACCCAGCACCACCAGTAACCAGGATATTTTTGTCTTGTAAACTTAACATTGCTAATTAAGATTGGATTTGTAAATATTTTAGGTGTCAAGTCGCCAAATAGCTCAAATTACTTTGAATGTCTAATCAACGATTGTGGCGAAATTACGGCGGTTTAGAGTATTATCTTCACGCTGGCTACCGTCAGGAGTAGGGAGGTTAAGATTAATTAAATCAGCATTAACCATCAGCTTGACTAGCTCCTCAAAAGTTACAGAAGGCGACCAACCCAATTTTTGCTTGGCTTTAGTCGGATCTCCAATTAATAAATCTACCTCAGCAGGACGTAAGTAACGGGGATCGAAAGCAACATAATCATGCCAATCTAAGTTAACGTGGCTAAAAGCAATATCAAGAAATTCTTTAATTTCGTAAGTTTCCCCTGTGGCGACTACATAATCATCGGGCTGCTCTTGTTGCAGCATCATCCACATAGCTTTAACGTAATCTTTAGCGTAGCCCCAGTCTCTTTTAGAGTCTAGGTTGCCCAAATATAGTTTCTTTTGTGTACCTTCGACAATGCGAGCAACGGCTCTAGTAATTTTACGAGTCACAAAAGTTTCGCCTCGGCGAGGAGATTCATGATTAAACAAAATGCCGTTACAGGCGAACAGATCGTAAGATTCGCGATAGTTAATTGTCTGCCAGTGAGCATAAACTTTGGCGCAAGAATAAGGACTACGAGGATAGAAAGGGGTAGTTTCTTTCTGAGGAACTTCGATGACTTTACCAAACATTTCTGAAGATCCAGCTTGATAAAATCTAACTTCAATTCCTGTCCGTTGCTGATAGTCTCTAACCGCTTCTAGTATGCGTAAAGCACCCATAGCCACCGAGTCTACGGTATATTCAGGTGAATCAAAACTAACTCGAACATGAGACTGTGCGCCCAGGTTGTATATTTCTACAGGTTTGACCTCTTCGAGAATACGTCTTAGGGTAGTGCCGTCTGTCAAATCGCCGTAGTGCAAGAACAGCTTAGCATCTGGGCTATGAGGATCTATGTATATATGATCGATGCGATCAGTGTTGAAGGTAGAAGTCCGACGAATAATTCCGTGAACTTCATAACCTTGATCTAATAAAAACTCGCTCAAATATGAACCGTCTTGACCTGTAATGCCAGTGATCAAAGCTACTTTGCGTCCACTCATTTGTCTAATTTACCTACTTGCTATTTTGTAAATATTGTGTTGTTTTTCCCACTATAGTATACAGATAGTAAAATCTATTCCGAAATAGTACTGAAAACCCAAACAACCAAATGTTTTTCGTGAAATTGCACCAATTTATTAACAGGGCAAGGTTAAGTATGTAGATTATTTAAGAACATTAAGTTAAATATTATTTAAGCAATCGAGCCAAATAATTACTGCTAATAATTATTCAATTTTCCTGGTAAATTTCACCTCCAAAATATAATATTATTGATTGGATATAGTGTAAGTGACTATTGATTTGCTATTTTATTAGCAACATTGACTGAGGCAGAGGAACCCTGGCCGTTTTCTCTAAAGAATTTTTGGCAGGCTTAAAATAAAATTAAAAACCTAATTAACTTGTAACTAGGCATTTATTCTAGATGATTAAGAATGTCGATCTCAGCAACACTGAGGTAGCCTGAAAGTTCAATGTGTAATCTAGAGAAATTAGTAAGCACCATTATTACGGGGAAAAAGCATTACCCCAATTGTTTTATAAACAATCCATAAATCTAATAACCAGTTGTGACTGGTAGCATAGTAAACATCAATTTGCACTCTTTTAGGGTATGGAATATCGTTTCTACCCGACACCTGCCATAAACCTGTAATACCTGGTTTAATCTTGAGAACAGTATTTATTTTGCGACCATATTTTGGTAACTCTTCAGGTACAAGAGGTCTGGGTCCGACTACACTCATTTCTCCTTTCAGCACGTTCCAAAATTGAGGCAACTCGTCGAGGCTAGTCAAACGCAAAAATCGACCAATTTTAGTAATTCTGGGGTCTTGCTTCAATTTAAAACTAGCTTGAAACTCTTGTCGCATCTGATCTGAGTCTTGTACGATTGCTTGGAGAACATCATCCGCGTTATCAACCATCGTTCTAAACTTGATACAGTTAAAAGGACGATAATTTTTGCCAATTCTTTGTTGAACATAAAAAATTGGACCTTGAGAATTTAAGGCAACCAAGATCATTAAAATTAAATATACGGGTGAAAATACAGTCAAAACAAATAAAGCAAAAACTAGATCAAATATACGTTTAACAAAATTTCCGTTCAAAACAGAGAAAGATAATTTCAACCGATTAAGATTGAATATAAATCGAAAACTTTTTCTAACTAATCCCTGTACAACTTTGACGGAAATAAGCTGGCTATTAGCAGTCATCTTACTCCTTCACATATCACACCACACTGTTCAATCATAAATCTATAAAGCTCTGATCGGCTGATAATTTCCAAATCAGGAAAAAATATAGACCTTTAATTGTCATTTCCATTTTTGGTAACAATCCTCAACATATTTTAAATATGATTGCTTAAAAATTGTCGGACTAAATTTATTCGCTTGCAAACGACAATTTTCTGGGTCGATTTTAGGTTGAAATTGTTCAAAATCTTCCACCGCTTTGATTAAAGCTTCTGGTTGCTGAACATCAAAAAACAAACCCGTACCGTCTTTGGGATAGACGCGAATATCTTTGACTGTTTCTAAAGCACCTCCTTTGCCGTAGGCGATTACTGGAGTACCGCAGGCTTGGGCTTCGACTAAAGCAATACCGAAATCTTCACAAGCTGCGTATACAAAGGCTTTCGCTTTGGTTATATATTGTTTTACTATATTATGCGGTTGCCAACCTAAAACCTGGACATGAGACTCGGCTAATTGACGTATTTCTTTTAATTGTGAGCCTGCTCCAATAATTACCAAGGGTTTTTTTAGTTGATTAAATGCTTTAACGATTAAGCATATTTGTTTATAACTTACTAATCGAGAAATTGTCAGATAGAAATCTTCTTTCTCAGGCTGAAAGTCAAATTGTTGCAGATTGACTGGAGGATAGATTACTTTGGCTGGGCGACGATAGCAACGCCAAATACGCCTAGCTGTATGTTGAGAATTAGCAATAAAATAGTCAACTCGGTTGGCAGAAATAACGTCCCATTGCCTGAGACGATGCAGGATATATCGCGCCATAATTCCCTGAATTCCTCTGCCTTGGCGATCGCTGTTTAAATAGTCAAAGGTTAAGTCCCAAGCGTATCGCATTGGCGTATGACAATAGCAAATATGTAGTTGATGAGAATTGGTTAAAACTCCTTTGGCTACGGCATGAGAAGAGGATAAAATTATGTCGTAATGATTAAGATCTAACTGTTCGATCGCCAGAGGCAACAAAGGCAGATATTTTTGTACGCCATTACGAGCTAAGGGAAACTTTTGGAGAAACGTCGTGGTTATTTTCCTTTGATAAAGATAGCTTTCGGGGTTGACCGATTCAAAATCGATCAAGGCATAAAGATCGACATCAATATGTTGCAAGATCTCTTTAACTACTAATTCTGAACCCCCCTTTGCTTCAGGGGTTAACCATTCATGCACTAAAGCATATTTTAAATCCACAGCTACTTAATAGATTTGTCGTGATTTTAAACAAAGTCCATATTACACACTAAATAGCGTTATTTACAGAATTGCCTACTTAGAAAAGCGGTATCAGCCTGAGTAATCAACTGCCATGAGATATTATCTAGATCTTCGCCTAATTTTTGATGAGGTTTTAAATTGAGTCGGTCAATGGCATCGCGATCAACTAAAAAATAAACAGATTCATCTTGTTGCCAATATTGTTTAAGCTGCTCATCGGCAATGGGCAGAATAACGCGATCGCTATAGAACTCCAGGGAAGGACGTAGATTACGATAGGTGGTATAAATATTTTTTTGAGGCGGAGTGTACTGTTGGAGCAGCTCAGCTACTGGTTTAACCGCAAAAGTCTCATTTAACTCCCATAGCCAGTAATTGGAGTTAAATAACCACAACAAAGCTAGATAAAAGCCAATAATAATTACCGGGATAAAATGGCGAGCGCCTAACCAGAGTAATGCTGATGCTAAAGTAAAGCAAATTGCCAGCAAAGTTAAAATTAGAGCTAAATCGGTTTCTGACGCTGTAGTTATCAAGCCATAGTAAACACTTCCTATCCCGCAAGCGATCGCCACGAGGCTTAAAGACACTTTTTGGAAGTAAGAAGTCTGGTTTTTTGACCAAACCTTGCTCAAGCTAGCTCCAATTAGCAAAGATAACCCTGGATAAATGGGAATCACATACCAGGGTAATTTGGTCATCATCAAAGAAATAGCCAGGAAATAAATACTTGTCCAAACTAAGGTTAATTTGCCCCAGCTGAGGTAACGGTTTTGCCAGGCCAATTTAACTCCATAAGGCAGAAATATGAGCCAAGGAAGGCTGTATTTAGCAATTTCGAGCAAATAATACCAAGGTGGGCTAGTAACGCTGCTCACAGGCTGCCAGATGCGATTAAAAGTCTGTGTACCTAAGTTAGTCCCTAAAAATTCTGTTCCGTATTGTAAATACTGTAGTCCATACCAGGCGATCGCTGGAATCGCCCCTAAAATCAGACCACCCCAAAGGTATGAGCTGTGTAGTAACTTAGGACAATCCCAAGCAACAAAAATGATGATAATTCCCCCCAGCAACACTCCCATCATGATGCCTTTGGTCAGACACACCAAACCAATAGCCAAGCCACTTCCTAGCAGCCATGGTCGATGTTTACGTCCTCGCAATAGACACCACACTGCTAAACAAAACCAACAGGCGATCGCGCCATCTAACATCGCTACTCGACCATGACGAGCTACGGGCAACAAAGTTAGATAAACTAAAGCTGAAAAAAATGCAGTTAAGCTAGTAGGAAAGATTTCTCTGCCAATGAGATAGAGCAAGGGAACAGAAAGAGCTGACAAGGTAGCAGGGACTACTCGCGTACTCCATTCATTTACGCCAAACAGCCGATAAGCGATCGCAATTAGCCAGTGAATTAGAGGCGGCTTATTCCAGTAAGGGTCATCATAGTTAATTGTCGGATAAAGCCAAATATGGCTACCAGGTGAACCACGCCAAATATTACGCGCCACCCCAGCCACAATACCTTCATCCCAGTCTCTCAGGGGCAGATTGCCGATGCCAGAAGTATAAAGAACCACCGCAGCAACCAACAGCCCAAAAACCAATAGGCGATCGCTATTTAATAGCTTGCTAATGTTTCCCCATCTCCCCATCTCCCTATTTCCCCGTCAGTTCCAACCGATAATTTTAGTGTTTACCAGTTTATTATTCAGGGTAGCCACTGACTGGATCAGAATAACCGCCAACCGCGTCTTGATCGTTATCTCTTTTTGAGCCTAACAGTTCCAAGCGATCGACTTTGATTGTCGGGCGAGAACGCTGTCCTCCAGTGTTTCTATCTGTCCAGGTTTCAATTTTTAATGAGCCTTGAATACCGATTAATTTACCTTTTTGGACGTAATTTCCCGCTACTTCAGCAGTTTTACCCCACATTTCTAAATTAAACCAGTCTGGCTGCTCGCTATTACGGCTACGACGATTTACTGCCAACGGCAATTTGCACAAAACTGAACCAGAGTCAAAGTATTTTACTTCTGGGTTAGCACCAGCACGACCAACTAAATTAACCACATTGAGTGTCATAAGCTTATCTTTATAGTACTAAAGAACTAAACAACAATTTTTTAGTTTAGCAAATTATAACCAAACAATATCTAAACTAAATGAAGACATTAGCTCCCGGCTTCACGAATCGCGCTGATCTAAAACTAGATATTTTCCTCAATCCATTGTTTAACGGTTGCCACGACTGATTCAATTGGTAAGTCTTGAGTTTCTTTGGTAGCTCGTTTAACTACTTCGACTTTTCCTGCTGAGAGCGATCGCCCTGTAACCACTCGATAGGGTATGCCAACTAGTTCGCTATCTTTGAACTTAACTCCTGCTCGTTCTTGGCGATCATCGAGTAAAACTTCTACTCCAGCTTGTTTAAACTCTTGATAGAGCTTTTCCCCCGCAGTCATTTTTTCGGCATCGGAGATATTTGGCACAATTACTATGACATGGTATGGGGCGATCGCTACAGGCCAAATAATACCATCTTGATCATAGGACTGTTCTACTGCTGCTTGAGCTAAACGAGAAACGCCAATGCCATAGCAACCCATCCACAAGGGCTCAGGTTTTCCCTGTTCGTTAGTAAAGTTTGCCCCCATCGCTTCGGAGTATTTTGTTCCAAGCTGAAAAATATGTCCTGCTTCAATACCCCGCGCACTCACTAGAGTTTGACTGGGATCGTGAATAGCGCGATCGCCTGCTTTAGCCTGTTGAATATCTACTTTAAGTTCAGCGAGGGTAAAGTTTTCGCCCCAGTTTACCCCCACAACGTGATAGCCGACTTCATTTGCCCCAGTAACAAAGTTCTGGAGATCGACAACGGTATGATCGACTAAACGTAGGAATTGCTTGGCAACGTTTTTGGAGGTGCTGATATAGTCGTCATCTAGATTGGGTGCAATATAGCCTAGAGGCAAAGATTTAGCTGCCCATTTCTTTTGGGCGGTAGCATCGGGTACAGTCAGAGAAATAATTGTCTTGGCTTGATACTGAGGTGCCAGTTTAGTCAGTTCGTTAGTCAACTTGACTTGATTAACATCGCGATCGCCACGAATATTAATCAAAACTAAAACAATCATCCCGTTGTCGTAGACAACTTCGTATAAAACATTTTTGACAATTATCGTCGGTGAACAGTTGAGTGTTTCGGCTAAAAGAGCGATCGTTTCTGTATTGGGGGTAGCTAACTTTTCATAGCTGCTAAAAGGCGATTTCTCCATATCTGGAGGCAAAGATACTGCTTTTTCGGTGTTAGCTGCATACTTACCATCTTCGGTATAAAGAATCTCATCTTCCCCTGCGTCTGCTAAGATCATAAATTCTTGTGAACCAGAACCACCGATTGCGCCAGAATCGGCATCCACAGGGCGAAATTCTAGACCGCAGCGAGTCATAATCTTGCGATATGCTTCATCCATTGCTTGATAAGTTTGTTTTAAACTCGCTTCATCAGCGTGGAAAGAATAAGCATCCTTCATAATAAATTCCCTGCCTCGCATCAAACCAAAGCGAGGACGAATCTCATCCCGGAATTTAGTTTGGATCTGATACAAATTTAATGGCAACTGACGATAGGAACGAATAGTTTCACGGGCAATAGTGGTAATTACTTCTTCATGGGTAGGCCCTAAACCCAATTCGCGATCGCTGCGATCAGTGAGGGAAAACATAATCCCTTCGGCTTTGGTATAGGTATCCCAACGTCCTGATTCCTGCCATAGCTGCGCTGGCTGTAGCTGCGGTAACAAACATTCTTGCGCCCCTGTTGCATCCATCTCTTCTCGCACAATTTGGGCAATCTTTTGTAATACTCGCCACATTAAAGGCATATAAGCATAAAGCCCGCTACCGATACGACGTATATAGCCAGCACGGAGTAATAACTGATGGCTTGGTATTTCTGCCTCTGCTGGTATTTCTCGCAGTGTCACAAACAGCATCTCGTTGAGTCGCATGGTTAATTCCTTCGGTAAGCTTGCAGACTTTTTATTTTATCAGTCAACGTTACGCAGCATTTTACGTCAGCACTATCATCATCAGATCTTTAGAAGAGCTGGATCGATAAACCTACTAATATAAACATTCCTGGCTCAACTTTTGATTTACGAGGGATAGTTTTACAGTTTTGCGCATAATTTACGCATAATTTCTTATTTTCGTTTATTTTTAAAGATAATTATTGAACTTGATCGCTAGCAAAGAACATGAAATTACAGCAAATACCCAACAAAATCGCCACAAAGTTATCAAATTATACCTTTCAGCTATTTGGTATTGACAAAATTTCTGGGACAAAAGTCAAAACCCGTGATGACTTAGAAGAGTTGGGAACAGAGTATGGTGGCTGGGTGATTCCGGTTAATTTGCTTGATTCAAATTCAATTTGTTACTGTGTTGGTTGTGGTGAAGATATATCATTTGATCTTAGTTTGATTGATCGCTTTGGTTGTGATGTTTTTGCCTTCGATCCTACTCCGCGCGCTATTCAACACATACAAAAGGTAGCTGGAGACATACCACAATATCGTTTTTTTGAAATAGGTCTATGGGACAAAGAAGATCGACTCAAGTTCTATGTTCCACAAGACTCAAGTCATGTTTCTCACTCTTTATTAAACCTGCAAAAAACCGAGAATTATATATGTGTGTCAGTAAATAGGCTCATAAACATTATGCAAGAAATGGGTCATGCCAAAATCGATCTGCTCAAAATTGATATTGAAGGAGCCGAATACAAAGTAATTGAATCTATATTAGAAGATAAAATCGAGATCGAAATAATTTGTGTTGAATATGATGAGTGTTTTAATCCACTTGATCGAAACTTTCAAGCAAGAATCAAAGCTTCAATAAATAGCTTACTCGCTCACGGCTACTCTCTAGTTTGCGCC
Source organism: Myxosarcina sp. GA_180221_E-2-1-MAG-40_15 (assembly GCA_020692205.1). GTDB lineage: Bacteria > Cyanobacteriota > Cyanobacteriia > Cyanobacteriales > Xenococcaceae > Waterburya. The sequence continues at coordinate 29,920 of JAIMKV010000010.1, forward strand.
CAAGGTAACGGAAATTATACGTTTGTCAAAGATGTCTAAAAAGCCGATAGATTTTTGGTTGATTCGGTTCTGACTTCAAAGAGTTATTAGAAATAAAGCAACAGAAATTAAGCTCAATTCAAGCTTAATTTCTGTTGCCTTTAGTATGGAATATCTTTTAATACTTGCTAAGATGGAACTAAAAAATAATTTCTTGGTAAATATTATGAATCAATTGAATTACGTAAAAACATTGAAAAACAAGGTCGCATTAAAGTCTCGCTAATTGTTGATGAATTGATGAAAATATACGTAGAACAAAAGCTGAGTTTGTTTAGCTATTTAAGTTTTGCTGACTCATTTAACTAAAGTAATTAAAGAATAAGCGGCAAAAAAATTAATTCTAGGGAAAATCAAAATTCTCTTATCAATAAAGTAAAGTAAATAAAAGAAAAAATTAGGTGCTTATTATGCACCCAAATCAACCATCGTGAACATGATTGATTAAGTAGACGATCTGGCAACAGAAAGAGCAGTATTGTCGTTGTACAGCGGAGTACCGTTCACTTGCTCAAATTGATCGATCCCCACAGGAGCAAAGAAAAAGCGATCGCTCTGATTAAATTTATTTGAACAGCTTATAAATATTGACCAACGGTCAGAGATTACTCCGTCGTCATACAGCGGAGTAATCTCTGACTATTTCCAATTTAATACCTTAATCAAGAATCAAGGTTGAACCAAATACAAGATGAACCAAGATATTTATAATAGAGCGATGGGTTGCTTGTTAGGAGCATTATGTGGAGATGCTGCGGGGGCGACTTTAGAATTTCTCAACCACGAGCCGACTTTTAAAGAGGTAAACCGAGCGATGAGTCTGCCTGGAGGGGGAAAATTAGCCGTTGCACCAGGACAAATTACCGATGATGGAGAATTGACTCTCTGTTTGGCGCAGGCTTTAGCTAAAGTTAAACGTTTTGATTTAGAAGTTATTGCTCGTAATTATTCCCAATGGATCGAGTCGCGTCCTTTTGATATTGGCTTAACAACTTCTGATTCTCTGAGTGCGCCCAAAAATCAAAATATGAGCCACCAGAGTTATGCAGAGGTAATGACCAAAGCAGCCGCTAAGTTGTGTATAACTTCTAAAGCCAACGGTAGCCTCATGCGAATCGCGCCCTTAGGTATTTGGGGACATTCCTTAGAAGCAGATCAACTAGCCCATTTGGCAATGCAGGATACCTCATTGTCTCATCCTAATGCTAGCTGTGGTTATGCGGTGGCTTGTTACAGTATTGCCATAGCAACTTTAATTAATACAGGCGATCGCCATTTAGCTTTCCACAATGCTCGCAGTTGGTTGAATTCTCAGGCAGACTTAGCCCCAGACAAAAAACAGTATCAATCTTGGGCAGAGGTAAGCAGTTGGCTACATGATGCTGCGGATAACATCGATATTCCATATCATTCGCAAATTGGCTTTGTCAAAATTGCTTTTACTCATGCTTTTCGGCATTTACTCTTAGGTTCGGATTATCCAAGTGCTATTGCCGAAACTTTAAGAGGAGGAGGCGACACGGATACCAACGCTTGTATAGTAGGCGGCTTAATCGGTGCTGCGGTAGGTATTAATTATATTCCCCAAACCATGGTCAAGGCTGTGTTAACTTGCAACACCAGCAAAGGAAAACATCCCCGTCCCAGTTTTCTTCATCCTCAACAAGTTCCCGAATTAATTAATTCTTTGTTGGTCAATTAGCTCTAGGCTTGTAGTGATAGATTACTGACTAAAGTTTAAATGCCAAAGTCAAACCGTCAGCGATCGCCAGCAGACTAATTTCTACTCTGGTGTCTTGATGAAGTTTTTGATTAAATTCGCGAATCGCAACTGTTCTGGCATCGGTATCTTGAGGATCGGCGACGCTACCGAACCACAAGACATTATCTATGGCAACTAAACCACCAGGACGTAATAGGGTTAAAGCTCGTTCATAGTAGTTGTGATAATTGCGCTTATCAGCATCAATGAAGGCAAAATCAAAGCTACCAGACTCTCCTTGGGCAATTAAATGATCTAAGGTTTCTAATGCTGGTGCTAGACGAAAATCAATTTTGGCTTCAACTCCTGCCTCTTGCCAATAACGACGAGCAACTTTGGTAGCTTCAGGATCGCGATCGCAAGCTACAACTCTTCCATCTTCAGGTAGTGCCAACGCCACTACTAAGGAACTATAGCCCGTAAATACGCCAATATCTAAAGTTTTTTTAGCACCTAATAATTTAATGAGCAACGCCATAAACTGTCCCTGATCGGGAGAGATTTGCATGATGCTGGCTGGATGTTGATTAGTTTCTTGACGTAATTTAGTTAATACTTCGGCTTCCCGTAGCGATACCGAAAGTAAGTATTCATATACCTGATTGTCTAATCCTAAACTTGCTTTACCCATGATTTATTCAGCACATTACCTTTATTTATCTTGAACATACCATCGATCTAATCTGCTGGGCTTAAATATCGCTAGGATAAAAAAGTGAACAGGCGAGGCGAAAGCAATGGTAAGTATCAAATCTTGGCAAGTGGCGATTTTAGTTTTTCCGATCGCAGCTATTGTAATTTTTTTATTAGCGGCAGCGGGTTCACAAATTCATGATTGGGGTATTAACTGGATTTGGGGTGTAGTTATCCTAGTTTTTGCGGTGTGGCGCTGGTTGCTGGCAAAATGGACCAAATCACCTCTAGCGGAAATCGAATCAGCGATCGAAGAAATCAACGAAGAATTAGCGCAAAATTCCGAATTAAATGCAGCAGTAGACAAGCAACAGCAAATAAACCTCTCTTTACAGCAAATTATTGCCAAAACTCAAACAGATGAACCAATTTGGGAGGACTGGCAGACTTTTTGGCAGCGATGTCAAGAATTAGTCAGCGCGATCGCTCATGTTTATAATCCTCAAGTTAAACGCCCTCTGCTGAATATTTATCTTCCCCAAGCTTACGGACTGATTCGCGGTACGGTAGACGATACTGATCGGGTTATGCAAAAATTGTCTCCTGTCTTGAATCGCGTTTCGATTGGTCAGGCGGTAGAAGCCTTTGAAGTGTATCGTAAATTAGAACCTTCGGCACGCAAACTCAGTCAAGCCTTCAAATGGTCGCAATGGTTGATCAATCCCGCCGCCGCCGCCGCCAATATAGCAACGAAAAAGTTTAATAATCAAGCAAATCAAGAGTTACTCCTAAATCTCAGTCAATTAATTAGGGAAGTAGCGTTAAGAAACTTAGCCCAACAGGCGATCGCGCTTTATGGCAACGAAATTATTACGCTACCTGAAGTTGCCTCAAATCCTGTCTTACCCAAAGCCAAAACTCAAACCCTCAAAGAGATTTTACAGTCAGTTAAACCCCAAACAGAAGTTGTGCAAAAGCCAGTTAATCTGATTCTGGTTGGGCGTACTGGCGCGGGTAAAAGCAGCCTGATCAATACCCTGTTTCAAGCTGAGAAAGCCGAGGTAGATGTCTTACCCAGTACCGATAAAATTCAAACCTATCGCTGGCAAACACCGACTCAAGAAGTCTTAAATCTTTTAGATACTCCTGGTTACGAACAGGTAAACCGCCCTGAAATTTGGGAACAGGTTTTAGATTATGCAGCCACGGCGGATTTATTATTATTGGTCACCCCAGCACTCGATCCTGCTTTACAAATGGATCTGGACTTTTTACAAACTTTAAAACAAGATTTACCAGATTTAAGCGCTGTGGGAATTGTGACTCAAGTCGATCGCCTGCGCCCAATTCGTGAATGGAATCCCCCTTATGATTGGCGTGAAGGTAATCTACCTAAAGAAAAATCGATTCGCGAGGCAACTATTTATCGTGCTGAACAATTAGGCGATATTTGCGATCTAATATTACCAATCGTGACAGAAGATAAAACCAACAATCGCGCGTCTTGGAATATAGAAGCCCTATCTTTAGAGTTAATTCAGGCAATCGCCCCCGCCAAGCAACTACGTCTGGCACGTTTTTTAAGAGATATTGAAACCCGTAGTACCGCAGCCGCTAAAATAATTGATCGCTATACTCGTCAAATGGCAACCAGTCAGGGTTTAACCGCTTTCCTTAAAAGCCCGATTCTGCAATTTATCTCGACGATGACTACAGGAAATTCTACCTTAGCTTATCTTTTGGCTGAACAAATTCCCGTCGAACAAGCACCAGTGGTGATGGGCAAACTGCAAATGGCTTACGATCTATATACGCTGCTTAATGATGACGCTAGTATCAGCAACTTTGATCTACCCTCGATTTGGTCTTTGTTATTAGAAAATAATCAAGTAGGCAATAACAATGCTTGGGCGTTTGGTCATGCTCTAGTGGAATATTGGACTAAAGATCTCGATTCGGGTCAGTTACGCGATCGCTATAATTTTTACCTGGGACAAACCTAAGCTGTTAGCGTCAACAATTATTGCCAATCTAAGTTGATTTTCAGCAGCATATTCAACTAATTATTTATTCGATTACTGCCCGTTCTAGATCGACTGTCAAAAGCCATTTGTCGAGCAGCAGCTTCAGAGTATTAAGACTTTCTGAACGAGATCTATTTTGGGTCGCAAAAGCTTGGTTTAGCATCTCGTAAAGATGGTTCATGGCTCCAGTACTAAATTGATTTTCATTGAGCGCATTTCTTACCAAGTCGTCATCTGAAAAATTGCTAACTAGTAGATCATAGGCTGTTTTAGACATAAAGATACCAGCACTGATTAGATATGTATTTGGTAATCTCATTTTAAAATACTGGTAGTTTTCATTGATAACAAGCTGAGTCATAACTATTACTAAATCATTACTTTTTCTTTAGGTCAGAGCGATAAAAATAATCTATTTTTCTAAAATGCGAATCGTAAAATAGCGGCTGATTATCTTATTTAGCTAAAATTTGTCGGCAATCGATTACTTTGCCAAATAATTTAGTTACAAATAATAAAATAACAGATTATTTGTTAAAGACAATAAATTGGTGCTGAAATACTTCGCGAAAGATCTCGGCAACAATTCATAACTATTAATCGAAGCATTGCTAATTTAAAGCTAAGAGCTAAAAATAAACAAATCAAAACGATGACAATTTACCCAAAGCATAATTGGTATAACCTGATGATATAGCTTGTAAGTTGGATAGTACCGACTAGATAATCATGAACAACATAGTCGAAACCATTGTTGTCTCTGCCGAACAGATGCAGCAAATTGAATCGCAAATCCTGGCAGCGGGGATGCCTGTGGCTGCACTGATGGAAAAAGCAGCTAGACTCTGTAGTGAGAGAATTAAGAGTTTATATCCCCAGTCTAAAAATACTTCGGTCGGAATTTTGGTCGGGCCAGGACACAATGGTGGGGATGCTTTAGTAGTGGCTCGCGAATTATATTTAGCGGGATATGAGATTAAGATTTACCGCCCATTGTTTAAACTCAAACAACTAACTGCTCAACACGCTAATTATGTGGCTAGCTTGGGAATTACTTTTGACGAAGCAATTCAACCTTTAAGAGAATGCCAATTAATCGTTGATGGTTTGTTTGGCTTCGGCTTAACTCGCGATATCCCAGACAACATAGCTAAGGCGATCGAGCTGGTCAATGGCTGGTCAACACCGATTGTGAGTATCGATCTTCCCTCGGGGATGCATACTGATACAGGGGCAGTTATGGGTGCAGCGATTAAAGCTACCCATACTCTCTGTTTGGGTTTATGGAAACGAGCTTTTTTTCAGGATCGAGCCTTAGAATATCTGGGTCAGAGTGTCAGAATTGATTTTGGTCTGCTACGCCATCATATCTGGTCAGTTTTGCCCCAGCCAGCACCCGTCAGACAAATCACCAAGGAGATCGCCTTAAACTTTTTGCCTCTGCCTCGTCCTGCTGTTACCTATAAATATCGTCAGGGACATTTACTCTTAATCTGTGGCTCTCGTCGCTATGCAGGGGGAGCTATTTTAACTGCTTTGGGTGCTAGAGCTAGCGGTGTCGGAATGTTATCCGTCGCTGTACCAGAGTCTCTTAAAACGTTACTTACCAGTCATTTACCAGAAGCTTTAATTGTAGGCTGTCCTGAAAATAAGGAAGGGGCGATCGCTTCTTTACCGTTTTCCAGCGCCGATCTAAGTCAATTTGATCTGGTTGCCTGTGGTCCAGGTTTAACCACTGATGCTCAATCTGTAGTTACCAAAGTCTTGCAGTCGGAATGTCCGCTAGTTTTGGATGCTGACGGTCTAAATATTTTATCAGAGCATAATGTAGCTGAAGTCTTGAACGACAGAGCCAACCCCACAATTCTAACTCCTCATCTGGGAGAATTTAAACGCCTCTTTCCTGAAATTACCGAGATCGAGGATCGTCTCAATGCCGTCCAAACTGCCGCTGCAAAAAGCAGCGCGATCGTTTTACTCAAGGGAGCAAAAACGGCGATCGCCAATAACCAAGGATTGACCTGGTTAATCTCCGAAAGTACTCCAGCCTTAGCCAGAGGTGGTAGTGGCGATATCTTAACTGGCTTGGCTGCGGGTTTGGCAACACAAAGTACCAAAACCGAAAACGGCAGTTTATTTGATGCAGTAGCTACTGCTGCCTGGTGGCACGCCCAAGCAGGAATCAAAGCTGCTCAAGACCATACCGAACTTGGCGTAGATGCTACAACTCTGGCTCAATATCTAACGCCAACCATTAATGAGCTATTTAAATCAGCAAACTAAAAGCTAAATTAGCACGAAGCTAATCAATAATAAATAAAACAATGAAGCGCAAAATTAATGTTTGAATCTTGGTTATTAAGTTCTACGATCTTAGTTAGTCAATTGTCTAATGTCAGTTCTGATTTTAGACAATTAAAAACACAGCTAGAAAATTCTGGATTTAAAGTTAATATTGCTATTCCGCCAGACTTTAATTTTGCCAATCAACAAATAGACTTTCAGCGACGCAGTGTCAGAAAACCCTACGGAGTACTAAACGCCAAGAGTAAATCAATTTGGATTAATCCGATTGTATTTGAATTAGGTATTAGCGACGCGGTTTTAATCCACGAAACCGTTCATGCTGTTCAATACTGTGTGGGCAATGGCAACATCCAAACGATTGGCTTAGATATTGAACCAATTAGACAGGCTCAACCATTTTTCAAAAGATATGTTGACACCTATAGTCAAGCAGTAGAAAAAGAAGCCTACGCCGTTCAAACTCAATCTAATAATTATGAATTAGCAGTGTCTTTATTAGAAAAACATTGTCAATGAATATTATTGGCGACTTTAACGGACTCTGACCAAGTGGAAAAATTATTTTTAATCCAATCCATGCCTATTTCATTGTTAAGCTTGATTTTCTGCGGTGCGTCGCTGTAAATCTTATTAAGAATGTCAGCATCTTGTTCGACTACAGTCTTGCTTAATCCTAAAAATTTATTTTTTAACAGCTTGGCTAACGGATTACTAGCTTCTCCGAACAATAAAACGTAGGTGCGAGTTTTTGTTAGTGATTCGGGAACGAAAAGATGACATTGAGCTATCTTGCCAAATGGACTTTTGCCATGAAAAATAACCAAAGAAGGAAAATAATTTTCTAAATGAGCTTGAATTACATTAGGAATTAAAAATTGGTTAGGTTGTTTGAGCTTTTGCCAAAAGGTTTTTGGTGCGGTTGGAGTATTAAAAAAAGCTTCGGAATGATAGCCATTGTCGATAAACTTTTCAAACCTAACTTCGGTAATTTCAAATAAGTCTCGATGCGTACCGTTTTGATGATTGTAATCGTGCATATTTAATAGCATCGAGCGCAAGTCTGTCTCGACACTCATATCAGCGGTTGAGCCAATAAATTCGTAGTCCTGAGCAATTTTTTCTAAGATATTAGAAATCGGAATTTTTGGTTCATAACCTCCGTAAGACCAAATAAAATTATCTTTAACAATCAATTCTAAAGGCTCTAATTGAGATAGCGTCTTGTTATTTGTTCCTGGTAAAATAGTGCAGCCATCCTGGTCAAATTCTAAAGCATGAAAAGGACAAACCACCGCACTTGAACCATCTGCTTTAACATTACACCATCCTTCCGATAGCATTGCCCCCATGTGAGGACATACGTTAGATAAACCATTAACCCGCCCTGTTCGATCTTTCCAGATGACATAATCTTTGCCATAGAGAGAGATCTTCATTGGCTGATTTGTTTGTAGCATCGATTTATGCGCCAATAGCCAAGGCGCACCTTCTAACATAGACATGATAAATTTCCTCTATTGATGATTTAGGACAAACGATTCCACTGCGACAAGTAAAAATATAATGTCGCCAATTAGCTAAATAAATTAAGTTGTAAATCTAATTCTTAATGGCTTTGACTCTCATTTTTACGCCACCAGCAGGGGTAAAAGTGAAACCACGACGCGCTGATTGTAAAGGGCGATTGTCTAATAGTTCTAATTCTGCATGAGACAAAATAGTAGCTAAGACTAATTTCATTTCAAACAAAGCAAAAGCATAACCTAAACAGCGACGATTTCCTCCACCAAAGGGTAAAAATTCATAGGGTGAAAATTGTCTGGCTAAAAATCTTTCTGGCTTGAATTTTTGAGGTTCGGGATAAATGTCTGACCGTTGATGAGTTAAATATATAGAAGGAAGGAGTAATGTTCCAGGTTCAAACTGGTATCCCATCAGTTCAAAAGGTGCTTTGAGTTGACGACCGACAAAAACCACCACGGGATTCAATCTTAGGGTTTCCGATACTACTGCATCGAGATAGGGAAGCTTAATAATATCGGTAAACTGGGCATTTTCCGCAAGAGAGCTTAATTCTGTTTGGCATTTCTGACCGACTTCGGGAAGTCGATGCAGCCAATAAAAAGACCAAGCTAAAGAACTGGCTGTGGTTTCGTGTCCTGCAAACAACATAGTCATCAATTCATCTTGTATTTCCCCATCATTCATTGCTTGATCATCTTCGTATCGTGCTTCTAAGAGTAAACTCAGAATATCTTCCCCCAAAGTATCAGGATTATTTCTACGACGACCGCATTCTGCTTGTAAAATATCTCGAATCTGGCGTTGTTGGCGCAAAAATTTACTCCAAGGGGTCAAAGCACCTAAGTCTTTTTGTAACGCAGGGAAAAAGAGAAAAAAGGAATTTAACGGCGAGTTAAATATTGCCAACCAATCAACTAAAATTTCTTTGAGAAGATCGTATCTTTTTCCTTCATTTAAACCAAATATTGTCCTAAGAATAATTTGTAAGGAGATTTCTTGAGTGTAATCGCGGATACAGATAGTCTGACCGACGTGCCATCGATCAATAACCTCTTTAGTTACCTCGACCATAGTTCGACCATAGCTTTTCATTCTTTCTCCATGAAAAGGAGGCATGAGTAACTTACGATGTCTTTTGTGTTCGACTCCATCGAGTAATACCAAAGAGCGATCGCCTAATAAAACTCTAATAGGTGCATTAGATTGCTGACTTACTTCAAACAAACTCGGATCGGCAGTAAAAACTTGTTCGATTGCTTTGGGGTTGCTAAAAATTACATTAGGAGGGAATAGGGAAGATTCAGGTGCGTAAAAAATCTCGCCATACTTTTGCTGGTATCTTTCTAACGTACCAAACTGATCTAATAAGGCGCGAATCATTATTGCGCTCGCGGGATCTTTTACCGTTGGGGGTAGTTGGGTTTTTTTGTCGGGTGAAGTTACGGTAGTCATGGGTAATAATATTTGTTCCGTAAACAATATAGTTAAAACACGACAAGTAAAATATCGTTATGTCGCAAGTTAGAGATAGCGATGTATCATAACGATAGAGACAGATCTTAAGGCAATAGTTTATAGCTCTCCCTCTTTAATTCTACTGCTATAAAAAACTTTTATTGAATTTTAATATATGACATATTATTCGCTTTTGTCAAGATGAAATCTGAAAAAACTTCCCTGCGTCGTCAACCCCAACAAAAACGTAGTCAAGAGCGTGTCGAAAGAATTTTAGATGCAGCAGCCATAGTCTTTGATGAGGTGGGATATGACGCTGCTACGACTCATGCGATCGCATCTCGTGCCAATACAGCAGTAGGTTCACTCTATCAGTTTTTTCCAGATAAGCTGGCAATTTTTAACGCTCTAGAATTACGTCACGTTGAGCGCGTTTATCTAATGTGGGAGAAGTTAACGCGTCCAGAAGTTATCCAGTTACCGTTTGCCGATTTTATTCATACGCTTGTTAACCAAGTTGAGCAATTGTTTGCCAACCCAACTTCGAGAATTGTTTTTTCTACATTTTTCACCTCCCCGACTATTTTTAACAATATTGACCCTAGCTTTACCCAAGAAGTCATTCAATTTGCCGCAAAATTATTTAAAATGCGTAATTTTACTTTGACAGAGCAAAGAAGCCAACTGTTAGCCGAAATTGCTGTTAATGCTTCTAATACCTTGATTTTGCTATCTTTAAGAACCAATAAAACTCACAGTCAAGAGATTATAATCGAGATTGAAAACTTGTTAAAAGCCTATTTACAAGCAGATATTGGCGATGAAACGATTAAACGTAATCCTGTTAATTCCTTAGACAAAACAGCAAAGCAATACCAACTTAACTCGCGTCAAAGCTTAATCTTACGCTATGCTAGTCAAAACCCAGAAATCACCATCAAAAACTGCGAGGCAATGTTTCCTGATGTTTCTCGGCGCACTCTACAAAGAGATCTTAAACTCTTAAGCGATCGCCAATTACTACTCTTTAGAGGCAACACCGATCAACGCTGTTATGGTTTTAATTTTGATTTGTTAAACTAACGACAACTTGCGACATAAGTTCAAAAATGCTCGTGATCTGACTAACGTTCAAAAAACATTATGATTAAAATTATGAGCTTAATTTTAGAAACGCCTAGATTAAAATTAAACCCAATTTTAGACAGTGAGCTTGACACACTTCATCGGATCCTTGTCAATCCCTATGTCAGAAAATATCTCTGCGACAACCAAATTTTTTCTCTAGAACAAACCTCAACAATGTTGCAGGAGAGTCAAAAACTTTTTCAGGAATCAAAATTCGGTCTTTGGTTTATCGAAACAAAACATGAACCAGAGATTATCGGTTTTGTCGGTTTATGGTATTTTTTTGCCGAAAATCAACCTCAACTAGCTTATGCTTTATTACCACACGCTACAAAACAAGGTTATGCGACTGAGGCAGCAACCAGAATATTGGCGTATTCTTTTCAAGAACTGGATTATAATTATATGCTGGCAAGCTGCGATCGCCCTAATGTTGAATCTCAGCGAGTAGCCAGAAGATTAGGGATGAAACAAATAGAAGAAAGAATAATTAAGGGCAACCCGACGCTATTTTTTAGAATTGATTATCAGATTAATCGCTTGAAGAAAGTATAGCTACATTGCTTTGTAGCGATTTTTATTCGACTTTGTGTAATTAAATCCCAATATTATTACTAGTGAAATACTAGTGTTTATTTTAGGGTGGATTTGGTATATTATTATGAGCTGTGTGCTGTGGAAATCATTACCGTTAGTAGAGTATTCTCTGAGCGATCGCACCTTAACTTTAAAACTGCCAATTATCCTCAATGACTTCTATCCAAGAACAACTAAAAGAATTAAATACGCTTGCCGTAAATGCGATCGCCTCAACTGAAAGCCTAGACGAGCTAGAACAGCTAAGAGTTAAATATCTAGGCAAAAAGGGTCAAGTATCGCAAATATTGCGGGGTATGGGCAAATTATCCCCAGAAGAGCGTCCCTTGGTTGGTTCTTTAGCCAATGTGGTCAAAGAAGAAGTTCAGTCTAGCATTGAACAGCGCAAACAAAGTTTACAACAGGCGAAGATCGAGGCACAAATTAAAGCTGAAGCGATCGATGTAACTATGCCAGGGGTTAACCGTCCCTTAGGTCGAGTACATCCTCTTAATGGTGTGGTAGATCGCATATTGGATATTTTTGTTGGCTTGGGCTATACCGTAGCAACTGGGCCACAGATAGAGACAGATTACTATAATTTTGAAGCTCTCAATACTCCTCGGGATCATCCCGCTAGAGATATGCAGGATACATTTTATTTGCCTGGAGGGAATTTATTACGGACGCAGACTTCTTCGGTACAGATTCGCTACATGGAAAACCATGAACCACCAATCAGAATTATTGCTCCTGGTCGAGTTTATCGTCGGGATACGGTGGATGCTACCCATTCAGCAGTATTCCATCAGGTAGAAATATTAGCGATCGACAAAGGATTAAAATTTACCGATCTCAAAGGCACAATCAAAGAATTTGTCCAGCGGATGTTTGGTTCGGAACTTCCTGTACAGTTTCGGACTAGTTATTTTCCTTTTACTGAACCTTCAGCTGAGGTAGACGTGCAGTGGCAAGGCAAATGGTTAGAAGTGATGGGTTGCGGGATGGTTGACCCTAATGTACTTGAAGCTGTCGGTTACGATCCAGAAGTGTATACAGGCTTTGCCGCAGGCTTTGGAGTAGAAAGATTTGCGATGGTGTTACATCAGATTGATGATATTCGCCGTTTGTATAATAGTGACCTGCGGTTTTTGAATCAATTTTAGTTAGCCTGGAAGCTTTTTCAATTCCGACTGCGATTAATTAGTTTCCTTGGCTTTGTCGGGCTGCGTTGGTGGTTCTGGTGCTGATTGGTTAGCTTCCTGCTGTTTAATTATTTCTAAGATGCCACTATATTGTTCTTGCTCTGGATAATATTCAACCAGTTTTTCTAGGGTAGGAATTGCTTGGCGCGGATCGCCCGTTTGCAGATAAAGCTGAGCTAATCCTTCGAGAGCCGTAACGTTTTTAGGTTCTCGTTCTAATACTTTTTCGTAGCCACTAACCTGTAGCTGGATTTGTTCTTCTACAGAGGGAGCATTGTCTGTATTGCCAGAATTTGAGGCACGAGAATTATTTGGGCTAAAAACGCTGCTGAATGCGATCGCCAGTGTTGAACCAGCAAACCCTAAGCCTAGGACTAACGTGACAATACGGGACAGTGTTTTGCTTGTTTGGGGTTTTTTACTCGTTTTGCGCATAAAATTTGATTTTTTACCTTTAGATCCTTTAAAAGTTCCACTCATAAAAAGCCAGTATACCTCCAGTAAATCCTAACCAACAGAAGAACGCTAAAATAAGGGAACTAAGCCAACGGCTACAGCCAACTAACTGTAGGTCTAACTTTAGCAGAAAAACCGCCGAAATTAAGACCAGAAGTCGTGCAAAATAATCTACTCGCTGGACAAAAATGGCAAAGGCAAAAGCGCCGATAAAAATAGATAAAAAAGCTCTGGTGTCAGATTTGAGCCAGTTGTCTAAACCGATAGTCATTAGGGATATAGGAGAAGTGAAAATAATCACTAAAAATAAAATACCGATGACTGCGCCAGCATAAAGCACTCCAAAGCGTACTGGTTCGGCAAACTGAGTCAGTACGCTTGGTCGCTCTAAAAATCTATTCATCCAAGAGCCATAGATCCAACCTTCTGCTCCATAGGTCAAAAGTAACAACACCAGGGAAAGGATTAAAAAAAACCGAGGATTTTTGGAGAGCCGAACCATTAAAATAATTATAGGTAACTGACAATTGATCGCCAGCGGATAACATATTGTACTGCGATCGCCTATTAATGCAGTTACTCTCATAAGTAAAACAGCAAAAAAGCTTGAGTCCGCCTTTACCTGACTTGGCACTTAGAACCGCCTTACATCTACGCCGCTTGAAACCAATAATCAATTACCTATTTAATTCTGATTAGCATCAGATACGAGATAATCTTTGGCTAGGACATACTTTGAATGATGTAGTCGAAATAAGGTGCTGCTTCTTGAGCATCTTCTTTGCTGAGAAGATCTACAGCTGCATTTTTCAAACAGCGAATCGCATCAACCATTCCAGGTACAGGAACTTCCAGGGAATTATACATTTCTCTGACCCCGATCAAGCCCGATTTTTCGATGGGGCCTTTATCGCCTGCCATCACACCATAGGTAACCAGGCGCAGATACCAGCCAAAATCTCTGAGACATTGATTGTACTGTTTTTGATTGGAAGCATTGCCACCAGCAGCACGATACTCAGGATGCATTTTAAACAGAGCTTTCCCTGCTTGGTCAACAATTTTTTTCTCGCTACTAGCTAGAGTTTCGGCGATCCGCATCCGCTTTTCGCCAGTGGTTAAAAAGTTTTTAATGCCTTCTAGTTCACCGCTACTGGGGTAGCGCAGTTCGTCATCTGCTTTAAGAATGACTTGACTAACTATGCTCATAATATCTGAATCGGTTTAATTAACTTTAATAATCTTAGTATCTCAATAAAGAGAAATCATTGGCAATATCTTGCCATTCTTGGGTAGACAAAGGTTGTTCTACTAAATCAATCTTAAAAATTGCGATCGCCGCTTGGGTTAAGCTATTAATTATTTTACTATTAGAAAAGCGATCGCTGTCTTTAGTTGAGCAATCTTGTTGAGATGCCAGAACTTCTAATAAGTTTTGGTTTAAATTAGTGCCAAACACTTGCTGATATAAATCTTGGTCTGAATTTAGCATCATCGAGCCATGCTGTAAAACTGTCTTACCTCGGCGTAGCTGCGCGCTACCAATAACTTTGTTCCCTGTTGCTGTAATTAAATCTGAACCCGTAGCAGTAGCAAAACAATTTTGCTGCTGAATATATTCTTTGGTAGCCTTACCGTAGTCTAAGTTGACACCAAGCGATCGCCAACCCGTAATCAAAAACTGACATATTTGTTTATATACGTATAAGCGTTTTCCCGCAGGAATAGAAGTTACCACCATATAAGTTAAATCTCCCTGATGTAGAACTGCTCTACCTCCTGTAGGACGGCGGACAATATCCAAAGGTTGTCCTTGCCAACTTAAATTGTTCCATAACTGAGGATATTCCTTCTGGTGATAGCCTAGAGAAATTGCCGCAGGTTGCCAAGTATAAAAGCGCAACACGCCGCTGTAGGTTCTTAATCCACTGTAGGCATTGTTGTCTGAGGTAATACCTTGGCGGTGTTGCTCTAATAGATAGCGATCAATCGCCATCTGCATCTCTCCTGATGCTTTAATAGGCGGGAGATAACGCCAGGTAAAATTCATGGGCAAACGAATGAGTAGGTTGGGTTAGCGTTTGGAGTCGGTGCTGAAAAAAGCAGATTGACCAAAACCAAAGTCTAACCCAATAATATTTTGTAGTTACTTACCGCAAAAAACAAAAAACTACGAGCTGCCAAACTCTTCTTTTAAAGCCTCATCATTATCGTCGGCAATATTAGCCACCAAAGTAACTAAGCGAGAAATTTCACCTGGATACATATCGGCAACAGTGCGTTGCGCCGATACCATAACTTGATCATCATGAATACTGAAGCAAGTTTCAAAAGTGCCAGTCCAGTTCATCTCTAGCAGACGACGCATCAACCCAGGCTCATCATTAGCAGGTAACTTTAAGACACTTGACCATACGGTTAAAAGATCGTCATCGCTTTCTCCCGTAAGCTGAACAAAAACCTCTACGCTGCCATATTTGAACTTCCATAAGCTGCCTTCATCGGTGTGGCTTACCATTGCCGTGTTGTCTTGATCGAGACTGGAAATTACCGTTTCAATAACTTCTTGGTGACTGGCATTATCATCGATTAACTTTTCAATAGCCTGTGCAGTATCTACTTCTGAATTGGAAATTGGGTTAACCATAATTATTCCTATAGTTAAATTAATGCCGACATCGTGAATTTAGCATCAAGTGTCGCTGATTGCTAATTTTATACCTATTAATCTTAACGTTGTCTAAAGTTTGGTTATTGGTAAGCGATCGCTACTGCCAATAGTATAGTTAAATTAATCAAGATCTTTTAAAACTCACAGCCTGAAAAATTGCCCATGACTACTTACTATTACGTTGCTGCTAGCCAAAAGTTTTTACTGGAAGAAGAACCTTTTGAAGAGGTAATAGAAGAACGAATTCGTAACTACCAAGAACGAAATAAAGAAATTGACTTCTGGTTGATTAAACAACCTGCGTTTTTAGCAGCGCCTGAAATGGCAGAGGTCAAATCGAAAATACCTCAACCCGCAGTAGCTGTCATTACGACTAATCAGCAGCTAGCTACCTGGCTTAAATTAAGGTTAGAGTATGTGGTTACAGGAGAGTTTGAAGCACCTTCTGACACTATACCTGAGCCTTTGGCTTCATTGGAGATTGCTCAGGCTAACGAATAGAGATTAGCGTTTAACCCAATCAGGGCGTTTGAGCCAACGCCCTTGACTTATACTGGTTTTACTTTTACTTGATTACCTCAATCGCTTCTCCTGTTAGACTAAAAGCTCGGATTTCGCTAATTTTTACCTTAACTGTTTTGCCAAGCAATTCTTCGATGTTTCCTGGGAAGAAGGTCAAGCGATTACCTCTAGTTCTACCCATAACTTGAGTTGGATCTTTCGTATTTTGAGCTTCGACCAAAATTTCTTCTTCCCGCCCTAAATAACGTTGAGAACGAGCTTCAGCGCAGACAGATACCAGGCGGTTTAAACGCTGAAGGCGATCGCTTTTTACTGATTCGCTTAACTGATTGTCCCATAGAGCAGCGGGAGTACCAGGACGAGGAGAATAGGCAGCGGTGTTAATTAAATCAAATTCGAGGTCTTGAACTAATTTTAAAGTATTGGCAAACTGTGCTTCTGTTTCTCCAGGGAAACCCACAATGGCATCAGCAGTAATCGAAGCATCAGGCATATATTGGCGAATTTGGTCAATAATGCGACGATATTTTTCATGAGTATAACCCCGCTTCATTGCCTTAAGAACTTCGTTATCTCCTGACTGAAAGGGAATATGGAAATGTTCGCAAACTTTGGGTAATTCTTGACAGGCTTTGATGAGCCTTTCAGTAAAGTAACGAGGATGACTAGTGGCAAATCGCAGGCGATCAATTCCTGGAAGATCATGAACATAATACAGTAAGTCCGTCAAGGTATGCTTGTGTCTGCCTTCTGGGGTGCTTCCTGGTAAATCTCGACCATAAGCATCAATATTTTGTCCTAATAAAGTAATTTCCTGGTAACCTTGTTTGCCTAACTCTTCCATTTCTGCTTTAATTGCTTCAGGAGTACGAGATTGCTCAGTTCCTCGTACATTAGGCACAACACAGTAGCTGCACCGTTCATTGCAGCCATAGATAATGTTTACCCAAGCGGTAACTTTGCTATCGCGACGGGGTTTGGTAATGTCCTCAACAATGTGAATTGCTTCGGTAGCAACTACCTGACTACCATCAAACACCTGTTGCAATAAATCCTCCAAACGGTTAGCGTGCTGAGGCCCCATGACCAAGTCCAACTCTGGTATACGGCGCAGTAACTGTTCTCCTTCTTGTTGAGCAACGCATCCTGCTATTACCAAGGTTAAATCTGGTTGTTGGTGCTTGCGCTTGGCCTGTCTGCCCAAATAAGAATAAACTTTTTGTTCGGCATTATCGCGAATGGTACAGGTATTATAAAGAATTAGATCGGCTAAATTAGGATCTTCAGCAGCTTCATAACCCATGTTTTCTAGTACGCCAGCCATGCGCTCAGAATCAGCTTTATTCATCTGGCAACCAAAGGTAACAATATTGTATTTTTTGCTGGCGTTTTTCATTTTTTAATCAACAATAGCGAGAAAATGGCATAGAACTACTATACTAGTTTAAAACGCTCTACAATAGGTTTCGTTTCGACTTAATTCAGCATTAGGCGTTGACAGCCGACAATCTCACGAGTACTGACATCATTTTATTCTCTCGTCCTTTCCTCTTTAGCAATACCATAGTTTAAATGCTATTAAACGTCGCCGAGCATCTGCCAAAAGAAGGAAGTTAGTTTTTTCAATCATCGGCAGTCTAACTCTAGCAATTCTTAAAACTGTAATAAATATTTCTTAACTTTGCTATGAGAGTCTAGTTCTGCTACGAACAACTAAAACTACTTGTAGTCAAAAGAATAATATTGGGAAGATAAACTATGGAGACATTCAAGCTACAATTACTCCATGCGACTGACCTTGAGGCTGGAGTTGAAGCAACAGAAGATGCGCCCCGCTTCTCAGCAGTTGTGAATGGGCTTGAGGCTGAGAATACCGATTCAACTCTAATTATTTCGTCAGGAGACAACTACATCCCTGGTCCTTTCTTGTATGCCAGTGCCGATCCTAGTTTAGACGAAGTTTTGGGTAGTGCTGGTCAAGGGCGAGGCGACATTGCAATTATGAATGCAATTGGTTTTGACGCTTCTGCTTTAGGTAATCACGAATTTGACTTAGGTACTGCATCAGTAGCAGAAATAATTGGTGCGGATGGAGATTATCCAGGTACTAGCTTTCCTTACTTGAGTGCCAACTTGGATGTCAGCACTGATGAAAACTTAACAGATTTTGTTGTAGAAGATGGGCAAGCACCACAGCCAAATAGCATTGCTAGAAGTGTAGTCATTGATGTTAATGGCGAATCAGTTGGTGTAGTTGGAGCAACAACGCCGCTATTAAGCAGTATATCTTCTCCTGGTGATGTAACTGTCTTACCAGAAGACCCAGAAGATTGGGATGCTTTAGCTGCGGAAATTCAACCTGCGATTGATGAGTTGATTAATCAGGGAGTCAACAAGATTATCTTAACTTCTCACCTACAACAAATAGCGCTCGAACAAGCTTTAGCAGAAAAGTTAGAAGGAGTAGACATTATTATCGCTGGCGGTTCAGATACTATATTAGCTAACGAAAATGATCGCCTGAGACCTGGAGATGAAACGGAAGGTTCATACCCAATTTTGGCAGAATCTGCTAGTGGTGAGCCAGTAGCGATTGTCAGTACTGATGGTAACTACAACTATGTCGGACGCTTAGTTGCTGAATTTGATGAAAATGGCATACTGCTACCAGAGAGTATTGACGCTGACACTAGCGGTCCATTTGCAACAGACGAACAAGGTGTAGAAGATCTGCAAAATGCAGTTGAAAATCCCGATACTGTGACCCCAGATCCAGAAGTGGTGGAAGTTACTACGGCGGTTAGCGAGGTCATAGCTGAGAAAGATGGAAATATTTTTGGTAGTACCGCAGTATTTCTAAATGGTGAAAGAATTGATGTTCGCACTCAAGAAACAAACTTAGGAAACCTAAGTGCTGATGCTAATCTAGCTGTTGCTCAAGAAGTTGACGATCGCGTTGTTGTTGCGATTAAAAATGGCGGCGGTATCCGCGCCTCAATTGGTGAATTCGATCTAGAAACAGGTGAAACGCTTCCTCCAGCTGCTAATGAGTTAGCTGGCAAACAAGCAGGGGAAATCTCTCAGCTAGACATTGAAAATGCTTTGCGGTTTAATAACGAGCTGACCCTAGTCACTTTAACAGCCGAGCAATTAGTAGAAGTAGTTGAATATAGTGTAGCAGCAACTCAACCAGGAGCAACTCCTGGTCAGTTCCCGCAAGTATCTGGTGTCGCTTTTAGTTTCGATCCCGACTTAGTGCCTGGAGAAAGGATTCAATCCTTGATAATTCAAGATGCTAATAGCGAAACCCTAGATGTCATTGTCGAAAATGGCGAGTTAGTAGGCGATCCAAATCGGGAGTTTCGCACAGTAACATTAAACTTTCTAGCTGAAGGTGGCGATGGCTATCCCTTTGATGATTTTGCCGCAGATAACCCAGACAGGTTTGAGCGAGTAGATTTAACTGGGTTAAATTTAGCACCTGGCGCAGCAACTTTTGAAGACCCAGGCACAGAACAAGATGCCTTAGCAGAATACCTCGCGGCTAATTTTACGGAAACACCTTTTGACACTGAAGATGTGCCACCTGCGGAAGACGAACGCATTCAAAATCTCAACGAACGCAGCGATACCGTGCTGGAAGAACCGCAACTCGTCCCCTCTGAAGCAATTACACTAGAGGCGATCGCTACTTATGAAACGGGGATTTTTGGCGAGGGTGCAGCGGAAATTACTGCACACGATCCCAAGTCCCAGCGTTTATTTACAGTCAATGCTGAAACACCGGCAGTTGATATTATAGATATCAGCGATCCTACAAATTTAGTGAAAATTGACTCTATCGATGTCGAAGCTTTTGGTGGTGTTGTCAATAGTGTAAGTATCTTTGATGGTGTAGTGGCGGTAGCCGTAGAAAACGAAGACCCACAACAGCCTGGGAATGTAGTATTTCTTGATTCCGATGGTAACTTGTTGGCTGATGTTGAAGTAGGTGCTTTACCCGACGCACTGACCTTTACACCCGATGGTAACAAGGTGTTGGTAGCAAATGAAGGGGAACCCAATGACGAATACACCATCGATCCCGAAGGTTCTGTCAGCATTATCGATGTCTCTGAAGGATTTACCAACCTCACCCAAGAAAATGTTACTACGGCTGACTTTACTGCTTTTAACAACCAAAAAGAGGAGCTAATTGAGGCAGGTGTAAGGATTTTTGGACCAAATGCCAGCGTAGCTCAAGACATGGAACCTGAGTTTATTGCCGTATCTTCAGACTCTAGCACTGCTTGGATTGCCTTACAAGAAAATAACGCTTTGGGCGTGTTAGACGTTGCCTCTGGTGAGATTACAGACATCTTGCCCTTAGGGTATAAAGATCATAGTTTAGAAGGTAATGGCATAGATGCCAGTGATGAGGACGGAAAAATTAATATTGCCAACTGGCCCGTATTTGGCATATATCAGCCTGATGGCATAGCTACTTATGAAGTTAATGGCGAAACCTATATTGTTACCGCCAATGAAGGGGATGCCCGTGACTACGATGGCTACAGTGAAGAAGTAAGAGTAGCGGATTTGGATCTCGATCCCGAGGCTTTTCCCAATGCTGATGAGTTGCAAGCCGATAAAGCTTTAGGACGTTTAACCGTTACTACCGCTAATGGGGATCTTGACGGCGACGGTAAATATGAAGAAATTTATGCTTACGGTGGTCGTTCTTTTGCTATTTGGACTGCTGATGGCGAACTAGTTTACGACAGTAAAGATGATTTTGAACAGATTACAGCTGCCCAGTTCCCAGAAGACTTTAACTCCAACAATACAGAAAATAACTCCTTTGATACTCGCAGTGATAATAAAGGACCAGAACCAGAAGATGTGGCGATTGGCGAAGTCGATGGGCGCACTTATGCTTTTATTGGTTTAGAGCGGATCGGCGGCATAATGATCTATGATATTGGCGATCCTACTCAGCCTAAATTTGTCGATTACGTCAACAATCGCGATTTTAGTGTTGAATTCGATCCAGATGCAGCAGAGTCAGGTGAATCCGATGCTTGGAAGGCAGCTGGAGATCTTGGAACTGAAGGAGTAATTTTTATTGCGGCTGAAGATAGTCCCAACGGTAAACCTCTAGTAGCTACAGCTAACGAAGTCAGTGGCACTACTACTATTTTTGAGATTACCCCAGCAGAGACTAGCCAAAAACCGACATTTGGCAGTGAAGACAATGATGAATTATTTGCTGATGCTGGTAACAATCGACTGTACGGTGGCGACGGTAATGATGAACTATTTGCTGGTAGTAACGATCGCCTATTTGCTGGGGAGGGTGACGATCTTTTGTTTGCGGGAAGCGGTGGTAACACCTTGACAGGCGGTGCTGGTACTGACCAATTCTGGATTGCTTACAACGATCTGCCAGAAGAAAGTAATACTATTACCGATTTTGAAATTGATGCAGACTTAATTGGTATCGGCGGTTTAGCAGGAGTCAGTAGTATTGACGACTTGACGATTGTTGAGAGTAATGGCGATACGACAATTAGTGCTTTAGAGCGAGACTTAGTAAGTCTGGCAGGAATTTCAGCCAATTCCTTCAATAGCAACAGTTTTGTTTTTGTTTAAGCAATTACGGGATAAGTAAGCACTGTAAGAAAAACGGTTCGTCTTTAACTTTCTTTAAGCTTACCGTTTTTCTTTTTACAAACAGTCTCTGATAACATTATTGATTAATATTATAGTTTTTTAGTTCTTGCTTTGAAGAAGTACGCCAAATTTTGTCCGTGAACACTGCTGATCTTAAATCTATTTATCAAATAACAGAATCGCCTAGTAGTGTTAGATTCATCATCTAGGCGATCGCAAATTCAATCCATGTTAGTCATTGATCGATAGCTGTTCTACTTCAGTCGTAATCTTCTGAATTTCTGCCTTGATTGTGGCAACATCCTTACTTATCGATTCGGCGGTAGCTATTTTACTAGCCAATTCTTCTTGTTTGGGTCGAATTACATCAGCAAACTGTTGGAGACACTTGTTTAGCTCTACTGTCAACGCATCTTTTAGAGTCTTAGTATAATTTTGCTCTAAGTTACGATAAGTTTGTTCAAGTTCTGCTTTAACTTTTCTCCGTCTTCTGGGTAGGGCATCAAAGCTCATTAAGCCAAAAAGACCAGCAATGAAAAACGCAGTGGCATCTGCCGAAACTGTACTAAATAGTAACTGTCCTCCAAACCCCGTTGCAGCAGCAGTAATGCCCAATTTTAAAAAGCTATCTAATCCTTCTTCGGCAGCAGACTTGATTTTGACGGCAAACTCGTCACTTTTTAGTCGCTCAGTATCGATTGGGGGAAGTGCCAAACTTTCCTCGGATACAGTGATTGCCGTAGAGAGATCTTCTTTTGCTTCTCTGACAATACGCTCTCGATACTTGAGAAAAGTGGAAATGGCTTCTTGAAATATTTCTTGCAGATTTTTATCTAACTGAATATCTTTGATCGTTTTAGCCAATTTTGCTTCTAAGTAGTCTTCTTCTTTGGTAATTTTCCGTTTAAGAACAGTTAGAAACCCAGTGTTGTTATCAATTAAATCATTTGTTTCTTGAATTAAATTAGTAAACAAGTCCTCAATATTGTCGCGAAAAATGCCAAACAAAAGATTATATTCTTCTAGTCTTTCCTCAATGCGGCGGGACGTGCGGTCAAAAATAGTTTGATCAGACTTTAATTTAGCTTTGATCGACTCATTTTGCTTTTCTAATTGTTCCAAGTAAACTAGCAAAGAGTTTTGTGGTCCTCGTAGCTTAAGTTTAACTTTTTCTCCTTCTGCTAAAAATGCCAGTAAAAAGCTCTTTAATTCATCAATCCCCTCACCTGTTTTGGCGGATATTGCAAAGACGGGAGGCATTTGGGCTAAGATTTCCTTTAGCCCTTCGCTGACATATTCACGAATTTGCTTGGCCTCATTTTCTTCAACCAGATCGACTTTGTTAATCGCAACGATAATTTTGCGCGCCCAGGTGCGATCAACTAGAGTTAAGAAATCTTGCTCTGATTTGCTTAGAGGTCGCTCTACAGAAGTGACAAACAAAATAATATCTGCTTGCTGTAGATAGTTTTCGGTTAACTCTTGATGTTGCTCAATAATTGAGTTGGTTCCAGGACTGTCGATAAATGCCAGACCACCAAAACCTTCTGGGTTATAAGAACTGATTTCTTGAGTTGTCGGCAAAAATCCTACTGTGGCAATTTCTTGATTGTTAAGCTGATTGAGTAAACTAGATTTACCGGCATTAAACTCACCACAGATAAAAATCGAGAAGGGGTTAGCTAGCTGTTGCTTAAGTACTTCTGTATCAGGGTTGAAGTCTGGAAAAAGTAGCTTTGCCTCCACAAAA
Organism: Myxosarcina sp. GA_180221_E-2-1-MAG-40_15; assembly: GCA_020692205.1. Classification (GTDB taxonomy): domain Bacteria; phylum Cyanobacteriota; class Cyanobacteriia; order Cyanobacteriales; family Xenococcaceae; genus Waterburya. Next base: position 53,624 of record JAIMKV010000010.1, read on the forward strand.
AGACCTTCAACTTGTTGAATAGTTTCTAAGCTGCGATCAAAAAGCTGTTGCTGTTCTCCTGAAAGAGTCAGAGGCATATATTCTCTTCCTTAATCTCAAATTATATATTATATGTTTATCTAAATTAATAGCAGTTTTTAGGCTTAGCGTCTTCAGACTTTAAGATTAACTAAGATTATTTAGATTAAGACAAGATTAAAAAAAATATTTGGCGATGGTTTCTTCCTTACGTTGGCAATTTTGGATTGATCGCGGCGGCACATTTACCGATGTTATTGCCCAAACACCTACAGGCAAAATTATTGTCCATAAATTACTATCAGAAAATCCCGAACACTACGATGATGCTCCACTTCAGGGAATCAAAGATATTATGGGTATCGACCAAAAACGACCCATTCCTGCCCAAGAGATCGAAATAATTAAAATGGGGACAACGGTAGCTACCAATGCCCTGCTAGAAAGAAAAGGCGATCGCGTTGTTCTAGCGATCACCAAAGGATTTAAAGATGCCCTACGAATTGGTTATCAAAATCGTCCCGATATTTTTGCTTTAGAAATAATTCTGCCTGAAATGCTTTACGAACAGGTAGTAGAAGTTACAGAACGCTATGATGCCCAAGGAAACGAACTAATTCAGGTAAATAAATCACAAACTAGGCAAGATCTACAGGCTGCTTACGATTCAGGAATCCGCAGTTGTGCCATCGTGCTGATGCACAGTTATTGCTACCCGCAACACGAACTACAGGTAGGAGAGATTGCCCGCGAAATTGGTTTTACCCAGATATCTATTTCCCATCAGGTAAGTCCGTTAATTAAATTTATCAGTCGCGGCGATACCACCGTAGTCGATGCTTATCTTTCGCCGATTTTACGTCGCTATGTCCAACAGTTTGCGGAAAATCTCTTTGAGCGTCAACAGAGTGGGGCAACATCAACCAAACTGATGTTTATGCAGTCTAATGGCGGACTTGTAGATGCAGACTTGTTTAAAGGTAAAGATAGCATTCTCTCTGGTCCTGCGGGAGGCATTGTTGGGGCGGTAAAAACCTCGGCTATGGCAGGCTTTGAGCGGATTATCGGCTTTGATATGGGAGGTACGTCTACTGATGTGAGTCACTACGCTGGGGAGTATGAACGCAGTTTAGAAACTGAGGTAGCAGGAGTTAGATTGCGATCGCCGATGATGTCGATTCATACCGTAGCTGCGGGAGGAGGCTCAATTTTGCACTTTGACGGCAGCCGATATCGCGTTGGGCCAGATTCGGCGGGGGCAAACCCTGGTGCTGCTGCTTATGGTAGAGGTGGTGATTTAACTGTCACGGACTGTAATGTGATGCTTGGTAAACTTCAGCCTGAGTTTTTTCCTAAAGTTTTTGGCGTTAATGCAGATGCCCCTTTGGATCGAACCATCGTTGAGCAAAAATTTCAAACTTTAGCTAACCAAATTCAAGACGGCAGAACCAGAGAACAGATCGCCTCGGGTTTTTTAGCGATCGCCGTAGATAATATGGCAAATGCAATTAAAAAAATATCTTTACAAAAAGGCTATGACGTTAGTACCTATACCCTCTGCTGTTTTGGTGGTGCTGGCGGACAACACGCTTGTCTAATTGCTGATGTGCTGGGTATTAAGCAAATTTTTATTCATCCCTATGCGGGGGTTTTATCGGCTTATGGCATCGGTTTAGCCGATCAAAGAATTATCAAAGAAAAGTCCCTTGAAGTCCTATTGCAGCCAGAAAGGTTAATTAGTTTAGGCTCGGCTTTTGAGGAATTAGCTACTATGGCTCAAGCAGAATTAGCGCAGCAGCAAGAAGATCATCGAGACACAACTATCCTAAAGAAAGTTCATCTCAAATACATCGGTACAGACTCTAGTTTAATTGTCGATTTTGCCAGCCTCGAAGCAATGCGATCGCAGTTTGAACAAGAATATCAACAACGCTATGGCTTTATCGTGACCGATCAAGACTTAGTCGTGGAGACTATTTCGGTAGAGTTGATTTGTCCTACCTATACTCCTAAATCAGTCACTATTACTAGAGAAAATAGTAATTCACCGCTTGCCGTCAGTACTGTCAAAATATATGCTGCTAATGCTTGGCACGACACGAGCGTATATCAACGAGAAACTCTACAGCCAGGAGATGTAGTAGATTCTCCCGCAATAATTACCGAACCCACTGGAACAAATATTATTGAACCAGGTTGGCAAGGCAGAATTAGCGATCGCCTCGATTTAATTTTGGAGAAAATTCAGGTATCTTGAGCAAATTGCGCCCCAATACTGTTGCTTTTCCCAAGCGATCGCCAAAAGCTACAGATCAATAATTAATTCCCCTAAAATTACCATCATCTTTAGCTATAATGCCGAACAGATTAAATCAGTTGCCCGATCATCATGAGTTATGACTACCAGTCTTAAGTTACCGCGTCGATTTCAGCCTACCTTGTCTCAAAGCCTCACTATTATTGGCTTAATCATCACGATTAGTTTTGTGGCGATCGCTATACTTGCCCCCACTCTCCAAAATATCGGCTGGCTGCAAGATCCCAACGAAGCTTTAGCTAATCCGATCCATGAAGCACCAGGGGCAGATTATTGGTTTGGCACAACTCGCCAAGGATACGATGTTTTTTCCCGTACTCTGTTTGGCACCCAAGCTGCTTTAAAAGTAGTAGTCTTAGCAACCACTATTAGTTTAATTTTAGGAGTTCCTTTAGGTTTAATTAGTGGTTATTTAGGAGGCAAAATTGACAAAGTTTTGCTTTTCTTTATGGATACAATCTATACCTTGCCTGGATTATTATTGTCTGTGACTTTAGCTTTTGTAGTCGGTCAGGGAGTTCTCAATGCAGCTTTAGCTTTAAGTATTGCTTATGTTCCGCAGTACTATCGCATAGTTCGCAACCATACCACCAGCGTCAAGACAGAATTATTTATTGAAGCAGCCCAGGCGATGGGCGCACCTACCAGTAGAATATTGTCCCGCTATTTATTTTTCAACGTCATTCAAAGTGTTCCTGTCTTATTTACTCTAAATGCCGCCGATGCAATTTTGATTCTTGGTGGTTTAGGTTTTCTGGGGTTAGGATTACCGCCCGAAGTACCAGAATGGGGTCACGATCTGCGTTTAGCTTTAGATGCTTTGCCTATAGGGATTTGGTGGTCAGCCACTTTTCCTGGTTTGGCAATGACTATCTTAGTTACAGGCTTATCTTTGGTAGGGGAAGGGTTGGGAGATATGTTGAATCCTAGCAGAAATAGCCAGTAGTCTAAAAAAAGAGCTTGTTAAGAAAACTCAAATAACTTGACGAATATTGTTTATCTGTCATTTTTCTGTCATTTTTAGTTTTTAGGCTGAATATCGAAAAATCATTGATTTAGAATCAAATATTTGTATTGAAGTTGTTAAAAATTTCTTGTCTCCAAAGACCTGAGCTAATTATTGAACCATAAACATGAAGTTGATCAAGATCTTTCACAGCAAAACGCTACTTATAACGACAATTTTGGTCGGGCTTGCCTCCTGCACCTTTACTCCTGCCGAACAAGCAACTTTCAATGCTCAAGAGACGACAGCACAACAACCAACCAGTCAAAGCGATCGCCAATGCACTCTAGTTGAAGAGGGGTTTGGTAATCCAGGAACAGTAAACATACAGGTGGAAGAAGTGGCAAGTGGATTAGAAGTACCTTGGGGAATTGCTTTTTTACCTGATGGGGAGATGCTGGTAACCGAAAGAGCGGGACGAATCAGGTTAGTGCAAGACGACGAACTGTATCCCTCGCCAATAGCTACTATTAACGTTACAGATAGTGGTGAAGGCGGATTGCTTGGTATTGCAGCTCATCCAGATTTTACTAATAATCGGCTTTTTTATGTCTATTACACGGTTGATGACAATGGTTCGCCAGTCAACCGCGTCGAGGGATGGCAACTATCCCAAGATGGACTCAGTGCCTCTCCAGAGGGAATAATAATTGACGATATTCCCGTGGCACTATATCACAATGGCGGCCGTCTACGCTTTGGTCCCGATGGAATGCTTTATGTTGGTACAGGTGATGCGACAACTCCCGAAACTTCCCAGAATATTGAAAGTCTAGCGGGAAAAATCTTGCGGGTGACACCAGATGGACAAGTTCCCCAAGATAATCCTTTTCCAGATAATCCAGTATTTATTAGCGGCATTCGTAATACTCAAGGATTTGATTGGCTAGATAATTCAACCTTAGTCGTTACTGATCATGGACCTAGCGGTGAATTGGGCAGAACGGGCGAAGATAAAGTTCTGGTTGCCACAGCAGGGGATAACTTGGGTTGGCCCGCAACTCAAAACTGTCAGCCAGGGGAAGATTCAGTTACCCCTTCTCTAGTTTGGCGTGATGCAGTACCGCCAGGAGGTGCAGCTATTTACACTGGGGATGCTATTCCTGAGTGGCAGGGTAGTTTGATTATTGCTACTCTCGGTTCTCAACATTTACATCGTGTTGTTTTCGATCCTGAGTCCGTTGGTTCAGTTCAGACACACGAAGTATACTTGCAGGATGAATTAGGCAGACTGAGAGAAGCGATCGCTAGTCCCGATGGGGAACTATATATTACCACTAGTAACTGCGATGGTCGAGGAAGTTGCCCGCCAGAGCAAGATAAGATTCTGCGAATAGTTCGCTAATCAAGGTTGGGTAATTTTTAGAGCAAGATCTTATAGACAATACTGATGTATTTTAAAATCTAAATAATGGGATTTCTATATCTTCGATCAACCCAGTTTTTGGGTTAATCATCCAACCATGAATTTGCGGTGCATTGTTTTTTTGCAGACACTTACGAATAATTGATGTTTGATAGAGGTTTTTGATTTGAACCATAACATTCAATTCCGCCAGGCGGTTAATCCTTGCTGCTTTCGTTGATAAACAATCTATTTCGTCTTTTTTTTGCCAATATAGCTCTCGAATGGGATTAACCCAGTTATCAACTAAGCCACTTGTGTGTCCTTCTAAAGCAGCTTTGATACCTCTACAGCCATAATGCCCACAGACAATAATATGCTGCACTTTCAGATGGTCAACTGCATAGTCTAAAACCGATAAAAAGTTGAAATCAGTCAAAGATACTTGATTGGCAATATTGCGATGAACAAAAATTTCTCCAGGTTTGGTTTGAGTTAATCTGGTTAACGACATACAATTATCAGAACAACCAATGTACAAATAAGATGGTTTTGCTTCCGTATCTAATTCGTTAAAATATTCTGGTTTAAAGGCAAGTTTTTGAGCAACCCAGGAGCGGTTATTTTTTAGCAATGCTTCGATGGTGTGGTGAATCATTTACTTACTGTCGTTGCTTCAAATTCAATTTTGACAACATCAAACTCTTGAGCCACCTCTAGAAGTACGTCGTGTCTTCCACCACATGGAAATACCTGTCACGGTTAAAAATAATAAGCCAATGCCATTGAGAAAAGGAAAACTCTTTTGGAAATCGATATAGCCAAAATCTCCTTTATGCCAGTGAATTGCCCAACTAACTTGATCAGCAAAACCGCCTAATTCTCCAATTTGATAAATAACTCCCGTAATTAAAGTTAGTAAGATCGGCAAAATCATAATTGGGGCAAGCCAGCGATGCCATTGGCGTATTTTGGCAGCTTTAAGTTTCATAATTTATATCGGTTGTAGATTTTAAATTCATTTAAAAGGCTCGTTAGAAAAAATAGAATCGGCTAATCATCATCACCGCCTTCACCACCTTCTCCGCCTTCATCTTGCGCAGGAGTGGGTTGCTCTATTGCATCGCCTTCACCACCTTCACTACCAAGCTCGCAGCCTGCTAGGGAAGACATCATACCTACTGAAAGAAATAAAGCTAATGCCTTTGAGGTTGTTTTTTGATAATTGTTCATGGTAGTTTAATTGATTGTTTCTAAGTAGTTTTAACTAAAATCGAGTCTCCTTCCAACTTGACTTCATAGCTGGTCAGGGGTTCTGTAGCTGGACCTTGTAATACCTTGCCATCACTACTAAATTCCGAATCATGACAAGGACAGAGAAATTTTTGTTGGTCTAATTCCCAAGTTACAGCACAGCCTGCGTGGGGACAAGTAGGATTGACGGCGATTATTTTTTCAGCGTTGGCTGGATCTTTAATGACCAATGCTTTTCCATTGGCTAATTCTTCATTAAGAATTTGTCCTGTTTCCTCCAGTTGACTAACGTTACCGACTTCTTCAAAACTATTCCCAGAAGCAGCATCAGCAGAATCAGCCGTAGCATTGTCATTGGTTTGAGCATCACAAGCAGTTAAAGCTGCTGGTAGAATACTCATTCCTACTCCTACACCCACAAAAGTACTAAATTCTCGGCGTTTCATGTAATTAGACCTCTTAATAAACAGTAATTGATTAGATTAATTGGGTAATCATGCCGTTAGGTTAAGCCAGAGTAATTTTTTAATAATAACAACACATTACTTTGGCTTGAGTAACAGAATATTAGACACCTTTTAGATTGTCTGTTCTAGACTTTCTCCATTGGGATTTGACGGGCAAACGTCGGCTTCGGGTTGGCGATCAAATGTTTCCCCAGATATCGTGCAAACATAATAACTACGGCTAGCTTCTTTCCTACTATCTAGGTTGGCTTTGGCTTGCGCAAAAAGATCGGCATGCTGAGTTTCTGCTGCTAAAGCATATTCAAAAGTTTGTAAAGCTGCTGAATTGTTGTCAGCTTTGGCTTGTTCGATAAATTCAGGATACATTGAGTCGCGTTCGTAGGACTCTCCTTTAATTGCACTGCTCAAATTTCCTCCCATTGCTTTATCTATGTTATCGGCAGTAGAATTCACTTGAGGAGTAGTAATATTGTTTTCAGGAGTTGCTCCCATGGCTTTGATTACCAGAGCATGATTATCTCGGTGAATTTCCTCAGCGCGAGCTACAGTTTTAAAAAGATTCGCAATATCTTGATAGCCTTCTTTTGTAGCTTGATCAGCAAAGGCTAGATACATTACGTGAGCGTTAGATTCTCCGTTATAGGCTTTCTGGAGGTTTTCTAAAGTTTGAGAATTTTGTTTAGCTGAAACTAAAGTGGATTGGGCAGGTTTTGAAGGTTCAACTTTAGCTTCTGGAGGTTGAGCTTGGCTGCAACCTATAAGAGTAACAGCCAGTAAACCTGCAATAATCGACGACAACTTTGCAGTTTTTTTGAGGGTTAAACCAAGGCTTGAATAGCGATTCATGTTAGTAATTCCTCAGATTGAATTTTGGTAACTACAAGCTATTAGCAAGTTAAATTGATTCTGCGTTTTAGCTATGTCGATAGATTACAAACTAAATAGGGTGGAAATTAGGGTAGAGTCTCAACAACTTTGCTATTTATAATTGCTTTTGGCTAGTTACGTTGGTGAGCGGGATATGGTGGCGCGATCAAAGATATTACCCTTGGCATCAATACCGCAAATTTCCAATCGATCTTGATAAGCTTCAATAACAGCAAAACTTAATTTGGCAACCGAATAAGCTGTCCAATTTGATTTACCTACAGGACGCGGTTGCGCACCACCAGTTAAATAAGTTGTATGTTTAATGGGTAAAGTTCGTTCGTAATTATGGTCGTGACCATTCAGGTATAGCTGAACTCCATAACGGGAAAATAAAGGCGTAAGTCGTTGGACTAACTTTAAATTAGTCCCATGTTTTCCCGATGAGTAAACAGGATGATGACCAAACACAATCGTCCAAGGTTGGGTGGATTTTGCTAAATTATCTTCCAGCCAGCTTAATTGTTTTCGCCAAGATGCTTCTGGATTGGTATCTAGGGCAAAAAACTGGACGTTTTTTTGGGTAAAGGTGTAATAACGTCCTTGCATATTAAAATCTTGATAGTTAATTTCATCGATTCCGTTGTTGGTTAAAATATCGTGATTGCCGATCGCTGCATAAAATTCAACCTGTTGCTGGAGCAAGTCTTGATAGGGGGTCTCAAAAGTACGATTAATTTTATTGATTTCTCCGTACTCGTAGATATTGTCTCCAGTTAAAAGAACCAAAGGAAAAGGATTGGCATCACAATAGCAACTCATGGTTTTAGCGATCGCATATTGATGATTGTCTCCCGTGCCAATATCGCCAACCGCCGCAAAACGCAGTTCAGGTAAGGCTGTTTCGGTAGCAATAGAAGAACAAGCTAAAAATTTTAACGGGTATTTATTAGCTAGATAGCGATCTCTGCCCAAAACTAATCCTAAACTACCAAAAGCTGAAAGTGCTAAAAAATTACGTCGTTTCACTAATTTTGCTTTGGTCTTCCAAGATTACGTTTGACTAATTTAGGTTACATGTCAAATGGGGTAGAAATAACTTTAATCAGTAACTAATTTTTCTCTAGTCAATTAATTCGGTAATTTGTATGCACTGATAGTTTAAGCTACTGTCCCAAAAACTGCCCCAACAAGTGTTGTCAGAGCCATTGCCAATGCTCCTAAGAGTGTTACCCTCGCCACTCCGATAGCAATATTTGCACCACCTGTACGTGCAGCTAATCCACCCAAAAGTGCAAGGAACACCAAGGAACCAACTGCTACACTTGGAATCATTAAGTTTTTCGGACTCAGCACAACCAGAATTAAAGGTAAAGCAGCTCCCACTGCAAAGGTGGCACAAGATGCCAGCGCAGCCTGAATCGGTCGCGCTTGGTGTATTTCTGACAACCCTAGTTCATCACGGGCATGAGCCGAAAGGGCATTATGAGCCATTAACTGACTAGCTACTTGCCGAGCTAGGGAGAGCGTTAACCCTCTGTCCACGTATATATTAGCCAGCTCTTCTTTTTCAGAATCTTTATTCTCCTCTAGTTCGCACCGTTCGCGAGTTAAATCGGCTAATTCTGTATCGGCTTGAGAACTGACTGATACATATTCTCCAGCAGCCATAGACATCGCTCCAGCCACAAGTCCTGATACCCCAGCGACAAGTACACCGCTTTTTACAGTATTGGCAGCAGCTACTCCTACTACTAAGCTTGCGGTTGAAACAATGCCGTCATTTGCGCCAAGCACTGCTGCTCGCAACCAACCAATACGGTCTGTGTAGTGACGCTCAAAATGTTTACCTGTCCTGGGCATAGTTTCTTTCTCTCCTCGTAGATCCGCTTAACCTAATAGGTTCGAGGGTTGTGTTGCCAATAATCAATATAGTTAGTGGCGATCGAGCCTACCCCAACAAAAATCAGGGCAAAAGTACCTATAAACTCTGCTATTAAAGCTTTGGAATTCATGATTTTTAGTTCCTTAGAAGTTTACAGTTTGTTCTACAGATCTATCATTCTGTTTAGTCTACTCGCTCAGATTACAAGTTAAATAAGGTAGAAATTGGGGTAGAAATAACTTTAATCAGTAACTAATTTTTCCCTGGTTAATTAATCGGTAATTTGACTTCAAAACAAGTACCAAGATTAAGTTGGCTAGTTACTGAAATTTTGCCGTGATGACGTTCGGCGATCGCTTGGGCAATAGCTAATCCCATTCCCATGCCTCCAGATCTTCGAGTTCTGGCTTGATCGGCTCGCCAAAAGCGATCAAAGATTAAGCATAAGTGTTCTGAGGCAATGCCAACTCCAGTATCTTTAATTGTTACTATGATATAGTGCCGCTCTTGTTTGGTGGTAACTGTGACTTTTCCTCCTTGACAAGTGTATTTCAAGGCATTTTCGATCAGATTTCTGAATAAACGTGATAGTTCGCCGCCATCTCCTTTGACTATGACTTGAGGTAGGAGATTAGATTCAAGGATAATATTTTTTGCTTGAGCTGAAGATTCAAAAAGTTCGAGTAAATCTTCTAAGATTTCAGTTAAGGAAAGCTCGATCCAGGTTGTTGTATCCAGAAAGTCAAATGAATCCATTCTGGCTAACAACAGCAAATTTTCGACTAATTGGATTGTGTGGTCAGTAGTTGATGCGATCGCCCCAATTTTTTTGCGGTCTTGAGGATGAATCCGTTCTGGATAATACTCCATCACCTGAACTGATGTTTTAATTGCTGCCAAAGGACTACGCAGTTCGTGGGCAGCATCAGCAGTAAACTGCTTGAGTTGTTGCAAGCTTTGCTCGATTGGTTTAAGCGATTGCTTAGTTAACCAAATTCCCCCCAACCCAGTGAGCATAATTACGCCAATGCCACCAACCCCAAGACCCCAGCGTAAACGAGTCAGAATAGCTTCTATCTGTTCTGTCACCTGGCTGGCTCGGATATATCCTTCTAATTGTTTCTGACCGTTGTCATTACTATAGGCTGGTAAAGTGACGCTTCTAATTTTTCCTTGCTGTCCAAATTGCCATCCTGGTTGTGGAGGTAATTCAAATCTAGGTGATAATGTTCCAGTATTACCCACTAAACGTTTTTGAGCGTCGAACCATTCTACGCCTTGGTCTGGCTGGCGTAAATGCTGCCAAGGAATATCCAAATCACCGTCATTATCGAGATAATATCTTGCTTGAGAAGATGGGGATTTACCGCCTAATCCTCGTTGTTCTTGTCTAGCGTAATGAGCTTTGATTGCTACTAAATTGTGCGAAGCAGCTTGAGCTAAAACTTCTAAACGTTCATCTAACTGCTGGTAAAGATTGTGACGGGTATATTGGTAAATTGCCAAGGCGGAGATACCTAAAATCCCTAGCATTACAGTGAGATAAGACAGTAACAAACGCCATCGTAGTGCTTGGGTATACCGAGGGTTAGATTTGTTTGAGACGATATCCAAAACCATAGACTGTCTCCACTAAATCGGCAGGCGCACCAACCGCTTTTAATTTTCGGCGTAATGTTTTGAGATGAACTTTTACCGTTTCTTCTGAGGGAGGATTGTCAAATGTCCACAGGCGATCAATAATTGTGTCGCGACTGACTAATCTTCCCTGTTGGCGCAACAGCAAGTCTAATAAGCCGTATTCTTTGGGGGTTAAAGTTACCAATTTTTCTTGGTAGGTAACCTGGCAACTACTACAATCGAGACGTAAATTTCCCCATTCAAGTACTGGCAGTAAATTAACGCTACCCCGTCTTAGTAGGGCCCGAATCCGAGCCAACAATTCAGGTAGATCAAACGGTTTAACTACATAATCATCTGCTCCTGCATCCAAACCCATAACGCGATCGCCACTCATATCTCTGGCAGTAAGCATCAATACAGGTATCATACTGCCTTTTTGTCGTAATCGATGGCACAAGCTAACCCCATCTAATTTAGGTAACATAATATCAAGAATAATTAGATCGTAAATAGTTGCTTCAATAAATTCCCATCCCATCTCCCCATCGGTTACAGCATCTACGGTATAGTGTTGCTTATCAATTAAAACTTCTACCAATGCTGCTGCTAATTGTTCGTCATCTTCAACCAATAAGATTTTCATAGTAGTTTTGGTTTTGATCTAGTCTGCTCATCAGCTAATTAAGATTGAGTTTTGGTTTACTGACGGTAAATCAATCTACGAACCCTGCGAAGTCAGAGGCAGGACTGGCGATTGAGGAAACACAACCATCAAAACCTCAGATAATAAAAATTTGTAACAGTTAGCTGGAGTTTAACCGACAGTACAGGTTAAGCTATATTCCATCTATACTTAGACGGATGCTAGCTGCATTTGCTCGTTGGATAATTAGTTACTTACAAAGTTGAAAAAGCAGTCAATGGAGTTTTAGGATTGTGCGTTTCAAGCATTGGCTCGGTTTAATTGTTCTAGTCATTTCTTTATACATTCTTTGGCAACTTCAGCAAGTTGTTCTTCTACTATTTGCTGCTGTCATTTTAGCAACCATTTTAAACCGTATCGTGCAACGATTTCAGCAATCGCGAGTCAAACGAGGAATTGCGATTGCGATCACAATAATTATCTTAATAACAGGAATAATTGGCTTTTTTGCCTTGGTTGTGCCAAGTTTGGTCACCCAGTTACAAGAATTAATTAATCTCCTGCCACAAATACCCCAACAACTTCGTACTTGGGCTGACTGGCTGCAAGCTGCAATTCCTGGCTCGATGTTAAAACAGCTAGAAGAGACTCAAGGTTTAGAAAATCTAGTTCAACAAATACAAACATGGATTTCTCAACTACTTGGCAACTTTTTTGTCCTCCTCAACAACTCTCTCAGCGTTGTCCTGAATATATTGCTATTCTTGGTTTTAACCATCATGCTCTTGGCAAATCCCTCTCAATACCGACGCATTTTTATCCTGATCTTCCCTGCCTTCTATAGGCGGCGCATTGATGAAATTCTATCTGAGTGCGAAACTTCCTTGGTAGGTTGGGTTAAAGGGACGCTCATTACGATGATACTCGTCGCCTTGCTATCTTTTATAGGATTATCGATTTTGGGAGTCCGATTGCCTTTTGTTAATGCTATGTTGGCAGGTTTATTAGAATTTATCCCGAATGTCGGTCCAACCTTGAGCGTGATCTTACCAACCTCACTTGCTTTGCTTGATGCACCTTGGAAAGCTGGAGCAACAATTTTGCTTTATATCATAATTCAACAGGTTGAAAGCTTCGTTTTAGTTCCGATAATCATGAAAAAAGAAGCAAATCTTTTGCCAGTATTTACGATCTTGGCAGTGGTTATTTTTGCGAGTTTTTTCGGTTTTTTGGGTTTATTCCTTTCCATTCCATTACTAATTGTGTCGCAAATTTGCTTGAAAGAAATTTTAGTTAAAGATATTCTTAATAAATGGCATCTCAATAGAACCAATAATTCAGGCTAATATTACTGCGCTTTTGGGTTGAGTAGACCATACAGATTAACCTCGGTCAATAGCTCTTAGCTATTAGCTAAAAACCAGTTAACTAATATCGTGTGAAGATTCTTCCTCTTTCTAGCAAATTCTGGGTAACTGTTGGCCACTTAACATATCGATAATGCGTGTTGTGCCAATACTACTTTGCATCGTGACTAAACCAATCTGATCAGTACTCTTGCCCGTTACTTGACCGATGATATTTGCTTCGCTATTTTGAGATTTGATCATTTTCAAGGCTTGATCAAGACTAGCTTCAGGAACAAAAGTAATAAATCTCCCTTCGTTAGCTACATATAAAGGATCAAAACCCAAAATTTCACACGCACCTCGCACTTCTTCCCTAACTGGAATAGCTGTTTCTTTAATTTCAATTGTAATTCCTGCTGCGATCGCAATTTCATTAAGCGCACTTGCCAAACCTCCACGGGTTAAATCACGAAAACAATGAATATTTAAACCATCTGCTAGTAGTTTTATTACTAGCGAACTACAAGGAGCAGAATCACTTTTAATCGTCGTTTCAAATTCCAAACCTTCCCTAACAGCCATAATTGCCATGCCATGACGACCTAAATCGCCATTAAGAATAATCAGATCTCCTGGTTCGACAGAAGTAGGGGCAATAAATTGTTCGTGTTCAATTACTCCAACTCCTGTAGTATTGATAAAAATACCATCTCCCTTACCGCGATCGACGACTTTAGTATCGCCCGTAATAATTTGTATTCCTGTCGCTGCTGCTGCTTGTTGCATTGACTGTACTACCTGCCATAGCGTCTCCATCGCCAATCCTTCTTCCAGAATAAATCCGACACTTAAATAAAGAGGGCGTGCGCCAGACATAGCTAAATCGTTCACCGTTCCATAAACTGATAGCGAACCGATATCGCCTCCTGGAAAGAAAAGAGGATGAACCACATAGGAATCAGTCGTTATGGCGATTTTGCTGGTGGGAAGATTTACAATTGCCGCATCATGTTGTACGCCCAATTGAAATGTCGGTGCAAACAACTGGTTAATTAATTGATGCATCAACTTACCACCCCCACCATGAGCGAGTAATACTTGAGGGTAGCGATCAAGAGGAATGGGACAGGAAAGATTAAAATCTGTCTGTTCATACTTCATACTTTATCCCTATTCCCTGTCGATATCGATAATAAGCAGCACAAGCACCTTCTGAAGAAACCATTGGCGCACCCAAAGGATGTTCTGGAGTGCATTTTTTGCCAAAAGCATCACAATGGTAAGGCTTTTTAATTCCTTGCATAATTTCTCCACTGATACATTCAGTGGGAAAATCAGCGCAATCGCTCTTAACTAAATTTAATTCCGTCTGAAATCTCTGACTTGCATCGAATCGAGTATATTTGTTTCTCAACCCCAAACCACTTTGGGAAATTTCACCAATACCTCGCCATTGTCTAGGAATAACTTCAAAGATTTCCTGGATTAGTTGTTGTGCAGTTTGATTCCCCTCACGACATACCGATCGCGTATACTGATTTTCACATTCAGCCTTTCTTACTTCTAATTGTCGAACGCACATATAAATCCCTTGAAGAATATCCACAGGTTCAAACCCCGTCACCACAATCGGCACTTGATATTTTTTGGCGATCGCTTCATATTCTGCGTAACCCATTACTGTACATACATGTCCTGCTGCTAAAAATCCCTGCACGACACAATTAGGAGATGCAAGAATCGCCTCCATCGCCGGAGGAACAAGGACATGAGCGGTTAAGATCGAAAAATTAGCAATATTTTGCTGTTTTGCCTGATAGACTGCCATTGCCGTAGCTGGAACAGTAGTTTCAAAACCGACAGCGAAAAAGACCACTTGGCGATCGCGATTTTCCTTTGCCAGTTTGAGACAATCAAGGGGATTGTAAACAATACGTACATCTGCACTTGCTGCTTTGGCAGATAGTAAATCGCGATTTGTTCCTGGTACTCTCAGCATATCGCCAAAGGAACAAAAGATAACGTTTGGTAGATTAGCGAGAGAAATGGCACAATCAATTAATTCAATCGCAGTGACACAAACAGGACATCCAGGACCATGAATTAAGGTAATTTCAGGGGGTAATAATTCATCAATGCCATATTTAACAATTGAATGAGTTTGCCCTCCACATATTTCCATAATCGTCCAGGGTTGAGTGGTAATACCAGCGAGCGCGCTAGCATATTCCCTAGCTGTTTCTTCATTGCGATATTCACAAACAAATTTCATTCGCCTATCGTATTGTAAAAAGTTAGCTCATAGCAATAATTTTAATCTCAGGATTAATATAAGTGGTAGTATATCCACACTCCGAGCAATGGTGAAGACGAATATCTAGGGTTTTCTTCCCAGTATGTGCGCCACATTGAGGACAAGTCTGAGATGTCCCATTTTTATCAACCTTGGCAAAATACACATCACGGCGAAAACATACCCACTTCAAGATATTTACAAACTGACCAAAGCCAGCATCAACACTATGTTTGCTTAACATTCCTCTTTGCCAACTAACAAAGTTAATGTCTTCTACAAACAACATTCCAGCACCATCACACAAATATCGAGTGTTCTTAAATTTTTTGGTATTGTTTACGCAGCTCATCCGCACCTAATATTACTAGCGGACAAACCAATAAAATTAACCATTGCCATGTGGTTAAAGATGTGGTGGAAAATAAAATTTGCAGGGGAAACCAATGGATAATCGATAAAATGAGAATCCATTCCGTTAAAATTCCCAGCCAGATTAAACGGTTGCTAAAAAATCCCAGTTTAAAAATCGATACCCTTTCCGAGCGACAGGCAAAAACGTTACCATCCTGACAGGCGACGATCGCAGCTAAAGTTAAAGTTGTCGCTTGATGGTAAATTCCCAATACGGTAGCATCGGCAGAATGAGACAAGATAGAAGGAGTGACTGCTTGTAACCCAGGGAGATCGTAACCATAACTCCACCAAACCCATAAAAATCCAGCCATACCGAGTAATCCTTCCAGTAATCCCAGAAAACAATAAGCTCGAAGCAAAAGTGGAGTATCCATGAGAAATTGCGACTTTTTACGCGGTGGACGTTCCATAATTCCGATTTCTGGTTTTTCTGCTCCTAATGCCAAAGCAGGAACCATATCCGTTCCCAAATCAATCGCTAGAATTTGCATGATAATCAACGCTGGTGGAATCTTCAAGATGACCATGAACAAGAATGGTAATAACTCAGCGACATTGGATGCCAAGATATAGGTAATAAATTTACGAATATTCTGATAGACAGTTCTTCCCTGTTCAATCGCGCTGACGATGGTAGCAAAATTATCATCCAAAAGCACAATATCCGCAGCTTCTCTTGCTACATCCGTACCACTTATTCCCATTGCTACCCCAATATTGGCTGCACGTAAAGCAGGTGCGTCGTTAACTCCATCCCCCGTCACAGCTACCACATTGCCTAAATCCTTATAGGCTTGCACTAGGCGTAGCTTTTGTTCGGGCATCATTCTGGCAAACACCAATCCGCCTCGATGTTGTAGTACGCGACGAAGTTGGGCATCCGAAAGTTTATTCATGCCGTCACCTGTAACGACTTGTATCCTACCATTGATCAATCCAATGCGATGGGCGATTGCTTCTGCGGTTAAGCCATAATCTCCCGTCACCATAGTTACTTTAATACCTGCTTGATGACAACAGGCGATCGCGTCGGCAACTTCTGGGCGAGGTGGATCGAGCATTGCCGCCAAACCAACAAAAATGAGATTTTGCTCTAGTTTCTCTGCTTTGAGATTGACTAATTCTTGTCCTCCATAACTCATAGCTACTCCTAAAACGCGATATCCAGAACGAGCAAAGCGATCGTTTATCTCAGCAATTTCTTTTCTTTGTGTATCTGTTATTGTTTGTGTTTGCCCGTCTTTTAGAATCGACTGACAACGTTGTAATACTTCTAATGGCGCACCTTTAGTAAAGCTCAAACATGGTGAATGGGAAATAGATTTGAGTGGTACAGAAATTGACTCATGAGAACTAGATAAAACAACACTCATCATGCGACGGCGTGAATCGAAAGGAATTTCTCGCAGTCTAGGAGATTGCTTTTGCAGTTGTTCGAGATTGAGTCCAGCTTTAATCGCTGCAACTAACAAAGCTGCTTCGGTAGGATCGCCGATTTCTTGCCAGGTGCTAATACCGGCAGGATGAATCAATTTAGCATTAGAACACAGTGCCGAACCTGCCAGTAATAATTTAACTTGCTCGGAACTAACGTTAGCAAGAATTTTTACTTTACCATCGGGAACATAACCCACACCCGTAACTTCAATAGTACTGTCGGGAATCCAAAGGGCGCAGACAGTCATTTCATTTTTAGTCAACGTACCCGTTTTATCGGTACAAATAACCGATGTAGCACTTAGGGTTTCTACCGCCGAAAGACGACGCACCAAAGCATTTTTTCTTACCATGCGTTTAACAGCGATCGCTAAACAGAGAGTGACAGTAGGTAACAATCCTTCGGGGACAAGGGCGACGATAATCCCAATCGCAAATATGAAACTCTCTTTGAGTTCCATGCCGACAACAATATTGGTCAACAAAAAGATCGATACACCCATACAAAGAGCGATCGCCGTAATAACTCGAACGATTCTGGTAATTTGGACTTCTAAAGTACTGGTTTCTCGTTTGACTACTGTTGTCAAATGGGCGACGTGTCCGAATTCTGTTTGCAATCCAGTGGCGCTAACTACTGCCAAACCCCTACCAGAAGAGACAGTCGCACCAGCAAATATCAAATTGGCAACTTCAGCAGGACGCAAATGTTCGTCTAAGACAGGTTCGCTATAACGGGCAACGGGAAGGGATTCTCCCGTGAGGACGGAAACATCCACAGATAAACTTTGAGCAGAAACCAAACGAGCATCAGCAGAGATGCGATCGCCTTCTTCAAGTTGCATGACATCACCAGGTACTAACTCTCGCGCCAAAATTTGCTTGATATTTCCATCTCGATATACTTTTACTTGTGTGGGTAAAACATTTTTCAGTGCCGATAAAGCACGTTCGGCTTGAAATTCTTGAGAAAAACTAAAGATGGCATTAATCCAAATCACCGCCCAGATTGCCCAACCGAGTTGTGGTGTTCCAGAGACAAATGCAAGTATCCCCGCCACCCAAAGCAGTAAAGCCATGAAGTGAGTCAATTGGTCGATAAAGCGCAACAGTAAAGGACGATGAACGGGTTCGGGCAGTTCGTTATAGCCGTAATGATGCAACCGCGATTCTGCTTCAGTCGTTGATAGCCCTTCTGGCGAAGTGGTTAAAATTTCATATACTGCTTTGGGAGTCTGCGTCCAAATTGAGTGGTTTTGTACCATGACCTCAAGTAATAATGTAAAACAACTATATTTGTGGAGCTATTAATCTGTCTGCACTAAAATAACAACTGGTATTTTTTTTATAACAACTGAGTCAACTTTCATTTGCTTAAATATTTGAAATGTTACAAATAAGCGCCAAATTAATTTGTTCTGAGCATTTGATTGATTAAAAATTGCCTAAACTCACAAAATTATCACAATTGTTTTCTAGTTTAAAAATATAGCTTGAGCGAGTCTTTAGATTACTGTGATCGCCATTTTTAACTAAATTAATTTTTAGGCATTACAGATATAGCCTTAGTAGGCGAAATAATTCAACAACTAATTAAGGTGCGTCCTTTGGCATTAATTAACTTCAAACAATTAGAAAATTTTTTAGCTTTGAAAACTTTACTAGATATAGCTTCTGTTGAGAAGATGAGTTAATTTTTGTAATGCGATTGGCGTAACCAATGAACAAAGTTCAACGCACCAAGATCAAACCATGCAAACTACAAAAACTAAAACTGAACCAAACAAGGTAGATCAACGGATCAAGCTTCTAGACATAACTATGAAGCGCAACCATTATCGTCAAGATGCCTTGATTGAAATCTTACATAAAGCCCAGTCAGCTTTTGGTTATCTTGAACCAGACATTTTGGAATATATAGCGCGAGGATTAAAACTTCCCCTGAGTCGAGTTTATGGAGTGGCTACTTTTTACCATCTCTTCTCATTAAAACCTAGTGGTGTTCATAGTTGTGTAGTTTGTATGGGTACTGCTTGCTATGTTAAAGGCAGCGATCGCATTTTGACAGCATTAGAAAAAGAATTAAGCATTCATGTAGGAGAAACTACCTCAGACAATCAAATTTCCTTAATGTCAGCCCGATGTTTGGGTGCTTGCGGTATTGCCCCAGCGATCGTTTTTGATGGTACGGTAATCGGAAAACAAGATCCAGAGACGGCGATTGAGAAGGTGAAAGCGATTGAGAAGTCAAAAGTGATCAGGAGTAAGGAATGGATTTAGAAGAATTACTGGAAATTGGGCAACAAGAACGCGATCGCCAACAGCAAAAGAAAACTCGTATTCGTTGTTGTACGGCGGCTGGATGTCTTTCTTCTGGCGCGGAGACAGTTAAAAATAATTTAGAAATAGCAGTTATTGAAGCAGGTTTAGAGGATTCAGTTGAAGTTTGTGGGGTTGGTTGTTTGCGTTTTTGTGGACGGGGAACATTAGTAGAGATAGATCCTAATGGCATTCTTTATGAGGAAGTTTTGCCCGATCAAGCATCTGGAATTATTTCAGCCTTGAGTGAAGGAGACAAAAATCGAGAAGAATTACCCAGACAAAGCGATCGCAACCATCCTTTTTTCGCACTCCAAATGCCTCTAGTTCTGGAAAATAGTGGCAAAATCAACCCCGAACGAATTGAAGAATATATTGCGGTAGGAGGTTATCAGCGGTTACATCATGTCTTGATGGAAATGACTTCAGCAGAAGTAATTGAGGAAATTAGTAAGAGTGGTTTACGGGGAAGGGGTGGAGGTGGATATCCTACGGGATTGAAATGGGCAACTGTGGCGAAAATGCGATCCCCCCCTACCCCCCTTAATAAGGGGGGTGTCGGTCAGAAATATGTAATTTGTAACGCCGATGAAGGCGATCCAGGGGCATTTATGGATCGCAGTGTTTTAGAAAGTGATCCCCATCGAATCTTAGAAGGAATGGCGATCGCGGGTTATGCGATCGGTGCTAATTACGGCTACATTTACGTTCGCGCTGAATATCCCTTGGCGATTAAACGTTTGGAAAAAGCGATTCAGCAAGCTAAGAAATACGAATTACTCGGAAGTCAGATTTTTGATTCTCCCTTTGATTTTAAGATCGATATTCGCGTTGGTGCTGGTGCTTTTGTCTGTGGGGAAGAAACAGCTTTAATTGGTTCTATCGAAGGAAAAAGAGGTAATCCCCGTCCTCGTCCTCCCTATCCTGCCGAGTCGGGATTGTGGGGTTGTCCGACTCTGATCAATAATGTAGAAACCTTTGCTAATATAGTCCCGATCATTCGGGAAGGAAGCGATTGGTATAGCAGCATCGGCACGGAAACTAGCAAGGGGACGAAAGTATTTGCCCTCACGGGAAAGGTAAGCAATACGGGATTAATTGAAGTACCGATGGGAACTACAGTCAGACAAATCGTGGCAGAAATGGGCGGTGGTGTTCCCGATGGCGGTAAAGTAAAAGCAGTACAAACAGGAGGGCCTTCTGGCGGTTGTATTCCTGCTGAATTTTTCGATACGCCTGTAGATTATGAATCCTTACTGAAGTTAGGCACGATGATGGGTTCAGGTGGTGCGATCGTTATGGATGAAGAGACCAACATGGTCGAGATCGCTCGCTTTTATATGGAATTCTGTCGCGGTGAAAGCTGCGGTAAATGTGTTCCCTGTCGTGCTGGTACGGTGCAATTGTATGCCTTGTTATCTAAATTGCTGAATCGACAAGCAAACCAGTCAGATTTGGAGCAATTAGAAGCTTTATCTTACATGGTTAAAGAAACTAGTTTGTGTGGATTGGGACAATCTGCGCCGAATCCCGTGTTGAGTACCCTTAAATATTTTCAACAGGAATATCTCGATTTAATTTAAAGTTCATTGCTAGGAGTCGGAAGACGGGAGGGGATGATGAGCAAGACTTCTCAAAATAAAAAATTAGAGATCGCCAAGCAAACAAAAATTAATCGAGGGATTTACGATCAGGATCGATCGCTTGATCAAGAAACTCTACAGGCATTAGAAAAACCGGGAAATAACCAATCGCCAGTAAAAGTTTTTTGGTTTACGACTGAAACACAACGTCCTCAGCTAGGAAATTTGATCGTCGAAGCAACCCAAGCAATTATTAGAGATCGCCAACAATCTCAAGATAGTGGTAAATGGATGCGATTGAGTTGGCAAGATCTTCAAAAATATCGAGATGGCTTAACTTTGGATGCTAGTGGATCTCCTGCACTAATAAGAGCGATCGCCAAAATGTTACCGCCAACTTCCCTAGAACAAAATGATCGCTTTTGGCTCGATGCGACTCGCAAGGTTCACGTTCCTACTGCTGCTGCTTTTGGGATTTTAGCTATTAGCGATTGTAATAATAAATCTCAACAACTTGAATGTGGAAGACTGTGGCAGAGAATGCATCTTTGGGCGACTACTCAAGGATTAGCAATGCAACCACTTAACCAAATACCCGAACGTGCTGCTAGAGAGGAAGTTTTAGGGATTGAACCAAAATTTAGCAATGCTTTAGCGAAATTTGTTGGTGATCCCAATTGGCAAGGGTTGATGATATTTCGCCTTGGTTATCCCACGATTGAAGCGTTACCTAGTCCCCGTCGTGGTGTCAAGGATGTAATTAGGATTTAATCGGGAGGAAACCAAAAATGGCAAGTATGAATTACGCGATCGCCTTCGGTTTATGGTTGGGGATGCTGGTTATCGCTATCTCCAATGGGTTTATCGGGAATGCCTATATTACCCCCCGACTTGGCGATTATGGCACTCACGTTTATAAAACGCTTACTTTTATTCCCTTCATTTTTCTCTTTGCTTGGCTATATACCTTGCAAACTAAAGGCGATCTTTGGTTGACTAACGCCTTAATCGTTAGTTGTTTTTGGGTGAGTTTAACCGTTTTATTTGAATTTGTTTTCGGTCATTACATCTTAGGAAATTCTTGGGAAGTATTGCTAGCTGATTATCGAATTTGGCAGGGAAGATTGTGGTCGTTGGTTTTAATCAGTGAAGCGATCTTCCCTGTGACGATGGGTTGGTTACTCAATCATTAAATAAGAGAGTCCACAGATAAACACAGATATTTATTCGATCAAAGAGCTAATTAAAATGAGCAATCCAGCTATAGATATTCCGAGCGCAACTACTCCAGCAAAACGTCAATGGAGTTTGCCCGTCTGGTTAGTCATCATTTGCTTCGTCACTTTTAGTGTTTTACTTGGTGCGGGGGTGGCTATTTGGAAAAATGCCCCGCCGATTCCAGCGATCGCGCGTTCTCCCAGTCAGGAAATTGTTCTGACACAAGCTGATATTCAAAACGGACAGGAAACCTATTTAGCCAGAGGCGGTCAACATATCGGCAGTGTTTGGGGACATGGTAGTTATCTCGCGCCAGATTGGACGGCGGATTTTTTACATCGTTGGGGACTGGCTACTGCTGGCGTTTTATATAATGGTAATCCCGACTTCCAGCAAGCCGATTTGGAAGCGATCGCTGCACCAGAAAGAGCTAGTTTAGAAGCAAGGGTCAAACAAAATTTTAAAACCAATCGCTACGATCGCCAAACTCAAGAGTTATTACTAACAAACGCACAGGTTAAGGGAATCGAGAAAGTTTTTACTGACTACAACGAACTTTTACAACATGGTTCAGTCGTTCATTCCATTCCTGACGGTTGGTTTACCAATGACCAACAAATTCATGACGTTACCGCCTTTTTTGCCTGGACGGCTTGGACGGCAGCAGCCAATAGACCAAATGCTCCCTTTTCTTATACAGCAAATTGGCCGCACGACGACTTAATTGGCAATCAACCGCCAGCGCAATTTTTAATTTGGTCGATTGTCTCAGTAATCGTATTAATTGGCGCGATCGCGACTTTTTTGTTTATTTATTTGCGATCGGAAGATGAAGCCGTCGAAACAGTAATTCAGACTCCAGCAATTCCGACAATTACCCCCAGTCAAAAAGTCACCGCCTTGTTTTTCATTGTAGCGATGGCACTATTCTTAGCGCAGATTGGTGCAGGAATGATCACTGCCCACTATGCTGTCGAGGGACATGGTTTTTACGGTATTCCTTTAGATAAATTCCTGCCTTATGCTGCTTCTCGTACCTGGCACTTACAATTAGCAGTATTTTGGATTGCTACTTGCTGGCTAGCCGCAGGTTTATATTTTGCCCCACGCTTCGGACGCGAACCGAAATATCAAGGTATTGGCAATGCTGGATTGCTGATTGCCTTAACCGTTGTCGTAGTAGGTTCAGTTGTCGGCGCTTGGGCTGGCATTCAAGGCATTCTGGGGAATAAATATAGTTTCTGGTTTGGTCATCAAGGTTATGAATATGTAGAATTAGGCAGAGTTTGGCAGTTACTTTTAATTGGCGGGATGGTTTTCTGGCTGTGGCTGATGTATCGCGCCCTCGAACCTGCTTTAAAGAAAGAAGGAAGCATTACGGGGTTAAATCATTTCTTCTTTTATAGCGCCGTTACTATACCCCTGTTCTATTCAGCAGGATTGATGTATACCAATCACACACACCTAAGCATTGCCGAGTACTGGCGTTGGTGGGTAGTGCATCTTTGGGTAGAAGGCTTCTTTGAAGTATTTGCCACCGTGGCGATCGCCTATCTATGCAGTGAGTTAGGTTTCCTCAAGAAATCTTCGGCATTAAAAGCCACCTACATGACCACTATTTTGTATCTCGGTAGCGGTGTTATCGGTACTTTGCACCATCTCTATTTTTCTGGAACTCCCGCTTTTATTGCGGCGATGGGATCGGTAGCCTCGGCTTTGGAAGTAGTACCTTTAACTTTGATTGGTTTTGAAGTAGTTAAAACTCTCAAATTTTCTCAAGCAGCAGCTGGTTTTTATCGTTGGCCATTACGCTTCTTTTTGGGAACTTGTTTCTGGAATTTAGTTGGGGCGGGAATTTTTGGCTTTTTGATCAACCCGCCGATTGTTCTCTATTATTCTCAAGCCCTCAATACTACTCCGATTCACGCACATTCGGCCTTATTTGGCGTTTATGGTTCTCTCGCGATCGCCTTAATGCTTTTTCCTCTACGGGAAATGGTACCAGAACGAGCGTGGAATGAAAAACTATTGCGTTTCTCTTTCTGGGCGATTAACGGTGGTTTAGTAGCGATGTTAGTTTTGTCTTTAATTCCCAGTGGTTTTTATCAACTATTTGCCTCAGTTAATTACGGTACTTGGTACGCCCGTAGTGCAGCAGTAGTCGGTAGCCCTTGGATGCATTGCACTGTGTGGCTGAGAATGCCAGGAGATATTTGCTTTGCTTTGGGTGCAGTAGCGATTTTCTTGTTTACAGTCCAAGCAGCGATCGCTATTTTTCGTGATCAAACACAAACAAAACCTCTATTTAACCAATAAATGTGATGACTGAGGAAAAAATATGTCTGTCAAAACCTTAACTATTAATAACATCCCCGTAGCAGCCGAACAAGGTAAAACAATCCTCGAAGCTGCCAAAGAATCTGGAATTCATATTCCTACCTTATGCTATCTAGAAGGGGTTTCACCTGCGGCTGCTTGTCGAGTTTGTTTGGTAGAAATTGAAGGAAGCAATAAACTGCAACCTGCTTGCGTTACTCAAGTAGCAGAAGGAATGGTCATCTATACCGATACTCCCAAATTACAACAATATCGTCGTATGGATATAGAATTACTTTTTGCCGAAGGTAATCACGTCTGTGCTGTGTGCGTAGCTAATGGCAATTGCGAACTACAAGATCTCGCTGTAGAAGTGGGGATGGATCATTCGCGTTTTCCCTATCGCTTTCCCGATCGCTCTGTAGATGTTTCTCACCCTCAATTCGGCATCGACCACAATCGCTGCATCCTTTGTACTCGCTGCGTGCGTGTCTGTGACGAAATCGAAGGCGCACACGTTTGGGATGTGGCAAATCGAGGGGAGAATTGCTATATCGTTTCTGGTTTGCATCAACCTTGGGGAGAAGTAGATGCTTGCACCTCTTGCGGAAAATGCGTCGATGCTTGTCCGACAGGTTCTATTTTCCGCAAAGGAACAACTACAGATGAAAAAAGTCGAGATCGCGCCAAACTGGAATTTTTAGTTAATGCTAGAGAAAAACATGAGTGGACACGCTAAGTTTTAAAGTGACGCTAAAAAAGATTAGTAATTAGCGATTGAGAACATTCGCTTTGATGAAAATAAAGAGTTTGACTCTCATCACGAAAATCGATCAACAAAAATTCCCAGAATAGGGTTGATTATATGTCATCAACAATCTTGCAAAAATCGGATCAAGATCTTTCAGATCCTCAAGTTTTATTGAGTGCTTTACAAATACTAAGGCGATCAGTTTATCGAGAAGGACAAGCAATTTTTCAGCGATGGCAATCTTTAATCGAGCGAAAAACTTTTGGGGATAGCTGTCTCAACCTTGCCTACTATCTGGCTTTAAGGCAACATGATTTGCGTCCTTTACAATTAGCTTTAAAACCTTGGGGTTTATCATCGCTGGGGCGAATTGAAACCAGGGTGATGGCAAATTTAGATGCTGTCATCGCTACTTTGGGTAAAGTCTGTGGCGTAGAATCTACTTTGTTACCTCCCCGACCGCCCTTAGCAGAGTTTTTTGAAGGCGATCGCCTGCTTCAAAGTCACACAGAAGATGTTTTTGGCAAAGCACCAACTCATCGCCAAGTTAGGATTATGGTTACTTTACCAACCATTGCCGCTAATGATTACCAATTTGTCAAAGATTTGCTACAACGAGGAACTGATTGTGTTCGCATCAACTGCGCTCATGATACGGTAACTGAATGGGAAGCGGCGATCGCTAACTTACGTCGGGCAGAAATAGAAACGGGACGTTCTTGCAAGGTTTTGATCGATCTTGGTGGACCAAAACCCCGCCTTGGCGAAGTAAGATTTACCCCAGGAAAGCAAAAGTTATTTAAAGGTGAGTATCTATTACTAAGGCGCGATTCACCGACAAGTGACAATACTACAGATTGCCAAGCTAGTTGTACCATTCCCAAAATTCTTGATCACTTGCAGGTAGGGGCGAGTGTCTGGATTGATGATGGTCATATTGGTGCAATGGTCGAATCGATTACCCCAGAAGGAGTTCGACTGAAAATTACTCACGCCCGTCCCAAAGGTGAAAAAATTCGCCCTGATCAAGGATTGAATTTTCCCGATACGCTTTTACGTTTGAGTTCGCTAACTGATAAGGATCGCCTTGACCTCGATTTTGTGGCAACCCACGCCGACATTATCGGTTATTCTTTCGTTCAAGAAGTCGCCGATATTGTTTTGCTACAACAAGAATTAAAAACTCGTTTAGGCGATCGCGCTTTTCTTCCCGCGGTCATAGCCAAGATTGAAACGCCAGAAGCAATTCGCAATCTACCAGAATTAATCGTCTATGCTGCGGGCAAACAACCCTTTGGCGTAATGATTGCTAGAGGTGATTTAGCCGTTGAGATCGGCTATCAACGCCTGGCTGAAATGCAAGAAGAAATTCTCTGGTTGTGCGAAGCTGCACACGTTCCTGTAATTTGGGCGACTCAAGTTTTAGAAAATCTGGTCAAAAAAGGGATTCCCTCGCGATCAGAAATGACTGACGCGGCTATGTCCGAAAGAGCTGAGTGTGTCATGTTAAACAAAGGAGAGTATCTTGCCGAAGCGGTGACAATTTTGGGTGATGTTTTAACTCGAATGCAGACGCATCAATTAAAGAAAACGCCACAACTGCGAGTCTTAAATTCTTGGAATTCGCTGAAGCATAATCAATTATGAACAAAATAAAATTTGCTACAGTTTGGCTTGCGGGTTGTTCTGGTTGTCATATGTCCTTTTTAGATATGGACGAATGGCTGATTGAACTCGCTAAGTATGTCGATATCGTTTATAGTCCTGTTGGTTCGGATCTTAAAGAATATCCAGAAAATGTCGATGTTTGTTTAGTAGAAGGTGGCGTTGCCAATCAAGATAATTTAGAACTGATTCATCAAGTTAGAAAACGCACCAAGATTTTGATTTCTTTTGGTGATTGTGCCGTCACTGCTAACGTACCAGGAATGCGGAATATGTTGGGTGGTAGCGAACCTGTATTAAAACGCGCTTATCTAGAATTAGGTGATGTTACCCCCCAATTACCAAACGAACCAGGAATCGTTCCAGAGTTACTCGATCGCGTCTTACCAGTTCATGAAGTCGTACCTGTAGATATTTTTATGCCTGGTTGTCCGCCTAGTAGCGATCGCATTAAAGCAGCGATCAAACCTTTACTAAAAGGCGATCGACCAACAATGGAAGGACGAGACATGATTAAGTTTGGCTAATCGCTAAAAAGTAGAAGATTTTTTGGTAAGGATAATGTTTGAGACAAATGACATTAGTTTACTAGGCAGTGTCAATCCAGAACTAGCGAAGCTGGCTGAGATGGCTATTTTGTCTGATCTGGCGAGCAAGGACAAAAAAATATGATTGCTTCGCTGATTGTGGCTCAGATTCTTGTCCCGCTTGTCCTAATAACGTGGTTGGCGATCGCCCCGCTTCACAATTTACTGGGAGTTTCGCTACAAGCCCTTGTTACAGCGATTGCTTTACTGGCGATCGCCCGTATGGGCATGTGGATTTTTCCACCTTGGTGGACACCTTATCTCTATGGGTTGCTCTTTGTTCTGTCCTTGGTCATTGGAGTGCGACGAAGCAAGCCCCAACGCAAGTTACCATCTCACTGGCTCGGATGGATTGCCATCATTATTTTTGCTGCCTTGGGGGTTTTTGTCGGAAATGAAGCAGTGCAAAGTTGGGCAGGTCAGTTTCCACCCCCTATTCCCGCCGTCGATCTCGCCTTTCCGATGTGGGACGGCGATTATCTCATTCTCAATGGCGGTAACGATATTCGGATTAATGCACATCTAAAAACGCTGGACGAGTCCGTGCTGCGCTTTCGTGCCTATCGAGGGCAGAGCTACGGAGTCGATATTGTCAAAATCGATCCGTTTGGCTTGCGGGCAAAAGGGATCGTTCCTAGCGATCTGGCTGCTTACCAGATTTATGGTGAGCCTGTTTTAGCTCCCTGCGCGGGGAAAATCCTTCAGGCGAGCGATGGTTTACCAGATATGAAGATCCCGCAGATCGATGTAGTGAATCGCGCTGGAAATTACGTCATCCTGCGCTGTGGCAATACCGATGTTGTACTCGCCCATTTTCGTCCCCAAAGTCTTTCGGTTCAAGCTGGAATGACAGTTAAAGTTGGCGATCGCATTGCCGAAGTAGGAAACTCTGGTGCAAGTGACGAACCACACCTACACATTCATGCCCAACGTCCTGGATCGTCTAGTAATCGACTGTCTGGCGATCCTTTGCCAATGCGCTTTAACAGACGCTTTCTCATTCGTAGCGATCGTGTGAACCTGCCCTAGTAATACTAATATAAAAGGATGTTATGAAAATTACGATCGCCCAAATCAAGTTTGTCCATACGCTCATCTTCTGGATTCTTAGCTTGTGCGTACTCTATTCACTATTGAGCGGTATTTCTGGTCACATTACTTCCTGGACTTGGATTGCAGTCGGCTTAGTCTTAATCGAGAGCGTCATCTTAATCGTGTCAGGGTGGACGTGTCCACTTACCCTCCTTGCTGAACGCCTCGGCACTGAACGAGGATCTGTGGCGGACATCTTTCTGCCAAAATGGTTCGCAGACAGGATCTTTCCTATTTGTGGTACAACCTTTGGCGTGGCTATAGTGATCCTTGTATTAAGGGTTCTTGTTTAAACCATAAACTATTCTTCGAGTTAGTTGTCCTTGATCAAGAAAATACCTCACAAATTCCTCAAAGTTGTGTTTTAAATTCAAACTGGAATTAAATTCTTTCACCCACCTGTCTTCATTGCTAATTTACTGCCAACTATTGCCTCAACTCAAGAGTGGTGCATGGGACTGATTAGCGCGATCGCTTTGATTTTACTATCTATTCTGATTAATAAGAAGATTGCCTTATAAAAACTGAGTCAACACGCTTTTTATACCCAAAAATCAAGATTTTAAGCCTTGAGATTATGAATAAAAGAAATTTTGCCACCATAGACGGAAATGAAGCAGTTGCTCGTGTCGCCTACAAACTCAACGAAGTCATTGCCATCTATCCCATTACACCCGCCTCGCCGATGGCTGAATGGGCGGATGCTTGGATGTCTGAAAGTCGCCCCAACCTTTGGGAAACCATACCAGAAATAATAGAAATGCAATCAGAAGCAGGTGTGGCTGGTGTAGTTCACGGTGCATTGCAAACGGGATCGATAACGACTACTTTTACAGCATCTCAGGGATTGTTGTTAATGATTCCCAACCTCTACAAAATAGCTGGAGAATTAACCCCCTGTGTGATTCACGTAGCAGCGCGATCGCTTGCTGCTCAAGGATTATCTATCTTTGGCGACCACAGCGATGTTATGGCTGTGCGATCAACAGGATTTGCCTTACTATGTTCGGCATCAGTACAAGAAGCCCAAGATTTTGCTTTAATTGCCCAAGCAGCTACTTTTAAAGCGAGAATTCCTTTCCTTCACTTCTTCGATGGCTTCCGCACTTCCCACGAAATTCAGAAAGTGGAATTACTCGAAGATAGCGATTTAAAAGCAATGATAGATGATGATTTAATCTTGGCACATCGATCGCGCGCTTTAACTCCTGATCACCCCGTCTTACGCGGAACGGCGCAAAATCCTGATGTCTATTTTCAAGCTAGGGAAACAGTTAATCCTTTCTACAATGACTGTCCCAAGATCGTGCAGGAAACAATGGACGAATTCGGTAAACTGACGGGACGTAATTATAAGCTGTATGAATACCACGGCGTACCTGATGCAGAAAGAATAATCGTGTTGATGGGTTCTGGTTGTGAGGCAGTACACGAAACTGTAGATTATTTTCTTACTCAAGGTGAAAAAGTCGGTGTACTTAAAGTTCGGCTATATCGCCCCTTTGACGTGAAACGATTTGTTGCAGCTTTGCCTAACACAGTTAAAGCGATCGCCGTACTTGATCGCACCAAAGAACCAGGTTCGGCAGGAGAACCCTTGTATTTGGATGTTGTCAATGCTATCTACGAACAAGGGATACCTGTAGGGGCGAATGCCCATTCGCACGGCGGACAAGGTGGCGAGGTTTCCTCGCCACCTTGTCCGCCTCCCCTACATCCTAAAATTGTCGGCGGACGCTATGGATTATCTTCTAAAGAATTTAATCCAGCCATGATTAAAGGGATTTTTGATAATCTAGCTCTAGAGAACCCCAAAAATCACTTTACTATTGGGATCAATGATGATCTTAGTCATACATCCTTAGAATACGATCGCAACTTCTCCATCGAACCAGATAGTGTAGTGCGGGCAATGTTTTATGGTTTGGGTTCGGATGGAACGGTGGGTGCAAATAAAAACTCGATTAAAATTATTGGCGAAGAAACAGATAATTACGCTCAAGGTTACTTTGTTTACGACTCGAAAAAATCTGGTGCAGTTACGGTTTCTCATTTACGGTTTGGTTCGCAACCAATTCGCTCAACCTATTTAATTGATCGCGCTAACTTTATCGGTTGTCATCAAGGGAATTTTTTAGAAAAACTAGACATTCTCAAACAAGCGACAGATGGGGCAACCTTTTTACTTAATAGTCCCTATAGAGTTGATGAAGTTTGGCATAAATTACCAATTGAAATACAAGAGGACATCGTTCGTAAGAATTTAAAATTTTATCTCATCGATGCCAATAAAGTTGCCCGCGAAAGCGGTATGGCAGGAAGAATTAATACAGTAATGCAAGTATGCTTCTTTGCCTTGGCTGGAATTTTACCGCAAGAAGAAGCAATCGCGCAAATAAAAGGTGCGATCGTTAAAACCTACGGCAAGAAAGGACAACAAATCGTCCAGATGAATTTAAAAGCTGTCGATAATACTCTCGACAACCTATTTGCTGTAGAGGCGAATGGTCATTCGCACGGCGAACAAGGTGGCGAGTTTACTTCGCCACAATCGCCTCCCATCCAAAGTGACATTCACCGACTTCCTGCCATGTCTCCTACTGCACCTGAATTTGTCAGAGAAGTCGAAGGAAAAATGTTAGTTAGAGAAGGTGATGAATTACCAGTTAGCGTTTTACCTTGCGATGGTACTTATCCGACAGGAACATCAAAATGGGAAAAACGTAATATTGCTCAATTTATTCCCGTTTGGGATCCCGATGTTTGCGTTCAATGTGGTAAATGCGTGATGGTTTGTCCTCATGCAGTCATTCGCGCCAAAGCTTATGAACCGTCACAATTAGCCAACGCGCCAGCTACTTTTAAATCTACGGATACGCGAGATCAAGATTTTGCAGGTGAAAAATACACCATTCAAGTTGCACCAGAAGATTGTACTGGATGTGGAATCTGCGTTGATGTTTGTCCTGCTAAAAATAAATCCATAACTTCGCGCAAAGCGATTAATATGGAACCTCAGTTACCTTTAAGGGAAAGCGAAAAAGAAAACTGGGAGTTCTTTCTCAACTTACCTAATCCCGATCGCCGTCAATTAAAATTGAACCAGATTCGTCAACAACAAATGCAAGAACCTTTGTTTGAATTTTCTGGTGCTTGTGCAGGGTGTGGTGAAACTCCTTATTTAAAATTATTGAGTCAATTATTCGGCGATCGCGCCTTGGTTGCGAATGCTACGGGTTGTTCTTCTATTTATGGTGGCAACTTACCGACAACACCTTGGAGTAAAAACGCCGAAGGAAGAGGTGTTGCATGGTCGAACTCGCTATTTGAAGATAATGCCGAATTTGGTCTTGGTTTTCGCGTTTCAATCGACAAACAAGCTAAATTTGCCAGAGAATTGCTCAATAAATTACGTGGTGAAATTGACGAGACTTTAGTTTCCCAGATACTTAATGCTCAACAAAAAACCGAAGCCGATATTTGGGAACAACGGGAACGGGTTGAATTGTTGAAACAAACTTTAGACAGACTTCTTAACTCCGATCTAGAACCTAATCTAAAATCCCAAATCTCGAATCTCCAATCTCTTGCCGATTATCTAGTCAAAAAATCAGTTTGGATCGTTGGCGGTGATGGTTGGGCGTATGATATCGGCTATGGCGGTTTAGATCATGTTTTGGCTAGCGGTAAAAATGTCAACATCCTAGTCATGGATACAGAAGTCTATTCTAATACTGGCGGTCAATCTTCCAAAGCAACTCCAAAGGGTGCAGTAGCCAAATTTGCAGCAGGAGGAAAACCGGCAGCCAAAAAAGATTTAGGTTTGATGGCGATGACTTACGGTAACGTCTACATTGCCAGTGTTGCTATGGGTGCAAAAGACGAACACACGCTCCGAGTATTTTTAGAAGCAGAGGCTTATGAGGGAGTGTCGTTAATTATTGCCTATAGTCACTGTATCGCACACGGTATTAATATGACTACTGCCATGAGTCATCAAAAAGAACTGGTCGAAAGCGGACGTTGGTTGCTGTATCGGTACAATCCTGAATTAGTTCAAGAAGGAAAAAATCCCTTACAAATAGATATGCGATCGCCACACAAACCCGTTAGCGAGTCTATGGATCGAGAAAATCGCTTTAAAATGTTGACTAAAACTAAACCAGAAGCAGCAAAACGGTTTTCCCAAGAAGCACAGCAAGATGTAAATACTCATTGGCAAATGTATCAATATCTAGCTGCACTTAAATATGACAACTGACCAACTTGTTTATACTTGTTGTTCTAATTCAATCAATTCACTCATTAAATCAAGAGTGCGATTGGCTCTGAAATGAATTCACCTCAACCAAGGAATAATCCCATGACCATAATGTCACACGAGAATACAGCTATTTATTGGAAAGAAGTA
>JAIMKV010000094.1 GCA_020692205.1 Myxosarcina sp. GA_180221_E-2-1-MAG-40_15
AGTCAGGAGTCAGAAGTCAGGAGTCAGAAGTCAGGAGTCGGATTTAGTATCAGTAGTTAATCGTTAGTCATTAAAGTTCTTGAGGGCAAATTATTATTTATAATTAAAGTAGTTCAGCCATCCTGTTTGGGGGAGGGCAAAATGAAAACTAACACTTCAGGTTGGGTTTTTTGTTGGTTCAATTCTGTAATATTGGCGATCGCGATCGTCATGCTTGCTGCTATTACTACAGCCAAAGCACAAATTTACTTTGATCTGGTCAATGGATTATTTACACCAACCCAATCCGAGGGATTTTTTCAGGCAGGTAGAGCAGATTTTGAACAGGAAATAGAACTATTTACTCATCCAGAACGTTATCCCAGCAAAGATTTACTTCAGATCGATCCAGAACTAATCGAACAAATAGATCGCTCCAGACAACTTCCTGATTTTGAGCTGGATAATTCTCAATATGAATTACACAGAGATCTGACTAACTACTAACCAAATCACTAATTCTTTGTAATAAAGCTTTTGTAGTATAAGGTTTAGCCAAAAAGCTGCTAATATTTAAGTGGCGATCGCTAAACATTTGGCTAGTAAAGTTTTGCCCACTAACAGCAATAACTTTGACTTCAGGATTGATTTTTTGTAAGGTGCGAATGGCAGTCGTGCCATCCATAATGGGCATCATCATGTTCATTAATACCACGGCAATCTCAGCTTGATTTTTGACGTAAGCGGCGATGGCTTCCATACCATCATTGGCAGTAATAACTCGATAGTTATGAGTTTCTAAAGAGGCTTTGGTGATTTCGCGAATTGTCGCTTCATCATCTACCACCAAAATCAACTCTCCTTTACCCTTGGGAATAGTTAAACCCTCAATTAACTCTGATTCAGCAATTTTAATCGCTGGCAGGAATAGATTAAACTGAGTTCCTTGTTCGATCTGGCTTACTACATCAATGAAGCCGCCATGATTGCGAACGATATTGACTACCGTTGCTAAACCCAAACCCGTACCACCAGCTTCGGCTTTAGTTGTAAAAAACGGTTGAAAAATCTGTTCTAGATTGTCTGGTGCAATGCCTACTCCCGTATCGGCAATCGAAATTGCGATATAAGAGCCTACTTTGGCTTGAGGATGTTCGCGAACGTATGTCTCATCAAGAAATAAGTTGACCGCAGCAATATTTAACAATCCTCTATTAGGCATCGCATCTCTGGCGTTAATGACCAGATTGAGTAAAATTTGATGGATTTGAGTCGCATCTCCCCGAACAGTCCACAAGTTAGATGGTACATTGGTCTGGATTTCAATCGACTTGGGAAAAGTTTCAATGACAATCTGGCGAATATCTCTAATTAAATGTTTGACTTGCACAATACCCTGTTTGCCCTCAATACCTCTGGCAAAGGATAATACCTGTTGCACTAAAGCCGAACCACGCTGGACGTTGTTTTCCAGCATTTGCAGTAATTCTTGAGAGCGAGGATCGATTTGAGTTAGGGTAACGGGCAAAAGCTGCACGCTCATCAAAATTGGCGTCAGAATGTTATTGAGATCGTGAGCTACACCACCAGCTAAAGAACCGAGACTTTCTAATCTTTGGTGACGCAAAGACTGTTCTGCTAAAAGTTTTTTCTCGGTAATGTCGGCAATAACACCAATCATTTTAGTGGGTTGTCCTTGAGGGTCAAGCAAAACATGACCTCTAGCTGTTAGCCAGCGATGTTGCTCATTAGGCAGGATGATCCGAGTTTCAATTTCGTAAAGTCCGCCTAAGACGATCGCTTTCTTGGTTGGTTCCTCGATCTTGTTGCGATCATCAGGATGAATCCGCTCCAGCACGGCAGCTAAAGTCCCTGGAAATTCCCCAGGAGTAAAGCCCAAAATTGATTGTGAACGTGGGGCTAAAATTACTTGATTAGTAGTAATATCCCAAATCCAGGTCCCCATCGCAGCAGCATCGAGAGCTGTTCTTAGTTGTGTTTCCCGTTCCCTGAGGTTGGCTTCTGCTTGCTTACGTTGTTCAAGTTCGATTTGTGCTTGCTGATATATTTCTCCTTGCTGAATAGCGATCGCTACTTGGGTAGTCAAAAGCTGGAGTAATTCTAATTCCCACTCTTGCCAATTTCTGGTGCCAGAACACTGATGGACAATTAATAGTCCCCAGAGGCGATCTGCCTCTGCATTTAACTTGGTTAACAAAATTGGGATAGCGACATTTGCCTTTACCTGAAGATCTTCCAGAAATTCCACGTGACACGAACTTAAGTTGGCTTGATGAATATCGGCTACGGCAAAAAGATGTCCCTGTTGATAAGGTTCGATCCAGGCTTGTTCAAAACAGGAGTCTTTAATTGATCGATCCAAAATCGACCATTGAGGTTGACTCACTGCTTCGGTGCTGACAATACCGCTTAAATCTGGTTCAAAGCGATAAATTAATACCCGATCAGCCTCAATGAGCTGCCTTACTTCCTCGACAGTGGTTTGAAGAATGAATTTTAAATTGAGAGACTGTCTAATTCGTAAAGCGATTTGTGCTACTAATTGTTTTTGTTGCGATCGCTCTTTTAACTCTCTGGCTTGTGACTCGACTCGCTCTGTCAGTTCCAGATTACGATTTTGTAAGATTGACCAAGAAGCATGGAGATCGCTGAGGTTAACTGCTCGTAATAACCCGCCTTGGGTAACAATACCTAGGAGTTCTCCTCCCTCACCAGTTACTACAATGCGTCGCACGAGATATTGATTCATCTGTTGATGTACTTCCCAAAGCGAGTCATCTGGTTGGGTACGAAATAACGGCGTACTCATGACTACCCGCGCGGGAATCTCTGCCAAATTCAACTCAAGTAATTTAAATTGAATGATGTCTCTGGCGGTAATAATCCCCAGGGGTATGCGAGAATCATTATTATCCACGATTGGTATGCTGTTTACTTGATAATCACTCATCAATTGAGCCACCTCCAACACCGAAGCATTCGGTAAAGCGTGGATTGCCCTAGACATTACTTCCCTAACCGTGCGTAACTTCAACAAATCGGTTGAGCGCAATGCTCGACGCAAACTGCCCTGGGTAACTAAACCCAGCAGACGATGGTTTTGATCGACAATTGGTAAGTGGCGAATTGGATAGCGACGAAATAAATTGAGTAAGGTAAAAATATCTGATGCACCCTTAGAAGTCAAGGTAATCACATTGCGACTCATTACCTCGCCCAGAGTCATCCCTGTGATATTTTTTCCCGATGCAATTAAACTGGTCAAAGCTTGCTCGGTAAAAATACCCTGTATTTGAGAATTAGCGATCGCCAAAATGCAGCTGCGATCAACTGGAGCAAAAACAGCTTGACTAATTGGATCTTCAGCCGCTAGTAGACAACTGTTAGTCCAATTTCGACTCATTAACTCAATCGCCTCTTCTAATGGAGTTTCAGGTGATACAGCCAGTAGTTCTGTTTCGACTGCTTGTTCTAAAGAGATAGAGTTATTCTGCTCCATGACTAGGCTTTGACTATTGGATTATTGTCACTAGAAGATAAACGTTAATGATTTTTGATTTCAGGCTGTCCCTAAGTTGGTCAGCGGTTATAAATACCTGTAATGCTTGTATTGTATGTATAAAAATTTCACTTAAACGTTAACATATATTGCGAAATATTAACTAGAAATCAAGAGCAGCTTAAAAAACCAAAGTAGTAAAAAGCTCACAGCTAGTTAATCAATAGCACGGAGTAATACGATCGCGAATCTTGTTAGCCATTAGAGTTATTAGCCACGGCTTGGTTACATCTAAACTGCGACTTAAGATTAAAGGCAAAACCAGCAACCAAAAGAGTTAGCCCGCCTGTAATCCACAGTGGGGCGGTGTAATTAAGGCTGACGAGTAAACCAGAAATTACGGGGCCGATCGCGTTAGACATACTCAAATAAGCTGAATTTATTCCCAGAACTTCTCCCTGCTCTTGGGCATTAGAATTAATCGACAATACCGTATCAATTAATGGCATCGGGAAAGAATTAACCACCCCAAAGATAACCAAAATAATTACAAAAGCCCCGTAAGTTGGAAAAGTTGGCATCAACAAAAAAGTTACGCCCCGCAACGCCATAGAAACGGCGATAATATCAATCAGATTAAATCTTTTACTCAGAGGTTCGAGAGCAAATACCTGAGAGATAAAGCCCAATATGCCCACTAAGGCAAACATAATTGCTAGACCCTTAGCATCCTGGTTTAAAATATTCAGAAAGAATGGCTGAAAGGCAAAGGTAAAAATTGTAAAAGTACTACCGCCAAGAAAAGTCAGGATAAACAGCTTACCTAACCTTGGTCGAGTTGCCGACTTAGCAATCTTACCAAAGGCAAAGTCATCCCAGCTTAATTTGAATCCCTGTTGAGAAGTGGTTTCGGGAAGGAAAAATAAAGTTAATAAAGCAGCAACAGCAGCGATCGCCGCACTAATCACAAAACTCATCCCTAAAGAAGAAATTCCTGGTAAAGTTGGTAACTGTTGAGCCACATAACTTAAAACCGGCCCGATCACAAACCCCAAACGAAAAGTTGCCCCAAAGATACCAAAGGCTTTAGGGCGTTGTTGGGGAGTAGTAATATCGCTAATTACAGCACTAGCCACTGAAGTATTGCCCCCAGTCAAACCATCCAACATTCGCGCCACATACAGTAGCCAAGCAACCCCTGCCACACTGGCTAACAAGTTAGCGATCATAGTTCCTGCCAAACTGAAAACCAGAATATACTTACGACCCAAACGATCTGATAACTTACCTAAAACGGGAGTGCCAAAAAACTGCGACAGGGCAAAAGCAGTAGATAATAAACTGGCTTGAAAATCACTTAGCCCAAACTGTTTTGCATAGGGATAAAGTAGGGGAATAATAATCGTAAAGCTAATCGAGTTGATCAAGGCGATTAGCGCAATTAACCAAAATAAAGGAGGTAAATCGAATTTCTTGCGCCAGTTAGGGCTTTGCATTTATTGGGTTTGAAGGACTGAGTTTAGCATATACCGTTACAATCCTAATGCCAAAACTAGCTGAAGTACTGTAGTTTTTATGTAGCTTACAGTGGGTTTCAATTGTCTGATCGCCTGCGCATGATGTTATGCCCTTGTGGTACTAACCTCGTGTCGCGCATCGCAAATCGGTCAATTGAGCAAGCTATTTTAATCGAGATCAGATCGCTACAAATTAGTCTTAGATATTAGACTACTATTGCTGATATATTTTGCAGACTCCGTTTTGCTTTTTCAATGTCATAGGGAAAAGGTCTAGCTACTGGCTGATAATCTCTTGGACTTGGTTCACCATGACGCAACACCGCATTAACCAGTAAACAATCTTGATTACTTAGATTAATTGAACCGTGTAAAACCCCTCTAGGAATAGTTACTACTTGAGGAAGATCTTCACTCAAGGGAATATATTGATAAGAGCGATCGTACAAAACTACCAGAACAAAACTACCTTTAACTACTAATAACTGATCTGTCTGATGCTTGTGAACAAATAGATCATCAATCGTATTAGCAGGTATTTTCACCAGAATAGTTTCATCGCTTGACTGAGGCGTATAAAATTCCGCCATTCCTCCTTGAATAGATTGCATCGTTTGCAGAGTTACACCCTGTATTAATCCCATGTTTTTAATACCTATATTTTGTTAAAGAGTCAAAATTACTAATTCCTTTTGCGTTAAAAAAGGTTACGAATATCTTCTATTATGGCAAAAATATCTTGACAAAACATCTCTTTTAGTATCTAAATACACACTTATTGCGATTTTTGGGGAGCATAGCAACAAGACATACAATGTGAATATGGAAGTTTGGTTAAACTATGCCCTGTTGAATCTGGACAAAAGACAAATAAGCGATCGACAATGAGCAAATCTGATCTTGCCGAAGAAGTATTGAGTTTCTGGTTTTCTGAGAGAGTTAAGCCGCTATGGTTTAAGAAAAGTGCAGAATTTGATCGTGAAATCAAACAACGTTTTTTAGAGATCTATCAATTGGCAACAACGAGTGCATTAAATGATTGGCGTAATAATTATCGGCAGATTTTAGCGTTAATTATTGTGCTGGATCAATTCCCTCGCAATATGTTTCGCAACACACCTCAAGCATTTGCTACAGATAGCCAAGCAGTCGAGTTAACTAACTATGCGGTAGAGCAAAACTATCAGCAAGATTTATCCATAGATCAACAGGTATTTTTATATATGCCTTTAATGCACAGCGAAAACAAATCGGATCAAGCTAAATGCGTGAAACTTTTTGCTGACTTAGGCAAAGAAGATAATCTTCAATTTGCCCTCAGACATCAAGAGGTTATTGATCGCTTTGGGCGTTTCCCCCACCGTAATCAAATATTAGGCAGAGATTCAACCCCCGCAGAACAAGAATTCTTAACTCAACCTGGTTCAAGTTTCTGATTTTCAAATTATGGTAAGTATCAATATTCGTTTCAATGCAACTCACTCAAGATTCAATCTGGTTTGATGCCAATTATTGTGCGATGACGCGGATCACTGGCTACGGTAGTTTGATACTTAAAACCTACTTCTTTAATAGCAGCTTCCACATCAAAAGTATAATAATCATCACTCCACGGTTCAGTACTTTTCATGAGGGTAAACAGCACAGGAGGTAAACTTTGAATCACTAGAGAAGCGGGATTATTATCTACTATGGCGATCGCACCTCCTGGTTTCAAGATCCGCAACACCTCCTGAAATATTTTGACTGTGGCTTGGCGAGGTAATTCATGAATCACAAACTGCATCGTTACTAAATCTAAGGAATTAGCGGCTAATCCTGTCGATTCGCCTAAACCATGAATCCACTGACTTATTAGCTGTTGCGTATCGGTTGCTTTTGCTACCGCTAGCATATAGGGAGATAGATCTAAACCCAAGGTATTAAGAGGGTGATTTTGCTTTTGAGCAAAGTATTGATGCAGTGTCACAGTAGAGATGCCGACAGAACAACCTAAATCTAAAATATTAGTCATCGTAGCGGGAGTATATTGCGCTAATATTTGATAGAAGCTATGGCGCAGTCGTTGCTGTGCATCTTGCCAAGTAAGCTCCTCATCTTTCCAGACTCGTAATGCCATAGAGTAGGTTGCCGAAGCTGCCTCATACGCTGCTTGCCAACAAAGATTACCTTGGTCATAAGCATGGAAAGGTACTTGATAATAATCGGGATAAATTATGTCCTTGTTAGTCAAATCAGCCAATAAATCTTGGGCAGAAGATTGTTCTAACTCTTGGTAATTTTTGCGCCAGGGGATACCATTTTTCTCGGCAGTTTTAATTAGTACTTGTCGCGCTTGACGTTGCATTACGCTATAGATTGGCTTGGTTTGAATTAAAAGATTAACTAAGCGAGAAAGTAAATCCTCTCCTGCCCAATCTGGTTTTAATTTGTTGGTAGAGGGTGTCACTAGAGGCTACAATTGAGGTTTATCAAAGCATTATACGTTTGAATAGTAGCAAAGTTTAATCAATCTCGGGATTGACAGGGCGATCGCCAATCCTAACTAATTTAGCGGAATTGAGGATAATTTCTTTTGTATTACACAATAAGTATTTTATAATAGTTGACTCATGTAATGGATAAGAAAATGAGTCTTAAAGATCAAATTGGAGAAGACATTAAAACGGCAATGAAGGCAAAGGACAAGATTCGCCTTCAGACAGTACGCAGTATCAAAAAAGCCATCTTAGATAAAGAAGTAGAACTGCGTCCCCAGGGTCAAGACAGCCTTACCCCAGAACAAGAAATAGAATTACTTTCCCAACAGGCAAAACAACGCCGTGATTCTATCGAGCATTTTAATAATGCAGGCAGAGACGATCTAGCAGACAAGGAGAGTCAAGAACTAGCCATAATTGAAACCTATCTACCCGAACAGGTGAGCGATCGCGAACTAGAATCTATTATCGACGATTTGATTGTCGCTTCTGGTGCAGCTACGATCAAAGATTTGGGCAAGGTAATGGGACCGGCTATGAAGCAGCTAAAAGGAAAAGCTGACGGCAAAAAAATTCAGGCAATGGTCAAAAGTAAACTAGCTTAGTTTTGAGTGATTACAAGGTGAGTATTTGCCAACTCTGCCTGCAAAAAAGGTATGCCCAAAAGCCTATAGCTATTTATTCATCCTTTAGTCTTGACATAAACTAATGCCTGTCGCCAAATTAGCGTTTGCTGGTTGTAATGATCCATTAAACAAAGAAAATCAGCATCTTGCCAGATAATTTTACCAACGACCAAATCGTCAGTAATTAGCTTTAATTCAACTTCCTGCTTTTCTTGAATAAAGCTTTGGATTTGTCTGACGCCAGGTAAAGCAGTATCAAATTCAGTCATATTTTTCAGTTCTCGTATTATTTTGAGGAAAATCAAAGATGGTAATCGAGTTTAGCAAATACCAGGGATTAGGCAATGATTTTATTTTGATTGATAATCGCTACAATAGCGAACCTATTATTACCCCCGAACAAGCAATTAAAATGTGCGATCGCCATTTTGGGATTGGCGGTGATGGCGTAATTTTTGTCTTACCAGGAACAGCAAAGACAGATTACACCATGAGAATTTATAATTCTGATGGTTCAGAACCAGAAATGTGCGGTAATGGTATACGCTGTCTGGCTAAGTTTATTGCTAAATTGGCAGGAAATTCCACACCCAACCAGTCTTACAAAATTCACACCCTAGCAGGGGTAATTGTGCCGCAGCTAGAAACTAATGGCGAGGTTACGGTAGACATGGGAGAACCCGAATTAATCGCCACTAAAATCCCCACTACTCTAGGTACTACTGAGGGCAAGGTTATTGCCCAGCCTCTAGAAGTTGGCGAGCGCACTTGGTTGGTTACCGCTGTCAGCATGGGAAATCCTCACTGCATTACTTTTGTCGAAGACAGCGAGGCGATCGCCCTAGAGCAAATTGGACCCTTGTTTGAACATCATTCTGCCTTCCCACAACGGACTAATACCGAGTTTATCCAGGTGGTTAAGCCAAATTACGTTAAGATGCGCGTTTGGGAACGAGGCGCAGGAATTACCCTCGCCTGTGGTACGGGAGCTTGTGCTGCGGTGGTAGCTGGAGTATTAAATAATGTTTGCGATCGCTGCTGTACCGTAGAACTACCAGGAGGATGTTTACAAATTAATTGGTCAGCGGCAGATAATCGAGTTTATATGACAGGTTCAGCTACCGAAGTATTTACCGGT
Organism: Myxosarcina sp. GA_180221_E-2-1-MAG-40_15; assembly: GCA_020692205.1. GTDB lineage: Bacteria > Cyanobacteriota > Cyanobacteriia > Cyanobacteriales > Xenococcaceae > Waterburya. The sequence continues at coordinate 9,261 of JAIMKV010000094.1, forward strand.
AAGTATTTACACAATCATCAATTGAGTATTTAGTTCCTCAGAATCAAGTAGCCAATTTGAAGAGAATTTCGGCGCGAGTTGCGTGATCGCGATCGCCTTGGTTTTCAAACGCGATCGCTTCTAAGTTCGGTAACAAGGCTTTAATTGCTAATCTAGTTACTTCATACAGAGGAATCTGCTCTTTTAGCAAATTAGTTAAAGATGTCTTTTCGGTTAGATCGATATAAGTCTTGTGCTTGAGAAACAACGAATCAACAATCTGCTTTAGTTCAGAATTATTAATTAAAGATTTATACGCCTGGGAACTAGCTACGGAATCAGCCACCCCAGTTAAAGCGGTTTGAACAACTAAATTGCTGCGATTAATGGACAAAAAGGCACTCAAAGTTTGGTTGTTTTGAGATTGCTTAACTACTGCCGATTTATTTAACCAGGCTGATGTAGCAGGGACATTGATATAGGCTATACCAATATGAGGTCGATCAATACTGCTAATTGCTGTTTGGTAGTAGTCTGACTGTTCTAAATTTAAGTTAACTGCTTGAGCCTGATTAATTGCTTCTTTAATAATTTGGGGATGATTGGCAAACAGAACAAAATTGCCCACTACCGAACTTGCCCATATTGGTCTGGATCGGTTTTTTGTTGCCGACTGAAACATAATACTTGCGCCTTTATATTTCTCCACCGAGATATTATCCTGCTGGGCATAAAAGTTCCTTAAAGATTTCTGAGTTAACTGCGTATTTCTGGTTTTCGTCGTTAATAAATATCCTGGTTGTGTCCCATTATCAAAATTGCGGTCAAAATCTAAAGCAGTGATAGCTAAGGTAATTTCATTTCCCAACCAGGATTTTAAGTCTCGCTGGTAATCTAAGCCGATTCGGCTGACTAAATCTGTTGTCCACTGCTGCCACTGTTGGCGATCGCTTTGACGTTTTTGCAGCGGCAATGTAACCTGGCGGATTCCATAGAGCTTTTCGGGATTAGCTAACAAAGAAACCATGGCAGGGGCTTGTTTTGGCACAAAGACCGTTGCTTGAGGAAAAGTATTAACTCCTCCTTTTAATAGATTTATCGAACTCTGGGACGCGATCAAAATTAAACTTACTATAGTGATTAATAGTAAAGCTGCTGCACCACCAACTAAAATCTGCCAAAAAGAACGATTCATTAATCCAAATATCGCTAAAATGCCCTAAAAAAGATCGCTATAGCTCCGTAAACATTATAAATATTGTCTAATATTGTCTGTCGGTAAAAAAATTAACAACAAATGATGATTAAACTAAGAGAAAATTAGCATTAAGCAAGATTTTGTAATCATCATGTTTTGGGTTTTGCAACTATGTCTTATTCTGACTTGAGCGAAATAGATGTCAATCAGTTAGCAATGCTTTTAGCTGAATCTGATTCATCGTTACAGTTGATTGATGTGAGGGAAAGAAGTGAGGTAGCGATCGCTTCGATCGCCGGTTTTGAGGTATATCCCCTCAGCGAGTTTGAACAATGGTCGACCAAGCTTTTGACTAGTCTTAAACCAGAAGCGGCAACGGTGGTAATGTGCCATCATGGAGTGCGGTCGGCTCAACTCTGTCAATGGCTTTCTCTGAGAGGATTTACTACGGTTCAGAACGTGTTAGGCGGGATTGATGCTTATTCTCGTTTTGTCGACCCTGCTGTTCGCCGTTACTAAATCCTGACTAAAAGTTAAAGAGACAAGCTATACTATACCAAAAATTTTAACCCTATTTTAATAATTACCAATCTAACTATCTAATTACATTTAATGGTAAATCAATCAGATCTGAGTTCCAGACATCAGAATATACTGAAAGCCACGATCAAACACTATATTGCCACCGCCGAGCCAGTAGCTTCTAAGACTTTGGCACAGCAATATGATTTTAACGTTAGTTCTGCTACTATTCGTAGCGTTATGAATCGTTTGGAAGAAGCCGGGTTACTCTATCAACCTCATGTATCAGCGGGAAGAGTTCCCTCTGATTCTGGCTATCGTACCTACGTCGATCACCTTATTGTTCCTAACAACAAAATCAACAAAGCAATTCAAAAAATAGTTCAACAGGAATTACAGTTAACAGGAGCTAGTTTTGAAACACTACTACAGCGAGCAGCCAAAATTTTGTCTACTTTAAGTGGTTATATTGCTTTAATTACCTTTCCCAAAAATCGCCATAGCACCGTGCGTCATTTACAATTAGTGCAAGTGGCTACCAATCAGGTGATGTTAATTGTCGTGACTGACTCCTATCAAACTCAATCAATTTTGATGGAGTCTCCCCTACCAGAAGCAGAAGTTGATGAGTCAACAATCAATCATGAACTACAGCTGTTATCTAATTTTCTGGATCGGGAATTAAGAGGCTGTTCCTTAACCGAAATTGCCGCCTTAGACTGGGCGGAAATAGACCGCGAGTTTTCTCAGTATACTAATTTTCTGGTTATGCTATTGGGTCAGCTCAAGCTTTCGTTTCAAGCTAGTAACTCTAGTCCCATGGTGATTCATGGTGTGGCAGAGCTATTACGCCAACCTGAGTTTTCCCAGCTACAGCAAGTACAAACTCTGTTATCACTCCTGGAAGAACAGCAAGAACAATTATCTCCCGTTATTTTTGCTTTACCAGAGCTGGAAGACTCTCTAAAACGGGTAAGAATTAAAATTGGTATTGAAAATCATTTAGAACCAATGCAAACCTGTACCTTAATTTCAGCTAACTACTATCAAGATGATCTTCCTGTGGGTAGTGTAGGAATTTTAGGACCAAAGAGAATGCTGTATGAAAATGCGATCGCCTTAGTGGAAAATACTGCCGATTATCTATCTAATCCTTTTCAATCAGCCTAAATCACATCAGCAATTATCTACCTAGCTGCTCTTTAATTACGTCAAGTAAGCTTGAACCGCCCCAAACTACAGCAATTAAGATTGAAGTAGATAAGGCTGCACCCAAAGCGCAGAGAATTAGACCAAACAGACTAATCGCACCATCGTCTTCGATTAAACCAAAACTAGTCACAAAAATGCCCATCGCAGGTAGAGTATTTGTTCCAGGAATTGGAATCATCATCGAAATTGCCATCAGTGCGATCGCTATTCCTAACATGACTCTTCCAGGCGGACTATTACAAATATAAGTTAGGCGAGGTTTAGTTATATTTTCAATTCTCTGAATCCAGGGAGTCCCCATGTTGACAAATTTCTGAACTGTCTCTAGCTTCATTGACCCTTTAAGTATTTTTACTGGTAGCCAAGGGTAATCGCGTCCGATAATTAACTGAACTGCCAAAAAAAAGATCGCAATCCCAAAAGGAGTGGAGTAGCCTGGCGCAGGAAGTGGTAAAGCAGAAGGTAAAGCTAAAATTACCAACAAGAACCCGAAGATTCGCTCTCCTGCCAAAGTTAGAATTTCAGCTAAAGTGACTTTTTCGTTTCGTTCTTCCTCAAAAAAATAGCGATTTAATTCGACAGAAAGTTTTGCCATATCACAATCAACTGGTTTAGTTTTATAAAAATTTAAGTACCGCAAATCCAAGCAATAGCACCGCTAGAAAACCCCAAGCAACCCAATCAAAATATTTTTCAATCCAAACGTTTAAAGATTCTCCGTTGAAAACTGCTGTAAGCTTAAATGTTAATCGAAAAAAACCAAAAAAAAGGTGAGCAATGCCCACCATAATCTAGAACTAAAATTTACACAAGGTTTAACTAGTTTAATTCAACCAAACCAGTTCTGCCTAAAATTTAGTACTTATAAGCGTCAGTTTTAAAAGGACCATGAACGGGTACTTTGATGTAATCAGCCTGTTCGACCGTTAGCTCAGTAATCACGCCGTCAAATCCCGCAACCATATAACGAGCTACTTCTTCGTCTAACTGCTTCGGTAGCACTTGAACCTTAATTGCATCAGCTTTCTGTTCTGCTGGTAAGTCAGCAAACTTTTGTTCATACAAGAACATTTGAGCTAATACTTGGTTAGCAAAAGAACCATCCATGATTCGAGAAGGATGTCCAGTAGCATTACCCAAGTTAACTAAACGACCTTCAGATAACAGAAGTAAAAAATCTTGAGGATCGTTGCTGCGGTATACTTGGTGGACTTGAGGCTTAACTTCTTCCCAACGCCACTCACGGCGCATAAAAGCAGTATCAATCTCGTTATCAAAGTGACCGATATTACAAACTACTGCACCAGGTTTCAAGCTCGATAGCATATGAGCATTGCAGACGTTGAAATTACCTGTTGCGGTGACCACCATATCTAGAGAACCAAGTAGTTCTTTATTGATGCTGTTGATCGTACCGTCATTTTTACCATTGATGAAGGGAGATACTACTTCAAAACCGTCCATACAAGCCTGCATCGCGCAGATAGGGTCAACTTCGGCAACCTTGACAATCATACCTTCTTGTCGTAGAGAAGCTACAGAACCTTTGCCAACGTCACCGTAACCAATCACTAAAGCTTTTTTTCCAGCCATTAGGTGATCTAAACCGCGTTTAATCGCATCATTTAAACTATGACGACAACCATACTTATTATCATTTTTAGTTTTGGTAACGGCATCATTGACATTAACCGCAGGAATTTTTAATTCGCCATTTTTGAGCATTTCCCAAAGACGATGTACTCCAGTAGTGGTTTCTTCGGTAACGCCATGAATCCTTTCTAACATCTGAGGATATTTTTCATGGATATGACCAGTTAAATCGCCACCATCATCTAAAATCATGTTGGCATCCCAAAGATCGCCATCGGCATTGTGGCACGTTTGTTCGATACACCAGATATACTCTTCTTCGGTTTCGCCTTTCCAAGCATACACGGGAATGCCAGCAGCAGCGATCGCGGCCGCCGCATGGTCTTGAGTAGAAAAGATATTGCAAGATGACCAGCGAACTTCAGCACCCAATTCAATTAAAGTTTCGATTAAAACCGCTGTTTGAATTGTCATGTGAATACAGCCAATGATTTTAGCACCTTGTAATGGTTTGCTTTCGCTGTACTTAGATCTGATTGTCATTAGCGCAGGCATTTCACCTTCAGCAATCGAAATTTCTTTGCGCCCCCAATCGGCTAAAGAAATATCCGCTACTTTGTAGTCTTGTGTATTGGTTTTTTCTTTGGTTATTACTTGCGTATTCATAAGTTCTTGGTTAATTAGATTACTGTCTGTAAGGCAATTATTTTGCTGGTTCTGTTAAAGTTTAATTTGTTAGCTCGCAACTTAACAACAATACACGGGGGCGGCGCAACTGTCAGGCTCTGATTAACTTAATGTATACAGATAGTCAAGTCTTTGATCAACTGTTCCGCCTATCTAGAAATGAGTTTGAGCGAATTTGGTTCAGACCATTGTTCAATATTTCATTCTACCCCTGTCAAAAGTATGATAAATACAAATTAAACTTTGGTACTTTTAATTACAATTTAGGCTATTTAGAATACCAAAATTTTCAAAATAAAAGTCGATAAGCTGAGATTATTTTCTCAAGTAATATAACACAGTTATCAAGATAGGTTATGTACTTTAGCTTCTAGCTAACTACGATCTGACCAGAGATTTGCTAATTGGGTTTTGCTGGCAAAAAAGCTGAAATTGCCAAACTAACCCTAAAAATTGAAGAGTTAATTAGATCAAGCAAGAGCTTAGGTTTTGCCTACTCTAACCAGCAATCGTCAGTCTTTCTTTCGCTTTCGTGGCAATTAAATAAGTTTTTCTTATAATTATGGAAACAAGTTCATTGGATGCAAATAAGAATTTACATGCTTAAGCATTTTATAATCTTTATATTCCATTAATACTTATTATTGAAGTAGTTACAAATTTAAAACTAAGATCTCGGCTTTGAGGTTATCGATTTTATTCATAATTTCGCGCTGGCGATGATCATCTTTGATGTGAACTAAAACACTAGACCAGGCTCTAATTTGTGCCTCCTTAAGTTCGACATCGCTGGTAGATTTTAAAGCTGATTCTAAATCTTTGATTGTTAAACCATCTGAGCGATCGCTTTGGGTCAATGCTGCCCATTGCGCTGCCATCTGATAAGATTTTATGGCAGCTTCTTTGTCTCCCATAAATAATAGTTCATCTAACCCTTTGGAAGTCCAAAGATATGCAGCTGCTTCTGATTTGGGATCGACAAAATCTAAAATCTGTTCCATTAAAGCGATCGTTTTTTCAGGGTTCCCAGCATACATAGAATTAGCAATCGACAGCCTTAAATGAGCCTGAGTAAAGCGAGGATCTAACCTAGTTATGGTCTCAAAATAATCGGGAACTAGCTTGTAGCCAATAGTCTCTCGAGCATCTTGATCGCCAAAATACTGAACAAAGTTTAAATATGACCAATTAGCCATCAAGTTACTGTAGCCAAAATGAGGCGATCGCTTTTGCCAATCAATTAACCTTGACTGCTCTTTTTCCTCAGCTAGATAGTCAGCACTGCTAACTTTTTGGGCTGACTTTTGATATTCTTGACTTTGTAAAACTACTATTCCTGCTAAACAGATAAACGGAGAAAGTGCAGTCAATAACTTAGTAATTTTCCCCGACTGTATTAAGGACATATTAATTCGATAAAATATTAATATAAGTATTTTCTCTTACGAGAATACATTTATATTATCATCGTCTTAATTAATAACAATTTACCTGTACTTTGTACATTTAGTTTCTCTGCAATCCAAAGAACAGGAACATAGCCTGGTTTGTTTGTATTTGACACGTGTATAAGCAAATATGATCAAGGCGCAGTTCATTAAAACTTTATACATAGTTTAATCAAACGTAAGA
>JAIMKV010000095.1 GCA_020692205.1 Myxosarcina sp. GA_180221_E-2-1-MAG-40_15
ACCAGAATAAGATCTCTTGGCTGAAATCTAAAAAGAGGCGGTATAACACTACCTCTTTTTTTTGCTGCTTAATTTAACCGCCTAGATAATTGCACTTATCAGGTTTCTATCGACTATGAAGATTACGTAAAGTACTCGACTTTAGATCTTGAATTGGGGAATAATTGGGGATGAATACAAGCCAGTTTGTTTTCAAAGGGGCATTAACTCAGTTGGTAGAGTGCTTGTAAAGCAGCAAGGATGAGGCTGAAAGCCGAATGGAGCATAGCGGATTTGAACCGCTGACATCTTGCATGCCATGCAAGCACTCTACCAACTGAGTTAATGCCCCTAATACTTGTTGAATAATATTACCATAATTAAATCATCTAATTCACCAAAGGTTAGAATAATCTCTGTCATTCTACTTCGTAGCGCAGCCATGCCGTAGGCGACACGAAGTTAGTCCTTTAGGATTTATCCTGTTGATAAGACGGCGAAGTTCCGTCAAGCGGGAGCGAAATAATTTCTGACTGTGGCAATTAACTAAGACGACTTAAACAGTTACCTACGATAAAATAGACGACCAACATAGCGGCAGCGGCAGCCGCAACTAGTGTCCCCGCAAGCATAAGAGAAAACTCTTGCCGATCCAAAGCTGATTGCATTAGATGCAATGACCATGCCACTAAGGCAACATCAAATATGAGAATTGGAATCAGCATTTTTTACAAAATGTAAAGACTTTTCTATCTTAATACACAATTTTTAAGTTTTGGGCAGGATTATAAGTAATTTAAGCTTTGCTAAAGATTATCAAGTCAAGTAATTCTGATCGGGATTTCACGTTGTTGAAGATAGGCTTTTATCTCTTGAATGCTTAACTGGCCAAAATGCAATAATGACGCTAGAAGAGCTGCTTCAGCTTTCCCCTCTGCTAAAGCTTCGTAGATATGTTGGCAATTGCCAGCACCACCAGAAGCGATTACGGGGATTTCTACCTGTTCGGCAATCTGGCGAGTAAGTTTTAAGTCATATCCCGCTTGTGTTCCATCCGCATCCATACTGGTTACTAATAATTCTCCTGCACCCCGATGTGCCATTTCGGCTGCCCAAGCGATCGCATCTATACCCGTGTTTTTTCTGCCGCCGCGAACATAGACATCCCAACCAGGGTTATCTGGCTCATTACGTTGGCGAGCGTCGATCGCCACTACGATGCACTGTTTGCCAAAGCGATCGCTAGCACGATTAATTAGTTCGGGATCTCGAACTGCTGCGGAGTTGATACTCACCTTGTCGGCGCCTGCTCGTAACAAAATTTTAATATTTTCTAAGGATTGAATTCCGCCGCCGACAGTCAAGGGAATAAAAACCTGCTCTGCTGTACGATAAACTACATCGACAATTGTGCCTCGATCTTCATGAGTCGCAGTAATATCGAGAAATACCAGCTCGTCTGCACCTGCATCATTATAAACTTTAGCTAGTTCTACAGGATCTCCCGCATCTTTAAGGTCAACAAAATTAACACCTTTGACTACTCGCCCAGCATTTACATCGAGACAAGGCAATATTCGTTTAGCAAGCATAGTCTAGTTTTAAGTTATTCGGTTAAATATTTTTTCAGGATAAAAATTATTAATCTGCTGGTACTTTAGAGCGATCGCTTTGAGATGATCAAATTAGCAGTTGATTGTTTAAACCATGATTCAAGAATATCTCAAAAGATTTAAGCAGCAAAATTTTACTTTGATTTTACAGCATGATTCTATCCTGGCTAAATTACTGTATACATCACCAATAAAAAAGGATGATGTTAGCATCTGCTAGTAATATCATCCTCAAAAATATTCAATTAGTTAGCTTACGTAGTTTACCAAAGCATAATTAATGCTCTAAATATCAACAACTAAACTTTTTATTGATTAATAACGGTTTTGAGTTGGTTTATAAACAATAAAGCTAACAGTTTGACATTGTTTAATGTTATCAAAACCAACAACTCGAATGTAACAATCAGAATATTCCGAACGGCATTCACGAACTTCATTTAATACGTCTTGTGCGTTACGTGCATCAAATAAAGGTAGCTTCCATAAGGTCCAGTGGTGTAGTTTTGGAGCAGGATCTTTTTCAAACTCTACACCGGGAATATAACCTTGATCGATCATAAAATCAATTTGCTTAGCGATTTGCTGATCGGTCAAAGGAGGTAGGTAGGAAAGGGTTTCGTAGCGACGCTCTTTAGGTAATGTTTTCATGGTTTATCTTTGCTGTAATATATATTTCAATCAGAATCTTCGGTTTCCGAATTTGCCTCTGAAGGATCTAAATTAATAGTCTCATCAGGTGATTGGGTAAGACGCTCCAAAAGATGACGACGATGTGCCAAGTTGTCTTTTTTGACTCCAGAAGCAATAATCTCAGGCAAAAATTCTAAGGTTTGCTCTGCCATACTGTCGCGAACCGTCATTATGCGTAAAGCAAGTTCTTTTCCTCTTGGTTCAGACATAATGTCTCTCAAGTATACTTCTGCATCGCGCAGCTTTCCCCCTGAAGAGTATTGCCTCAACCAAATGGATTCACTAGGATTAGTTTCTGCTAGTTGGGCAATAACTAGCTGTACTGCTTTGTAAGTCAGGAAATTTTGAACAACTTTAGCCGTATCTTTAGCAATATCTTTTGGTTGCATCTAGTTCAGAATAGTAACTCTGGGATTTTAAATTGAGAACTGATTATATGCTTCATTCTTAATCCCAGATCAGACTATTGGCTGTTCACAAATAACTATTCTCGTTTTCTAGAGAGTATCTACAGCATCAAACTCGAACTTGATTTCTTTCCAAAGTTCACAAGCTGCTGCCAACTCAGGACTCCAACGACAAGCTTCGCGGATAACGTCGTTACCTTCACGAGCGAGTGAACGACCTTCATTACGAGCTTGGACACAAGCCTCAAGAGCCACGCGGTTAGCTGTTGCACCAGGAGCATTACCCCAAGGGTGTCCTAATGTACCACCGCCAAACTGTAGACAAGAATCATCACCAAAGATTTCAACTAGTGCTGGCATATGCCATACATGAATACCACCAGAAGCAACAGGCATTGTACCAGGCATAGAAGCCCAATCTTGAGTAAAGAAATTACCGCGAGAACGGTCTTCTTCTACATAGTCTTCGCGCATTTGGTCAACAAAACCTAGCGTGATGTCACGTTCACCTTCAAGTTTACCGACAACAGTACCAGAGTGGAGGTGATCGCCACCAGACATACGTAAACACTTAGCCAAAACGCGGAAGTGAATACCATGATTTCTTTGACGATCAATTACAGCGTGCATAGCGCGGTGAATGTGTAGGAGTAAACCATTTTTACGACACCATTTGGCTAGAGTAGTGTTAGCTGTAAACCCACCAGTCAAGAAATCGTGCATGATAATCGGAGTACCAATTTCTTTGGCAAATTCAGCACGTTCCATCATATCTTCGCAAGTCGCAGCAGTTACGTTTAGATAGTGACCTTTTACTTCGTTAGTTTCTGCTTGAGATTTTTCAATTGCTTCTTGAACGAATAAAAAGCGATCGCGCCAACGCATGAAAGGCTGAGAGTTAATATTTTCATCATCTTTGGTGAAATCTAGACCACCGCGAAGACACTCATAAACTGCACGACCATAGTTTTTAGCCGATAGACCTAACTTAGGTTTAATGGTACAACCCAATAAAGGACGACCATACTTATTTAACAAGTCTCTTTCTACAGTAATCCCGTGAGGAGGTCCTTGAAAAGTCTTCATTAAAGCTACAGGAATCCGAAGATCCTCTAGACGCAATGCACGTAAGGCTTTAAAACCAAATACGTTACCCACCAAAGAAGTCAAAATGTTGGTTACAGAACCCTCTTCAAATAAATCCATCGGATAAGCGACAAAACAGAAATACTGGTTGTCTTCTCCAGGAACAGGCTCAACTTCATAACAACGACCTTTATATCGGTCTAAGTCAGTTAAACCATCTGTCCATACTGTTGTCCAAGTACCAGTAGAAGATTCAGCAGCTACTGCGGCTGCGCATTCTTCAGCGGGGACTCCTGGTTGAGGGGTCATGCGGAAACAAGCCAGTAGGTCTGTATCCTTGGGAGTGTAGTCTGGGGTGTAATAAGTTAGGCGATAGTCTTGTACACCAGCCTTAAACCCAGCAGAAGTCTTAGTTGCCATGTTTGGTCATTCCTCCATAAATAAAACGCTTAATTTTTACTTTCTAATAGAGCCACTCGTCTTAACAGACTCTATACAACGTTAGAAAAAATTAGTAGAAAGATATTACGCTGTCCTTAAAAAATCTTGGCTTTAAGTAGCAAACTCAAGCTATTTTTCTTGGCAATTTCTTATGTTAACACCATAGCATGAATGTTAATACTTTATCTGCAATTTCGACTTGATATTGATTGGTTTATTTTTTATCTTAGATTAATTTAACTAATGAATATTGTTGACAACTATGGCAACAGTTAAGAATTATTAATATTTTTTTTATTTAGTTACTCTGGAGTCATTTTCTAGTAATAAAAATTGACTAGTTGCTTTGAGTATATTTGCCTAAATCTTTTCTTGATATGGTTTTTCGCATTTATTATCTAAACATTTTGTTATGGTCAAATAACAGCCAGAATATACCTTAGTCTGCAAAAACAAGACATAAAAAAGCTGACATCAAGATAAAAGTGACCAGTAAAGCATCAGAATTGGACTGCTAGCGAGCTTATTTTAACCGTGCTTGCGTTGTTGAAAAATTGACAACCAAGCTAATCTGTCATGACTATTTTTTTTGGTCAGAATTTAAATTTTTGTTGTGGGGAAATAAGGTTACTAAAAGTTCGTTAATGTAAACCTGCCCTACAACTGGAGCTTTGGGTTTTTGAGCTGAAGATTCAAAAGATGTTTCTACCTGAGGAATTGAAGCTGAATTTTGACTTTGATTCAAATCTTGATTTACAGTTGGTGCAGATTTTTGAGGAGTGTGATCATTAGCCGAAAAACCATTACTGGGGCGATCGCTCTTGCCAAATTTTGCTTTAGCCTGATGATCGATGTTGTTGCTTTCTGGCTCATTTGAAGAGGGTGCTGGGAGAGAAATATCACCAATAATTGAACCAGGCTGAACTACAGTCATCGATGCCACATTCGCTTGAAAAATAGTTGTTGAAGTACCGATACAGCAATTATTACCAATCTTGCTCTCACCTATAATTAACACTCCCGATCCCAAAATTGCCCCACGTTCTATTTCAATCGACCCCTGACAAGCATTAATAATTGCCCCCACGCCAATGCAGACATCGGCTCCAATCACAATACGACTATTAGGAGCAGCCTGCAAAATAACCCCAGGGGCTAGAGAAGCTGTAGGATGAATTTTTACATCACCACTGATGCGTATATCTTTATTTAAAATAGGTTGCGGTGGTGGGAAATAAATCATTGGGTAGTATTTTGATTATGGGCGCAAGAACAGCTATTTTCTCGCCAACGTAGGAGATAAACAACTGCTCTTTTGTCCAATAGAGAATGGACGCAACCTCTATAGAGCTAACTTACGGACGTTGAATAATGGTTTCTGCCACTCTTCTTTTACTTTTAGGATCGATTCCTAACAAACGGACGTACTCACCATTGTGTTCGGCTAAACAAACGTTTAAAGAAGCAACTACATCCAACTCATTGCGACTATCCATAGGAGCGCAGCTTTGCCAAGATTTAGTTTTAAAGCGTCGCTTATCAGCGTGTTCAGTGCCAATTTTGTATCCAGCAGCTAGCAAAGAGCGTACTTCTTGAACAGCTTCGTTACTAAGAAGTTTTTGGCTAAAATCGTTGTAGTGAGCAGGACGATTATTTTTACTATTGTCGTTGGTGTAGTCAGCTACAAAGTAGCCTCGATCCTTGACATTACTATTACCGTTGCTGTTGCCATTAGCTTCGCTCTTGACTTGGGGATTATCACCAGGTCTTTGGATGATAGTTTCAGCAACCCTGCGTCTAGCTTGAGAATCAATGCCCAACATACGGACATATTCATCCCTGTGTTCAGCCAAACAGTTTTCTAAAGCTGCAACTACATCTGATTCGCGGTTACTTTCAATGGGAGAACAGCTTTTCCAAGATTTGGTTCTAAAACGTCGTTTGTCGGCGTGTTCTGAGCCGATTTGATAACCAGCAGCCAACAAAGAGCGAATTTCTTGAATTACCTCTGAATCCAAACTACTGCTACTACCGTTGCTGCTGTAACTACCTCTACCACCATTACCATTGCTATAGTTAGAGCCAGAAGAACTTCTAAACGCTTGTACAGGAGTTTCTCCAGGACGCTGCACGATTATTTCAGCCATTCTTCTTTTGACATGGTTATCAGCAGCAACAATGCGAACATATTCATTGGGATATTCCGCCATAGTTTTCTCAATGGCATCAAATACCTTATTACTACCACCTGCAACTTGCCCAACCGTTAGCCAGGATTTAGTTTTGAAGCGGCGTTTACTAGCACGTTCAATTCCAATACTACAGCCTTGAGCAACCAGGCTATTAATTTGTGCTGATGTATCACCACCTAAGCTACTGTTAGCATAGCCGCCATTGCCAGAGCGATCTCTCCCACTACGATTGCGACCACGATTGTGATTAGCAACATTACTAACTGTTCCTTCACCTGGGGTATCTTCGGGGCGTTGAACCACCATTTCTGCCACTCTTCTCTTGGCTCTGGGGTCTACTCCAATTACCCTGACGTATTCTCCCTGATATTCACGAAGTACAGACTCTAATGCGGTCATTACCTGTCCTTCATTACGGCTCTCGATTTGTTCACCAGTTAGCCAAGACTTAGTCTTAAAACGACGACGATTAGCGTGTTCCGTGCTGATAATACAGCCTTGCGCCAACAGCGATCGCACTTGGGTTTTAATATCTGAACTTAAACTCATATTCTCTACTGAATTTATATAATCATTCTTATCATTGATGTTGGAAGTTACAGCTGGATCTGTTACTTTTTTTCTCTCGGGTTTACGCCATAGAGGACTAACACAAGCCTCATCATCGGCACAGCGATAACCAGCCAAAAGAGCCTCGTTGATTTCGACAACGTGATTGGCAAAGTAGCGATCGTTATCTATGACATTAGGCAAACGTTCTGCCTGCTGCTGATTGACGATTACTGCTCCTGAAGGAACATACCTTCCTGCAGGAATTTCTACATCTTGAATCAGAGCGTGCATCATGATAATGCAACCATCCCCTACCTTGGCATTGAATACTGTGGAGCGAAAACCAATAAAGCATTCGTCTCCAATATAGGCTGGCCCATGAATCAGTGCCATGTGAGTAATGCAGGTGTTGCTGCCAATCCAGACCGAATACTCCTTGTTGTCATCACCAACTACTCGACCTTTTTCCAAACCATGAATTACAACGCCATCCTGGATATTGCTGTTCTCTCCGATGTAAAAAGGCGTTCCCTCGTCCGCTCGGATGGAACTACCAGGGCCAACAAAAACATTTGCTCCTATCCTTACATCACCAATTAAGCGAGAAAAAGAATGCACATAGGCACTTTCATCTATCTTTGGTGTTGCTAAATCATTTGACCACGGAGTCGGGGGAGCCGCTTTGGTGCGGACTTCCATTGTTTTAATTCCTCCTTAACTAACTTGACCATTGTTCTGAGTGATTTAAGATAAGCTGCATTATTCGCCAATTTACGCCCTAAGATAAACGCTCTGACTCTTTTTTACTATAGAGAGCATTACGCTCGACGTTGATCGTATCAATAATGCCCACAATAGTGGCATCAAGTGGTTTTGACTCTTGACCAGCCTCAATACGAGCTGCGCTACCTCGACTGACCAAAACCCACTCACTAACGCCAGCACCGACTAAGTCTCCTGCTACTTCATACTTGGGTAAAAGCTGACCTGATTCATCAATATACTGAACCAAAAGTAACTTGATCCCTCTCATGCTAGGTGCTTTTTGGGTGCTAACTACCGTGCCACGAACTTGGGCTATCTGCATACCATGATGTTGCCTAAATTAATATTAATTTTATGGTCTTCTTAATGGACGGGGATTAACGCTTTCACGGAACTGCTCGACAGCTTCGGTATAGCGAATAGGCAGAACATACTCTAAGTTTTCGTGAGGACGAGCAATTATATGAGTTGATAGTACTTGACCGCCGTTAACTCGACTTACATTTTCAGTTCCCGCAGAGACTGAAGCCTGTACTTCTGAGACATCACCACGAACGATTACAGTGACACGACCTGTACCGATTTTTTCGTATCCGACTAGGGTAACGCGGGCGGCCTTTACCATGGCATCTGCCGCTTCTACTACCGCAGGAAAGCCTAGGGTTTCAATCATTCCGACTGCAATTGACATATTTTTTACTCCTGAATTTTTTGGGGCGCGTTACGCAAGATTTATAAGTTGCGTAATCGCCTAATTGTTTGATTTGTGATTGACTTCAATCTGAAGCTATTTCAACATTCCCAACCTAATAATTTATTAGTAGCTGCGGAACTGCTCTACTTCTTCGGTGTAACGGATGGGCAGAACATACTCTAGGTTTTCGTGAGGACGAGCAATAATGTGAGTTGATAGTACTTGACCACCATTTACTCTGGTCACATTTTCAGTTCCCGCAGCAACAGAAGCCTGTACTTCTGAGACATCGCCACGAACGATTACAGTGACACGACCTGTACCGATTTTTTCGTATCCGACTAGGGTAACGCGGGCGGCCTTTACCATAGCATCTGCTGCTTCTACTACCGCAGGAAAGCCCAGGGTTTCAATCATTCCGACTGCAATTGACATACTTTTACTCCTTTACAGCTAGCTGTTGTGCTAGCCACTTTTACTAAATTTACTATCGTTCGATTTTGAGACTGAAATAATTAGTTTGATTCAAAAATCACTAATAGGCGCGAAATTGTTCTACTGCTTCGGTATAGCGAATCGGTAAGACATATTCGAGGTTTTCATGAGGACGAGCAATAATGTGGATAGATAACACTTCACCACCTTTAACTCTTTTTACAGACTCTACTCCAGCAGCAACGGAAGCCTGTACTTCTGATACATCGCCACGCACAATCACGGTGACGCGACCTGTCCCAATTTTCTCGTATCCCACCAGGGTGACACGAGCCGCCTTGACCATAGAGTCTGCTGCCTCTACTACTGCGGGAAACCCCAGAGTTTCGATCATTCCTACTGCGATAGACATTTTCGTATCTTTTCCTCTTTAAACAGAATATCAAGTAAGATGGATAGCCAAATAATGAAGGCAAAATGCTCGATTACCAAGGCTTGCCGTATCTTTCTGCTCTTAAACGTGGCTACCAAACTAAATTTTTCAGACTCAGATAATAACTATGAGTTCTACTTTTTTTGGGTCAAGCGTGAAAAGCAGCTTAAGCTACGTTGCCCAAAAATTACAGAGCCATAAAAATTAGGTACTGGCTAATTTACTTACCTATAATCAAGCATAAATAACCTTGACTACTTTGACAACATAAAACATGATTATATTTTTTAATTAGATTGTTAATAAGAATTAATACCTGATCTAAAAAAAATCGCTATTTGTGCATCAGCTAGTAACTTATATTAGCAATACAGCTACTTTTTATAATTTATTTATAATGTCTGATAAAATAAGCCCTAATTATCATTTGTATTATGTAATTTTACAATTACCAAGAGATGTTTGTTGATTTACTCAAGCTTTTGATAACTGATCGCGTCTAGTTTTGCCAGCCTGACCAATTTTAATTTAGAGGTTGCAGTAGCCAATGATAGCAGTACAGATAATTGGCTTAAATCAGGAGTAGATCCCAAGCTGAAACCTTAACTAAGATTAATTTAGTTAAAACTTTAGAGTATAAATTACTAGCAAATCCTTTTTTAGACAACAGTTTTAACTGAGGATACATAATACTTGTTCTTTGAACTTTGATGGCAGAATAAACTCATGTAGCTATCTGTCTTGCTATTTGTTTAAGACTATCAGAGTTGATCTTGGTTTATTTTAAATAATATTTTAGAAGCGTAATTGCTGTTAAACTAGGGTTTTAAGAAAAATAACAATCTATAGTTACCATAGCTTAAGGAAACTCTGCTAAGCAAACTGATAACTATAAAATTCTGGAGTTGTAAATTATCAGGCAGTTTTTAATGACTGACTTTCTATTAGAAAATTTTTGGGTAATACCTATATATAGCTTAGTAGGTGCGATTATTACTCTTCCGTGGTCTTTAGGTATTATTCGTCAGACAGGACCTCGTCCTGCGGCATATATTAATATATTGATGACTGTCGTGGGATTTGTCCACAGTTCAATAATTTTTAATTTGATCTGGGCTAGACCAGCACGGCAGTTTATCTTTCACTGGCTACAGGTAGCAGATCTAGATTTAACTTTGTCGTTCGAGCTATCTCCAGTAAGCTTTGGAGCATTGGAAGTAGTAACGGGCATTAGCTTGTTAGTACAGATTTACGCTTTGGGCTATATGGAAAAAGATTGGTCGCTAGCACGCTTTTTTTCCTTAATGGGGTTTTTTGAAACTGCTTTGGCCGGTATAGCTTTAAGCGATTCTTTGTTGTTGAGTTACTGTTTGTTAGAGGCTTTAACCTTATCAACTTATCTTCTGGTTGGCTTTTGGTATGCTCAACCACTAGTAGTGACCGCTGCTAGAGATGCTTTTTTAACCAAGAGAGTAGGAGACATAATATTATTAATGGCAATCGTAGCTCTTTCTAGCTATGGCGAAGGACTGAATTTTTCCCAGTTAGAAACGTGGGTAAATGGAAATCAACTCGAACCGACGATTGCCGCATTCTTGGGTTTAGCTTTAATTGCAGGACCAATTGGTAAATGCGCCCAGTTTCCCCTCAACCTATGGCTGGACGAAGCGATGGAAGGACCAAATCCAGCGGGAATCATGCGAAACTCAATTGTGGTGTCTGCTGGAGCTTTTGTGTTGATTAAGCTAGAGCCAGCGACAACCCTTTCGCCCATTTCTGCCCATGCTTTAATTATTGTCGGAACAGTGACGGCAATTGGCACATCTTTAATGGCGATCGCCCAAATAGATATTAAACGGGCCTTATCTCACTCAACTAGTGCATACATGGGCTTGGTGTTTATCGCGGTAGGATTAAGACAGGTAGATATCGCTTTTCTACTGCTGTTTAGTCATGCGATCGCCAAAGCATTGTTGTTTATGAGTGCCGGATCGGTCATTTTAACCACCAGCAATCAAAACGTTACTGAAATGGGTGGGTTGTGGTCGAGGATGCCAGCCACTAGCTTGTCTTTCTTAACTGGTGCGGCAGGATTAATTGCTTTCTCTCCTTTGGGGATATTCTGGACTTATCATCGTTGGTTTAGTGGCTCTTGGGATGTGGACTGGTGGTTACTGCTTATTGTTATGTTTGTCAATGTCTTTTCAGCAATTAATTTAACGCGATTGTTTCGCGTCATTTTCTTAGGCAAGCCTCAAGTGAAAACTCGTCGCGCGCCTGAGGTTCCCTGGCAGATGTCGGTGCCAATGGTTTCTTTAATCGTCGTTACCTTAATTACTCCCATTGCCCCATTACAGTGGCCTCTTTGGTTGAGTCCTAACAGTCCCTTATCCTTAGAGCAACCTGGATTAGTTGCTCAATATGCAACACCTTTACTACTTGCCTCTGGTGCTTTGGGCTGTATTATCGGTTCAACTATCAAAGTAAGAAAGGCTTGGTCGCGATCAAGCAACTTGACCCTTCGCTTCTTCCAAGATTTATTTGCCTATGATTTTTACATCGACAAGCTGTATGCAATAACCGTGATTGCAGCAGTTTCTAATCTGGCTAAATTGGCCTCTTGGGTTGATCGTTATGTAATCGACGGAGTAGTTAACTTAGTTAGTTTGGCAACAATTTTTAGCAGTAACGCTTTAAAGTACAACACCTCGGGACAATCTCAGTTTTATATCACCACCATGGTGGTTGCAGTTGGACTACTTTTGTGGTCAATGATTAATGGTCAATGGTCAATGGTAACTAGCTACTGGTCATCTATTATGTAGCAATAGTTTTGATGCCCAATTTTAAACCGCTTTTAATCTCGATTTTTAGTTAATTTTCTTAAATAGCATCATGCTCAGCGCCTTAATTTTGATTCCTTTTGTGAGTGCAGGCATCATTGGTTTAATTTCCCTCAAAGGAAATGCTCCCCGCAACATTGCTATTATTACAGCAGTGAGCGTTTTAGTTATTAATCTAATTCTGGCTTTTCAGTTTGATTATCAACAAGAAAGCTTTCAGTTTGTCGAAGACATATCCTGGATTGAATGGATTGGTCTAAACTACCATCTGGGAATTGATGGTCTTTCTTTTCCTCTGGTACTGCTCAATAGTTTTTTAACTCTGATTGCCATCTATAGTACTAGTTCAACCATTCAAAGACCTAGACTGTACTATGCCATGTTGCTGCTGTTGAGTGGCGGTGCGGCAGGAGCCTTTTTGGCTCAAGATTTATTGCTGTTTTTTCTCTTCTATGAATTAGAAATCGTCCCTTTATACTTTTTGATCGCAATTTGGGGTGGGGCAAGACGAGGTTACGCAGCAATGAAGTTTTTGCTTTATACTGCTTTATCAGGAATTTTAGTCTTGGCTTCTTTCCTGGGTTTAGTCTGGGTTACCAAGGCAAGCAGCTTTGATTATCTGTCATTGCGATCGCCTACTTTACCTCTAGCCACTCAATTACTATTACTTGCACCATTACTGATCGGAATCTTTATTAAAATCCCCATTTTTCCTTTCCACACTTGGCTTCCTGATGCTCACGTTGAGGCATCTACTCCCATATCGGTGTTGCTGGCAGGAGTATTATTAAAGCTAGGTACTTATGCTATGTTGCGTTTTGCCGTGGGACTATTTCTTGACGGTTGGGTCTATCTTGCACCCTGGTTGGCAATTTTAGCCAGTATTAGTGCTTTATATGGCGCTTCTTGTGCGATCGCCCAGAAAGATATGAAAAAAGTGGTAGCATACTCGTCTATTGCTCACATGGCGTATATCTTGTTGGCAGCAAGCGCTACGACTCGTCTCAGCATGACCGCAGCTGTATTCCAAATGGTCAGCCACGGTCTAATCTCAGCCTTTCTCTTTCTCCTGGTGGGCATGGTCTACCAAAAAACTGGTTCACGAGATGTAGATGTTTTACGAGGTCTGCTTAATCCAGAAAAAGGACTACCCGTTACTGGCGGATTGATGATTTTGGGGGTGATGGCCAGTTCTGGACTACCTGGTATGGTAGGCTTTATCTCCGAGTTTCTGGTATTTAGAGGCAGCTTTCCGATTTTTCCGATCCCAACTCTGCTTTGCTTAGTCGGGACAGGTTTAACAGCGGTTTACTTTTTGCTGGTGATTAATAAAGTCTTTTTTGGTCGGCTTACCGAAGGACTGGCTCAACTGCCTCCCGTGAAATGGAATGAACACGTACCTGCCTTTGTCTTGCTACTGCTGATTATTACCTTTGGGATTAAACCAGATTGGGTAACCCACTGGAGTGAAGTACAGGCGATCGCCCTGTTGACAGGCGGCTAACTTTACATTTTAAACGTTAAATCAATACGGTTCAGATAAAATCATGGTCGGCATTTCCGTTAAACGTTCCAAATCTCTGTTAATAGAGGAATATATTACCAGGCTAGAAACAGGAGCAGCATTGCTCGATAATTCGCCTCAAAATTTAATTGAGGTTGTCGGTATTCTCAAAAGTTATGGTGTAGTTTTAGACGCTTATTCCATTAACCTCTGCTACATTGCCAATACTCAATTTTTAAAGCTATTTCCCGTATTCAAATATTTTAATGGCAAGGTGAACCCAGATACTCTGGCTAAGTTTATCTGGCACGATCGCATTAATTACGAATATGCTGAATATTGCATGAAGTCAATGTTTTGGCATGGTGGAGGCGGTTTAGATGCCTATCTCGATACTCCAGAGTTTGCGACGCAAGCCGATAAACTAATTAGGGAGTACCATAAATACAATCCCTTGATGCTGGCTCTACATCAGGCATTTAAAGATTTTCTCCCCGAGCAAATGCGTCAGATGTCTTATTACAGCGCCTTGGGGCAATTTTGGCGGGTAATGAGCGATATGTTTCTCGATCTATCTGATAGTTATGATCGTGGTCAGATTACGTCTATTCCCGACGTAGTTGAATTTATTCTTGATGCCTTAGTAGCTAATGCAGCACGTCCGATTACCTATACGGTCAAGCGAGGCGATCACAGGTTTGAAATCTTGCCTAAGTCCGCTGGGTTGACCTTCTTAGCTGATACTGCTGTACCTTATGTTGAAGCAATCTTTTTTCGAGGAACTCCTTTTCCAGGTACAGTATCTTATAATGCCCAAGCTTATGAGATTCCCTATGACCTAGGAATGTTTAACTACGGCGCACTCTATGCCGATCCTTTGCCTATTGGTGGCGCTGGTATTCCGCCCACACTTTTAATGCAGGATATGCGCCATTTTTTACCAGACTATCTGCGCCAACTCTACGAACGAAAAAGTATTCGTGGGTTAGGAGATATCAGAGTTCAAATTTGTGAGAGTTTCCAAAAATCAATGTTCTGTGTTACCACCGCAGCGATCAAAGGATTAGCCCCCCATCCTCTTGACACAGAAGATCCTGAACAAAAACTGGCTAACCGTAAATACTTAACTGGCTGGCTCAACCGAATCCTGGAATCTCAATTAATTAAAGTCAACGGTAAAACTAGAAATCAGCTAACAGCCAAGCTCTCTTAAGGAACGTGGATTTCATTTATTATATATTCGACAAATTTGCAACCACAGTGAGATAATCAATGACAACCTGTTGATTAAGAAAAGCTTAAGATCACAACAGTTAACTTTAATCTATATAAACAGTCATAACACATTTAAACAACGCAATTTTGGACAATGACAAAAACAGCATGGGTCTTCCCAGGACAAGGTTCTCAAGCAGTAGGAATGGGAGTAGATTTACAAAATATTTCCCCTGCACAAGCAAAATTTCAAGTGGCAGAAAAAATACTTGGTTGGTCTGTATTAGATATTTGTCAGGGAGACGAATCAATCTTAGCTCGTACTCTTTATACTCAGCCTTGTCTATATGTCATTGAATCAATCTTAGTTGATTTACTGGCAGAAAAACTCACTTCCCCTCAGTTAGTAGCAGGACACAGCCTAGGGGAATATGTCGCTTTATACGCGGCAGGGGTTTTCGATTTTGAATCAGGATTAAAACTTGTCAACAAAAGAGCCAAATTAATGGATAGTTCTGCTGGCGGAAAAATGGCAGCTTTAATGAAGTTTGATCGCTCTCAATTAACTACTGCTTTAAATAATACTACTGATGTCGTTTTGGCTAATGATAATAGCGCAGGACAAGTAGTAATTTCTGGTACTCCAGAAGCAGTGGAAGCTATTCTCAGCCAAGTCAAAGCAAAAAGAGCAATGATGTTAAATGTTTCTGGTGCTTTCCATTCTCCGCTGATGCAAGAGGCAGCTGATCGCTTTTTGACAGTCTTAGATTCTGTCAGGTTTAGTGAGGCAAACATCCCCGTCATCTCCAATGTTGACCCAACTCCTACCATCGAGGGGCAAGAGTTGAAACGCCGACTAGCTCAACAAATGACTAGTTCAGTCCGCTGGCGCGAAACTATGCTGCAATTCTCCCAACAAGCAGTTACCAATGTAATCGAAGTGGGACCAGGAAAAGTTTTGTCTGGTTTAATTAAAAGAACCTGTAGCGAAATTAATTTAGAGGCGATTGGCACAGTTGAACAATTGAATGCTAAAGAACCAGCTTTAATTTTTTAAGTTAAGACTTATGTACAATAGTTCGGACAATTTTTGGTGAGAGAAGAAA
>JAIMKV010000011.1:0-1629 GCA_020692205.1 Myxosarcina sp. GA_180221_E-2-1-MAG-40_15
TTGCCCATCACCCGCCGCAGACAACTTCTGCATTATAACTGATCAACTCTCGGTGGTCGGTGTACAAGCCGATTGTTGTGCCGTACTGGTTGTTTACGACGTTACTTTCCATTGAATAATGACCTGAGCTAGATTGGTCATCGCTGTTACCAGATTTGCTTCAAAATCTGCTGCCGCTTGATGATTCGCGGTATCTGTGATACCTCGCAATTCAACGTAACACTTTTTACTAAACCTGCACGCTCTAGCACCTCCTGCACCTTCCCACGCGACAGCAATACAATCAGTCTTGTTCATCAACTCTTGACTTCTTGCAGCATCAACAATATCTTCGTCACCGCTTGCAACAGCACCAAAATGCATTGAAAATGCTGAATCTGTCTGAGGTAGTTTTTGTAAAACCTTGATGACTTGAGGGCTGCCAGCAAAACGAGGTAAGGGACGGCTGACGAATTTCAGATTGTAGTCATGTTCAACCGTTTCAGTTGCGACAATCACATCACCAACATTCAGTACGTTAGACAATGCTCCAGCGGCTCCCGCACACACTAACAGTTGTATTTGGGGAACTTGGCACAGCAAGTACTGGGCTTTTATGCCAAACTGTGTCTTTCCATGTCCGCCACAAGCAACTAATAAATCGAATTCGCTAAATTCAAAAATGTTTAGGTTGCCTGAATGAACCTCTGTTTTTCGCAGCCCAAATTGTTCTAATCCATCAACCAGAATCGTCAGTTCCTCTTTAAGTGGGGTGAGAATTGCAGTCTTCATTAAAGATTTAACTATGAACTACTGACTGATTCTAGCTTGACATTCAGAACTAGCCGACAACTTGCCAATCACCGCCCTTGCCCAAAACTTTCAAACTTCTAATGCTGCATAATTGACAGATTAATTTCAAACAACTGTCACCACTATTTATTATTGCGATCGCACCCTCGATAGTTCACTTTTTCAATTTAATCGAATTATCTACCAAGCTTTGCGCAAAAGCATCAAATCTTTCGGCTAGTTTTTCATCTTTTAACTTTCCTTCTGTGTCAAAAGCTTGCCATGCTTGTCCGATCGCAATTTGTTCGGGAATTACCCACCCATGTACCCAACGCACGATAATCCTCATAGTGTTGAGCGCATTACTGTTAGACTGTCCACCCAAAACACTAATCAATCCTGTTACTTTGTCCGATAAATGCTCAAAGCTCATTAAATCCAAAGTATTTTTTAGCACTCCACTGACGCTACCATGATACTCAGGAGTTGTCAAAATTAAACCGTCCGCCGCCTTCACTTTTGACCGCAATAACTCTACATCAGGATAGTTAGGATATTCACTCCCGCCATCGCAAAAAGGCAAATTCATTTCTCTAAGATCGAGTATTTCTGCTTCTGCACCTAGTGCTTGAACTCGCTCTATTGCTTGTTGCAGTGCTAAAGCACTATAAGAATCAGGGCGAAGACTGCCTAAAATACCAACAACTTTGACCATTTGTTATTCCTCTGCGATTAACTCATACTCGTTACGACTACGTATAATCTAACAAATTTTTTAGTCTAGTGCCAAATTAGCAATCAGCTATGAAGTATGAAACTAGCTAGCTAGCTTTTGACTTTTGACTTTTGACTTTTGAC
>JAIMKV010000011.1:1680-85371 GCA_020692205.1 Myxosarcina sp. GA_180221_E-2-1-MAG-40_15
TTTTGACTTTTGACTTTTGACTTTTGACTTTTGACTTTTGACTTTTGACTTCTGACTTCTGACTTCTGACTTCGTTATTACCAGTTAATGCGCGATCGCTCAAAAGCAATTTGACGATAAACGGAGATCGTTTGTTTAGCCAAATCGTCCCAGCTAAAATTTTCGGCTATGGACTTGTAAGCATTATTGACTAACTGTTGAGCAAGTTGAGGATTTTTTAACACTTCCAAAATGCCCCAGGTCAAAGAATAAGGATCGTTGGCACGAGTCACAATGCCTGTATGATTATGCTGCACTACTTCTGGGAGTCCCCCCGTATCCGATACAACCACGGGAACACGAGCAGCAAAACTTTCTAAGGCAACGATGCCAAAAGGTTCGTAAAGGCTGGGAAAAACCGCACAGTCGGCAATGGTCTGAAACTTATCCAAATCAGCGTCAGACATAAAGCCTGTAAAGTAACATTGTTGCCAGATACCGAGAATGCTTGCCTGATGTTTAAGATGACCAGTATTACCGCCACCAATAATGACGAATTTAACCTTTCCGCCCATTTCTTGTAGTACCATGGGAGCTGCATTGAGCAAAACTGAAACTCCTTTTTCGTAAGTCATGCGCCCTACATAATAAATAATTTTCTCTTGGTCATTAGCGAAGCGACGACGAAATTTAACCCGATTAAAGTTATTACTATGATGTTTTTTTTCAGGGCGAATACCGTTGTAAATCACATCAATCTTATCTATGGGCGATTGAAAAACCCGCTGAATTTCCTGGCGCATATATTGACTACAGACAATTACTCTCCAGGCTTCGTGAGCTAATAATTTTTCTTTGCCATTGATGTATTGTTGACTGGTGTTGTGGATGCCGTTATAGCGACCATATTCCGTAGCGTGAATTGTTGCAGCTAGAGGAAGCTTAAAGCTGTGCTTGAGGGCGATCGCGGCATCTCCGACTAGCCAATCATGAGCATGGATCAAATCAAAGTCACCATGCTTGCGCAGCAGTTCTCCTCCCAGGCTACCCATACTGTTGTTCATGTTAGCTACCCAATGAAAAAAATCATTGCCATGGGCAACAGCGCAACGATAGAGATGGATTCCTTCAACTATTTCGTATTTAGGGGCAGAACCAAATTCGACGGTGATTAGATGAACTTCGTATCCTAGTTTGACTATTTCTGGGTATAATTCCGCTACGTGGCGAGCGATTCCTCCAACTATACGAGGTGGGAATTCCCAAGCTAGTGCTAAAATCTTCATCTTTTTGAATCCTCACGCGATCACCTTATTGACAGCTATAACTTTACCTAACTGATGACATTAGATCAGGTTGTAAAATTTACGGTTAAATTTTTTGCTATTTTGGCTTAACTATTTGCCCATAATACACAACTGTCTAGTAAAAGCGATCAATTTGTCTTATTTTCAGCCTAGTCGAGATCCAGTGCGATCGCTTGACAATTAATAATGGCAATTAACATTAGCATTGTTTTTAGCTCAAGTAAAAGGCGATCGCCGCCAGTTAGAATCTTTGATCTTGAGATTGGGAATTAATCAGCTATTAATACAATGGGGTTGCATTAAACTGACATTATTACTAAGCTTTCAAAGCTGCCTCACTGTCTATCGATTCTCTTTTTATGTCAATCACCCCACTATCTACTTCTCAGCCTTTATTTAATTATCGTCAGCTTTGGAATATGAATTTGGGCTTTTTGGGCATTCAGTTTGGCTGGGGTCTACAAATGGCAAATATGAGTGCTATTTTCGAGCATTTAGGAGCAGATGCTGATCGATTACCAATTCTCTGGCTAGCCGCACCGTTGACGGGTTTATTAGTACAGCCAATCATCGGCAACTTAAGTGATTACACCTGGAACTTTTTGGGTAGAAGACGACCTTATTTTTTAGCAGGAGCGATTTTAGCATTTATTGCTTTGGTGTTGATGCCTCGCTCTTCTAGTCTGTGGATGGCAGCGGGGTTGCTCTGGATTTTAGATACTAGTGCTAATGTTAGTATGGTGCCATTTCGAGCTTTTGTGGGAGATTTATTACCCAAAGAGCAGCGAACTAAGGGTTTTGCTATGCAGAGCATAATGCTAGGGTTGGGAGCGGTTTCCGCCTCGGCTTTGCCTTGGATTCTGAATAATCTTTTCCACGTCAGCAATGTTAGCAACGCGGTGCGTAAGATCCCTCTGACGGTAGAAGTGTCTTTTTACGTTGGCGGGATATTATTTTTGGGTACTGTATTGTGGACAATCGTGACCACCCCTGAATCTCCGCCCGTAAATTTAGCCAAGTTTGAACAGCTAAAAAGCAATCGGGGAGGGATTATCAACAGCTTTCGAGAGTCTTGGCAAACTTTGGTGCAAATGCCGCCAATAATGCAGCAATTGGCAAAGGTGCAGTTTTTTACCTGGTTGGGAATATTTTGCTTTTTTTTGTATTTTCCTCCCGCAGTGGCGCGCAATATTTTTGGAGCAACTAATCAAAATTCAGTACTCTACAGTGACGGTATAGAATGGGCAGGAATTTGTTTTGCCGTCTACAATGCGGTTTGCATTGGGTTTTCATTTGTTTTACCCCGCATTGCTCAACACTTGGGTCGTCCTACAACTCACAGTCTATGTTTACTCTGTGGTGGAATTGGTTTGGTTTCATTATTGACTGTTAGCAATCAATATATTTTGCTGGTGGCAATGGTGGGATTAGGTATAGCTTGGTCAAGTGCGCTGATTATGCCTTACGCTATGTTAAGCGGTTCAATTCCCCCTCAGCGACAGGGAATTTACCAGGGAATCTTTAATTTTTTTGTAGTGCTACCAGAGATTGTGGCATCTTTGGGTTTTGGCTGGGTTATGCAGCATCTACTCCATGAAGATCGACTATTGGCGGTAGTAATGGGGGGAGTATGCCTAATTATTGCAGCAGGACTGACTTTATTTATTCGGACTTCTACCAGTAATTTAAAAGTGGAGATGGCAACCGTAGAAAATGAAACTTTTACACTGAAAGAAACTCAAGCAGGCGAGCAAAAAGTATCATGATTAGACAATTTGGTCGCTTGCCGCAACTTGCACTGTTAGCCGTAACGGTATTGACTTATAACGTTATTGCTATGGCGATCGCCAATTCTTTGTTTGTCAGTCAGGTGGGTGCAGGAAAACTACCCATCGCCTTCATCCTGATCGGATTATGTTCTCTGCCTATTTATGGCATTTTGACTCAGATTGCTGATCGCTATAGTCGTCCTCAAATGTTTCGCTATGCAATGTTAGCGTCAATGTTAACCATGCTGGGGTTGAGGCTAATGCTCGATTTAGATGCAGTCTGGGTTTATTATGTGTTGCTGATTGTGATTTTTTTTCAGTGGGATGTTAACAATAACCTGCTCTATCCTGGGCTACTGACAGACTATTTCACTACTATCGAATACAAGCGATACGCTCCTTTAATCGGCATTGCTCAGGCGATGGGAACTTTGGTAGGAGGTGGGGCAACAATTTTACTGTCACATTTTTTTCCTAGTCGAGAATTATTGTGGAGTTTGCCTTTATTGATGGCGATCGCTTTTGGACAACTGGTTTATTTGGAAAGTTCCCAACGTCGCCTCGAAGTCTCGGTTCAAAAAACTCAGACTAGCATTATAGAATCTTTAAAAACTCTGCCTGATTTGGGTAAACGCTATCCGTTGGTGTTGTTTTTAGCTACCAGCACCTTTTTACTAGTAATTATTTATATTTGTTCTGAGTTTCTTTGGTTTAATATTTATGGGCAGCAGTTTGATGAGTCTGAACTAACCAGTTTCTTGGGACTGATGCGGATGGTGATCTCTTCGATCCAGGTTATATTTCTCTACGGGATTACTCGCCCGCTACTCAAATGGGTAGGGGTGGCGAGACTAAACGCAGTCTATCCGATAACCACTCTGGTGAGCTTGATCGGACTATTGTTTAATTTCAAGCTGCCCGCAGCTATTGGTTTACACATCAACGGAGATGCACTGTATAAGTCGATTAACCTTCCCGTTCATCAGCTAAACTACAATGGCATTCCACATCAGTATGTGGGGCGAATTAGAGCCTTGAGCGATGGTTTGATCTATTCTCTCGGACTAACTTTGGCGGGGGTAGTGCTGTGGCTGTGCCATCTCTATTTCAGCTTGCCACAAATTACCATGTTGGCAATTGCTCTAACCATATTGCTTCTGCTGGTGCGCTTACCAATGGGCAGGTTTTATACCCAAAGTTTAGAGGAGATGATTCGCACTGATACAATCAACCTAGATGATTTCGATCCTAAAAGAACTCAGCTACCGTCTCAGTCTAGCAAGGCGATCCGAGAATTTTTAACTGATGGCGATCGCTTTACCCAAATTAAGGGTCTAGAATTAGCTGCCAATATGGGCAATCCGAGTCAGTTTTTTACCGAAGTTAAGGCTTTATTACCCGAAACAGATAGTTCCTTGCGCCAGGGAATCTTAAAGTTATTTAGCCGTAGCGATCACCAAACTCTACAGCAGTTTGCCAATTTATTAGCTGATGACAATCCGACAGTAAGAGTAGCCGCGCTGGAAATTTTAATTGCCAACCAATATACTTTTGAGCCAGAACAACTCCAAGTTCTAATTGCCGACAGTAACCAGGAAGTCAAGGCGTTGGGTTTAGTTGCTACATTTCAATCCACCACAGCCGAAGAATTAGATTCTAGCATTGCCGAACAGTTTTGGCAGTTAGAATTAACCGACACTACAGCCAAAGCGATCGCCTCAGTTGTCCGCCACAGTGAAAACCCAGAGTTTATTACCCTGATTGAATATCTATTGCCCCAAGCTAGCGCCGAAGCAAAACAAGAAGCACTTAATGCCCTAATCAATCTTGCTTCTCCTCAAGACCATAATTTAGCCAAAATTGCTGCTGCTGAAATTCAACATCACGATCCAGCAGTTCGGGTTGGCGCATTCAAAATATTAGAGATTACTCATTGTCCTGAGGTGTTGAAGCAAGTTACTCAAGGATTTGATGATGATGATGCCCGAGTGCGCCAACAGGTAGCGAGTACTCTAGCCGCTTATGGCAAAGCAGGCTTGACTATAGCTCAAGAAAATTTAAACTCAGAGTATCCTCATGTAGTTAATACAGCGATCGCGGCGATCGCGCTTTTTAAAAGCAAGCAAGCTAACGAAATTCTTTTTAAGCATCTCACGCCAGAATTTCGGCAGTTTAACCTAATTCGTAAGTGGCAACAACAGATTCCCCGACAAGATCCTAGCTGGCAATTATTAGCCGTGGCAATTGAAGATTATCAGCAACGGCTATTGCAAAAGGTGCTATATATTTTGTCTTGTCTAGGATATTCCCGCACCGTTAGTTTAGTCAGACGCGTCTTAGCAACTAGCGATCGCCGCGATTTAGCTAATGCAGTGGAAGTTTTAGCTTCAATCAATCATCGACGCTTTGTTCAACCCCTGATGCCTTTACTAGAACAGACGGTATCAGAACAACTCCAGCCTGAGATTGAGCCTACTCCGCAATGGCTGCGCCATAAAGGCTATAAAATACTTTTGGAGGCATTAGATTCAAGCGATCGCTGGATTAAAACCGGAGCGTCCGCAGCCTTGGCGACTATTCCTACAGCTTTACTTAAAGATCCCGATCCCATTGTACAATCAGTGGCACAGGAAATTTTTCCTGTTCAGCAGCTTACCTGTCCCGTTAGCACATCTATGAATCGATTGCTTTTACTCCGAAACCTGGCTTTATTTAAAAATCTTTCCCTGGATGAGCTGTTTCAGATTGACAAAGCTTTAGAACAAAAACAAGTATTAGCTAAAGAAACTATTTACACAGAAGGTAGTTGGGGTGGACATTTATATATTATTGCCGCTGGCAAAATACAAATTGTTAAACAGCTTGATGGCGAACCACAGGAAATAAAACAGCTAACTACAGGACAGTATTTTGGCGAGATCGCCCTGTTTGATGAAGCTCCCCGTTGGGATAGTGCGATCGCAATTGAAGACACTGTATTGCTTTGTCTAGAAAAGAAACGCTTTATTAGCCTTATTACTCAACGCCCCCAGATCATTCTCGAAATTTGTCGTTTTTTAAGTCAGAGATTACGAGAAACCGATAAATATATGTCTGCAAAAAAACCCTGTTAATTCTAAAGCTAAGGCTAATTTTTGATTAAGACTATGCATCTGACAAAAGCGCCTGGACTGCCTGTGCTGCTGCCTCGCCTGTCCGCACAGCACCATCAAAAAATCCAGCCCAACGCTCAGCAATTTCTGTGCCTGCCCAATGAATGCGTCCTACGGGGAGTGTGAGTGCCTCGCCAAAGCTTGTCCATACGCCTGGGGGCATAAAAGCGGCGTATCCACCTCCTATCCAAGGTTCGCCAGGCCAATCCACTTCATCATAGGTTGAGGGTGACAAAGCTTCATTACCAAAATAAATCGCCAAGTCAGAAACGATAGCCGCACGACGATCGCTTTCACTTATTGATCGCCAACGCACATAGCGATCGCCAACCACAAACGTTGCGATCAATCCACTGTCCTGATGGTAGGTATTGACCCTGCATCCGACCACCAACTCGATCTTGTGCTTCGATTACCAGAACATTTTTACCCAATCGATGCAGATTGCGAGCAGCGACAAGTCCAGCAAGTCCAGCACCAATAATGATGCAATTATAAATGGTTTAATAAGATACCATAAGAACTTTGTTTTGAATACTAATTTGAATTTCAGATTCTGCTCAAAACTCTATCTCATTTCATAATTTTGTGGCAATCACTCTTAAAGTTTAGACTATACATCTCTACATTTAAGCCATGATAAATTACCTTTTTTTCTAACTCCATGCCGAGCTTTTTCGCTACTCGAATCGAACGAATATTTTGAGGAGCGATTAAACAAACAAAACGTTGAAAATTAAATTTTTGCTGGCCATACTTTAAGACAGCTTGAGCTGCTTCTGTAGCCAATCCCTGTCCCCAATATTTTTTTGCCAAACGATAGCCAATTTCTACTTCTTGCTGCTGGTTAATCGATTGAATAAAAAAACCGCAGTAGCCAATCAGCTCATTACTTTGCTGGTGAACTAAGGCATATAAACCAAATCCAGGTTCCAAGTAAGATAGCAATCTTTGTTCAATAAACTGCCTAATTTGCTGGCGATTATGTACTCCAATAATGGAATATTGCATCACTTCAGCATCACCCAAAATTGGTATTAAAGCTTCTCGATCCCGAATGGTAATATATCTAAGGGTTAATCTAGAAGTCTCGATGATCTTCATCAATAGGAACTTAATATAGAGTAAAGCCAATATTAACAACAGATAGCAATTAAACCGCTTCGCGGTAGCTCTTAGCTTTTTAGTTAAACTTTAAAAATTAATTAGCCACACGATTAATTAACCTTGTTAGTATCTATTTTGCTACTAGGTGGTATTCCTTCAATATTTATTATGCCTTGAATCACTTCGCCTACTATCGGTGCAGCAACGGTAGAGCCATAAGTATGTTCCCCACGAGGTTCATCAACTACGGCTAAAACTGCGTAACGAGGAGCTTCAACTGGAAATAAACCAACAAAACTGGTGATTTTTGCTGTTTCATCGTATCCACCTTGGTTAACTGCTTTTTGGGAAGTTCCTGTTTTTCCAGCAATTCTGTAGCCTGGAATTTTAGCTGCATAACCACTACCTTCTTCAACTACCGTTTCCATCATTTCTAAAACAGTACTGGCAGTTTGAGGAGAGAAAACTTGCTTACTATTTGGGGGCTGAAAATAATGGAGATAGCCTTGATAATCTGACAAACCCCTTACTACATGAGGCGTGATTAATTTACCCTTGTTGGCTAATGCTGCATGAAGTTGAATTAGCTTGAGGGGTGTTAGCGAAAAACCTTGACCAAAAGCTGTAGTGGCGGGTTCAATTTCCCTAACGGTAAATTCTACCTCGTTTTTTAATCTGCCTGGAGTGTATCCTGGAATGTCAAATTCTACCTCGTCCTCAATGCCTAATTTCTGTAGATCCCGATAGTAGTCGAGAGGTTTCATCTGACGCATGATCTTAATCATCCCTACGTTACTAGAGTACTGAAGAATTGCTGGCAAAGTTAATTTTCCTCGCGCACCTTTTTTCTCAAAATCATGGTTACGCACCACAGCATCTTCGATCTGAATTTCTCCCGTATCATCAAAGGTATCCTGGGGAGAAATAACTCCCGCATCTAAAGCTAGAGCAATATTAATCGGCTTAAAAGTAGAACCAGGCTCGTAAAGATCCGTAATTGCCCAATTTTTAAACAGCCCGAAATCAGTAGTTTTATAATAAGTATTGGGATCGTAAGTAGGTTCAGATACCAAAGTGGCGATCGCCCCATCGCGAACATCCATGACAATTACCGTACCCTGTTTCGCCTTATAGCGTTTCATCTGCTGCTTTAAGGCATTACGAGCAATTTGTTGTAAACGTAAGTCAATCGTTAACTGTAACCTAAGATCGTCAAAGTTAAATAGCTGTTGCGATCGCGCTAAATCTCCTGGGTAAAATACGGCTTTTTCTCGGTCGAAGCTGCGCTTCATTTTCCAGCTTATGGGCTTGCGTTCGAGGAGTTTGTTTTGAGTGTATTCTACTCCCGCCTGAGGGGCGCGGCTACTATCGCGATTGACATAACCTGTTACCTCTGCTGCCATTTTTCGATGGGGATAGAAACGGGTGTAATTTTGCTTTAAATCTAAACCATCAATTTGTAGTGCTGTAATTTTTTCTCTGGCAGATTCAGGTAAATCTTCCGCCAAAAGAATCCCCCAATCTTGTTGAGCAAAAATTGCTAACAATTGTTCAGGGGTTTTGTTGCCTAATATATCTGATAGCTGGGCGGCGATTTCTGCGGCTGGTACTGGCTGAGAATTTCGTTTAAATAAATGAGGATGAATGTAGAGAGTATAGGTAATCCGATCTGTTGCTAAAACATTTTGTTGGCGGTCAACAATTTGACGACGGGGGATATAAAACTTTAATCTAGTTGTTTGCTGATCTTGAGCTATCTGGGTTAGTTTTTTCCCCTGAGGAGCTTGTTCGTAAATGACTACAGGATCGACAATTTGAAGATAATAGAGTCTTGAGCCTAAACCTAGCGTACCAATAACTAAGATGCCCCAGATCAAAAACAGCTTTAATATCGGTTTCCTGTTACCCTGATTCTGGTAGGCATCATTAAATGTCTGGCGATTGTAATCTGGCTTGCGCTGAGTTGGTCTTGAATTGTGTTTCTTCAATCTGAGCGGTAGTTGAAACTTAGATTTGGACATAAATTAAGCTCTAAGCTATCTGGCGTTGAAAACTAGCTAATAGCTAATTTTAGGCATAAAAACTAATTTAGCTTATATCTTTTAAATGATTGATTGTCCGCAAACATAATTGCCAGAAATAAATATATTGTTGACTCAACTTAACTTTGATTGTGGATTGAAAAGATCTGCTATTGAGGTTGAAACATAACAGCTAAGATGATCAACTGGCTCTTGCTTAATAGCCAAAACTATTAAGCTTTAATTCAACCGTTTTTGCTCGCTCTGTGCTGATATCAGACTGGTTTTTGACTCCAATTTTTGCAGGAGGAATAAATACTGCTGACTCTGGACTAGACACAGATAGAAGTTTATCTTGACTAGCTTCTTGAGCAATTTGATATTTGAGCGTTTCGTTAATTGCGATTAGCTGACGTTCTTGACGCTGTAAGTTTTCTAAATGCTGATATTCTTGGCTCCAAACTTTGGGAATATGTACCGTAGATATATAAAGACCGATGCTAGCAGTCATAGAAACTATAGCTATACCAAAAGAACTTTTTTGCAATAATGACAGTGTATTAAGATTACTAGGTAGGTTATTTGGTGGCGCAAACGTCTTGGGCTTGACTACTTTTGTTGGTTTTGTTTGAGGCTTGACTAATTGGCGTTGGTTACCAATTTTCTCTGGTTGTGCTTGAGGAGAATAAACGGGATAAAAATCAGGCTGGCGAAGAGCAGACATTGAATAATCTCCTTATTTGAGCAGGAAGTCGTTGGGCGAATCTTAACTCATATTGGCAAAAATGATAAGAGGAGAAGGCAAAAATTAACTCAAGTCACCAAAAGTCGATGTTCCTAGCTTTGTCCCCTTTAATCTTATGGTAATCATAAATTTAATTTGGCATAAATATTTTGACGATGGCGCAGGTGGTAATTATTGGATCAGGTCCTACTGGTGCAGTAACAGCATTATTATTGGTACAAAGGGGAATTGAGGTCAAACTGATTGAGGCAGCTCGCGATTTTAAACGGTTATTTCGCGGCGAAGGATTAATGCCCAGTGGGTTAGATGCTCTAGAACAAATGGGATTGCTGGAATTATTAACCGACATTCCTCACCAGACTATTGATGGGTGGGAGTTTTTATTATCTCAGCGAAGATTATTTCGGGTTGATGAACCGATAGAAGCCAATGGAAGGCGCTGCACGACAGTTTCTCAACCTGACTTATTAGCAGCAATTATTAAGCAAGCTAAGGAATATGCTCAGTTTGAATTTATTCAAGGTGAACCAGTACAGGATATTGTGCGTCAGCCTAGCGGCAGAGTTGGTGGCGTTAAATTAAGTTCTGGAGTAGAAATCAGCGCAGCTCTCGTAATAGCTGGTGATGGGCGTAATTCTACAATCAGGAACAAAGCTGGGATAAATTTGACTAAGCTACAAAGCAATGTCGATATTCTCTGGTTTAAGCTCGATCCTGGTGCATTATCGAAATCAAAAAATATCTTTTATTCAATTCTGCAAGGAAGAGATGGATTTGGTCTATTTAGAGGCTCATCAGGTAAGCTACATATTGGTTGGGGACTACACGCGGATGATAATTGCGGGGTGCAAAATCTTGACTGGGCGGCTAAACTCGCGGCAAATTCTCCCCCCTGGCTAGCTGAACATATTTTAAATCATCAGGCAAGCCTAACTAAGCCGATGCTTTTATCTGTAGTCGTGGGTCGTTGCGATCGCTGGTCAATTCCTGGACTACTCCTACTAGGAGATGCGGTTCATCCCATGTCGCCGATCCGCGCCCAGGGTATCAATATGGCGTTTCGCGATGCGATCGTTGCAGTTAATCATTTAGTGCCGCTATTAAGTCAAACAGAACTTAATTTAAGTCAAATTGATGCAGTACTACCTGTAATTCAACAGGAAAGAGAACCGGAAATTATCCAAATCCAAAAATTACAGGCACAAGAGATCGGTCAAGCTGAATTGTTACATAGCAGTGCTTTGCTGCGTTGGGGTGCTAAAACTTTTACGCCGATTATTCGTCCAGCTATTCGGGCATCCTGGTTAAGAAGGCAAAAACAATTACGTCAGGGTGTAACTAATGTTCGACTAACTGTATAGAGCAAAAATAATGGTTAGTTGTCCGTGAGCAACTGCCCATTGTTAATGGCGTATTTAATTCGAGCCTGAATAGCTGCTTCTGGTTCAGAAATGATCAATGCTTGGAACTTATTGATAATTTCTGATACTAACTTAGGTTGGCTGATTGCCAAAGTATTACCTAATGCCTCTAGCCCAACAACCGCAGCATATCGAACTACCCATTCTCCGTCTTCTGTTGCCAGCAAGAGAGTCTTCAATACCTTCTGCTGTGCTGTAATAACTTCCTCAGCAGGTAGCTTTGACCAGATAATGCTGCCCAATCCCTTGGCTGCTGCACGGCGGACACTCTGAGAAAAGTCAGAAACCGCAGCTTTTAATAACAAATCTAAAGCAGCAGGATCGCCAATACCCGCAAATACTCTTGTAGCCCATGCTCTTGCACCATAGTTATAGCTATCTAGGTTCTTGAGCAAATAAGGAACAACGGGGTCGCCAATTTTAATTAAACCATCAACCGCAGCTACCGCAGCCCCAGGATTGTTGAACCCCAAAACCTCGACTAAGGTAGGTATTGCAGCTTGATCGGTCGCTTCTGCTAGGTCTTCTACGGTTTTTAAGAGCAAGTCAGCAGAGTCGGCTTGGTTTACCGCCTCAATTAATTGTTGAACATCGGACATCGATAGCTTGTGACTAGTTTAAAGTCAGGAACATATTGTAGTTAAACAATAATTTTACTACTTTACTTAACATCAAGCTTATTTTGCCAGCTTCAATAGCTTGATCTTTTGCTACTGCTGAGGCTTATTTTACGTAACGGTTACCTAATTCAACAGCAGAAATGCTCAAGAAATACAACTAAATTTTATTTTTGGTTAAAAAATTTACGATCGCTCATAGAAGAGAATCCATTAAGTTCATTATGTTAATGCTCTGGGTAGATATTTCTGGATCTTGGTTGTCTAAATTAGTTTCTAACAATCCTTTAAGTGCAATCAACTTCATACTATTTTCAGCTAAAGTATCAGCGATCGCCTGACTCGCTTTGAGATAGCCTACAGCACCCAGATCCATTAAAGCCGAGCGACGCAGTTGTAAATCGTCTCCAGACAAAGCTCTAATCAGCATTTCGCCATATCGATCTTCTTTAGTTAGCTGGTACATTGCCCTGGCAGCAGCATATTTTACTTTTTCTGTGGGGTGCTGCGTAAATGGCTCTATTAAGTCTACTGCACCCGTTGCGCCTAATGTTCCCAAAGCTTCAATTACCGCCTCATAAGGCTGGACTAAGTGGGGTTTACCGGTCACTCTAGTAGCTGCTGCTACTCCCCCATCTAATAGCTTGATCAAGGAAGGAATGCATTGGCGATCATGCAACATTTCTAAAGCTTGAGCAGCAGCTTCTCTGACATAAAAATCAGGAAACTCTAAACAACGAGTCAACGGCTCTACAGCATTTTTGTCTCCAAGTTTACCCAAAGCTCTCGCAGCATTGCGACGCAAGGGATAACCCCCATCGGGAGCGCGGTCTTGTTCATCTTCCAATGCCATCAATAAAGCAGCGATCGCCTCTGTTTCTCGAACTCTAAATTTTCCTAACCACCATGCGGCATAGTATCGTTTCCCCAAATCCTCTTTTTGCTTGAGGTTGGCGATCGCTTGCTCTACCGTCAGTTGCTCTGCCTCATTTTTTGGCTCATCTTTCATGCTTTATCCTTCGTTGCTTCAAACATGACAATACTCAGAAAAGTAAACAAATACTAGCCTTATTGCTGGCATTGGCATACTTCTCTGAGTATCGCTTCATCAATCAAATATTTTGACTTTATATATGTGTCAGTCTTTATGAGACAGACTTGACCTATTACTTACAAACTAAACTCACCTAATTTCTAGCTAAGTGCGTTGATAGCATAGTCAATGTAGTTATTAGCTTCAGTTGAAGGCTGACCACTCAAACCATGGTTGCTCTTAATATATTTTAGAGCTTCGATATACCAGCTAGGAGATAACTCATAAGCACGGTTGATTTCGTCTAAACCTGCAACTAAATACTCATCCATAGGACCAGTACCACCAGAAACTAGGCAGTAAGTGATCATTCTGAGGTAATAGCCGATGTCACGAGAACATTTAGCTTTACCTTCAGGAGTTGCAGCATACTGAGGTCCTTGAGTGCTAGTAGTATAGGGGAACTTAGAATAAACTGCGTTAGCTGCACCGTCAACTAGACGTTGAGAATTGCTAGTTAAAGCTTTAGCTGCTTCTAGAGCTGCGCTGGCACGTTGGAAACGACCAAAAGCAGTCTGAATTTCAGTATTGGACAAAAAACGACCCTGGGAATCAGCAGAAGAAACTGCTTCAGTTAAAGGAGTTTTCATGATTGTGATCTTTCTCTTGTTTTACTAATTTTTTCTAAACCACCAAGGGTTGATTTGCCTTGTTCAGGCATAGCGATCGCTCTTACTGAACTAGGCTACTGAGGAAGCAGCGCGGTCAAAGTAGCTAGCAATCTCCGAAGAAATAGCACTACAGTCGCCAGGAGTGATGTTGCTGGTATCGTTAACGATTGCCAAAGCTGCTTCTTTCATTTTTTGAACGCCAACAGCCACGGAAGCACCTGGAGTACCCAGAGCTAGATAAGTTTCACGTAGTCCATTTAGACAACGATCTTCTAAAACACTTGCATCACCAGTAAAAATAGCGTAAGTGATATAGCGCAAAATGATCTCCATGTCGCGCAAGCAGGCTGCATTCCGACGACTAGTGTAAGCGTTACCGCCAGGAGCAATTAACTGAGGCTGCTCGGCAAATAAAGCGCGAGCTGCATTAGTAACAATAGCCGAAGCATTACCAGTAATGCGGTTAACTGAATCCATACGTTTGTTGCTTGCTGCAACCATTGCACTTAAAGCGTCTAATTGGCTTGTGGATAGAAATTCACCACGAGCATCAGCTTGAGACACTACTCTAGTAAATGCGTCGAACATTATAAATAATCTCCTACTCGAATTAAATTTGGTTTAGTTGAACTTCAAAAAGGAATCTTAACTTAAAAACTGCTTTCGGCAACTAGCTAAAGCTAACTTGAGAAAGCGGTCAGTTTCCATAGGTGCTAAGTTACTATTCTCTAGGTACTCAGGTTTAGTTGCTTAAGTCACCTAATAAAACTTTACACTCTTAATAAAAAACCGTAAAAGTGATCAATTTACGGCGATCGCTCATAGCATTTCGCAAAGCTTGATGGTACTGACCCCGCACTGTGCGATTCCTACTTAGGCTTCGCCAACAGGCATTTACCCCTCAGATAACTTTTATACAACGACAACGAGCCATTATTTGTTACGTCTTGTTAATTTTTTCTAGTTTTACTGACTATTTTTAACAAAATTTGGGTTCTGTTAATTTTTTAGCCAGCTTTGGCACTTTCTTGCATTTTAATGATTAATTATTTGTCAACTCAAAATCAAAGGCAAAACCTCAATTCTTTACTGTTTAGCATATAGCCAACCTGTTGAGAACAAATATAATCGACTAAATCAGCTAAAGACCTATTAGAAACAAGCGTTGTTATCCGCTATTATCTTATCCTTTTGTAATTTAAAGCAATTGACTGTTACTTTTATCAACAATTAGCTGATTGGCTGCCACTATCACAATTAAACATTCGATAGCAGAAAATCATGCCAGTTATGACATGACAATTTGTCTGAGACTGGCTAGTTTGTTAGCAGCGTTTAGCTAGCTAAAGCTAAAGTTTGATCGAGGTCAAACAGGAAACCATGAATATATTTCTCGGTCCATTCTGAGCCATATAAACGAGTTAACATGCCTCGAGCCGGGTCTTTTTCAGCTCGATAGTTGGCATAGCTTTTGTGAGCCTGAAGAATCGCTGATAATTGCGGTCGATCTTTAACTGCCTCAGCTTGTTCAACAAAGTTGATGTAAGCATCTAAATAATCGCAAAATGCTGCAAAAACTTGGCTTTCAACTACTTCGGTTTGTGAAGGACGAGTCCACAAAAAAGCAGGAGAAAAGTATTGTTGAGCTTCTTGGGGAAAATCTCCCCCCCAAGGTAAATCTTGCTGGTATTTATGGAACATTGGCATAATCGGCTCGATATATTTAGCCTGATAAGCTTCATCTTGACTAAATAAAGGCTGCATATCGATCGCAATTAAATGTCCTCCAGGCAAAGTAACTAAATCCGCGCCAAAAAATGGTAGATCGTAGTTAAGCTTGGGAAAAATCACCAAGTTTAGTACCTGAAGTGAGCTTCCTCCCTGAACATGAGCTGCCCTAATTTGCCTCAATTTGTCGGATTTAAAGCCGTGACTCGTAGTGATTACAGACTCTTGCTTTTTGCCTTTGCCCATCACGCCTTCTTTGCGTTCAAAGCCATCAGGAATGGGATAAGGCTGCAAATCTAATCTAGATTGTAAAGTTGCGATCGCTCGCTCTAAAAAAGGTTGGTATAAAGTCATATTGTTCAAAGCTTTTAGCTTTTAGCTTCTTGGTGCAGCGCTTTTAGCTTTTGATTAACTATGTTCAATGTTTAGATTTATAGCTAACTATTTTCTAGCAGATGATACCGCTAGAGGAGAAGCATCTTCAAATAAAAATTCGTACAAGAATTTTTCGGACCATTCTGCACCAAAATAGCTGCTAAACAAGCCATGAGCAGGATCTCTTTCGGCACTGTACTGATCGTATTCTTTTTGAGCCGTAACGATACGCTGAATCGCTTCTGGCTCAGTTAAAGGTTCAGCATCTGCTAACATTTGCCAATACAGACTGAGATATTCTTGATAGGCAGGAAACAGACGGTTAACTACGGTTTCAGAATCAGTTTTAGCAAATAGCAAATATTTAGAGAAGTACTGATTAGCGTCATAGAACTTCATTTCTAAATTTTGCGCCAGTTCGTTGTACTTGTCGCGAATTTTTCGCATCGGTTCAATATACTTATCTGTATAAGTGCGATCGCGGAACAAGGGTTGAAAGTCCATTACCACTAAAATTTTCTTCTTGCCAAAGGACAGAAAATCTACTCCCAATAACGGAATGTCATAATGGTGAGCAGGATAAATGACGCTGTTAAATACTTGAGCCGTCTCGCCTGCATCAATATAGGAATAGCGAATTTTCCTGAACTGTGGGCATTGATAGCACCAACTTTGAATAGTGGCCCGATTCTTGCCTCTTTCGCTAACGTTGGATTCTAATCCTACAGGAATAGAACGACTTCGTAAATCGAAGTGTTTAAAAAGTTCTTCTTCTAAATATTCTTTAAAGGGCGCGAACATATAATTATTGCTATATACAGTATGCCTCGTTACAAGAATAAAAAAGAAGCCAGTCTATAGTCTCTTTTTCTAAAGACAAAGCAACAAAGCTTTACGAAAGAAGCTATCAGCAGAAAATAGTCATCCACAACGTTCTTCGATTAGGATCTTGAGGTAACTTGAATTGATTAGGCGATCGCGCCAGGAAAAACTATGTTATTAGAAGTAAAAAAAATTATAGTCCCCCCAGGACAGACAGTAATTCTACATGATATTAGTTGGGACGAATTTGAAGCGATCTTAGTAGATTTAGGCGAAAGTCGAGGTTCTAGAATAGCTTACGACCAAGGCAAACTGGAAATTATGACACCTTTACCAGAACACGAAGTTAATAAAATTTATGTCAGTAATTTTGTCGAAATTTTGCTAGAAGAACTGGATCTTGAATTTTGTCCTCTGGGTTCAACTACTTTTAAAAATCAATCAATGTTGAAAGGAATTGAACCTGATAGTTGTTTTTATATTCAAAATGAAGCCGCGATCAGAGGGAAAAATAGATTAGATTTGACAATAGATCCACCACCAGATTTGGTTTTAGAAATAGATCTTACCAATCGTAGCCATCCAGAAATATATCAGTCTTTGGGTGTACCAGAACTATGGAGATCTGAAAAAAACTAGCTACAGATTTTGTTACTAATCGATGGTAAATATGTAGAGTCATTAACTAGTCGCAATTTTCCTAATTTACCCTTAACTGAAGTCATTCCCCAATATCTAACCCAGTGTCGTAGGGAAGGCAGAAATAAGGGTATGAGAGCTTTTCGCAGTTGGGTAAAAGAGCAATTGTAGTTTTTTTCAGATACGATGGAAAAATTTTTATCTTCTCTGTGGAATGCAGCGCAACCTATTGAAGAATGGATTAGCCAATATTTTATTAGATCTTAGGGGCGTTTGGCCAAACGCCCCTACCGAAATTTATGTGTCTGAGATATTTTCTCAATTGATATGATATATCGTTTAGAAATTGGTTTACGCAATTCTCGAGCAACCGAATCATCTTCCTGTTCCCTTTCTGCTCTCTTTAATTGTGCTTGACTACTAACATTTTGTTTGCTCCTGGTTGTAATTCATAGGGTACTTTTACTATCGCCACGAAATATCCTAAATTACTAAACTTATCCATTACGAAATCTAGGTAAGGTGAAGTTTCCTGCATTAAAGTTAATAGGGGAAATATTCTAACTTCTTGACTTACTCGTAACATTTCTTGAATAGCAGCAACATGGAAATCGCGATCACACTGTGCCGAATATAAAAACAAAAAATGGGAACACAATGCCAAATCGTAGCTTTGATCGGCAAAATCTAAATTAGGTAATTCTTGAGCTTGATATCTATCTTCTTGTTTACCCAGTTGATAATCTTGAAGAAAAGTTCCTAGGGTTTTAATCCTACTAGCCTTCAATTCTTGAGGATTGTTATGATAGCTCCACACCCAATTGTTGGGCGTTGCAATTATCTGCTCGATAATGTTATCTACTACCGCATCAAATCTTTGTTTAATCTCCGCACCAGCAAACTGATAGATCGGATCAATGGAAGTGATGTTATATCCTTTAGCTGTACCTTCGGCATTGAAGCTCGCAGGGCCATCACCGACTCCCAAAATGCGCTGTTGCAGATCTTCTGAAGAGAGGTTGAACATTTTGATGTATTCGTCAAGCGATCGCCCGAAGGGAACTACTTTGTCTAACTTCATCACCATAATCTATTACTTTCTTCTCAATGCCTGATAAATTTCTATACTAGTCATTAAAAGTCATATTATCAAATCAACAGTTGTTATGCTTATTTCGCCTAATTTACCGATTAATCGCGATAAATTTACTCAGAATGACCAAATATTGACTATTACTGGAGCTACTTGGTTTGACTATCAGAATTTTGATTCTCAGGAATATCCAGGTTATCGGGTTGCTTATTTCAATGGGGAAATAACTATTGTGTCCCCTGGAAGAAATCACGAAAGAATTGCTGCGGTAATTAATCGCTTAATTATTGCCTACTGTGAGAAATATGAGCTTCAAGATTTTCCTTTTGGACAAACAAGATTAAATATATGGGGACAAGCTGGGAGAGAACCCGATCTGGCTTACGCTTTTAATAATGATAAAGATTTACCTGACTTGGTAGTAGAAGTCATATTCAGTAGTGGCGATCTTGAAACCCTCAAATCTAGCTACAAAAATATTGGCATTTGCGAACTCTGGATCTGGAAAGAAAATAAAATGACTTTTTATGCTTTGGAGCAAGAAAATTACACTGTGATTCAAGCTAGTGAGATGTTAACCACTATAGAATCAGAGTTGTTGGTGAAATATGTTAATCGAGGAATGACTGAGAGTCCTTTAATAATTAAACAAGATTTTTTAAAAGTTATTTAGATTGTACTTCTCTTGACTATTGCGATCGCCGAAAATATTGATTTCATGAGTGCAGATGAACAATTTTGCCCTGATGAGCTGAATTTAATTTGGGGCTTTAATTGAGATTTTAAAAGATCTTGAGCAAAAATAGTTTTTAGATGCAAATGTGGAATAGTTGGTAACATAAACAATTAAGCAGGATTAACCTTTTTATCTCCGTTTTTATCTTACAAAATGACTGACTTTCTGAGCCATCTAAATTCCTCACAACGCCTCGCTGTTGAGCATTATTGCGGGCCAATGTTGGTGGTAGCAGGAGCAGGATCGGGTAAAACCAGAGCGTTAACTTATCGCATTGCTAATTTAATTCGTAATCATCAGGTAGATCCAGAACATATTTTGGCAGTTACTTTTACCAATAAAGCTGCGCGGGAGATGCGAG
This sequence comes from Myxosarcina sp. GA_180221_E-2-1-MAG-40_15, assembly GCA_020692205.1. Classification (GTDB taxonomy): domain Bacteria; phylum Cyanobacteriota; class Cyanobacteriia; order Cyanobacteriales; family Xenococcaceae; genus Waterburya. The sequence continues at coordinate 21,257 of JAIMKV010000011.1, forward strand.
AAAGGATTGAATATATTTTTGCGACGGAGTTGGCATTAGAACAGCATGGTCAACGGCTAGAATTTTTGACGGAGTATGAACAGAAAGCATTAAAGTCGCGGGTATATAAAAGAACAACTAAAAAACTCTGGATTGGTACTTTTCATAGCCTATTTGCCAAATTATTACGCTTCGATATCAATAAATATCAGGATGAGCGAGGACGTACCTGGAAACGTAATTTTTCGATTTTTGATGAATCGGATGTCCAGAGTTTATTCAAGAATATTGTCACGAAGGAGTTAAATTTAGATAATAAAAAATTCGATCCTCGTAAAATTAGATATAGCATTAGTAATGCTAAAAATCAGGGTTTGACTCCAGATGAGTTTGCCAAACAAGAATCTGGTTATCGTGGGCGCGTTATTTCGGAAATTTACAACGAATATCAGTCTAGGTTAGCTGCCAATAATGCGCTGGATTTTGACGACTTGATTTGGGTTCCAGTCAAGTTGTTTCAGCAGAATGAGTCGATTTTAGGCTACTGGCATACACAGTTTCAGCATATTTTGGTTGACGAATACCAGGATACCAATCGTATTCAGTATGATTTAATTCGCTTACTGGCAACTAATGGTGAAACCAATAAGAGTGAGTGGAATTGGCACAGGCGATCGCTTTTTGTGGTCGGAGATGCCGATCAGTCGATTTATTCTTTCCGTTTGGCAGACTTTACCATTTTGCTCGATTTTCAAAAAGATTTTGGTGATGGTTTGCCCGATGAAGATACCCGCACCATGATTAAGCTAGAAGAGAATTATCGTTCTCGGGAAAATATTCTGCAAGCAGCGAATCATTTAATTGCCCACAATAGCCAACGCATTGATAAGGTTCTCAAACCAACGCGGGGAGTAGGAGAACAAATTTACCTATATAAAGCCGATGAGGAACAGGAAGAAGCGCGATTTGTCGTCCAGCAGATGCAGCAAATTAAGCAAAATAACCCCGAAATAGATTGGGGAGACTTTTCGATTCTATATCGTACTAACGCTCAATCTCGTCCCTTTGAGGATTTACTGCTACACAATAATATTCCCTACAATATTGTCGGCGGTTTAAAATTTTATGATCGTAAAGAAATTAAAGATGCGATCGCTTATTTACGCATTATAGTTAACCCCGAAGATACGGTTAGTTTACTCCGAGTTGTCAATGTTCCCCGTCGCGGTATTGGCAAGACAACTATTACTAGATTGATGGATGCCGCTCAGCAGTTGGGTGTACCGTTGTGGGAAATTGTTAATGATGAAACTTCGGTTAATACTATCGGGGGAAAAGCAGGTAAATCTTTGAGTCAATTTGCGCGGATGATTCAAGAGCAAAAAGAGCGTTTGGATGAGTTGACGGCAGGAGAGGTGTTAAATAATATTATCGAGCAGTCGGGTTACGTCAAAGAACTACAACAGCAAGGAACAGACGAAGCCGATAACCGTATTGCCAACATTTACGAGCTATACAACGCCGTGCAGCAGTTTCAGGAAGATAATGAAGAAACTAGCCTGGAAGCGTTTCTTGCTAGTGCTTCCCTGGCTTCAGATTTGGACGGTTTAGATGAAAAACAGCAAAAAGTTTCGCTGATGACACTTCATTCAGCTAAAGGTCTAGAATTTCCTATAGTTTTCTTAGTCGGAATGGAACAGGGTTTACTGCCCCACAATCGAACTTTAAACGATCCTTTGGAGATAGAGGAAGAACGCCGTTTATGCTACGTAGGAGTTACCCGCGCCCAAGAACAGCTATTTTTGACTTACACTAGACAACGCCGTCTTTGGGGAACTAGAGAACCTGCGGTATCTTCTCAATTTTTAACAGAACTTCCAGGGGAATTGATTAACAGCAATGTTAATGCAGCTAGTACCTATCGCCGCCGTACTCCCGCCCAAAAACCTACCCCTGGTCAAGAAATTGATTGGAGTGTAGGCGATCGCGTTTTGCATTATGAGTTTGGTGCTGGAGAAATTACCCATGTCCTAGGAAGCGGCAAGAAAGCCACTTTGGCCGTTAAGTTTCTGAGTATGGGGGTAACGAAAATTATTCCTACAGTCGCCCCGATGGAGAAAGTGGAACAGGATTAATTGACTCTAATAGTAGTAGGTTGAGAAGTTTTGCCTGAGTCAAGGCTTCAGGTTAAAAGACCAAGTTTTTCTTGGTTTACTGGCAAAATTAAGCAAAAAAGGTTTCCTTCGTTAAGATAAAAACATTGCCTTCATTTCCTCGGCCAATTCGCATATCTTCATCTAAATAGGTAATATCTAGCCAGCCTTTTTGTTCTCCACGGTCAATTTTGAAGTCAAAAGGAAAAAACTTTTTGCCCGCCTCAATTTGCTGAATCAGTTTGGCTGGAGTATTGTAACCCAGTAGACGTTGTAAACCAATAATCGAACGTTCAAACATGACGTTAACTCGATTTTCGGAAACTGGTTCAAAAGTAGCAGCAACGCTGACTAACCCTTCCAGCATTGGTAAGCCGATAATTTCGGCAATGTTATAGACTTTAGCTTCTGAGACGCGAATACATTGATAGATTTGTCCCAGTTTAAATAGAGGAAAACGGTCTAAACCAAGAATACCTTTGCTTGTGGTATATAATAAACGCCAGTCACCGTTGAGCAAATCCTTCGCTTCTAAAGGTTTGTGAGTCGGATTATCATCCTCTAACTGTTGAATTGCGGCGAGAACTCGAACATTATCAATTTCGTTAGCTAGCAAACCACGGTTCTTGCCAGCGATCGCTTCTAACAATTCTGCTTTTTTATTCATAAATCCCTTGACCCCAATCAACAATTTTAATCAGATTAACTATATATTTTATAGACTTATTTAAGTTTATGATGATCTTGAAAACCGAAACCCGACCAGGGAAACATAAGTTTTCGCGATCGCCTGATTTTCCAGGATTTTACAAGATGCTTGCTGTTGGCCTTACGGGGTGACAGCAAGTTTAAAAGGATGAGAGTATAAGCGTTTTGGCTCTGAAGCCCGTTGATCAAAAGGTAGCTTATTAGGAGTCGAAGGTACTGAGCCCTAAACGAACGGCAGCCCACTTCGACTTCGTCAGTATCATTAACTTTTCGACCCAATAGATAGCTTTCCCGTTTCCTTTTCCTTGAATAAACTTGTACGAAAAATTACGCGATTTAAGTCTCTAAATCACTGCTGCCAATTATTAAGCAAATAAATTCATAGTCTGGATCTAACTTCTTAATTAGCTGAACTGCTTTGATCTACTCCCCAAAAAGCGATTCCGCTCAAATATCAATATCTAGGTATGCTTAAACAGGCAAACCGTCTAAAGTGTCAGCTAGAAATTCTGTGCGACAGGCATGACGTTGAATTTTACCACTAGAGGTTTTAGGTAAACTACCAGGCTTAAGTAGTAACGTTGTATGTACCTGTAGATCATGGTTTTTGGATATCTCTCGTCGAATTAGTTGAGTTAGCTCCTTAACCTGGATAATTTCTGAGGACACGGGTGAACCGTCATCAGGCTCACCGCGAGATGTCAGTGTCGCAGCTGACTTGCCAGAAGATTTAGAACTAAAACGATTGCTACTCCAGTAACGACGCTCAACTTCTGCCAGAACGACTAACTTTTCTTCTCCTTGAATATTAATCGAAAAGCTTGCCACACAGCTTGGTCTAATCCAAGAAGTAGTTTCCTCGACAGTCTTTTCTATATCTTGGGGATAATGATTGCGGCCTTTAATAACAATCATATCTTTAAGACGACCTGTAAAAAATACCTCTCCTTCGTCTAGAAAACCCAAATCACCTGTACGTAAAAAAGGGCCATCGCCAGTGTCTTTTAAATAGGCATTAAAAGTAGCTTCGGTTATTTCTGGTTGTCTCCAGTATCCTTGGGCAATACTCGAACCAGATACCCAAATTTCGCCAACTTCTCCTGGTTTACAGCTTGTTAGAGATTCAGGATTAGCGATCGCAATTTTTTGATCCCTTAAGCTTTTACCACAGCTAACTAAGGTATGGGGATGAGGTTCATTGGCATCGGCGATCGCAATTTTGTTTTGTTCTAAAGCTTTTCCCTGAACAGTTTTAGTCACTACCGCGGCATTTCTAGAGCCTCCAGAAATAATCAGCGTGGCTTCTGCCATGCCATAACAAGGATAAAAAGCTGAATAGTCAAATCCATAAGGGGCAAAGGTTTCAGCAAACCTGGTTAGGGTTTCATGGTTGATTGGTTCTGCACCATTAAAAGCCACCTGCCAATGACTCAGATCCAATCCTCTCAACTGTTCGGCTTTAAACTTGCGAACACAGAGATCGTAGGCAAAATTAGGACCGCCGCTAGTGGTAGCTTGGTAACGAGAAATTGCTTTGAGCCAGCGTAAAGGATTTTGGAGAAACATTAATGGCGACATTAAAGTCACGGGAAAGTCACCAAACAAAGGCTGGAGAACACCCCCAATTAAACCCATGTCATGATAAGGTGGCAACCAAATCACTCCTTTGCTTTGAGGAGAATGTCTAAAGCAACAATGGATTGCCTCTAAGTTGTGTAGCAGGTTTCTATAGGCGATTTTGACTCCTTTGGGTTCTGCCGTTGAGCCAGAGGTGTATTGCAGAAAAGCGATATCATCATGGGAAAGATTGGGTTTGTACCAGTTTAAACCCGCATCTTGGTCTATGGTATCTGTGGTAATCCAGCATAAACTTTGTAGCTCAGGAGTGCTTTCTAACTGACGTTCTAATCCTCGCAAGGTATCGCTACTGGTCAGAGCGATGTTTGTTTGAGCGTTTTGTAAAATATTATCAATACGGCTTAAGGAACGATTGGGGCGTGGAGGATAAGCCGGGATTGCGATCGCTCCAGCATAAAGACAACCAAAAAAAGCAGTAATATAGTCTATTCCCGCTGGAAATAGCAATAAGACTCGATCTTGAGGAGAAATAATTGATTGAAGCTTAGCAGCGATCGCTTTGGCTTGTTGTTCCAGTTGTCCATAGGTAAGGCTAATTTCTTCCGTTTCTCCATCCACCAGAAAATTATATATTATCTGGTCAGGCTGCTCCATCGCGCGAATCTGAAGTATCTCGACCAATGTAGCTGCTTTAAGCTTATTTTTTAAACCACTCATTCACTTTTGATTGTTTAAATCGATTTACACCATATCTTATTATTGAAAATTCAAGTATAAATAAACTCAGAGCATAATCATATCTGAAGTAATTAAATTACCCCACAGCTTACATTAATCAACACTAAAACCGAGTATTAATGTGACACCTTGGAAATAGTCCTCTTGATTAGATAATAAGATATAGTTTCTAGCTAGCAGCAATTTGATGATGAATTTGTCAGAATTTTCTAATTCTCAAAGATTAAGAGAGATTCTTCTTGCTAAAATTGAAAGTTCGCCCCAGGAGCGAATCACTTTTGCTCAATACATGGAATTAATTTTATATCACCAGGATTATGGCTACTACAATTCGGGGATAGCTAGCATTGGAGTTCAAGGAGACTTTTTTACCTCTTCTTCTTTAGGTAAAGATTTCGGCGAATTGCTGGCGGTACAGTTCCAAGAAATGTGGCAAAATTTAGGCTGTCCTAATCCTTTTTATTTAGTTGAAATGGGTGCGGGAAATGGGGAACTTGCCCAAGATATTTTAAATTGGTTTCAAAATAGCGATGATCGGACTTTAACTCAAGCTTTGAGATATGTGATCATCGAGCAGTCGCCAGCTTTGATTAAAGTACAGCAAGAGCTACTTAAGTCTTTTAATGTCGATCTTGCTTGGCAAACTTGGTCTGATATTGACTCAGATAGTGTTGAAGGATGTTTTTTTTCTAACGAGCTAGTGGATGCTTTTCCTGTACATCTGGTAACGAAAAATGAAGCTCGACTAAAAGAAGTCTTTTTAAGTCTTGAGTCAGGTAAATTATCCGAAGCTGTTCATCCTATTTCTACTGAAAAACTGGCTCAATATTTCGAGTTTGTGGGGATTGATTTATTACAAAAACAGTATGCTGAAAATTATCGTACTGAAGTAAATCTTCAAGCTTTGGACTGGCTGGAAACCGTCGCCACTAAACTTAAGCGGGGATATATTTTAACCATTGACTATGGCTACAGATCCGAACAATATTATCGACCTTCTCGTCAGCTAGGAACTTTACAGTGTTATTATCAACATCGTCGTCACGATAATCCCTACTCTAATCTGGGCGATCAGGACATTACTGCTCATGTGGATTTTACTGCCTTAGAACGTCAAGGAAAGTTGTGTAATCTTCAAAATATTGGCTTGACTCAGCAGGGGTTATTTCTCATGGCTTTAGGTTTAGGCGATCGCCTAAATGAACTATCTAGTGGTAAATATAATCTGGCAGAAATATTTAACCGCCGTGATGTTTTACATCAATTAATCAATCCTACGGGTTTAGGTGGTTTTGGAGTCTTAATTCAGGGCAAAAATTTGACCAAATCAGAGCAATCTTTACAGGGTTTAAGTATGCCAGCAATGTAAAGTCCCAGCTGATTACTACAAAAAAAAAGCCATTGCGAAGACTAAACATGAATTGCGATCGCTCTCAAGGTATCGCTACGCAATGGCAATAATTAAATCAAACTTGACTTGAGGGAAATCTAGAATTCAGAACTTTCTGTGGGGTTCATACCGATAGGAACACCACCAGCACCACCAGCTAAGACATCGGCTTCTTTAACAAATCCACTGTATGCTTCCATACCGTGTTCGCTGATATCTAAACCAAGCCTTTCTTCATCTTCATGAACTCGAATACCAATAGTAAATTTGAGGATTGACCAAACAATGACACTAAAGATAACGGTAAAGGCACCAATAGATAGGATACCAATAAGTTGAGTCACGATATTAGCTGTACCGAAAATACCTACAGCTAAAGTTCCCCAGATCCCACATACCAGGTGAACTGAAGTTGCACCAACAGGATCATCAATTTTGATACTATCAAAAAAGGCAACTGAGAAAACAACAATAATCCCAGCAATTAAACCAATGATCACCGCAGACAAATAGCTAACATCCGCACAACCAGCGGTAATACCGACTAAACCAGCCAAAATACCGTTAATGATCATCGATAAGTCAGGCTTCCCGTCTTTGATCCAAGACGTGAAGGTTGCTGCCACACCACCTGCTGCTGCGGATAAATTAGTAGTTACGGCGATATAAGGAACGTTGGCTGTGGCTGCCAATTCTGAACCAGGGTTGAAGCCAAACCAGCCAATCCAAAGAATCAAACAACCTAGAGTAGCGAAACCCATGTTGTGTCCAGGGATAGCGCTAGTTCTACCGTTTTGGTACTTACCAATTCTCGGGCCCAGAAGTGCTGCACCAACTAAAGCTGCCCAACCACCGACTGAGTGAACCACAGTTGAGCCAGCAAAGTCGGAAAAACCTAATTCAGCTAACCAACCACCATCCCAAACCCAGTGTCCAGTAATAGCGTAGGAAAAAGCTACTAGTAAGGTACTAAAGATTAAGAAAGCAGTGAACTTAATTCTTTCTGCTACCGCACCAGAGACAATGGTTGCAGCCGTTGCTGCAAAGGCTACCTGAAACAAAAAGCTGATTGCAGGAGGAACTGCTGCGGGGTAAGGATCGTCACCATAAGCTGCCGCATCACCACTAAAGAAAAACCCGCTGGTACCAATAAAGGGACTACCGTCGCCATACATTAGAGCGTATCCAACTGCCCAATAAGCTAAAGTAGCGATCGCAAAGACAATTAAGTTTTTGGCCAAAATATTAACCGCGTTTTTCTGACGGCAAAAACCTGCTTCTAGCATTCCAAATCCAGCATTCATAAAGATTACTAGAACTGAACAAAACAGCAGGAAAATGGAGTCTAAAACAACTCGTAGTTCGTCTAAATTAGCAGGGGCTTCCAACCCTTGTGCCGTAGCTGCCGTATTCCAGACGACAACTATCATCGCAGCTAAAGGAATACATATAAACCATGAAGGGGAGAATGTCTTGAAGACTGTTCTCAAAGGTCTTGGAAGCAAGCTTTTAGCTTGTGTTCCACTACCCAGAGTATTTTTACGTTTGAGTGTTTTTGTAGTTTTTAAGAATTCGGAATTCATTTACACTTCGATTAAATTAGAAAATATAGCTAATTTGCCTATTTAATGACAAATTCGATTTTGTCTAGTCTGTGATTTTTTCTGCTTTTTTGCCGTATTTGCAAATACATTTATTTGTGCCATAAAACTGTATAATGGTAGTCTTTTTTTAAATCAAAATTAAACTTTTATTCAAGTATTTAAATTGGCTTTGAGGGCAACTTTTTCTTGGGAACTAAAGCAAAAACTGTAACTTATGTGTCGAATTGTCTTCTTATTTAGTTCATCTTTACAGATCATACATAAAATTTCGCTCATCAGTGAATAAAATTTAAGCTAGCCTGAGCAAACTTAATTAATTTACTGTTGAGTGGAGACAATGAAAGATTAGTTAATCTAATTTATGAGCAACAATATTTAACAATTACTAAAAAAGATTATGGTTTTCTCTGTATTTAGTTGACTTTAAGTTTTCAACAAAAACAAACCATTACATCGCTAATTTTAACAATATAACGTAAGAGAATAATGAAGAAAACCCAAATTCAAAACTACTTTTAGTTAAATTATTATAAGCTTCAAAAGCTTAAACCGTAGCGACCTGATGCCACATAATGACAATGTTTCTAAAACTCACAAGTTTTACCATATTAGGCTTAGATGGAAATAAACGGCGAAAAAAAAGGTCGCTCTATCTGCGACCCCACGGGAATTGAACAAACTAGCTAATGTTATTTGATAAACAACATTTCTTGATAGGTTGGCAACGGCCAAAGATCATCAGCTACTTCAGCTTCAAGAGCATCAACATCTTCTCTTACAGCATCCATCATCGGACGGATTGTAGTAGCAAAATATTTCATATGTTCTTCTGTGCTGGCAAAATCTTCTTTTGTCAAAGCAGAGCTTAATTTAGACACTTTAGAGGTCATCGAGTTAGTCAACTCTGCAACTGTCTTGATATTATCCTTATCAAGACTAATGCCCATTTCTTCTAAACCCCCAACAGTAGTAGCAATATCAGCTAAATGTCTCATAGCAGCGGGATAAATTCCTGTTTTGGCAATGTCCACGACTAACTTAGCTTCTACCTCAATTGAGAGAATATATTGCTCTGCATATACTTCGTAACGACTTTCTAATTCCTTAGCAGAAAGTACTCCAGTCTTGGCAAAAAGTTCTTCAATATATTTTTCTGTTAATACTGGTAGAGCATCAGCACTAGTAGGCAAGTTAGCCAAACCTCTTTCTTCAACTGCTATCTTATGCCATTCTTCAGAGTAACCATCGCCACCAAAAATGACCGCACCGTGTTTCTGCATTATTTCTTGAATCACAGTAAGTATTGCTTGGTTTAGCTCTGTACCCTTACTTAACTCACCTTCTAGAAGATCTCCTACGACAGTCAAAGAATCTGCCAGCATTGTATTGAGTGCAATCAATGGGCCAGAAACCGACTGACTAGAACCTACAGCACGGAATTCAAAGCGGTTACCAGTAAAAGCAAAGGGAGAAGTTCTATTGCGATCGCCTGCATCTTTGGCTAAAGGAGGTAAAGTATCGATCTCAAACTCCAATTTTCCGCTATGGCTGTACTGATCGCTAAGCTCCCCCGTAGCAATTTGGTTAAATAGCTCTTCTAATTGAGAACCCAAATAAACCGACATAATAGCAGGAGGTGCTTCGTTAGCTCCCAAACGATGATCGTTGCTGGCATTAGCAATTACTGCCCGCATCAAAGGCCCATATTTATGTACCCCGCGAATTACCGCAGCGCAGAAAATCAGAAACTGGGCGTTTTCATGAGGCGAATCGCCAGGATCTAGTAAGTTCCCTTGAGTAGAATTACCTACAGACCAGTTAACGTGCTTACCCGAGCCGTTGATTCCCGCGAAAGGCTTTTCGTGAAGCAAACAGACAAAACCATGTTTCTTCGCGGTCTGACGCAATAAAGTCATAGTTAGCTGCTGGTGATCAGAAGCTACGTTAGCTGCTTCAAAAAAAGGAGCAATTTCAAACTGCCCAGGAGCTACTTCGTTATGTCTAGTTTTAGCGGGAATGCCTAAACGATACATTTTCTTTTCCACGTCCTGCATAAAGACTTGGACTCGCTCGGGAATCGCTCCGAAGTAATGATCGTCAAACTGTTGACCCTTGGCAGGAGGTTTGCCAAATAAAGTCCTGCCAGCTAATAATAAATCGGGACGGCTGTTGGCAAACAAAGCATCTACTAAAAAGTATTCTTGTTCTGCGCCACAGCTAGAATTCACAGGAGCAACATCATCATCACCCAAGAGCTTTAGCACTCTGGTTGCTGCCCTGTTCATTGCTCCAATAGAGCGCAATAAAGGAGTTTTTTTGTCTAGAGCTTCTCCTGTCCAAGAAACAAACACAGTCGGGATGCAAAGAGTCACGCCGTTATCTGTTTCCATCAGGTAAGCAGGACTGGTTACATCCCAAGCTGTATACCCTCTGGCTTCAAAAGTAGAGCGAATACCACCATTAGGAAAAGATGAACCATCAGGCTCACCCTGCACCAATAGCTTACCTGCAAATTCAGTGATCGCACTGCCATCGCTTTGAGTGGAGATAAAACCATCGTGCTTTTCGGCAGTGGCATTAGTCATGGGATAAAAAACGTGAGCATAATACGATGCGCCTTTGGAAATTGCCCAATCTTTCATCGCTGATGCCACGGTGTCTGCAATGGAAACGTCTAGTTGTTCTCCTGCTTCAATGGTTTTTTTAAGTGATTTGAACACAGCTTTTGGCAAACATTGCTTCATTTTGCTCAAGCTGAAAACGTCTGCTGCCCAAAGATCTTCTAAACGTGTTGGAGGTCCGACAGGAATCGGTTCGCGGTCAGTAATTTGGTAGATTGCTTGTGTGCGAGATTCGTATCCCATGACAGTTGTGTTCTTCTTGCAAATATGTTTAGTTGAATCGATCCTACTTGGTAGTAATCTGGGAAAATGTAACATAGGTAACAGAATTATCTTAATTTTTGATGAGCATGGCTCAATCAAAAGTAAGGTAAGCGATTGTTGCCAAGCTTGATTGATCGCTTAAAGTTAAGCTTTGTTTTAAATTTGTTCAGGTGTAGACCGAAAAGAAAACTAAGATGTCAAAATTTAAAGTGAACCGTAGTCATCGCTACAACTTATGGGATTATTAATAAAAGTAGCTTAAGACATAACTGAAATAAATAAGGCGGTTAAACTCAGCCAAATTAAATAAATTAAATAAATTGCTGTTGGGAGAAACAAGGGAAGATGCGAGACGCAGTTACCGATTTAATTAGAAATTACGATATTGCCGGTCGTTATCTAGACCGTAATGCCATCGATAATCTTAAAGATTATTTTACCTCTGGTACTGCCAGAGTTGCAGTGGCAACTATAGTTAGCGGCAATGCTGCCACAATTGTAAAAGATGCAGGGATTAAACTATTTGAAGAAGTGCCAGAACTAATTAGTCCTGGAGGTAACGCCTATACTACCCGTCGTTACTCTGCTTGCTTGCGTGATATGGACTACTATCTACGTTATGCTAGCTATGCTTTGGTGGCGGGAAGCATGGATGTTTTAGATGAAAGAGTATTGCAAGGTTTGCGCGAGACATACAACTCTTTAGGAGTGCCAATTGGTCCTACTGTAGTTGGAATTCAAATTATGAAGGATATGCTCAAGGAAATGGCAGCAAACGAGGGGGTTGAAAATACTAATTTTATTGATGAGCCTTTTGAATATATGACTCGACAGCTAAGTGAGGTGTCTATTTAGTTTCTTGGCAAAAAACTGATCATTGTTGATGATCGCTTGAAAAAATTATCGAGCAATCTCTATCGCCCTAATTCCAATTCAGGTTAAGGGGCGATTTTTTATGCAATTTGTGCTGACTTTTTAGTCTTGGTTCTCGTATTCTTGTGGATCGTTAATAGAGCTTACAACGTATGGAATAGAAGAATTTGTACGGTAACCCACACTAACAAGACTGTTGCCATAGGTTACGTAGTTTAGCTAAATTAGCACTCGGATGGTAAGAGTGCTAATCTAACAGATAGATTGAAGCAGAAAAGTCTTGTTGGTAAGAACTATCAAGACCCGTATGTGTTCCGTTCATCGTCATCAGGCGATGTAATCTCTAGCAACTTTTACATCACACTGAGCATTCCGCACTTAAAATTTAGTTTTTAGTTATTTGGAGAATCTTGCATGGCAGCTATTAGTATTAACGTTACAACTGTAAAACCTTTAGGCGATCGCGTATTCATTAAAGTCAGTGCCAGTGAAGAAAAGACTGCTGGTGGTTTATATCTACCCGATGCAGCTAAAGAAAAGCCTCAAGTCGGCGAAGTTGTAGGTGTTGGCCCTGGTAAGCCCAAAGATGATGGTGGTCACACACCTTTAGAGGTAAAAGTGGGCGATAAAGTTCTTTATTCCAAATACGCTGGGACTGATATCAAACTAGGTGGTGAAGATTATGTCTTACTATCTGAAAAAGATATCCTGGCAGCAGTTTCTTAATTTGTCTTTTGATTAAATTACCAGGTGGTCACTCATAACTATTGTTGTGACTATTGACAAATATCCCCTACAAAAGCCTTACAGCACAAAAAATTTAATCTATCCGCAGTTCATCACCTTATTTATCGAAGGCAAATCAAATATATGGCTAAATCTATTATCTATAACGACGAAGCCCGTCGCGCACTAGAAAAAGGAATCGATCTATTAGCAGAAGCAGTAGCCGTTACCCTAGGTCCCAAAGGACGTAACGTAGTCCTTGAAAAAAAATTTGGCGCGCCCCAAATTGTCAATGATGGGGTAACGATCGCTAAAGAAATCGAGTTAGAAGATCACATTGAGAATACAGGTGTATCCTTAATTCGTCAAGCAGCTTCCAAGACTAACGACGTTGCTGGAGACGGAACTACCACTGCGACAGTTTTGGCTCATGCCATTGTCAAAGAAGGTCTACGGAACGTGGCAGCAGGGGCAAACCCAATTGCCATTAAGCGTGGTATTGACAAAGCAATTGAGTTTCTCGTTGAGAAAATCAAAGAACAGGCACAACCCGTGGGCGATTCTAAAGCGATCGCTCAAGTAGGGACGATTTCGGCGGGAAACGATGAAGAAGTCGGTAATATGATTGCTCAGGCAATGGATAAAGTCGGCAAAGAAGGTGTAATCTCTTTAGAAGAAGGTAAGTCCATGACTACTGAACTAGAGATCACCGAAGGGATGCGCTTTGATAAAGGCTATATCTCCCCTTACTTTGTAACCGATACCGAACGCATGGAAGCTGCTTTAGAAGAGCCTCTAATTCTCATTACCGATAAGAAGATTAATTTGGTACAAGACTTAGTTCCTGTATTAGAACAGGTAGCTCGTCAAGGCAAACCTTTAGTCATTATTGCTGAAGACATTGAAAAAGAAGCTCTAGCTACCCTAGTGGTTAACCGTCTGCGGGGTGTGCTAAACGTTGCAGCGATTAAAGCTCCTGGGTTTGGCGATCGCCGCAAAGCGATGCTGGAAGATATTGCGGTACTTACTGGTGGACAAGTAATCTCTGAAGATGCAGGTCTAAAATTAGAAACCGCTACAGTAGAGATGCTAGGTAAAGCTCGTCGGATCAACATTACCAAAGACAGCACTACTATTGTTGCTGAAGGTAATGAAGCAGGCGTTAAAAGTCGCTGTCAGCAAATTCGCCGTCAAATAGAAGCGAGTGATTCTTCTTATGATCAAGAAAAATTACAGGAGCGTTTAGCTAAACTTTCTGGTGGTGTAGCGGTAATTAAGGTCGGTGCTGCGACTGAAACCGAAATGAAAGACCGTAAGTTACGCCTGGAAGATGCCATTAACGCAACTAAAGCAGCGGTTGAAGAAGGTATTGTTCCTGGTGGCGGTACTACACTAGCTCATCTAGCTCCTGACCTAGAAGAATGGGCAAAGAGCAACCTCAAAAATGAGGCTTTGACTGGTGCAACTATTGTAGCTCGTGCTTTAACTGCTCCTTTAAAAAGGATTGCCGAAAATGCGGGTCAAAATGGTGCTGTAGTTGCTGAAAGAGTCAAAGAAAAAGATTTTAACATTGGCTTTAATGCTGCTACGAATGAATATGTCAATATGTTTGAAGCTGGTATTGTTGACCCTGCCAAAGTGACTCGTTCTGCATTGCAAAATGCTGCATCGATCGCGGGAATGGTATTAACTACCGAATGTATTGTGGTTGACAAACCCGAAAAGGATAAACCTGCTGCTGGCGGTGGCGGCGATTTTGATTATTAATTTTCTAGCTATTAGCTATCAGTTAGTGATTTAGAAATTAAGGCTGTCTCATGATCTATTTGATGAGACAGCTTTTTTGATTCAGGAACATTTAACATTTAACGAATTGCAAGGGTTCGCTGGCTGGTTAGGCAAACAGCATTAGATCGCAATAGTTTAGGTCTTAAGTTCCTGACGTAGAGCTATTTATTCATCAAGCTCTCAGTAACTAACTGACTGTAATATTCGGTAATCCGACACCACCTTAAAATTGTTAATTGAATTAAGATCAAGATTAATAAGTAAGCAATAAGCAAGTTTAAACTATTAATATAGATTTCAGTCAAAATTATGAGTAATACTAGTAACTTTAAAAAAGCAATTCAGGAGGCTCAGGGAAAGTCAATTCTTGGTCCAAATGTCATCACCAATGCACTTCCTTATTTGGGTGGTGGTTTAGTCTTAACCGCTTTAGGAACGTATGGTGGATTGGGTGTAATTGCCTCTCGTCCTGACTTGTTTATGCCCACCTTTATTGGGGCAATGATTGCAGAATTAGTTCTCTTCTTTGTAGCTCGCGGAGTAGCTCAGCAGGGAAATAATAGTACTGCTTTACCTTTACTTGCTCTCTACAGTCTCCTATCTGGTTATACTCTTAGCGGGATCGTTTATCTGGCTTTGAGTAATTCTGGAGTGGGTATTCAGGGAGTTGGTATTGCAGCGCTTGGTTGTGGTGTCACTTTCATCGCTGGACGCAAAATTGGCTCTAATCTATCAGATGAAGATGGGTTGGCTTTATCGCAAACAGTACGTCTTGGGGTTACAGCCTTATTCGTTGTCTTGGTAGGACAATTGCTATTTTCTGTCTTTGGAGTTTACACTCCTAGCTGGTTAGAAGTTGCTATTTCTGGTGTTGGCGTTGCCCTCTTTGCTGGTGTAGCAGTAGTGGACTTTTACATTTTGCCGCGTACATATGAAGATGAGCAATATTTACCAGCTGCTCTTTCAATGTATCTAACCTATATCAATCTCTTTGTCTTCATCCTACGTTTATTGATTGCGATGAACAGCCGTGATTAATTATTAGCAGGTACTAGTTTTAATTAATTAATTAAATAGTGACTTTATCCGTTTCTAGTTTATTCTAGAAGCGGTTTTTTTTAGAGAAAACTCCGAGAATTGTTGTTTTGAACTCTTAGATTCTGGTATGAATACTGAAGTGGTTTTTATTTAGCGTGATTAGACTGAGTTTAATACAAGCCTTAACGTATCAGGTCTTTATACTTCAACCGAGCGACTGAATTAATTCGAGCGGGAGTTAATGCTGAAGACATTAGTTAAGGTTAACTAATTTTAAAACTTGGTTTAGTAACAATGCGTTGGAAATTATTTTTCGAGTTCTGTCTAACAATTTCAATTGTTTTTGTTCTGGCGGGAGATTTATTTTTACCTCAACCTTACCGCAGTGGTAGCCAGCAATTAAAAGTTAATCTAAATCATTTTTTGACTAGTCTATTGCCTCGCAAAACAATTATCGATCTTGATCCTAAAATACCTCCAAATAGTTAAAGCACAGCTATTGAGCGAGATCTTTTTAAATCTTTAGGGAAAATTCTATTTGCTTACCTTTGGTATTGCTGCTGACTTGATCAAAAACATGTATAGCGATCGCACCTATATCTTCATAGATAAAGTGCGATCGCTATACATGTGCAATCTCTTTGTCCGCCAATTTAAATATTAAGACTAGAAGTTAAAACTTTTGAGCTGGAAACGGAACGGTATTCATCACTACAGAAACCGCAGGATTGGGCTTACGTAAAACTAAAAAGTCTTGTACTCCAGGAATATAATCAATCATCTGGAAATATGAGCCAAAAACTCTAATTATTTCAGCACGAGTTTGAATTACATCCCAGCCAGAACCACCCAGGCGGGTAGAATAAGTAGCATTAGAATCTTCAGAAGTTAGAGTAAAGCTACCTTTAGTTTCTAACTCTTGTAATTGCCTGGTGCCTAAGAGTGTTGAGGCGTGAAACTTACCCAGTACTGAACAGATAAATATTCCACCAGGACGCAAAATTCTTTGCATTTCTGCTAACCATAATTCTTGAGTATCAAGCGGAATATGGGTAAATACGGAAGAGGCTAACATTAGGTCGAATGAGTCGTCTTGAGCAAAACCAAGAGGTGGCTTTAGTTCGTTGTGATAAAACTCAATCTCAGGCAGATTTTTCTGACACCATTCAATCATTTTTGGGTTCACATCTGAACCTACTAGCCTCACTCCTTCAATACAGCGAAAATGCCTTAATAATCGAGCTGTACCACAGCCTAATTCGTAGATTGAACCAATAGTTCTCAGGTTAATCGAAAAGTGTTCTAAAATCTGGAATAAACGTAAAATTTCCAAATATCCAGTTTCAAAATAAACATTATTATTACTTTGCTTGTCTAATTCTTGCTCATTTAAAGCAGCGGTTTTGGCGATCAACTCTTTCGGTGGAACAGGACCTGGATCTACTGAGCGATAATTAAGTTCTAACTTTTCTTGAGCATATTTTTGAAACCGCTTTTCTTGTAGTTGTCGTTTGATGTAGTAAACAGTAGTTTTTGGCAGTAAGATTTTGGCTGTTTTACGGGCGATTTTTAGCATAGAATCAAGCCTCGATCAGTTTGTAAATTAATTCATTACAAAATCCTTATTATAAATATATAAAATTTAAATTATTCATATTATAAATAAAATTATATTTTTAAGTTTTGATCAAGAAAATTAACATAGTCTCTGCTTTGATTAAATAAATTATAACTCTACATTTTTAATTTTCAGATTAGACTAGTATTTCTCAATAATCTCGAATATATTAATTTTAAAAAGCCGTATCTTTGTTTGAAACGAAAAACATCTACCAATAGTTATAAATGTATTTAAAGTATTAATACAAATCAAAATATTATTAGATTAAAACTTGCTTACAGATATTTTCATTTTATCTTTTAAAATTAAATATATTAAATATAACTCAAAAAATTAAGCATTTTAATGATTAAATTGTACCAATATGAGTGTTTTTGCCAAAAACACTTTGATTTACCTCAAACTTGTGAATAATAAGGCTATTTTAATTAAACGGGTTTTGCCCTGTAGAATAAATATCTATAGTGAATGATCACAATCTGACTTTAGCTACTTTTGCCTTAGCTTCAATTATGTCTCTAGAACAAAATCGCGATCAAGATGAAGACTTGCTGTTGCTACAAGATGTTTTAAATAGCCGTCCTTTCTCTTTAGCCGAAGCTATTGGTCGTGAAGGGGGTGTTTTTCTTAAAGGTGAATCTACGGTGCCTAAACTGGTTCAGGTAATCACCGCAATTAACATCTTTATTGATCGCCATCTCCAAGATCCTGCCGCAGCGTTACAGGCGATTTTGTATCAATGGGTTCAAGGAGATCCCAGAGTTAGCCAATATAAAGAGACTCCATTATTAGCTTTAGCAGAAATTTTGCAGTCCATTATCAATAATCCTCACTTGCTTTATGAGTTGGTGCGCCAAGTAGACATAAAATGGGGGCAGATGTACGGCGAACGTCCTTACTTTCAACAACCAGGACAAGCCCCTCACCCCAATGACGAATACACCCACGAATCTGTTAAACAGGATTTATTAGATTTACAGCATAAATTGCGATCGCATCAACAAGCAGAGCAGCTGCTCGCCAATGAACAGTGATCAATCACCGTTTCAAATAAGCTTGTGCCAGATAAAAACAGGCAATCGATTTTCCGTCTATCGGTTCACCTGATAAAATAGCCGTCTCCAATTCCGCCTCACTCATCAAGACTACCTCAAGATCTTCGTCTTCGTCTTGTTGCGGTGGAGTTTGCAGCTTTTCAAGATCTTGCGCTAAAAAAGCATAAATATATTCATCAGAATATCCAGGTGCCAGGATAAATTTGCCCATGTCCTGCCATTTGTTAGCTCTGTAACCCGTTTCTTCCTCTATTTCTCGCTTGATGGTTTCAAAGGGAGATTCATTGGCCTCTACTGTCCCCGCGGGAAATTCTAATAATCTACCCTTTGCCGTAAAGCGATACTGCTTAACTAAAACAAACTTACCATCAGCAGTTACAGGAACAGCTAAAGCTCCCCCAGGATGGCGAATACATTCCCATTCCCCTGCAATACCATTGGGTAAACGTAGTTTAACTACTTCATAATCAAATTTGCGTCCTTTATACGATAGCTTTTGCTCGATGATTTCTGGAGGTTCGTTACCTACGGACATGATATTTACTTGTATTCCCTCAATTGCACAAATATCATATCTTGGCACTGCTGATTTAAGTTAGAGAGTTGATAAAATTGTTTTAGCATTAAGCTTGGGGTTCCGCGGTCAATTAATAAAATTCTATTTTGGCTCTTGTAGTGAATTCCAGGATAATTATTGATCTCTCTGATTAACTCAAACATGGCTGGAAAACGTAAGTCCAATCAAAATCGTATTGCTTATCAAGAATTTGGCAACACTGATAATTCTCTGGCGTTAACCAGAGGAGTGCCTGATTTACCCCCCAATAAACAGGATCTGAGAATACAAGCAACGCGATCAGGGCGTAAAGGTAAAACCGTGACGATAATTACAGGATTTCAACACCAACCTGAAACTCTAACAAAACTTTTGAAGCAGTTAAAAAGCCAATGTGGTAGCGGGGGTACGGTCAAAGATAACACTCTGGAGATTCAGGGAGACCATAAACAGCCGCTATTAGAAACTTTAACCAAATTGGGTTACAAAGCTAAAATTAGCGGAGGCTAGTATCGTTGGATTGTTAGGGTTTTAATTTTTTCTCGCTGATTATTTGATTTATGCTTACGTTTACTACTTACTACCATTAGCTGGAAGTTGAATCTTCTAGATTCTCAATTTAATCTGGACAAGATACTAAAGGTAAGCAGATTCAAACCTTTAAAAACCAATAAAAATATTGTTTCGATACCAATTACTTCAAGCTAGTTACTTAACTATTTCGTCTTGCTTATTGTCTCAGATAACAGTATCCGCAGCCAGTAATGCCATAGCTCAACCCGCATCTAATCCAGTGGAGACTACTATAGTTAGTCAGTCAATTAAACCGATTAAGCAGCAAAAGCGATCGCGCCCTCCCGTATTTTCAGGGCAGAAAGTTCGTTCAGAAGCTGTGGTTCCCATGGGTAATAATGAAACGATCATCACTAAGATCGCGGTACGGTATGTGGATGAGGATGGCAAGCTGACTACAGGCAAAACCAACCCTGATGTAATTACCAGAGAATTGGCGCTCCAGCCAGGAGATCTTTATAATGCTAAATTAGCCAAAGAAGGCTTAGAGGGAGTTTTAGATTTAAACATTGTTGAACGAGCCAGTCTAACCCTAAAAACAGTTGCAGATAATCGGGCGGTAATGACGATCGCGGTTCAAGAAAGCAGTAATCTTTCCCTGGGCTTTGGTTTAACTTTACCACCTCCCACTGCTCTCCAGGGGCCAGTTCGACCTACGACTGTAAACGCAGTATCTGATAGTGCCAGTGGTTTTGGTGGTGGGTTTCAGGTAGGGTTATTGAACCTTGGTGGTAACAATCAGGAAATAGATTTAGGTATAGAAGGCGGAGAGCAAAATTTTGGACTTAATCTAGGATACAGAAAGTTTTTTAAACACGATCGCGGTATTGGAGTTAACTTCTTTAGCCGTAGAGGAGTAGAACCCGAATTTGATGAGAGCGATCGCGATTTAGATTTGCCTGATGATGACGATCCGTGGGTGCATCGTCTAGGGGGAGGTGTAGAATATTTTCAACCAATAGGAACAGATTTTGCAGGCGCGCTCGGGGTTTCTTATCAACGAGTATCCATCAAAGACGGAGCATTTTCTGACAATATTGAACCGCGAGATGAATTAGGCAATCGCTTGATGGTAAGTGATGATGGGGACGATTTGCTAACGCTAAATTTTGCTGCGGTATTAAATCGGCAAAACAATCCCCGTAATCCGACTCGCGGTTACCAACTGCAATTTGGCAGTGACCAATATTTTCCCATCGGAGAAGCTGGCATTTTGGCAAATCGTTTAGCTGCTAGCTATACCCAATATATTCCTTTTCCCTTATTTGGCTTTACTAAAGGTGCTAGAACTCTAGTTCTCAATCTTCAGGGTGGAACTATATTAGGAGATGCTATTCCTTACGATGCTTTTATTTTAGGCGGTTCTAGTTCGGTGCGAGGCTATGACACTGCCGAAATTAGTACGTCTCGGAGTTTTATTCAGGCTACTGCTGAGTATCGCTACCCCATTGTTGGCTTTAACGTCTTCAAAAATAAGATTGATGTGGGAGGGACATTATTTATCGATTATGCTACTGATTTAGGTTCTGCTGATGCCGTAATCGGTCAACCAGCCATTGTTCGCGATCGCTCAGGAGATGGCTTTGGTTATGGTCTGGGTCTACGAACCTTAACTCCAATCGGCGCAGTACAAACAGAGTTTGCCTTTAACGAGGGAGGCGATCCTAAGTTTATTTTTACCGTCGGTGATCGCTTTTAACCTTAACGCTTAACTATCGTGCCTAATAATCTAATAAAACTCTAACCCATTCAGGAGGACGAGAAATAGGATTATCCAAACGATCTAGCAACATCAAAGCCACTAAATGTACGGCAAATAGATAAACTAAATTCTGGACAATAATCGAGCCGATAGCTAGAGTTTGAATTAAGGCAAAGTCTGGCTGTGCCAAGATACCTAACTTAAAAAAAATCCAGTCTAGCAGTTGGGTAATTTGAGTAATTGCATAGATCCAAAGGTTTTCTCCCACCAAAATAGAAGTAAGCCAAAAACGGAACAATAGCCCCATTGAACCAATAGCAGCACCCAAGCCAATTGAAAATATCCAGCTTAGCTTACTCTGCCAACAAGCCCCCAATAGCACTCCCATCAATCCATAAGGCATTAGGAAGGTAACGCTTCGAGTAGGACCCATCAAAACTAGTAACAGTAACCCTGAGACAATCGCTGCCATCCAAGAAGCACGATTACCTCGCCTAAGATAAATCAGCGCAATAGGAATGGGAAAAAAAACCTTTAAAACTGGTCCTAGAGGAAAGTAATAGTTAATTAGCCACACCAGGCTGGCAGCACTAGCTAAAAAAGCGGTTTCTACCATCACTACTGTATTAGTAGCAGTTTTGGTTTGTTTAATAGTTTTTTTGGAGGAAGATGCCGTGTAAGCTTGAGTTGGTGGCTTAGAATCCTCATCGACCCAGTTAATCTCGTTCTCATCAGCCTGATTAACAGCGTCAGATAGCGATCGTTTGTGGTCTTCTGTAGACATAGGGTTGTTTAATTAGTTAAACCAATTTAAAGATATTTGATTGGCCAGATACTTAAGATATTAATATGAGAAAGAAATATAATATCGCTTTATTTGGTTTGAATAGATTAGCAAATTGTATCTTCTAAAGCAGGTAGATCGGGGATTCGCATTGAATCTGCGTTTCTTTGAATTAAACCTTTCTTTTCTAGTTTAGTTAATACCCTGGTAACAGTTTCCCTCGCTAATCCACTTAAACTACTTATTTCTCGATGAGGTAAATTCGGGATTTCTGTGCCTTTCTCGCCTTCTGTTCCCTGTCCCTCGACTAAAAACAAAATAGCATCAGCAACTCTGGAAATGCTGCTAGCTTCTCGTAATTGAAGTCGTCGGTTGACTTGGCGTAATCGCTTTGCCATTAATTGAACCAAACGGACTCCTGCCATGGGTTCAGTATTAATCAGATTAACAAAATCCTCTGCTGGTATTCTACCAATTAAAGTTTTGGTTAGGGTAATAGCATCTGTTGATCGTGGCATTTTATCCATTGCTGCCATTTCACCAAAAATTTCGCCTCTACCTAAGATGTTAAGGGTAACTTCTTTGCCATCTAGATTATAGGTACGAATTTTTACCCATCCTTCCAAGATAAAATACACTGATCCACCCCAATCATTTTCTAGAAGCAGTACTTGATTTGGTGGATGAGAAATGGTTACAAAATGAGCAGCTATTTTATGGATGCTATCTTCTGGTAAATCAGACATAAACGGAACTAATTGGATTAGTTCTTCATGATTAATATTGGACTCTAAATAACGAGATTGGTCTTCCATGGAGAAGTCGATCTTAAGTTCGCTGTAAATATCTCCTTTTTATCATTAAAAAAAGCAAAATAATTGAACTTGTCATAATCAATCGAAAAAATGAAGCCTTTTGAAGGATTATTGGTAACTTTGTTTTTAACTTCTTAGCTTAAAAAAAATTTGGCAATCTTATTAGCCAGGTTAAACAACCACTTAAATTAATTACAAATAGCGAAATCAATTGAAGCTAAGACAATTTGGTGTTTAAGCAAAAAAGTTTCAATTGTTTTATCTACATAACTAATCTAATAAAACCAGAAATTACATCCAATCTTTAAAATCAAAGGTTTTCTGTTAAAGATTTGGTAAAGAGTACCTTGATTTCTGGCAATACAGAACTCTAAGCAAATAGTATTACGTAAAGAGCATAATCAGACTGTATTAATTATAAAATCTATCAAATTCTTTTTTATGACTTCCCCTGCCAATTTTCAATCTGGTGATATGAGAGTTCTACCTTTGCGTGTTGAACCCCAAGTTCATCCATCAATAGATAGTAAAGCTAAGCGAATATTAGATATATTCGGCGCAATTATTGGTCTGGTTATTACAGGAATTGTGGCTATACCTGTGGCGATCGCCATGCAGTTTGATAGTCCTGGTAGTATTTTTTATAGTCAAGTTCGTTGTGGTTTAGAGGGAAAGCCATTCAAAATCTGGAAGTTTCGCTCTATGATTGCTAATGCAGATCGAAAACAGCATTTAGTAGAAAATCAGGCCAAAGGACACATTTTTAAAAACGAAAACGATCCCCGTGTTACCAAAGTTGGTCGTTTTTTACGCCGCACCAGCTTAGATGAGTTTCCCCAGTTTTGGAATGTTCTTCAAGGTGATATGAGCTTAGTTGGTACTCGTCCACCAACTATTGAAGAAGTTGCTCTGTATGAAGATCATCATTTTGAGCGGCTCAAAGTAAAGCCTGGTATCACAGGTGAGTGGCAGGTTAAAGGTCGCTCAGAAGTATTGGACTTTGAGGATATCGTTCGGATGGATCTCAATTACCAAAAAAGATGGTCTTTACTTTACGACCTAAATTTAATTATGCGTACTGTTATTGTCGTTTTAATTCGTAAAGGAGCTTGTTGAAGCTAGAATTTGAACAACACGGTGATGAATATCCCAGGTTTAACTAATTTAAAATCAAGCTATTTTATGAATCTTCCTACTTGGATTACTTTATCTCGACTTTTAGGAATCCCCTTTATTCTTTACCTACTTAAATACCCCACACCAGACAACCGTTGGCTCTGTGTGGGGATTTTTGTGGTCGCAGCAGGGACAGACTGGGTGGATGGCTATCTGGCTCGTAAACTAGACCAAGTGACCGAGTTAGGTAAATTCCTCGATCCTCTGGTAGATAAGCTTTTGGTGTTAGGAACGTTACTGGCTTTAATTGAACTTCAGCTAGTCCCTGCTTGGGGAGTATTTATCATACTAGCTAGGGAATTAGCGATCGCAGGATGGCGTGTTAATCCCAAACTTACTGGTAACAGCAGTATTTCAGGGGCAAATATCTGGGGTAAGCTCAAAACCGTAGCCCAAATTATTGCGATCTCTGTTTTGATTGCGCCTCTATCTTCTCGGTGGGATACCGCTAGCATGGTCTTGTTTTGGCTAGCAGTCGCCTTTAGCCTAATCTCTGGCTGGATTTATATTTTGCCTAATATCTCTTCATCTAAGGAAAAATCTCTGTCTGAGCGATCGCGTCCCGACGCAAGATAGTCGTTTTGGAAAGAGTCTTTTAAGCCAGAAACTAAATCGTAGCGAGGTTGCCAATCTAGATCTGTTTTGGCTCGATGAATATCTGCAAAGAAGTGCTGTTGACGTATCGGAAAAGCCTTACGTTTACCAAAGTCAAATTTAGCAGGATCGTAATGAACTAGCTTCACCTGTTCAGGTGTTTTACCCGCAGCTTCAGCACAAGCATAAGCTAAACCGTCAAAAGTGACATAGCGATCGCCTGAAATATTATAGATCTTACCAATAGCAGTTTCGTTACCTAAAACGCTAGCCATTGCCAAAGCTAAATCTTGAATATGACCAAACTGAGTCATATACATTCCGTTACCTGGAATGGGAATAGGGCGATCGCGTACGATGCGATCAAAAAACCAGGCTTCTAAATCATTATAATTTTGTGGTCCATAAATATAAACTGGGCGGATAGAAGTCCAAGGAATACCAGACTCAGCTAAATAAGCTTCTGTATGATGTTTACCTTTGTGACGACTATTGGGATCTACAGGATCTCCTTCAAAGTGAGGCATTTGAGCGGATTTTAAATACACTCCAGCCGAACTTACATAAACAAAATGTTTAACTTTCCCTTGAAAGATTTCAACTAAGGGTTGAGTATCGCTTAATTCCCGTCCATTGTTATCAAAAATGGCATCAAAGCTCTCCTGGGACAGTTTTTCTGTTAACTGAGTTCTATCCTGGCGATCGCCCTGAATCTGACTGACTCCCTCTACTGGTGCAGGATGATTACCGCGATTGAACAAAACTATTTTATGTCCCTGTTTAACTAAAACTTTAGTTAGGTAAACTCCAATAAAGCGAGTCCCCCCCATGATTAAAATTCGCATTATTTACCTCTTTAAATACTCGTGTTATATTTTCTGACTAACTCTCAACTTATCAGTAAAATAATTAGTAATCGCTCAAGAATTTGAAACTATTTTAAAAATTTAGAAGAAATATTAGATCATTTTGTAGTGTTATATTTTGTAGTTAGTCAGGATGGCGATCCTTAATAAACGATATAATATCTGTAGTAATTGTTGCCGTAAAAGTATTTCATGCCCGTAGAACTCCAAACTGAAATCGAACAGGCTGTATCTAGTCGTCGTAATTTTGCGATTATTTCCCACCCTGACGCGGGAAAGACCACCCTGACTGAAAAACTTTTGCTCTACGGAGGTGCGATTCATGAAGCAGGTGCAGTTAAAGCCCGTCGAGAACAGCGTAAAGTTACCTCTGACTGGATGGAAATGGAACAGCAACGGGGTATTTCGATTACCTCTACGGTGTTGCAGTTTATCTATGAGAATTTTCAGATTAATCTCTTAGATACCCCTGGACACCAAGACTTTAGTGAGGATACTTACCGTACCCTTGCGGCTGCGGATAATTCAGTAATGCTGATTGATGCAGCTAAGGGACTTGAGCCACAGACTCGTAAATTGTTTGAAGTTTGCCAACTGCGATCGCTCCCCATTTTTACCTTTATTAATAAACTTGATCGCCCAGGAAGAGATGCTTTTGAACTCATTGATGAAATCGAGCAGGAATTAGGCTTACAGACTTATGCAGTCAACTGGCCGATCGGCATGGGCGATCGCTTTAAGGGCGTATTTGACCGTCGTGAGCGTAAAATTCACCTGTTTGAACGTCGTTCTCATGGCAGTAAAGCAGCCCAAGATACGGTCATCGAACTAGGCGATCCTCGCATTGAGGAATACCTCGAACAAGAGCTTTATTATCAGCTAAAAGAAGAATTAGAAATCCTTGATGAGATTGGTGCAGAATTTGATTTAGAACAGGTTCATGCTGGAAAAATGACCCCGATTTTTTTTGGTAGTGCCATGACCAACTTTGGAGTCGAGCTATTTCTCAAAGCCTTTTTACAGTATGCCCAGCAGCCCGAAGCCCATAACTCTTCTATCGGTATAATTGAGCCTACCTACGAAGAATTTACGGGGTTTGTCTTTAAACTCCAGGCAAATATGGATCCTAAACATCGCGATCGCGTGGCGTTTGTGCGCGTCTGTACAGGGAAGTTTGAAAAAGACATGACGGTACAGCACGCTCGTACTGGCAAAACTGTTCGTCTATCTCGTCCCCAAAAGCTCTTTGCTCAGGGTAGAGAATCTTTAGATGAAGCTTTCCCAGGAGATATTATTGGTTTAAATAATCCTGGAGTATTTGCGATCGGCGATACGATTTACAACGGTAAAAAAATAGAATACGAGGGTATTCCCTGTTTTTCGCCTGAAATCTTTGCTTATCTCAAAAATCCTAACCCCTCTAAATTTAAGCAATTTCAAAAAGGGATTAAAGAATTACAGGAAGAAGGTGCGGTACAGATCATGTATTCCACCGATGAATTTAAACGTGACCCAATTTTGGCAGCGGTAGGACAGTTGCAGATCGAAGTAGTGCAGTTTCGGATGCAAAACGAATACAACGTAGAGACTGCCATTGAGCCTCTAGCATACAGCGTGGCTCGTTGGGTACATGGAGGTTGGTCAGCCTTAGAAAAAGCGGGTCGGATCTTTAATGCGATCACCGTTAAAGATAACTGGGGTAGACCAGTGCTGCTGTTTAAAAATGAGTGGAACCTGCGTCAAATTGAACAGGATATGCCAGAACTTCAGCTAAAATCTATCGCTCCTGTAGGTTCGGGAATACAGCCAGATTAAACTAATTTGTTTCAAGAAGCAAAGGAGCAAAGGAGCAAAGAAGATAACTAATAACTAATTAGTATTTTGTTGCAGATTTGTATTGCTTGATTTAATCTATTAAAGGTTTTAAAACAATTTTAAATTAAGCAAGGTATTGCTGTATGTTTGACTGTATTATCGTAGGTGCTGGTCCTGCTGGAAGTAGTGCTGCTTATCATTTGGCGAAGCAAAGACATTCAGTTTTAGTTGTCGAAAAAGCGGATTTTCCTCGGACTAAATCCTGTGGAGGCGGTGTTTCTCCTGCGATCGCTCAATGGTTTGATTTTGATTTTTCTCCTGTAGTGCAAAATCATGTTTCCCAGGTTAAATACACTTTCAAAATGGGCGACCCTGCTGAGGTACAGCTAAAAGACGTTACGCCAATGTGGATGGTACAGCGTGAGCAGTTTGATAATTTTTTGATCGAGCAAGCTATAGGTCAAGGAGCAGAATTTAAAAGCGGTGTAGAAGTTACAGGTGCTAGTTTACAGGGTGATA
Source organism: Myxosarcina sp. GA_180221_E-2-1-MAG-40_15 (assembly GCA_020692205.1). Taxonomy (GTDB): domain Bacteria; phylum Cyanobacteriota; class Cyanobacteriia; order Cyanobacteriales; family Xenococcaceae; genus Waterburya. The sequence continues at coordinate 48,793 of JAIMKV010000011.1, forward strand.
CTTGGCAAGTTCAGACTAGTGCAGGAACATTTGAAGGCAAGTATTTGATTGCAGCCGATGGAGCTAATAGCACCGTAGCGAAGCTATTAGGCATGAGTAACACTGCAACTATTGCAGCAGCTAGTTTACAAGTACCAGGACAAGTAAGCGATCGCCGTAAAGTAACGGCATTTTTTGACTTTGGGTCTTTAAAAAACGGTTTTATGTGGTGTTTTCCTAAAGCTGACGGCTATTCGTTTAGTGCTGCTTATGTACGTAATCCTCAAGGGAAGACTGATGAGCTAAAAAAACATTTAACTAAGTATGCAGAATTATTTAATTTAGATGCCAGTCAAGGAGAATACCAAGAACATCCTTTAAATCTATGGCAGGAAAATCGCACCCTACACAGCGATCGCGCTTTATTAGCGGGAGAGGCAGCAGGAATAGTCGATCCTTTGATTGGGGAAGGCATTCGACCAGCTATGTTTACGGGAGTAAAGGCAGCAGAAGCAGTGATCGGCGCGCTCAAGGGAGAAGCTAATGCTTTAGCTGACTACACAGAGTCGATAAATCAGTCATGGGGAACGAATTTAGCTAAAGCTGACTTCCTAGCAGGTTTGTTCTATAAAGCTCCTAAAATTGCCTATACACTAGGGGTTAAACGTCCTGTTGCTGGTCAGTTGATGGGCAAAATTCTTTGTGGCGAATTAAGTTATTCTCAAGTTGCGGAAAAAGCCACTCAGAAATTAAAGTTTATTCCAGGGATAGGGTGAATAGAGGGATAAGGGATTAGGGCAGAAGGACAAGGATAATGTGTTTTAAAATTCTCTAGGTTTAATGTCAAAATCCCAAATATTCTTTGAGAAAGTGTTTATCAAAATAGACATTAACGCCATGCGCTTCACCGAACGGCATTAGACTTTGCCACACAAATAATAGCGTATGCTGCCGTTCCGTGTGCAAGCGCTTGTTATGCATCCGTGAATCACTCTGTAATACTTAGACTTTCTGTTCTATTAGGCACCTCTCCTAATTTCTTTTCCCAGAATAATGCTTTGCCCATTTTGGGATTTAGCTCATAGGCACTAAATCCAAACGCCTTGTATGCTGATTGAGCAATATGATTTCCTTCAAGAACTTCTAGAGTAAGTTTACAGCAGCCCAAATCGAGTGCAATCTCCTCTGCTTTTTGTAAAAGAAGTTTGGACAAGCCTCTTCCACGATAGGGTAAAGCAACAATGGCATCATGGATATTTAGTAATGGCTTGCAAGCAAACGTAGAAAATCCTTCTAAGCAAACAATAAGACCTGCGGGTTGAGAATCAACAAATGCGAGAATGACGTGAGCTGATTTTCTCTTTGCAAGCTCTGTTGGGAGATTTGCCTTAACGTAATTGGGTAGACCTTGACCACCACCCATTGGGTCAAGTGCATACTCATCCATTAGTTGGATCATAGCTTCTACATGAGTAGATAAACCAAGGTCTGCTATTACAATGTCAATCATCTATCAATAAATTTATTGATTCTTCTACATTAACAATTGTCGGCATAACGGCTTGGAGTTGAGCCGACGCAGATAGTCTCTGAAACTCAGCCGATCACTTTAACGGCTTGGAGTTAGCTGGCTGGCGCTGAGCAACCTGCATCAATAGTCGTAATGCCTCGTTTACAGAGTCTTCTGTAGGAAAAGCTTGAGCTACGTCAGAATCAAGAAGAACTAGATTTGTACCTGCTCGATAACGTTCAACATATTTTCCTCTTACACCCCCACTAAGATGAGAGAAGTCATACTCAGGACGTAACTCATCTTCCATTTCGGCGTCAATTTTCCTGTTCATAGAACCTCCTTTCTGGTCGAGTCGCTTTTCGGGCGCTAATAATTCGTATTGTTTCTCCTCGGTCAGTATGAGCAACCATTAGAAGCTGTCCAAACCTAGATACACCAATAATAACGTAACGGCTCTCTCCTATCGAATGATCTGGGTCTGGAAAGGTTACTGACAGCGAATCGTTAAATACAGTTGCCGCTTCTTCCAAGGAAACACCATGTTTTTCATAGTTTGACTCAGCCTTGTCTGGGTTCCACTCAAATTCCATGCGAAACTGTTCACTATCCACCAACCAAGTCTACCAACTAATTTTCAATCACAATCAAGATAAATTTCATCTTTACGCAAAACTTTTACAAAGTGCCCTGAAACACGATCTAGCAAAACGTCAAACTCGCTGTTTGGCATTCTTAGATCAAATGGAATCATATGAACTGGGAGTTCTGTTTGCCTTCCACCGTCTACCAATCCCATACCAGCACAAAGAATAACTGTAATCTCTCCATTTCGCAGACATCCTAGAACTCTTGCTGGATAACGCCAATGTTCAGACATTTCTGGTATCAAAAGAACACCAAATGCAATCAGAAAACTTCTGACTTAAAAACAAACTTTAAGCCATCGACCCAACTCCTGGAAAGAAGACAGCTAACTATTTATTATACAGAATTTTTCCATGATGATTTATACTCATGTTTTGAATCGAGGCGGTAGAGGGGTTATAAGTCCTCTCGATCCTTAAAAAATTGCAGTTATTTAACTCTAGAGCAGCGATCGCTTAAATCTCAACCTCGATCGCTCTTAAACAAGATTTTTTAGATTTACTTTATAAACAGTCTTTGAGGGAATTTCGCATCACTTCTACAGGGACGGGTTGCTGTAGCCAAATTTCTAGCGCAGCTACTCCCTGTTGCAGGAGCATTTCTAGTCCGTCGATCGCCGTTGCTCCTTGAGCTTGTGCTAGCTTTAGAAATTGGGTGGGATTAGGAGTATAGATTAAGTCGTAGGCGATCGCATTTGATTTAAGTTTTTGCATCAAGGATTCCTCGACAGGGGAAGCGTCTACATGAGGTGACATTCCTACGGGAGTTGTATTAATCAGTAAATCCGCAGCAGCAATTAAGCTAGTTAAATTATTCCAGTTATGTATTTTGAGTCTAGAAGTAATATTTGGCGCGTGTGACCAACTTTGATAAAATCGCGCTAACTTATCAGGATTACGTCCAACGACATGAATCTCTTGGCAGCCCAAATTAGTCAAACCAGCAATTACTGCTCTAGCTGCACCACCGTTACCTAAAATCACAGGAGTCATCTGTGTCCAGTCATGGGTCATAGTTTTTAAAGGAGCAATAAAACCGACCACATCGGTGTTTGTGCCTTTCCAACCTGAGGCAGTACGCCAGACGGTATTGACCGCACCAATATTAGCTGCATCATCAGAAATTTCGCTCAGCAGCGGAATTATCTCTTGTTTATGAGGAATAGTGATGCTGAATCCAACTAAATCGACGGCAGTGAAACCAGCGATCGCTTGAGCTAAGTCTCCCTGCTTAACTGGAAAAGGTACATAGATATAGTCCAGTCCTAGATGCGCGATCGCTGCATTGTGCATTACTGGAGATAAGGAATGTTCTACGGGATCGCCGATAATCCCAAGCAGTTTAGTTTTTCCTGTGATTAGTTGCATCAAATTTAACTATTGTTTGCTGGCTGATAAATAGTCTCTACCTATTAAACCCTATTAAACAATATCTCATGTCACGATGTAGCTCAAATTTGTTTGCTTACAGGCGAGATAGCTTTTTGCTCAAATAGTCTCGATCCCCTCCTAAATATCGATGCAATTATCCTCAATACCTGACCTCAAACCCAATCTAATTCAGATATTGCTCTCAGTTTTTTCTTTTGTCTTAAGAATTATAGTTAAGAATAAAGATCTATATTAATTTGGAGTGGTGCATACTCATCAAATAGTTTTTTGATTTGAAGCAAGTGTTTATCTGCGCGTTACCAGCCCATAGTTGTGCGGATGCGCTGTTTTCTTTTTCTGTATGTATGTCGCTCACTACCGTTGGATTTTAATACAGCACCTATTTTTTACTTCGCTAATCGCCGATTGATTTATGTCTCATCCCCTTTACGTAGCTTTTGTTTGGCATCAACATCAACCCCTATATAAGTCGCGTGAAGCAGACTCGGATGCTTGGGGACAGTATCGTTTACCTTGGGTACGTTTACACGGTACTAAAGATTATTTAGATCTAGTTTTGATGCTGGAGCGTTATCCTAAGCTGCATCAAACGGTGAATCTTGTGCCATCTTTAATGTTGCAACTGGAAGACTACGCTGAGGGCGAGGCGATCGACCCTTATTTGGCTCTGGCTTTGACTCCTGAAGCACAACTGAAGCCAAAAGATAAGCAGTATATTATTAAGCACTTCTTTGATGGTTATTTTCATACCTTAGTAGAACCCCATCCTCGTTATGCTCAACTGTATCATCAGCAACAGGATAAAGGTGCTGCCTGGTGTTTAGAGAATTGGACGCATCAAGACTACAGCGATTTATTAGCTTGGCATAATTTAGCCTGGATCGATCCTTTGTTTTGGGATGATGCCGAGATTGCGGGATGGCTCAAGCAGGGTAAAAATTTCACTTTAAGCGATCGCCAGAGAATATATTCCAAACAACGAGAAATTATTCAGCGGATTATTCCTCAGCATAAGAAAATGCAGGATCTCGGACAGTTGGAAATCATGACGACTCCCTATACCCACCCGATTTTACCTTTATTGGCAGATACGGATGCGGGGCGAGTGGCTGTGCCGAATATATCTTTACCTCAGAGTCGTTTTCAGTGGTCAGAGGATATTCCCCGTCACCTCAGCATTGCCTGGGAGATGTATATAGACCGTTTTGAGCAAGAGCCTTATGGTTTGTGGCCTTCGGAACAGTCGGTTAGCCCAACAATTTTGCCCTATATCACCCAGCAGGGTTTTAAATGGATTTGTTCTGACGAAGCAGTATTAGGCTGGAGCATTAAGCACTTCTTCCATCGTGATGAGGCAGGTAATGTCTTTGAACCAGAATTACTTTATCGTCCCTATCGGTTAGAAACCGAACATGGCGATCTGGCGATTGTTTTCCGCGATCATCGTCTGTCGGATTTGATTGGCTTTACTTACAGCGGTATGAGTCCTCGCCATGCCGCTACGGATTTGATTGGGCATTTAGAAGCGATCGCTCGTTCTTTAAAATCTCATCAAGATAATCCCGATACTGCCCTGCAAAAACCTTGGCTGGTAACTATCGCCTTAGATGGCGAAAACTGCTGGGAATATTATCCTCGTGATGGTTTACCTTTTCTTGAAGCCTTATATGAGAGATTAAGCCGTGACGAAGATATTAAACTAGTCACTGTCAAAGAGTTTATTAAACAGTTTCCCCCGACTGAGACAATTCCCGCCCAACAGTTACATAGTGGCTCTTGGGTAGACGGTAGCTTTACTACCTGGATTGGCGATCCCGTGAAAAATCGCGCTTGGGATCTATTAACAGCAGCTAGAGAGACTTTAGCCAAACATCCAGAAGCGACAGAAGAGGCAAACCCTGAAGTCTGGGAAGCCTTATATGCGGCGGAGGGTTCAGATTGGTTTTGGTGGTTTGGCGAAGGGCATTCTTCCAATCAGGATGAAATGTTTGATCGGCTATTTCGCGAGCATATTGCGGCTATTTACCACGCCCTAAACGAACCTGTACCAACGAATATCTATCAACCTGTAGATAAACACGAGGTAAAAGGCGATCGCCCTCCGCAAAGCTTTATTCATCCACTGATTAACGGTGTTGCTGACGAACAAGACTGGGATCGTGCAGGTAGAATCGAAGTTGGTGGTGCCAGGGGAACAATGCACCGTAGCAGTACAGTACAGCGATTATTTTATGGTCTAGATCATCTTAATTTTTATCTTCGCCTCGACTTTAAAACAGGAGTTGAACCAGGAAAGGATCTTCCAGGAGAATTACATCTACTTTGGTATTATCCTGGCATTACTAATCATAATAGTCCTGCGCCCCTGGCTAATTTGCCTGACGAAGCTCCTTTAAACTATCATTTTCATCACCACTTAGGCATTAATCTAGTTACTGACTCTGTGTGGTTGCAAGAGGCTCATAGTAACTATCAATGGCATATTCGAGTTTGTCGTGCCGAGGCAGCTTTTAATCAATGTTTAGAGATAGCCGTTCCTTGGGCAGATTTACACATCGAACCAGACTATTCTTTAGAGATATTAGCTATATTTGCCGATCACGGTGAATTTCGTAGTTTTGTTCCCGAAGACAAATTTATTAGATTCCAAGCACCGTAAGCAAAATATAAGAAAGCAAGAATCAACAATGAAAATAGTAATTTCTAGAAATTTTATTAATTTTGTAGCTTTGGTTACCATCAAGCAGAAAAATTAAAGGGTAAATCGATTAACTTTGATCAAGTGCCAGAAAAAAAACGGATTGGTATTTTAACCAGTGGTGGTGATTGTGCAGGATTAAACGCGGTAATTAGAGCGGTAACTCGCTGTGCCGTGAATGTCTATGGTTGGGAAGTATTGGGTATTTGTAAGGCAACTCATGGTTTAATGAGTCGTCCTCCTGAAGCGATGCCTCTAGATATTACCAACGTTGATCGCTTGTTAACTATGGGAGGTACAATTTTAGGCACAACTAATAAAGGAGATCCTTTCGCCTTCCCGATGCCTGATGGTAAATTAAGCGATCGCTCTTGGGAGATTATTGAAGGATATCGACAACTAGATTTGGATGCTCTAATTGGTATTGGCGGAGATGGTAGTTTAGCTATTCTCAGGAAACTAGCACAACAGGGCGGAATCAACCTAGTTGGTATTCCCAAAACTATCGATAACGATGTCGGAATTACCGAACGTTCAATTGGATTTGATACGGCGGTGAATATTGCTACAGAAGCACTTGATCGCTTGCATTTTACGGCTGCTAGTCATAATCGCGTGATGATTTTAGAAGTGATGGGACGAGATGCAGGACATATTGCTTTGAATGCAGGGATTGCGGGAGGAGCAAATATTATTATGATTCCTGAAATTCCCTATAAACTTGATCACATTTGCCAGCATATTAAAAAAAGACAAGCTAGAGGACAAGATTATTCTATTGCTGTCGTCTCCGAAGCCGTCTGTACTGAGTCTGGGAAGGTAATCGAACAAGGTCATTTTGCTGATTGTCGTTTGGGTGGTATTGGTCAGTATTTGGCCGAACAAATTACAGCTAAAAGCGGTGCAGAAACTAGAGTAACTGTCTTAGGACATACTCAGAGAGGTGGTATTTCTTCTCCCTTAGATCGGATTTTGGCTTCCGCTTTTGGAGTTGCAGCAGTGGATTTAATTGCCCAAGAAAAATATGATCGCATGGTTGCTTGGCAGGATCGACAAGTTACTAGTATTCCTATTGCAGAAGCAATTAAGCACTATCGGGCAGTAGATCCAAAAGATACTTTGGTTAAAACGGCTAGAGGTTTGGGAATTTGTTTGGGCGATTAATTCTGCCCATTTTGCAGCTAATTCAGCGCTAATTCCGCAAGAGGGTAATCTTTTGATTAAAGGCTATTTATGATTGCAACTAATCAAGATATACTAACGACTTGATAGTATTGCTCAAACCTTTTTGGCCTCTTGTCACAGCCCATCTGGGAGCAAAACCATCCTACCTCAAGCAAAGCGCTCGCCCTTGACGATTTTTGATTAAGTTGATGACTCAGTACCAGCTTCTATGAAGAAGAACGGCAAGTCATGACTCCTTCTTTCTGGGTGTTGGAATTAGAATTGCTGCCCATCACTCGAACCGCAATCGTTGGTTCATAGTTAGGGTAACAACGCACTATAATCGTATCTTCGGGCTGTGTTACATACAGAACATAAACTGGTTTTCCTCCTAACGTGGCAGCTACTATTTTTGGAGGAGCGGTGGCAGTTGCAATAGTGCTTGATTGCTGAACAGAGTCAAGCTGGGAAGTTTCAGCTACAACAGGCTTTTCCTCAAAAGATTGCCAACAGAGCAAGAATAAAGCCGTAATCATGACCACCAAAATAAACCAAATCGCCGATAACTTAACCTTAACCATAGTGAAAGCTCTTTTCTCTTGAATATATAACTACCCATCAACAACTTTAGAACACCAACGTTTTGCACTGCGCCTGATGATATAAAAGGCGATCGCATAATACCAAAGCTACCATTGCTTCTACCATTGGCACTGCTCTAGGTAATACACAAGGATCGTGTCTTCCCTTAGCAGCGAGTAAAGTTGCTTCACCACCTTTAGTAACTGTTTTTTGTTCTTTGCCAATCGTAGCTGTGGGTTTGAACGCAACTCGAATTACGATATTCTCTCCATTGGAGATGCCTCCTTGAACTCCACCTGAACGATTAGAGACGGTACGAGTATCACCATTTTCATCAATATAAAATTCATCGTTATGCTCACTTCCCAACATAGTTGTGCCAGCAAAACCCGAACCTATTTCAAAACCCTTAGTAGCAGGAAGCGACATCACACCCTTAGCTAAATCCGCTTCTAACTTATCAAATACGGGATCGCCCAAACCCCTAGGCACGTGGCGTGCGACACATTCGACAACTCCACCCAGAGAATCTTGCTCTTTTCTGGCTAGATCAATCAACTCAATCATAGTTTCGGCAGATTCAGGGTTAGGACAACGAACTATATTACTTTCTACCTGCGCGCTGGTTACGGTATTAGAGTCTACTTCCGCTTCTATATTTTTAATCCGCTTGACATAACCAATAATTTCTACCCCAGCAACTTCCTTGAGAATTTTTTTGGCGATCGCACCTGCGGCAACTCTACCGATAGTTTCCCGCGCTGAAGCACGTCCACCGCCTTGATAGTTACGAATGCCATACTTAGCATCATAGGTAGCATCAGCATGAGACGGACGATACTTTTGTGCCATCTCATTATAATCTTGCGATCGCGCATCTTTGTTTCTGACCAGAATTGAGATTGGTGTTCCTGTAGTTTTACCTTCAAAAACTCCAGATATAATTTCACAAGTATCGCTTTCTTTTCTAGGTGTAGTAATTCTACTTTGTCCTGGTCTTCTGCGATCTAAATCTACCTGTATTTCTGCTTCGCTAATTTTTAGCTGTGGAGGACAGCCATCAATAACTACCCCGACACCTCCACCGTGAGATTCCCCGTAAGTTGTAATGCGAAATATTTGCCCAAATGTATTGCCCATGATGCCCTATTGCGAGGTAGTAAAGCGATTTGTATTGTATCGCAACTTCTCTTGCTATTATGTCAATATTTTGTTTATTGTTGCTTCAAGAACTAATCACTACCTTCAAAGTCAATCCTGTCATTCGCCAGGTAGCAAAGCAATTTTCAAATAAAATCTTGCTAGCTGCACCTAAATCGCCATCTTCGCCAACATACCCACCTTGAATAAGTTTGCCACCTCTGGTTTCTAAGTTTAAGCGAGTCCCTTCGTCTTCCTGTTGCAGAATTAATTTTCCTCTAGCGAGTACTTGTCCCGCACGGCTAATAATTGCACATTCCATTGCTAAAATTTATTTAAGATTTAAAAGTTACCCAGACAAACATCATCTCATACCGCATGAATCAAGGTTGGGTATATCGAGAACAGGTCAAATCTAGTGATGCAGGACAGACGGTGTTAGATTTCTACAGCCATAGATATCGTCACTCTAGCGCAGAAGAATGGAAAGCTAGAATCAAATTAGGTCAAGTACTGTTAAATAAACGACCTGTTACTACCGCAACAATCCTCCAGGCGCAAGACCAGCTAGATTATTACCGTCAGCCTTGGATTGAACCAGAAGTTCCTTTAGAGTTTGATGTTCTGTATCAGGATCAAGATTTGATAGTAGTCAACAAACCTTTAGGACTACCCGTAATGCCAGGAGGCGGTTTCTTAGAACACACTTTGCTTTGGCAACTCAAAAAACATTATCCTCATAATACACCCGTACCAATTCATCGCTTAGGTAGAGGAACATCGGGATTATTATTATTAGCGCGATCGCCATTAGCTAAATCTTATCTAACTCAACAGATGCGAGATAGTACGGTTAAACAAAACAATAACCAGATTAATAAAGTTTATCGTGTTTTGGTGTCTGGTGATTCAATTCGCGACAATTTGACGATCAAACAACCAATTGATCAAGTTCCTCATCCTGTATTGGGCTATATTTATGGGGCAACGTCATCAGGTAAATATGCTCACAGTGAATGTCAGGTAATTAAGCGTTATCGCAACTGCACTTTATTAGAGGTCAAGATTTTTACTGGTCGTCCTCATCAAATCAGAATCCATTTAGCAGCGGCAGGCTACCCCCTCTTAGGCGATCCTTTATACGTAATAGGAGGAACTTTCGCCAAGATTAAACCCGATCAAGAATCAATACCAGTACCAGGAGATTGCGGTTACTTTCTTCACGCTTATCGTTTATCTTTTGTTCATCCGCGAACCTTACAGCAGATCAATTTTCACTGTCCGACACCCCAAAGATGGCAAATAATCTGTAAATAAACTTGGTAGTTAATCTTGGTTTGGCGATCGCAGTTTTCCTCGTCAAGTTGCTTCAAGTTAGCTGAGAGTAATGATTAACCCCAAATGCGACGATTTAAATTTAAGTCCTCGACAATGCCAATCATCAGCTGTAAGTCTTGAAAATATTCTTTTAAGGGAGTAAAAGACAGCATGGTTTTAAACAACCTGGGTTCAAAGAGAGGGTGGCGATAAGGGATAGCGACATAGACAAAACCATCGACAAAAGAAAGATAGACTTTACGTCCAGCTTTTTGGTGAAACTCAACTAAACGACGCATTAAATTAGTGGAGAGAATATAGCGGGATTCTATTTGACTATCGCCATGTACCCGAAACATTCGATTAAACTCAGGATCTTCTAGCTGAATAATATCTCCGCGCCAGTTATTCCAAGTGATTATTTTACCCTTGATATCGTTTGGCACTATAAAAGTACGGCTAAGAAAATTCTTGGCGAACTTGGCTTCAAAAAACAAACCATGAAAAACGGACTTATAGAAATAGTTTTCGATACCAAACTCATCTAGCTGTCTTCCTTGAACCCTTTCTACGGTTATTTCGGCAAAGAAGATATTTGTATTACCAATCGTGCCATAGACGCAATCTTCCTGTTGGAGAGAATCGGGTTCTTCTAGTTCATCTCTAAGGATTTGACTTCGAGTCAAAGCAAGTATAGTTTGACGTTTATTTTCTAAAAACAGATGGGCTGCGTAACTAAGTCTACCTCGTTCATCAATAAAATTAATAATATTTTCAATAATATTGCGTTTGAAACCCAAGCCATAAACCTGAATACAGCCACGGCAAAAGATGACCCAAATTGAAGCAGGTAAAATTAAGCAGAATAGGTAAAACCAAAGAGAAATGCCAACTCCCAGCCAAAAGGACAATGTTAAACCAATACACCAGGTAGAGAATAGACAAATTAAGCCAGATAGAAACATAGTTCTGAGAGTATGCTGCCGACTACGTTCTAATTCTTTAAGCTGTTCGAGTAAATTATCCTGACAGTACTGCTTAAACTGAGACAGAGTTTTAAGTTTAATATCTGGTAATGGGAGACTTTCTGTTGGTTCAGATAATTCAGGTTGAAGATCTAAAGGCGATTGAGCATCAGGAACTAGATTGGCTAAGAACTTTTCTCCCCAAAGAGAAATAGCAGCTACCTCACTATTTGCCATAAGTTGACAAAGTGCGATCGCCTGTTCTAGCTGTTGATTTTGCTGGTAGGCTTTGACTAAACCCCGTTGAACCTTAAAAGCGATCTGATCGCTAGAATCGATTATTGGTAATAGCTGTTCAAAAGTAGCTACTGAGGCAGAGAACTTGCCCTGATGTAAATAGCGATCGCCCAAAATCAATAGTCGTTCAATTTCTTTGGCTGATAAAGATTGATCCACAGCCTTAATTTAATAAATTGCTAACGTTAACATTGCCACGTTCTTCAGCAGGAGTAATAAATAACTCTTGAAACTGATATTTTAGATAGCCAGCAACCAGATTACTGGGAAACATTTCTAGGGCATTGTTATATTCAGTAACGGCTGCATTATAAAACCGTCTTGCAGCCGAGATTTGTTCTTCGGTTTCGTTAAGTGATGCCAGCAATTGGTTGACGTGCTGATCGGATTTCAACTCTGGATAATTTTCAATTAAGGCAACAATATTACCCATTGTGCGCGAGATTTGATTTTCTAGAGTCAGCCTTTGTTCTGAACCAACTTCACTCTTCATTACTTGCGATCGCAATCTCGTAATTTCAGCTAAAGTTTGCTGTTCAAATTCCAGATGATGTTTGACTACAGCCACCAAATTAGGAATTAAATCCCATCTTTTCTTAAGCAACACATCAACACTAGAACAAGATTTGCTGACTTGATTTTTCTTAAAAACCAAGCCATTGTATATTCTTACGCCGACGATAAAAATAGTACAAGCTAGCAGCAAAACTATACTTGCTACTGATAACAAAGTATATATTATAAAAGCCATATGAGAAAACCTATATTTAGAACTAATATCAAGCAAAAAAACCAATTCAATCGCTCAAGAATCAGCTTCAAACTTAGAATTCCCTCAAAAACTAGATAACTATCAACTAACTTAAGGCTGAGAATTACAAAAAGAGTTAACTTGAGTTATATCGAGCAATTCAAAATTTAAAACTGATGGTAAAAATTCTGCACTTATCCGATATTCATTTGGGAAGCGGTTTTTCTCATGGCAAGATTAATCCAGAAACAGGAATTAATACCAGATTAGAAGACTTTGTTAATACCCTAAAGATATGTATTGATCGGGCGATCGCTGAACCAGTCGATCTAGTCTTGTTTGGTGGAGATGCTTTTCCTGATGCTACCCCCGCACCCTATGTTCATGAAGCTTTTGCTAGTCAGTTTCGACGTTTAGCAGATGCTGAAATACCAGCAATTCTCTTAGTAGGCAACCACGACCAACACTCGCAGGGTAGTGGTGGTGCTAGTCTATCCATCTATCGTACCTTAGTTGTGCCAGGATTTATCGTCGGCGATACCATCGCTACTCATCACTTAGATACCCGTGGTGGTGCAATTCAAATTATTACCCTCCCCTGGTTGAATCGCTCTACCTTGTTAACTCGTCCCGAAACCGAAGGCCTAGCTTTGCCCGAAGTAAACGAAATGCTGATTCAGAAATTACAGCCAGTATTAGAAGCAGAGATCCGTCGCCTCGATCCCAAAATTCCTACAGTTTTATTAGCTCACTTGATGGCAGATCGAGCCAGTTTAGGGGCAGAGAAGTTTTTGGCGGTGGGCAAAGGCTTTACTATCCCTATGTCGATGTTGATTCGGGAGGAATTTGATTATGTGGCCTTGGGTCATGTTCATAAACATCAAAACCTCAATCCTAGTAATGACCCCCCAGTCGTCTATCCAGGAAGTATCGAACGAGTCGACTTTGGCGAAGAAAAAGAAGCCAAAGGCTATATCTTGGTAAAATTGCAGCCAGGTAAAGCTGAGTGGAAGTTTTGCCCCTTACCTGCTCGTCCTTTTATCACTCTAGAAATGGACGTTTCTGAACAGGAAGACCCTTTAGCAGCGGTTTTAGAGGCGATCGCTAAACAAGATATTGACGAAAAAGTGGTTCGCTTGATCTATAAATTGCGCTCGGAACAATTAGATTTAATTAACACCTCTGCCATAGATAGAGCCTTGCAAACTGCTCATAGCCATAGCATTCGCCCAGAATTAGTTAGTCAGCTTGCTCGTCCTCGCCTTCCCGAATTAGGTGTGGGTAATACTTTAAACCCGATAGAAGCATTAACTACTTATTTGAACAATAGAACCGACTTAGAGGACATTCGTCAAGATTTATTAGCGGCTGCCGAGGTTTTGCTGAGTCAACGATGAGAGGCAGTTTCAGCTTAATTAAACTAAAAAACGTCAACAATGGTTCGGACAAAATTTGAATAATTTCAAAGACTGAAAGCCTAGAGAATTCGCATTTATCATCAGCAAACTTAATTTAATCAAAGTTAGCTTTATAGCTAACTTGAGAAAAAAGCCAAATTTTGATAACTATTGTCCTGTAAGGCTTACAAGTTCGTTAATAAAACTGTCCGAACCATTGGTCAATTAACTCAATGAATACTAACAAAGCGCATCAACGCTGGGGTTATTTATTGCTGATTGCTAGTCTGTCAGCAATCTGCGTTGCGACGATATCTCCCTTTGAGTTTGTCATACCGCCAGGATTTTCGGGACGGTTGATCATTGAGGACTTTAACTTTGGCAGCAGCGTCAAAGATTATTTACAGAATATTTTGTTATTTATTCCTTTTGGGATCAGCTTAGCGTTGATTTTTGATCGCCCGCAGCGCCAGACTTTAAGCATCTTAGTTATTGCTGGTTTGAGCGGTGCTGTGGTGTCAACTGTTGTTGAGGTAACGCAGTTGTTCTTACCCATTCGTGTTTCCAACCTGACAGACATCATCCATAACAGCTTAGGTAGTACTCTAGGGGGTATTTTATACTGTTGGCGTAGGAATATCACTCAGCTAGTGAGCGGTATAATCACAGGCGATCGCCGTAAGCTCAGTTTGAAATCTTTGCTAATTACGATCGCTGGCTATTGTTCAATAGTTATTTTAGGAGTATGGGTTTTACTAATTAACGTCACTTTGTCTAATTGGAATGAAGACTTTTACTTGGTAATTGGCAATGAGGCAACAGGCGATCGTCCATGGAACGGATATATTGATAATTTGTATATTTGCGATCGTAGTTTAAATAAACTTGAAGTTGAACAGGCATTTAAGCAAGCTGATGCTTTTTTTCCTCAATTAACCAGCTTGGTAACGGGTTTTAATTTCAATAATTTACCAAACTATTATCAAGATAATAGTCGTCATATTGCCAAATTATTATGGCATTCTTCATCTTCAACAAATCATCGAGATAGCTCAAGTGATTTATCTAAAAATCAAGAATCAGCAAAAAAATCAGGAGTTTTAGTCAATTCACAACAATGGTTGAAAACTTCTCAGCCAGCAACTTTTCTCCAACAGAAATTAAAAAAAACTGACGAGTTCACCCTTTTTCTGACTATTTCTACTAACGATCTTAATCAAATTGGGCCAGCTAGAATTATAACTTTATCATCTGGAATATATACTCAGAACTTAGTCGTTGCTCAAGAAAGAACAGACTTGAATTTTCGGTTGCGAACTCCAATTACTGGCAGCAATGCTACTCAACCAAAATTTATCATCCCGCAAGTTTTTAATAACTATAATCCTCAGCAAATTTTAATTACTTTTGCCGATAACAAGCTAAACTTTTATCTGGACAATTTCGCTCGTGAATATTCGTTTGAATTTACTCCAGCTAATAGCTTTTTAATTTATTTGCCTTGGGAACATAAGAACTGGATAATCAATCTTGAAAATTTTGAAATTATTCGATATCAACTGCTTTTTTATTCGATAATTTTTGCTCCTCTGATTTTATTATTTGGCGTTTTGGTTTCTTACCTAATCGCCAGTAAATCTATTTTTAATAAAAGGATATAAATGGTCGATTTTAGGTTGACATTTCATATTAGCCAATTCATAATTTGCTGACCAGATTAAGTTATTATCAAATCAACATTAAGCAATATTTAGTTATTTTGCCAAATATTAAAAATTAAATTTTACTTCAACAATTTTTTACAATACTTGTTTTGTTTACCAATCGATTTTAAGAAATGCCACAATAGAATAGGATTAATATATCATGATTTGAGTCGATAAAATGCTAATGTTTAACACCAGCATTTAACTTTAGAGTAAAAATAAATGATCTAAAAATCTCAGCATAAATGTGGTGTGAGCGAGGATTATTGGTAATGTTTAGGTTTTGGGGAAGAATTGAGCAATTACCCCCTGTTTTTGCTATTTACATACTGTTATCATCAAGCATTGAGGCAACTGAAATACCAAAAAACCAGGAAATAAATTTTAATAAGCCAGATAAGGCCAGCTTAAAGATTGCCGAGCGTCAAGCAAGTTTAATTAATAATTTAAGTTTAAAATCTAACCAGTTTAACTTATTAATTACTCAGGTAAATAGTATCGAACAATTGAAGGATATCAAGCCGACAGATTGGTCTTACGCAGCCTTAAAAGGTCTAATTGAACGTTATGGTTGCATTGATGGATATCCCAAAACAACGCCAGTAGGTGAAGAAACCTTGCCAGAAATGTCTTCTCGAACCTATCGAGGACAACAAAGCGTTACTCGTGCTGAATTTGTTGCCGGACTTAACGCCTGTTTAAACCAAATTGAAACCATGATTGGTAATTCGGAAAATGTGCTTCAAACAGATGTAGCCACTGCTTTGCGATTAATGCAGGAGTTTCAATCAGAGTTAGCTATTCTACAGGGTAGGACAGACGGATCTCAGGCAAGATTAGAAGATTTAGAAGCAACTCAATTTTCTACTACCACCAAACTAAGAGGAGAGGCTATTGTCGGCTTAGGTAGCATTTTATCTAGAAATACAGCAAACAATCCTGTATTGGGCAGTAGACTAAGACTAGAATTATCAACTAGCTTTCAAGGAAACGATTTATTATTTACCAGATTATCCCGCAATGGCTTTCCTAGCTTTGAATCTGAGGTTGGAACTTTTCAAGGCAATCTCGCTTTTGCTGAACCTGATGATGATGATTTTGAGTTAGATGCACTACACTACTCCTTTAGTGTTGGCGATCGCTTTGACTTTATTATCGGTGCAGCGGGGGTAAATGCTGAGGATATTGCTCCTACAATCAATTTTCTGGATGGGGATGGAGGTTCAGGGGCAATTTCCGACTTTGGGACGCGAAACCCTTTGTATTATTCTCCAGGAGATGCTGGATTAGGCATTACCCATCGCCCCATCGATCAGGTTAAGATTAGTGCTGGCTATTTAGCTTCTCTGGCAAATGAATCAAGTTCGGGCAGTGGTCTATTTAATGGTCCTTATAGCGCGTTAGGACAAGTCACCATTACACCATTCCCAAGCCTTAGTTTGGCAGCTACTTATGTTCATAGCTATAACCAAAGCGACACTGAAACAGGTACAAATCTAGCAAATCTTCGCTCGCGCACTGCTGAGGTGTTTGGTCAAGAGGTTGCCACTAGAAGCAACTCCTATGGTTTAAACTTATCCTGGGCAATTAGCGATCGCTTAGTTATTGGTGGGTGGGGTGGCTTAAGCAAGGTCAGTAATCTTTCTACTCTTAACCAACAGATTAATCTGGGGACACAGGACATCTGGAACTGGGCAGCAACCTTAGCTATACCAGATTTAGGTAAAGAAGGCAGTTTGGCGGGTATTGTCGTGGGAAGTGAACCCAAAGTCACTAATTCTACTATTGATAATCTCGGAGAAGACAGCAAGCAATCTCTGCATCTGGAAGCTTTTTATCAGTATCAGGTTAACGACAATATTGCGATTACGCCTGGAGTGGTTTGGATTACTAAACCTGACACCAATAGCCTGAATACTGATGATTTAGTCATCGGGACAGTTCGCACCACCTTTAGTTTTTAACACCATCCTGGGTCATTTGTCAGTAGAGACGACTAGAGTAATTGGGCGGGACTGAACTAAAGAAACTGCGGATTGGGATGGTGGTGGTGATTCGGGCTGTAGCTGTAGCAAAATCCAGTTGATAATTCCAGATAAAAATGGCAGGGCAAAACAAACTACTAAAGCGATCGCTACCCAACGGAAAATGGCAGGTCTTTTTCTTCCCTGAGTGGGATAACCACAGCTAAGACATATTTCTGTTTCTGCTGCATTAAGAGTACCGCAAACTTTACAAGGTTCTAAAGACATTCTTTAACAGATGAAGGATGAACGCAAAGAGATAATAAACAAGTAGCCGTTAGCTAGAGGGTCAAAGCTTTGGTGATAATTTCTGGTGTTACTTGATCTGTGATTATCACCTTGCCGATCGCCATAGGCAAGATAAAGCGGACTTTCCCTGCTGTGACTTTCTTGTCGCTTTTAATCGTCTCTAAAATAGCTTCAAGTGCTAACTCAGGCGGAATCTCCGTGGGTAATCCAGCTTTAGCAATCAAAGCATCTTGGCGATCGGCTTCTTCTTGAGTCCACAAACCCATTGCCACGGCAATTTTTCCTGCTGCAACCATACCGATAGCCACTGCTTCGCCGTGAACAAACTGCTGATAGTGAGTCAAGCTTTCGATTGCATGACCAATCGTGTGACCGTAATTAAGAATTGCCCGTAACCCTGCTTCTTTTTCGTCTTGGCTAACTACTTCGGCTTTTGCCTGACAAGAACGAGTAATGATAATTTCTAATAGTTCATCACCGACATCATCTAAACTATCAAGGCGATCGCAGTGTTCTAGTTTAGTAAATAGATCCTGATCCCAAATCACTCCATACTTAATTACTTCCGCCATTCCAGCGCGAAATTCTCTGAGGGGGAGAGTTTTGAGCAGATTTGGGTCAATTGCCACCAATTTTGGCTGATAAAAAGCGCCAATCAAGTTTTTTCCTTGAGGATGATTAACCCCTGTTTTACCACCAACAGAAGCATCGACAATTGCCAACAAAGTGGTTGGTACCTGCACAAAATTGACCCCCCTCAACCAGGTTGCCGCCGAAAATCCTGTCATGTCGCCAATCACGCCTCCGCCCAAAGCGACAAAGGTAGACGAGCGTTCTAAATGATTAGCTTGTGCAGTATCATACACCCGTTGAATAGACTCCAGGGTTTTATGTGATTCTCCCGCAGGTATGAGATGGGTATAGGCTTCAAAGCCAGCATCTTGCAAAGAATTTAGACAAGACTCACCGTAATAACTAAAGATTTCTGGGCTAGAAATGACTAACACTTTGTTTCCCAGATTTAGCTCTTTCATTTGGCTACCCAACTGCTTTAAACTGTCAGGAGCGATCGCGATCGCATAAGAATCTTGGGGTAAATCAACGGTTATATTGGACATAATTAGCTGTGGCTTGAAGATCAAAGATCGAAGTTAATCGCTCTAAGCATTTTATATTTTATTTCATTTCAAACGAAGCAACTGCCAATTTTGCTTAGCTGCGCCAAATTGTCTGAAAAACTTGCGTTTGATTAAATCATTTTTCATCAACACCAAGTAGCTAAACTAAAGTACTCAAGTGTTGAATTAACTGTTGTGCTTGAATAACACCTTCGATTCTTTCGGCTGGTTGACCATCTTTAAATAAAACTAAAGTTGGCAAAGCTTCTATTTGATACTTAGAAGCCAGATTGGGATATTTATCCGTGTCAATTTTAACTACCTGGAGGCGATCGCGTAAATCAGCCCCTACCTGTTCTAAAATCGGCGCCATCATTTGACAAGGACCACACCAAGTTGCATAGAAATCTACCAAAACAGGAATACTAGAGCTTTCTAATAGATCTTCAAAACTAGAGAATTGCTTTTTAACTGCCATAGCGATCGCCTGATATACAACTTATTTTATTAAGTCACGAAGAGAAAATTCGTCTAAGAGACTGGTTAGCCTATATGATAGCTAAGTCAAAGGGAAACTTTAGTAATTTTATTTAGTTTCTTAAGATAGCAACATCAGGAGCAAGTTATGGAATTACTCCCAGAGAATTTACAGCACCTGAAAGATCAGGTGGCAGTAGTTACGGGGGCTTCAAGAGGAATTGGTAAAGCAGCAGCTTTGGCGTTAGCCAGTCAGGGGGCAAAAGTGGTGGTTAACTATGCTCGCTCTAGTGATGCTGCCGAGGCTACGGTACAGGAAATTACTCAGGCTGGAGGAGAAGCGATCGCGATACAGGCTGACGTTTCCCAAAGTGTTGAGGTAGACAATTTAATTACCACCACCCTTGATCAATTTGGACGCATTGACGTTCTAGTCAACAATGCTGGCATTACCAAGGATACTTTACTGCTACGAATGAAGCTCGAACAGTGGCAAGCAGTAATTGACCTTAACCTGACTGGGGTTTTCTTATGTACCAAAGCCGTTAGCAAAACCATGCTTAAGCAGCGCAGCGGCAGGATTATTAATATTGCCTCGGTTGCAGGGCAAATGGGCAATCCAGGACAGGCTAACTATAGTGCAGCCAAAGCGGGGGTTATTGGCTTTACCAAAACTGTAGCTAAAGAATTAGCCAATCGTGGTATCACCGTTAATGCTGTTGCCCCAGGGTTTATTGAAACTGATATGACCCACGATCTAAAATCAGACGACATTATCAACTTTATTCCCCTGGGTCGTTATGGCAAACCTGAAGAAGTTGCTGGAGTGATCCGCTTTTTAGCTGCCGATCCCGCAGCAGCCTATATTACTGGACAAGTATTTAACGTTGATGGCGGGATGGTTATGGCTTAAGTTTTTGCTGCTTTGATCAATTTGACTGGGTATTTTAGTTAACCGTTAATGATCAACTATCAATTGTTACGGTTAGTTGTTCTTGAATGCGTCGGGCTAAGTTTCCAGTCGATGGGGAATTACACAACACCATAGTTGTAGTTTCGTTGCGCTGAAAACCAATCCGTTCGTAGAAGCTCCGTTGGTGGGTGGTGGTCAAATAAACTCTTTCGACTTTGCTAACCAATGGATGTGATAGAACTGTTTGTACCAGCTTTCTGCCTAAACCCACTCCCTGATAATCTGGATCGATAACTACATCCCAAATAGCAGCGCGGTAAACCCCATCAGAGTTAGCCCTGGCAAAACCGATCAGGCGATCGCCATCCCAGACAGTGACCACAGGATTACTATTAGCGATCGCCATCTTGAGATCTTCTATGTTTCGTTCTCTTGCCCAAAAAGCCGCTTTAGCAAATAAATATTGCAATTGTCCGAAATCTACTTGCGATTGACCAGCACAGAACTGAATATGACTACAATCCATTGCAGTTGATACCTCATCTCTAATTGTTAAAGGGAAATACCCTAACGCTACACTTTAAATAGGCTTAATTTGCTTTTATGGGTGTGGTGCTAAACACAAATTATGTTTTTAGGGATTCTCCTATATTACTGCCATGGTTGCCAAATTTTGGCTAATTGGGCATGATTTGTATGGCAATTTCCTGACATTTAGTTGACTGTTGCTTGGAACAATTGTCGTTAGAAAAAATCATTTTTTTTGGTAGATCCACGGTAAGCTATTTAAGGTAAAACCAAGTATTAGCAAGGAACAGACTAGTTTAAGTTAAACTGACTGCGCTGGAAAAAGCACGAAAATAACGATACACAATTAACCGATAATAATTAACAATTCCTATGATTACTATTGCCTTACCCAAGGGCGCGTTATTAAAAGACAGTATTAAATTATTTTGCAATGTGGGCTTAGATTTTAGTGTCTTTTTGGATCAAGCTAACCGCCAGCTACAGGTTGTCGATCCGACCAATACTGCTAAAGCTTTGTTAGTGAGAGCGCAGGATGTTCCCGTATATGTAGAGTATGGTCAAGCACAGCTGGGAATTGTGGGCTATGATGTGCTGCGAGAAAAACAACCCGAAGTGGCTAATTTGACTGACCTTAAATTTGGCTATTGTCGTCTCTCTGTAGCAGTCCCCCAAACTAGCTCCTATCGTCGCTCTGTCGAATTACCCCCCCATGGTAGAGTGGCATCTAAGTTTGTCAACTGCGCCAAAGAATACTTTGATGGAATCGATCTGCCTGTAGAAATTGTTCCTCTATCTGGCTCAGTAGAACTAGGACCAATTACAGGAATGTCTGAAGCTATTGTCGATCTAGTCTCTACAGGAAAAACCCTCAAAGAGAATGGCTTGATTGAAATTGACGTGCTGTATGAGAGCAGCGCGAGATTAATTGCTCATCCTTTAAGCTATCGTCTAAATCGCGATCACCTCAGCAGTTTATTAGAAAAGCTGCAAAATTAAATACTTACTAAAACCGATAGTCATAACATCCCCGCTACGATCAGTCATAATTTGAATGAACTAGTAACTAAAATCAGCTTCGAGATCAGGGTCAAAACTCTATAGATATGCTCTGTCTCAATTAAACTTAAATTTATGACTGTCGCTTCTCCAAATCCTCAAACCAAAATTAAAAATCAAGACAATGACTGGCGATTATTTCTCAAGCTCATACCTTACACTCGTCAAAGTAGGGGAACATTAGTAATTTGTTTAGTTTTGTTAGTACCGCTAGCAGTAGCGGGTTCAATCCAGCCTTTGATTATCGGTCAAGCCATATCATTATTAAAAGATGAGCCTACCTGGGGTTTTATTGACGGAGTATCTACTGCGGAAGGAATTAATCTCTTAGCTGGTTTGTTGTTATTAACCGTTGTGATTAGGCTAATGTTTGCCTCGGTTCAAGGCTACTTAGTACAAAAAGTTGGACAGGAAATTACTGCCGAAGTTCGACAGGATTTGTTTACTCATGTGACTGCTTTGGCATCGAGCTTTTTCGATCGCACTCCTGTTGGCAGATTGATTACCCGTATTGCTAGTGATGTAGAAGCTTTAGGAAACGTTTTTGCCAGTGGTGCAATCGGGATAGTTAGCGATTTGGTTTCTATTTTGGCAATTTTAGGATTCATCTACGCTACTAACTGGAAACTAGCTTCAATTTTGGTTGCCATGCTAATTCCTGTCACGGCACTAATTATTTATTTTCAGCAGCAGTATCGTAAAGCCAACTACAAAGCCAGAGAAGAACTTTCTCAGCTCAATTCCATGCTGCAAGAGAATATTGCGGGAATTAATATTGTTCAGTTATTTCGGCGGGAAAAGTATAACAGCGAAATGTATCGTTCAATCAATGAACGCTACCGCTTGGAGGTTGATAAAACTATATTTCACGATTCGGCTGTATCCGCAACGCTAGAATGGATTGCCTTAGTAGCGATCGCAGCAGTTCTTTGGGCTGGAGGTATTTTTGTCCTGCAAGACACAATGACTTATGGAGCATTATCGGCGTTTATTCTCTATGCTCAACGATTATTTAATCCTTTGCGTCAGTTTGCTGATAAATTCACCATGTTCCAGTCTGGATTTACGGCGATCGAACGGATTACTGAACTGTTGAATGAACCGATTGCAATCAGAGATAAAGTGATTTCGGTCGCTGAAGGACACCGTACTTTATTAACACCACAAGTTGATTCTGGAACAGCCAAAACTGGCGAAATCCGCTTTGAAAAGGTTTGGTTTGGCTACAAAAGCGATGAGTATGTCATCAAAAATCTCGACTTTACGATTAAACCTGGAGAAAAAGTAGCATTAGTTGGTCCTACGGGGGCGGGAAAAAGCTCGATTATTCGTTTGCTATGCCGTCTTTATGAACCCAGTCAAGGCAGAATTTTAATCGACGGCATTGATATTAGAGATATTCCTCAAGCAGATTTACGACGCTATATTGGCGTAATTTTACAAGAAAGCTTTTTGTTTGCAGGAGATGTCAAACGAAATATCACGTTAGGCGATAATTATTCTCTTGAAGAAGTTAAACAGGCTGCTAAGTTAGTTAATATAGATCGCTTTATTGAAGATTTACCTGACGGTTACAATACCATCCTGAGGGAGAGAGGTACAAACCTTTCTGGAGGACAGAAACAGCTTTTAGCTTTCGCACGAGTAGCTATTCGCGATCCTCACGTCTTGATTTTAGATGAAGCAACATCTAGTTTAGATGTCACCACCGAGGCTTTAATTCAATCCGCTTTAGACCAAATTCTGATTAATCGTTCGGCAATAATTATCGCCCATCGCCTGTCTACAATCCGTAACGTGGATAAAATTTTGGTGCTCAAGCGAGGAGAACTAGTTGAATTTGGTAGCCACGATCAATTGCTGGAAACGAACGGATTATACGCCAGCTTATATAAGTTACAAATGTTGGGTAATTGATTAAAATTCAAGAAATCAAAATACAGTCATGAAAAAAGTAGCAGTTTTTGGCAATACTGGAGGAGGAAAATCTACGTTAAGTAAAAAACTGTCAGAAATTACTGAGTTACCACTTTATGTTTTAGACAAAATAAAATACCAAGATGGTGGAAAAGAAGTTCAATATGAAAAATATCGAAAGGTTCACGGTCAAATTTTAGAGTCTGAGGAATGGATTATTGATGGTTATGGCTGTCTTGAAACATTATGGCAACGATTAAAAGTAGCAGATACATTAATCTACCTAGATTTGCCCTTAACTACACATTTTCTTTTGGTAAGTAAGAGGTTGATTAAAGGGTTATTTAAAAATCCTGAAGGTTGGCCCAAAGATAGTCCTATTATTAAGAGTAGTCTCAATAGTTACAGCATACTCATAGCTTGTCACAAACGTTTAACTCCAAAGTATCGTAAATATGTAGAGCAATCTAGAGATACCAAAGATGTTTACCACTTAAAATCAATTAAAAGTATTGCGCAATTTTTGGCAAGAATCGAAACTGACTACTTTTAATATTAATCATGGGAAATAGTGTAACGATCACCTTATCGATCTTATTCTGGTTAACTCCTATTGCCTTAACAATTCATTTGGCGCTCAAACAAGCTGAATCTAAGACCTATAAAAAAAGATTGAGTTATATTTATGGTGGACTTTGGGCGATCGCTTTTCTTGGTTACGGCTGGCTATATATCAAGTAAGCTAACCAAGTATTATGTAATTATACTAAATCCGATTGATCGAGTATACTTTTCTCGATAAATACCGAAGTCTTCCCGACTTTTGACTTTTCCTGTCAAGCAAGACAATGTGACTTCTAACTTTTAACTTTTGACTTTTAACTTTTGACTTATTTAACCTTAAAGTGTTCTATCCGAACAGGATTTAGTATTACTTATGTCTGTCTACTTAATTCTTTTAACTCAGGCATTAGTTGGGCAAATGCAACTCCCCGATGACTAACTTTTCCTTTAGTTAATGCAGACATTTCGGCAAAAGTTTGTTGCTGCGACGGAACATAGAATATTGGATCGTAACCAAAACCACCATTACCACGGGGAGATGTCAATATTTCACCTGGACATATCCCTTCAGTTTCTAAGACGATCTCACCATCAGGATTAGCGATCGCTACTGCACAAACAAACTTCGCCTGTCGGTTACTAGTATCTCCTAGTTCTCTCAGCAAACGGTCGATGCGCTCTTGATCTGTCTCTCCATAACGTGCCGAATATATTCCTGGCGCACCGTCAAGGGCATCCACTGCTAAACCAGAATCATCAGCAATTGTCCATTTACCTACAGCTTTTGCTACTTCTGAAGCTTTTAAACGAGCATTCGCAATAAAAGTAGTCCCCGTTTCTTCGATATCTATTGCCGCAGGTTTTAATTCTAACTGCCAAGGCAAATCGATTAGATACTCCTGCATTTCTTGTAACTTACCAGGATTTCCCGTCGCGACAACTAACTTTTTCATGTACTTAGTAAAAAACCTCAATTAATTATCCCAATAATTACCCCAGGAAATACGAACGCACCGACGAACATCATAATTGGCGAAAAAGCAGCCGATTTGATTCAAGCCGCAGATAGCGTTTGACAGCAAGCTTTAACCAGTATTAGTTTATTTTTGATCGCAACAACCAGCCTTTTTTGACGTAGCAACAGATGTTTTGCCCATACCTGATTTTGCTAAAGCTTTTCAGTTAAATGTAGGGGAATTATTTGGTTGGTTATTGGAATAGTGATTAATAATGTGATCGCTTTTATCTGCTTCAATATCTTCTTAACTCAGCCAATTCGGAACTTTAAACTATTTTAGTAAAGTGCGATCGCACTGAAACAACGATAGTTAATGACTTTTAGATTCGTCATCTGAGCAAATTGGCGATCGCACTTGGTCATCAAATTTTAGCCACAACAGGAAAAAACATCTTAAGCCCTGGGGAAAAAGCAGCAATAGAACAACTATTTAGTTGGGCTAATTTTCAATTAGCCCAGACGGGATTGATGACTGACTAAGAGTTTGCCCAATCTTTCGCCCATGCCAAAACCTGGCGGACTTCTGGCAGAGTAGGAGCTTGACAATAAAGGCGTAGCACTGGCTCTGTGCCGCTAAAGCGAATTAGCAACCAAGTATTATCGTCCATCCTAAATTTATAGCCGTCTACGTCTAAGCAATCAATCACAGGCATTCCTGCAACTTCCTTGGGCGTTTCCTTTTGCAGACGTTCTAACAACTTAGCGCGGACATCCATACTAGCTAGGGGAAGGTCGATGCGATCGTAGTAAGCCGTAAAATTGGTTTTCTGCTGTAGTCGGGCATAGATTGCACCTAAATCTTCTCCAGACTCCACAACTGCTTCCAATACATAAAGAGCTGATAACAAAGCATCCCGTTCGGGAATATGCGTACCGTAACCAATTCCCCCAGATTCTTCCCCACCAATCATGACTTGGGTCTGTAGCATCCTGTCACCGATGTACTTATAACCAATCGGTGTCTCATAGACAGAGCGGCCATATATTTCAGCCAAACGAGGAATTAAATCTGAACCACTAACAGTCTTGACAATTTCTCCTTTAAAGCCTTTACGTTCGGCTAGATGTTCAATCAAAATGGGGATTAATACCTGCGAACTCAGGAAATTACCGGCTGCGTCTGCACCAGCAATGCGATCGCTGTCTCCATCAAATACTAACCCAACTCTAATACTATCAGGGTATTGTTTAGCTCCTGCTTTAATTGCCTGAAAAAAGTCAGGCAGATACTTCGGTAGGGGTTCAGGTGCGCCACCGCCAAATAAGGGATCGCGATCGCTATTAATCTCTTCTACAGCACAGCCTAGAAGTCTCTCTAAACCCGTAGCTGCCGCGCCGTGCATTACGTCTACGTAAACTTTGAGTTTTTCAGTGGCGATCGCATTTTTAATAGCTGCAATATCAACTTTTTGCTGCAATCCCTGACAGTAACTTGCCCAAGGATCGAATTTTTCTATTTTTCCTGGTTTTTTAGCTGTGGGTAAAGGTTGACCAATTCTCGCCTCAATCTGTTCGGTAATTTCTGGAGGAACAGAACCACCAAAAGCACTTTTAACTTTTAATCCTAGATAGGCAGCAGGATTATGAGATGCCGTCATCACAATTGCCCCAAGAGCATGATGAGCTTTCGCTGCCCAACTAAACGCGGGGGTAGGTGCAAAACACTCCGACAACAATACATCAAAGCCCGCCTCTTGTAATGCTTCTGCTGTCAATTTGGCAAAATCTTCTGCCATAAAACGGCGATCATAACCCACAATCACGGTACGGTTATTAACGATATCTCCGTAATTATCTGCTAAGACTTGAGCTGCGATCGGTGCTAGCATAGCTACCCGCTCAAAAGTAAAGTCGGCAGCAATTACTCCACGCCAGCCGTCTGTACCAAACTTAATTGGATTAACAGTAAAAGCCATAGAACTTAAAATTTAGTAATTCAGAATAACACCTTCCAGATTAACTGTTTCTCTGGAGTTTGAAAACTAAAAGAGAATGACTGCAAAATTATCGCTCTTCAACTTATCTTCTAAACTTCTTTTGAATCGGTTTGCTGCGGGAGACTAGTATTCTGTTGAGGATAATCTACTTTAGATTGAATAAATTCTAGGTTTTGTAACAAATCTTTGAGCCTCATTCTTTCTATGTAAGGCCAGCCACCTTTTTCTTCTATATCTTTAACCAACTGGTATAAATCATGGCGAGTTTGAGGTAGTGCAGATTCAAAATATTTTACTCTAATTTGGCGATGAATCTGTTCTAAATCGCGTAACAAAAACAACAAATATAAGCTATCGTTCTGATGTTTCTCTGCCAAGGCACATAAATCTTGGGCAGTTTTTTTTAGAAGGCTATCTGAATCAATCGAGTTGATGTCTTGATCTTGAGTCATGCGCCATGCCATATAAAAGTGAAAATGAACTTTGTCTACTTGAGGCAAAATTTACAATAATCATAAACCGATTACCGAATACTTGTTCCTAAGTTCAGCAGATTGTTGAACAGGATATTTTTAAGCGATTGAATATTGGTAGTCCTTATTTGGTAGAGTAGATACCATCTATAAAATGGCTAATTTCTTAAGAAGAGCCTATTTTCAGCATCTTTCGCGCTCGATGTTAAATCTAAAATTGACAAAATGAAGTTGACTATGAGATACCGTACAATTATTGCCAGTCTCTTAGCATTATGCTTAGGAGTACTAACCGCCTGTAGTAATTCTAGTAAAGTAAGCAGAAACGAACTTACCTACGATGATATTGTTAACACTGGCATAGCTAATACTTGCTTAGAATTACCAGATAGCAGTCGTGGCACTATTCCCATTAAAGCAGGCGAAAAATATACTATCCGAGACTTATGTATCGAACCTAGGGAATACTTTGTCAAAGAAGAACCAGTTAGCAAACGCCAAAAAGCCGAGTTTGTTGAGGGCAAATTATTAACTAGATACACTTCCACCCTAGATCAGATTCAGGGAACTATTGATCTTAACGATGATGGAACTCTAACCTTTACTGAAATTGATGGTATTGATTTTCAGCCCGCTACTGTTTTATTACCTGGAGGCAAAGAAGTTCCCTTCCTTTTCACGATGAAGCAATTAGTTGCTACTACTCAATCAAGTTCTGACACTATCAACACCTCAACTGACTTTGAAGGCGAGTTTGACGTACCTTCCTATCGTGGACAGGTATTTTTAGATCCTAAAGGCCGTAGCCTTGCTAGTGGTTATGATAATGCTGTAGCCTTGCCTGGACGTGCAGATGATCCTCAGTTTTCTAAAGCAAACGTCAAAGAATTTGTTTCTCGTAAAGGAAAAATGTCTCTTAATGTTACTAAAATAGATAGCGAAACGGGGGAAATTGCTGGGGTATTTGAAAGTGAACAGCCCTCTGCAACTGATTTAGGAGCAGAAGAACCAGAAGAAGTTAAAGTTCGTGGTATTTTCTACGGCAGAATTGTATCCAATGCTTAATAATCAATTAGATAGCTAGCTAAATATACGCTATTTAATTAACCAGTTAATTATAAATAAATTAGTTGTTATTAGGGGCAAATGCCCCTTTTTTTGTGCTTTTAAAAAGTTATTACCACTTAATCAAAACTAAGAGTGAACTCTAAAGTAATTTTTAAAAAATTCGTATTCAATATATTTTAAGTATTTTTACTATACGGTAATTAAACTGCTTTGTTTAGCTAGATAACTGCTAGCCTCGTACTATAAAAATAATATTTTAAACAAAATCAGCAGTCGGATTATTTTGTTTAATTACCTAGATTTTTTTGCCGTTTATCTGGGCGTAAAAATATTTTCTTTCAGCTTAAATTATGATTAGTAAATTTACTTATTGCCTTAAGTGATCTTACATAAAACTAAGTATAATTCTGGTTTAAATTCAAAGTTTATCAAATAAAAATAGTATAAATGCTGTTGTTCTGTAGATAGAAAAAATAATAAGCTGTAATTGTTTCCAAAACAGATTTATTTTATTTAAGCAAAGTAAATTAGTAAATTAGTAAGTTTTAAATTATAAATTTTTCTCTATCTAGGGACTAAGTTTAATGACAACTTGTGTTAATAAAAATATTAAAGTAGATAGTCTTTATTTGTTTCAGCAATATCAAAAAAAGCCATTGATCCAGATAAGAAATCAGATTATGGAGCTAAATTTTGGTCTAGTAAAAAAAGAAGCATATCATTGGGTGAACCAATGTAATGAGAGCTTTGAGGACTTATTACAAGTTGGTTCAATCGGATTGATTAGAGCTATCGAACGTTTTGATGTGGAAAAAGGAAATGCTTTTAGTTCTTTTGCTATCCCCTACATAAGAGGCGAAATTCAACACTATTTAAGAGATAAAAGTTGTACTCTAAGAATTCCCCGACGTTGGCTAGAATTGCGGCAGCAATCGATCGCTTTTGTCCATGATTTCCGCGAACAACATCATCGTCAGCCTAGTAACTTGGAAATTGCTCAGTACTTAGAGGTATCTATCAAAGAATGGCAAGATATCAAATTAGCGTATCAAAATCGTAAGCCTTTAAGTTTAGATGTTTCTATTAATAACGACTTAGATAGCCAGACTAGCCTTTGCGATCTAGTTGCCGATCCTAAGCATCGCAGCTTTCATTTAGTTTATGAAGATCGGGTTCGCCTTCAGCAAAGTTTAGCTGAATTAGAAGATCGCACGAGAAATGTTTTGGAGTTCGTTTTCTTACATGACTTAACTCAGAAGGAAACTGCAAAAATGCTTGGTATTAGTGTAGTAACTGTTTCTCGTCAATTAAAAAAGGGTTTGAACTTACTGAAAAAGTCCATGACACAAGAAAATCCTTAGTTTCTAAGCTCTGGCTGATCTTTAAATCAACTGTTATGTTGGAGTCTGAATTGTTTGGTTACAGATTCAATTAGGCAATCTTAATCGATAGTTGGATAATTATTATGAATAAAGCTGTATTATTGCTCTTAACAGGAACGCTAGCTTTGCTAACTCAAAGCTGTTCTTTTTTCACTGACTTTGCTGATTCTAGACAAGAACTAGATGAAACAGTTCAATCTCCTGGGGAGATAGATGCCTCGCAACAGGCTGAAAATCAAGTAGTGGAAGAAGAATTTGCTGATTTAGAAGAGGAAGAGGAAGTTGAACTGGCTCAAGAAGTTGCTGGTTTAATTCCTGCAACTAATTCTGATGTCAGAGTTAGAAGTATTATTCGTGGCAGAGAAGATCCCTTCTCTGTAGTTCCTCTAAACCCACTGATTAAAATTGAGCAAAAGCAACAAGAAGCTTCTGTAAATCCCCCCCCCAAAGAATCTGCCAGCAAGAGAGCACCAAGTCAACCTGAACAGCAGGCGAGACAGGACAACACAAATGTAGATTTACCCGCACCAGAACCTCTAATAGAGCCAACTTTGGCGCAGAATGTAGTTGTCTCAGGGCTATATCAAGCTAATGGTAGAACCAAATTAATTGTTCAAGCACCAGAAGAAAGCACAAGTCGTTATGTCGAGGTTGGGGACTACTTATCAAATGGTCAAGTATTAGTCAAGAGAATCGTTCGCGATCATTTTCCTGTTCCCTTGGTTATTTTGGAGCAATCGGGAATAGAAGTAGCTAAAACAATCGGCGAAACTTCAGAAAATGCGAACCAGAATATTAGTTCTTTGCCTGAAAAAAACCAGAGCAACAAGACTTGGGTATCTAGTATTTCCTTGAACTAGAATTTAGCCACCAGCCTCAGGGAGTGACAAGGGACTGGAATGGAAGATGAACAGTAGGACTATCGTAGTGAGATGGTAAGAAATAGGAAGCCAATTAGTTGAGAATACTCCCTAATCAAAAATGATGCTTGAAGGGGATTTGCTTCTGTTGCTGCCATAGTCTTGACCATTGAAGATAAAAATCATCTAGGTCGCAAAAAATTTGTGTGATATCTAATCTTGATGCCATCATAGAGGTCAAATTCTAAATTTGTATTTGTAATCAATAATAATTGAGCAACAAAAAAGAGATGTTCATTAGAACATCCCTAAATCATTAAATTTGAATTAACTGATTACTTAACAGTAACTTTTGCACCAGCTTCTTCTAGTTTTTTCTTAGTCTCTTCAGCGTCCTCTTTAGCCACACCTTCCTTCAGAGCTTTGGGTGTAGATTCAACCATTTCTTTAGCTTCTTTTAGTCCTAAGCCAGTGATAGTACGAACAACTTTAAGAATGGCAATTTTCTTGTCTTTGGGTACATCTTCGAGAACTACATCAAATTCGGTTTTTTCTTCTTCAGCTTCGGCAGCAGCAACGGGTGCGGATACAGCTACCCCAGCAGTAGCTGCAGCACTTACGCCAAAGGTTTCTTCAATTTGTTTGACTAATTCAGAAGCCTCTAATAGACTTAGAGATTTTAACTTTTCGAGAATTTCATCAGTTGCAGCAGACATATACTTTACTCCGTGATTGGTCAATAATTAGTTGTATTGTAAATAGTTTCAGAAAGATGTTTACTCTTCTTTCTCCGAAACCGCTTTGATGCCTCTAGCCAAGCTATTAGGAATTTCTTTAACACCCACAGCCAGCTTAGTGGCCAAAGCGTTAATTGAGCCAGCGATTTTGGCATATAGCTCATCTTTGCTAGGCAAATCGCCTAGAGCTTCAACCTGTTCTTTAGTTAAAGCCTGACCTTCCATTACGCCACCGCGTAACTCAGTTTTTTTGGTATCCTTCTGAAATCCTTTATAGGCTTTTACTGCTGAGCCTATTTCCTCTCCAGTTAAGAGAAAAGCAGTAGCATCATTCAAGAATTCCTGCATTGGTTGCCAATTTTCATCACCATCAATGGCAATGTTCATCAGGGTGTTCTTGGTAATCTTGCAAGTAGCACCAATGGGGCGCAAACGATTACGTAATTCAGTAATTTCTGCTACTGATAACCCTTCATAATTAATTACAAAAGCTAACTGAGCGTCGCTTAAGCTATCTTTTAGTTCGGCTACTATTTCTTTTTTGTTGGCGAGGGTTCTCCCCATCCTCTGTCACCTCCTTGGTATTTGAGATCTTTTAGACCGCATCAACGACAAAACCTCCAGCTTCTTGCCAGAGGTTGCTACAGTGTCGATGACCATTCCCAGCTAGAGAACTAGATCATCATCTAATAGACATTAACCTCGGCAGGAAATTAAGCGAATTAACGCGCCCGCTGTCTTTGGTACTAGTCGTTTAATATTTACTTGTAGTGTTTTGTAAGATTGTTTAGGCTGCGACCGTCAAATTTAAATCTTGTAAAGCACTAGCATCAATCTGAATTGATGGACCCATAGAAGCGGAAACATATACAGTACGCCAGTAACGACCTTTTGCACCACTAGGGCGATTACGGTCAACGGTTTCTTGTAGAGCTTTAAGATTTGCTAACAAATCTTCCGCTGAAAAAGATGCCTTACCAAACATAACATGAACAATGCCTGTTTTGTCAGCTCTAAATTCTAACTTACCAGCTTTGAACGCTTCGACTGCTGACTGTAAATCTGTGGTAACAGTTCCCCCTTTAGGCGAGGGCATCAAGCCTTTTGGACCCAAAACACGACCCAGTCTAGCTACTTTGGGCATCATGTCAGGAGTAGCAATCAAGATATCAAAGTCCATCATTCCTTTTTGAATATCTTCAATTAGCTCTTCTGAACCGTAAATCTCTGCTCCAGCTTCTTCGGCTTCTTTAACCTGTTCACCGCGAGCGATTACTGCGACTCTAACCGTTTGTCCCGTACCTTTGGGTAGACTCACAGTAGTTCTTAGCTGTTGATCTGTATATTTGGGATCGATACCGAGCTTGATATGAGCTTCGACGGTTTCATCGAATTTTGCTGTAGCCGTCTCTTTCAAAAGGGTCATTGCCTCATGAGGCTGATAGACCTTATCTTCCTCGACTTTTTTAACTAGCTCGCGCATTCGGCGAGACATTTTTTTTGCCATTATTTTTCTCCTTGGGTAATTAGCGAAGCGGTTTGCTTCTCCCCAGTAAAATGTGTAGTAAAAATTTGCAGTGTTCTCGAAAAGGTTAGTCAGCGATCGCTATACCCATATTTTTCGCTGTACCCGCCACAATTTTCATTGCTGCTTCAATGTCATTAGCATTGAGATCAGGTAGTTTGGTTTGAGCAATTTCTTTAAGCTGGTCTTGAGTTATGGTCGCAATCTTCTGCTTATTAGGTTCGCTTGCACCTTTCTCGATTCCTGCCGCCTTTTTGATTAAGACTGATGCAGGAGGTGTCTTTAAGATAAATGTAAAACTTCTGTCTTCAAAAACCGAAATTTCTACAGGAATTACTAGTCCTGCTTTATCTGCTGTTTTGGCATTGTATTCTTTACAAAATGCCATGATGTTTACACCATGTTGACCCAAAGCTGGGCCCACAGGAGGTGCGGGATTGGCTTTCCCCGCAGGTAAAGCTAATTTAATTAAGGCAACAACTTTTCTAGGCATCTTTAGTTTTGTTTTTCAACTTGATTAAACTCCAATTCTACTGGAGTATCTCGCCCAAAAATAGATAATAAGGCTTTGAGCTTACTTCTTTCTGGGCTAACTTCAATTACTTCCCCTTCAAACTCCTTAAATGGACCAGAAAGGACAGCAATTTTATCACCAATCTCCATATCGATTTTGATGATTGGCTCTTGCTCTTCAGATTGCTTGAAGATGCGCTCAACTTCAGTACGGGATAGAGGAAGTGGCTTAACATGACCTCTACCTCGACCATAACGGCGTTTTTGTTCCGCCCCTACAAAGTTAATCACATTAGGAGTGTTTTTAACGACCTGCCAAGCATCGTCATCCATTAGCATCTTGACTAGAACGTAGCCAGGAAAAACTTTTTCGTCGCTAGTATAGCGTGAGCCATCTTTGCGGATTTTGACGCTTGGGGTTTGTGGAATCTGTACCTGCATTACGCGATCGCTTATTTCTAAGGTTTGAATTCGCATATCTAGATCGTTTTTGACACGCTTCTCACATCCTGAAGCTACCTGTACAGCATACCAGCGAGGATTACCTTTGGTTTTTACATTAACCTTTACCTCTTCTGGTTGCTGATTGTCATCTTCTGGTAGGTCTGCGGTGTTGATCATAATTAAAATACCTTTCCTGCTCCCCAGGCAAAGAATTTATCAATTAGATAAATGATCGTAGATACTAAAATAACCATCAAAATCACGGCTACGGACTCACTTATCAATTGCTGGCGAGAGGGCCAGGCAACTTTACCTAATTCTTCTTTGGTTTGAACTACAAAGTCAGCTGCGCTGTTACCACCTGCTGCTTCTTTCGTTGCGGGGGTTTCTTTTGTTACTATATCTTTTTTAGCCAAAACGGTTGCCTCGCGAGAGTATTCGCTATTGATAAATTAGATGTTACTGTCGTTTAAAAGATCAACTACAAGCAAGATTTAATAATCAAATCTCGATTATTTCTACTACTTGTATTACCCTGCTTGCAATGAAGCATGGATTTGCTGATGACTATATATCTAAGCTTAACTCTTAACTAATTATTAAGTAAATGATTAGTTAATATCTGTAGAACAATTCAATACTTCAACTTGATTATCAGATAACGAATTAACTTAAACGGCGCCTTCTGAGCTGACGCGCCTTGGAGGACTTGAACCCCCGACATCCGGTTTTGGAGACCGACGTTCTACCAACTGAACTAAAGACGCATATCTGCTTCAACTTCTTTCAAATCAAAGCCTTCTAATTATACCTCATTAGCGTTTGTTTACTAATTTTTACCAGATAAATTCTCTGTTTCAGCTTTTTTGGCAGAACCTTTGGCAGAGCTTTTAACTTGGCCTTCAATTGGGCGGTCAAATCGCTGCTTAATTCTGGTGGCTTTACCTACGCGATCGCGCAGATAATATAGCTTGGCTCGACGTACTTTTCCACGACGCTCAACTTTAATTTTGTCAATCATCGGAGAGTGTAATAAAAATACTCTTTCTACTCCTACTCCTTGAAATACTTTGCGAACCGTAATAGTTTCACTAATTCCGCCGTTTTGTTTAGCGATTACTGTACCTTTATAGGGTTGAACTCGCTCTTTATTTCCTTCGGTGATTCGGACTCCTACTTCTACAGTGTCTCCGACATAGATCTTAGGTATATCGGACTTCAGATGTTCTGATTCTATCGAACGTATAATTGCTTCGGCATTCATGGCTAGTATAAAAACTCACGATTTACCATAATAGCTTTTTTTACGGGATCTGGGAAGAGCTAACTTGAACAGAATAAGAAATCAAGAAGCAAGGGTCCAAAAATACGAAATATTTCAATATTATTGCTAAATCCGCCTGATGGCTAAGTTATGCTTAAGTCTATCTTTCTCTGAATTCAACCACATCGCTTTTGATCGTAATATCATATTGACTGAAGAAGCTTTGTCCTAATAATCCCATATCCATTGAAGGCGACGTAATTACGTGGGTGTTTTTTTGAATAAGTGTGCCTATCCCAACAGAGTATACGTAGCCCGCAGGCATTTGAAAATAATTACTACTAGGAGTAGACACCCAAACAGTTTCAGTATGTTTAACCTGTAGTGTTTTTGCCATCTGTTCAGTAATAACTACGCTAGTTGCACCTGTATCTAACATCATCTCGAAAGTATGTTGAGCATTAAATTTAACGTCGATAATAGGAATGCCAGAACGTCTGCTTTTAATAGGAACAATTTGTACTCCAGGTTGCCCAGAAAATCGGGTTGGCTCTGAAAGATCATGACTGTAACCACCAGTTCTAGAAGTATTATTTTGACAAAGATAGCCTAAATCTATGGAGTTACCATCGGCATCCAACATATAGCAAGATGAATGGTTTTGTGCCGAAGTTACGGTAGCTAAAGAATTAAATATTACTGTCCACAACAGAATCTTAAATATTTTTTGCATTTAAAAATACAGATAAAACTAGTTATTACGCTCAATTAGCTGGATACATAGCTATTTTTAGAGTGAGACTTACTTGCTAGCTTATCTTTTTGAAAAAATATATTTATAGATACAGATCACTCTATGTGAAGAATAAGCATTGAAAAATTCTAATGGTAACTCATGGCATAAAAAAGATAACTAATCCCATCAAGATTATTAACCAATGGTTCGGACAAAATTAAGCAGCAA